>MWDO01000046.1 GCA_002070605.1 Spirochaetes bacterium ADurb.Bin133
TCAATATTTTTTTTGACACATATGGGACATTTGTTCTTAGCGGCGCAAGCCCCGATAATGTCCCGGTATGAAGAATGGTTTAGTATTTTAGTATATTCAAAACGGGAATTCCCGCTTTTATCGTGGAGCGTAGCGCCGCATATGCGTCTAATTTTATTCTTAACATCATATGTGTCATTTTCCTCCCCGCCCCAAAAAACCGACGGGAGAGATATTAAAATTAATTTATATTGAAAAAATTATTAGAAAGTTGTATTGTTTTATAATATTTAACCGGGGGTAATATGATAGCAAAATGACAGATAGTATAAGAGAAGAAATGAATGAACTTATAGATAATTGCTCTAAAATGGAAGATACAAGAGGGAAGTATGGACAGATATTCTGAAAGAGGGGTTAGTTCTCAAAAAGAGGAGGTTCACAACGCTATCGCTAATTTGGATAAGGGGTTATATCCGGGAGCGTTTTGCAAGATCATACCGGATTATTTGTCGAATAGTAGCGACGACTGTTTGATAATGCATTCAGACGGAGCCGGAACAAAGTCGTCGCTCGCGTATATGTATTATAAGGAGACCGGCGATTTATCGGTATTTAAAGGGATCGCCATGGATTCGATAGTTATGAATACCGACGATTTGCTTTGCGTAGGGTGCGTCTCGCCGATGCTTTTGTCAAATACCATAGGAAGGAATTCGCGTCTGGTATCCGGCGAGGTAATCGAAGCGATAATCTCGGCTAACGAGGAGATCGCCGAATGGTTCACTTCAAACGGAATAGAGGTTAGATTAACCGGAGGCGAGACGGCGGACGTGGGGGATCTGGTTAGAACTATAATAGTGGATACGACAATTGTAGCTCGGATGAAAAGAAAGGACGTTATAGATAGTTCCAACATTTCCGACAGAGACGTTATCGTCGGACTCGCTTCTTTCGGCAAGGCAAATTATGAGAAGGAGTACAACAGCGGTATTGGGAGCAACGGGCTCACTTCCGCCAGACACGATATATTTGATAAAATATACGCCGAAAAATACCCGGAGTCTTACAATCAAAATGTCGATAAAAAAATGATCTATTGCGGTAAGTATAAACTTACCGATAAAATTCCGTCTTTGCCTTTAGACGTTGGCAAATCGGTATTGTCTCCTACGCGAACTTACGCCTTTATTCTTAAAGAGATATTAGAGAGTTATCGCGATAAAATAAACGGAATTATACATTGTAGCGGCGGCGGTCAGACGAAATGTAAGAAATTTGGCTCTAATTTGAAATATATCAAAGATAATCTCTTTGATATGCCGCCGATTTTTGATTTGATAAGAAAAACCGCAAATTACGACTTAAAAGAGATGTACGGCGTGTTTAATATGGGACACCGTTTAGAAATATATACCGACGAAAAGACCGCCGGCTCGATAATAGAAATTTCGCAAAAGTTTGGCGTGGAAGCGCGGATTGTAGGGAGAGTGGAGAAGTCTTTGAAGAACGAAGTAGAGATCAGAACGAAGGAGGGAGTTTTTAACTACTAATCAAAGTCCCATCTTTTCTTTTGTGAAAGAAGGAATTTCAATATCGAGGAGTTTGGAGACTTCGACTATTATTTTTTTCTGATCAAAGGGCTTAGTAAAATACTTGTCGCAACCGTGATTGTAACATTGTTGTTCGATCGACTCCTTATCGTCGAAGTTTTTATGAGTTTGAGCCGTAATCGCCCAGATGTGAATTTTATCGTTAGGGAAATTATCTCTGATTTTTTTGGCTAACTCTAGCCCCGAAGTTCTTGTTTCTATTTGTACGTCCAAAAATATTAACGACGGCAACTGTTCTTTAACTATATTAAAGGCGTCCCGGCTGTTATTTGCGAGAAATATCTCAAGATCTTTGCGTTTTCCGAAGAAATTGAAAAAATTCTTTAAAACTAATAAATTTTCTTCTTTATCGTCGACTATTAATACTTTCTTATTCATTAATAATTACCTTATTCAGTTTTTATGAAAACATTATACTTTATTTTTATGTTTTTGTAAACATCAAAATTGGAATAATTAAATTTTCATTTTACAAAAAGTATAAAAATTATATTGCTATTTTTCCGGTAATAGTCTTATAATGGCGGTATGATAAAATTATTGATTTATACGAATTTCTGAATTTCAGATTTTAATCTGTAATTTTTTTTAATCAATATTTTTATAACCGCTTTTATTTAGATGAATTACGAAGCGTCTAAACATTTATGGTGCTTATAATGCTCTATAATTTTTATTAAAAAACGGAGAGTTAAATGAGAATAGTTAATTGCGCTCGTATCTTGATAACAGTATCGTTAATAATTATTACTTCGTGTTATCAAGACCAAATTTCTTTTTCCGCGGACGAGGTCGTTCTAAATATTGATATATTGGTTAACAGGAGTTGGACTATTTTCGAATACGACGTTACGGCAAGAGGCGGAGACGTTGTAAAAAACGTTACTTCCTCGTCGAGTACCGTAACTATGGTTTTAACCCCCGGAATGTGGAATATTGAGGTTTCCGCTAAAAATAGCTCCGCTAATATTTTATATAAAGGAAAAGCTTCCGTTAATCTTACTTCGCAAACGCAGAGCGTAATCATACCTCTGCTTGAAGAGTCGGGAAGTTGCGCCGTTACGGTTAATAATCAGTCGGGGTACTCGATAGCCGCGGGGGCGCCGGGACATATAGAAAAGATTAGCGTTACCGCGAAGAAAAGCGGTTTTTCGGATATTTCAAAAGAGATTGCAAATTACGGAGATTTTGCCGTATTTCAGAATTTATTAAGCGGCGACTGGGAATTTATTCTCGAAGGCAAAGCCAAAACTATCGATAAGAATTACTCCGTCGTTGCGGGCGAATATACCACCTATATCAGATCAAATTATATTAAAACTATAGTTTCCGGTAAAATGGAAAATTTTATTACGAGTTTTTTATCCGACGCGCAAGTTAAAGTTACTCCGGCGATACCGTCGGCATATTCGGGGACAATTTCGTCGGGAACTTTGATAACGCTCTCTTGCCGGACGAGCGGATCGACTATAAAATATAAGATAAACGACGGGGCTATTCTTGACTATAACGCTCCGTTTTCTATAACCGGCGCAAACGGTTCGGTCGTTAACGTAAAAGTTTACGCCGAAAAAGCCGGTCTGGAAAATTCCATTATCAATGAGTTGATTTATACGATACAGAATCAAGTTACTCCCGATCCGCAATTTAACCCCGTCGGCGGGACTTATCAAGCGGCGGTCGGCGTAACGCTGAGTTGTTCGGATACTACCGCTACTATCTATTACGCTACCGACGGTTCTACGCCCGATAATACTAAACCGGAATACAAATACGTTTCGCCGTTTAATATATCTTCGGACGTTACGGTAAAAGCGATAGCGCTTGCTCCGGGCAAAACGGCGTCTAGCGTTATAACTCAAACTTATACGATAGTTCCGGCAAAAGTCGCTACTCCCGTTATATCTCCGCAGACGGGTTCTTACGACGCCGATCAAGATTTTTCTATTATATGCGGAACTCAAGGTTCTACCATTTATTATACTACCGACGGTTCTACGCCCGATAATACTAAAACGCAATACGTTTCGCCGTTCAAATTGGCGGTCGGGTCGAAAACGGTAAAAGCTATCGCCGTTAAATCCGGCATGACTGACTCGGATATTTCGTCGGCTTCCTATACGATAACGGACTCGTTCGACGGAATAGCGATATGTTTTGAGAAACCGGACGGCTGGACTAACGCGTTTATATGGTACGATAAAGACTCCAACGGGTCTTGGGAGACGACGACTTTAGGAGCCGCGCCGGGCGATATGATTAACTATCGAACCGGTTGGTATAAGAAAGAGCTCGCCTCGACTGCAAGCGTTACGTTTTTGTTCAACGACGGAACGTGGAACAAAACGGTAAAAGACAACGGCGCGGACTTTATAACTACCAAAAATATCTGGGTTAAAAAAGACGGCTCTAAAGTTTACGAAGACCCGTTAGCTCCTCAGCCGCCGCAGTTAAGCGCGGCTCCGGGGACGAGCTATTTTTCAACGGATACGATAAACGTTACTTTAAACGTTACCGGAACTAATATCTCGACTAGTAAATATACAACCGACGGCTCGTATCCCAAAACGAGCCCTACCGCCGTAGTTTTTTCAAACGGAACTGTTGTTACGATAGGCGGCGATATAGCCGTCGGCGGTTCGAAAACTATTCGGCTATACTCTATAAACGACGTCGGGGAGAGCGACGCTAGTTTCGACTATATAAAGACCGACGCGCCCGAACCGGTTAGCGACGCTAACAATCTGAGGATATATCAAATAATGGTAGAGTCTTTTATAGACGGCGATTCAAATTGCAACTACAATACGGGCTACGGACCGTCTCATCATAGAGGCGATATTCGAGGTATCATAAACTCTCTGGATTATATCAAGGGGCTTGGGATGAACGCTATATGGCTTACTCCGATATTTGATTCGGACGGAAGCTCGGCTCTAGACGCTACCGGTTACTTTTGCAGGGATTATTTTACTATCGATCCCAAATTCGGCAGTTTTAACGACGCGAAAGAGCTTGTCGAGAAAGCGCATCAACGCGAGATGATGGTAATACTCGACGGCGTATTTGGTCATCATAAAGGGTGGGTCAGACCTTCGCCGACCGGCAAACTCCCTTCCGGCGGAAGCAATCCGGTATCGTATCCGGGCAGTCTCGATTTCTATAAAGAGGTCGCGACGTATTGGATAGACGCTCTGGATATAGACGGATGGCGGCTCGATCAAGCGTATCAAGTCGCGACAAAGAATCAAGACAGAAACTATTGGAAAGATATAAGAGAAGCGGTTGAAGCCAAATGCGCCGAGAGAGCGGCCGCCGGCAAACAGTGGGGGACGCTCGGTTATATGGTCGGCGAGATATGGGATTCGGAAACAAATATACAACTTTGGGGTTACAACGCCGAAGGCAATGCCGGATTGAAGTCTTGCTTTGATTTTCCGTTGCGATACGTTCTCGCTCAGGTATTGGCGACGCAGGAAGAGATAAATCAGCCGGGAGCTTACAACCAACCGGCTACAAAACTTGTATCGGGATACGCTACGCATTCGGCCTACTCGGCGTGGGCTAGACCGAATCTTATGCTGACCAATCACGACTTGGTGAGATTCGGCGATCTTATACAGAGAGCTCCGCATCTCAAATATGGAAAAGAAAGACCGGATTATTGGAAACGGCATAAAGCGGCGTTCTCGTTTATGACGAGTTATACCGGGCCTATTACTATTTATTACGGAGACGAGATTGGCGACGAAGTGGCGAATTTCGTCAACAAAGGGGATAGCGGATATTACGACGACCACGTATCGAGATCGAGCGGACAAACGAGCGGATTCGACGCCAATCAGTCCGATCTGAAGAATTATCTGACTTCATTGATGAATTTGAGGGAATCAAATCCCGCTTTGTGGAGAGGGACGAGGAGTCATATAAGCGCCGATACTTATACGTACGTCGATCTGAAGACGGACGGCGCTCAAAAGATGTTATACGTTCTAAACGTATCGACGGATTCTAAAACCGTAACTGTATCTCAAAGCGCCGTAGGAGGAACGACGCTACGCGGAGCTTTAGGGGCGGCGAACGTAAACGCAAGCGGAGGCGGTTATTCAATTTCAATAGAAGGATTGACGGGCAAATTTTATTTTGTGGAATAGAATATTTTATACGACGGACAAATTCCGTCGCATAATTAATTATAAATAAATTAGCAGGAGGAGAATTATGAGGAGTAAATTATTTGGATTTTATCGAAATATTATGAAAATATTCTACATTATTTTGATAACGTCTATTTTGGGATCATGCGTTCAAAACGGAATAAACCAATCCGAAATCGGCTACGCAAATTTGACTATCGTAATATCGGAAATGTCAAGAAACTGGACTATTAGCAGTTACGAAATTACCGTTGGAACGACCGTTTCCGAATATCAATCGGCTCCGGGAGGCGTTATTAACTTGCGTCTTCAAATCGGAACTCACAATATAGAGATTAAGGCAAAAAATTCCGCCGGTCAGATCGTTTACAGAGGGAAGGCGACGGTAGTTTTAACGGAGGAAGGAACGACCGTTCAGATACCTCTGTTGCAAGAGGTTGGAGCGTGCAACGTAACGGCGGCTAAGAGCGTAGATTACTCGATCGCGACGGGTCAACCGGGCGCTATAGTCAAATACGTTATAACGGCTAGTTCTCCGGGATTTGCCGGCGTAGTGAAAGAGACGGCGACTATAGGAGATTCCGCTCTGTTTACCGATATGTTTGCCGGCGCTTGGTCTTTCAAAATAGAAGGCAAAGCCAACGCTCTTAACGCCGACTATACGGTAAAACCGAACGAATGGACGACCTATATTTCCGGGACTTTGCCAAAGACTATACCGGTAAACGTTATGGAGACTCTTACGCTTCCGGCGACAAAACAGGATAGAGTAACGCCGGTAATAGCGAGCGTTCAGTCGGGAACGATAAACTCCGGAACGGCGGTAACTCTTAGTTGCGCGACGGCCGGATCGAAGGTTAAATATAAATTAGGCTCGGACGCTACGGCGGATTATTCGACGGCTATTACTATAAATTCTACTACTACTTTGAGAGTTTACGCGACTAAAAGCGGTTTAACGGATAGTATAATCGGGATTTATACGTATACGGTTGACGCAAGCAAAACGGCGTCGCCGCAGTTCTCGGTCCTAGGCGGAACTTATACAAGCGCCGTATCTTTAACATTAACGGCGGAAAGCGGAGCTTCCATATATTATACCGACGACGGAACGGCGCCGACTACAAGTTCTACTTTGTATGGAGGAAGTCCGATTGTTATATCGTCGGGAACTAAAACCATAAAGGCGATCGCCAAACATCCCGATAAGACGGCTTCCGACGTAGTAGCTCATACTTATACGATCCAGCAGTTAAAGGTAGTAACGCCCGTTATTACCCCCTCTTCGGGATCATACGATACCAACAAGGATATTGTTATTACATGCGGAACGGGCGGCGCCGCTATCTATTATACAACCGACGGAACGACTCCGACCGCGAGTTCAACTCCATATTCCGCGGCGTTTAAGTTGCCCGTTGGAGTATATAGCGTTAAGGCGTTTGCAAAACTGAACGGGTATACCGACTCGGACGTCGTTACGGCGAATTTGACTATAACCGAGCCGGTTAACGGCATCAAGCTTCATTACAAGAGACCGACCGATTGGGGGACGACTCTCAAACTTCACTATTGGAATTTAGTCCCGTCCGCCGCTCAATCGACTTGGCCCGGCGTCGCTATGACGGCGGAAGGTAACGATTGGTACGGATATACGCTTGTCAATACGACAAGTTCGAGCGTTATTTTTACAGATAAAAACGAAGGAAACAAGCAGACCGGGGATCTTACCAGAACTTCAGGCGAGTGGTGGTATAAAAACGGCGTTTGGACGGACTACAATCCGGAAGGACCGACCAAGCCGGTTATAACGGCGACGCCCGCTTCCGGTACTTATCTTACCGCTCAAAGCGTAAGTTTTATCGGGAATAATATATCCGGCGATATTATATATTACAACATGACGACTAACGGAGCGGACCCGGCAGAGCCGACTTCGGCGTCTTTGGTTTACAGTTCGCCGATAAACGTTCCGCTGAATGCGACGTATAAATTTAAAGTTAAAGGATTTAACGAAGGGGCGGCGGCGCAATGGGGAGATACCGTATCGCTTACTTATACTATCAATCCAGAAGCCGATCTGGAAGCCCCGACTATAACGGCGAGTAAAACTCCGGGAAAATATTATCCCAACGTAACCGTTAGTTTTACGATAAAGGACAATAAATCTGCGACTACTACGGCGTATTGGACTACCGACGGGAGCGAACCGACTACAAGTTCGCCGGTTTACGTTACGGGAAATTGTTCGACGGGTAAAACCGGAATTGACACATATGTGTCTGAAACAAAAGTCTTCAAATTCCTTATCGTAGACGGCGCGGGCAATCAGACGAAAAAGACTTTGTTCTACAATATAGGGGAGGGAAACGATTTCAGAGAGGAGACGATATACTTCCTACTGCCGACAAGATTTTACGACGGAGACCCGACTACGAACGTTCACTGTTGGGACGACGCTCAAGCGAAGAATCCCGATAGCGATCCGGCGTGGAGGGGAGATTTTAAAGGTTTGATAGAGAAACTCGATTATATAAAGGCGCTCGGTTTTAGCGCGATCTGGATAACGCCGCCGGTAAAAAACTGCAGCGGTTACGATTATCACGGTTATCATGCGATTAACTTTAAAGAGATCGATCCGAGATATAAGACTTCGGACGTAGCGTCCGCCGAAGAGGCGTATCAAAACTTTATAGCGGCGGCTCACGCTAAGGGAATCAAAGTTATACAGGATATAGTATTCAACCACTCGTCAAATTTCGGCGAAGAGAACTTATATCCGCTGTTCAAAAGAAACGCGCCTCTGGGACTTAACGACACAATAGCTTCCGTTGAGAAATACGATCCGTATAACAGACTGCCTGAAAACTACGACTCTCTACTACCGGGAGCGCAGTATAGCGCAAGAATAAACGCTATGAAAGAAGATAGCGTCGATACGGAAAGAATTTATCATCACGAGAAGTCTCTGAGTTGGGAAAGTTACACCGTCCAGACCGGACAGATCGCCGGCGACTGCGTCGATCTCAATACGGAGAATCCCGTCGTGTCTCAATACTTAAGAGAAGCGTTTATTCAATATATACAGTGGGGGGTAGACGCGTTTAGAGTTGATACGGTAAAACATATTTCTCGGCTTACGTTTAATAACGAGTTTATACCTCAACTTATTGAAGCCGGCGGAGAGTATTTCTATATATTCGGCGAAACCTGTACAAGGTATAGAAGCGTGTGGAATTCGGGAATTCCGGCGATATCCGTTCCGTTTTATACCTGGAAAGAGAGCGTTTCATACCCGTGGGCGACTATGAGCGATAGAGAGGCGTCCGTAGCGCAACACTGGACGGACCACGCTAGCGTAGGAGCGGAGCCGACTTCCAATAACCACTACTTAAACGGCAACGATTATCATACGCCGGATTGGACTATGAGAAACAGATTTGATCAGATAGATTTTCCGATGCACTGGAGTTTCAACAACGTCGGGGACGCGTTCAATATGGCTCTCGGCGGAGATCAGTATTACAGCGACGCGACTTGGAACGTAACGTATGTAGATTCGCACGACTACGCTCCGGACGGCGCGCCTGAAAATCAGAGATACGCCGGCAGTTGGCCCGAAAAATTGACGTTGATCTTCACCTTTAGAGGAATACCGTGCATATTTTACGGAACGGAAATCGAATTTCAGAAAGGTAAAGTTATAGACGTCGGACCAAACGCTATGCTATCGAATACCGGAAGAGCGTATTTTGGAGATCATATCGAGGGGAGCGTAACGGCGACGGATTTTGGAGTATATACGGCGAGCGGAACCGTTTCGACTACGCTAAATCACGACCTTGCCAAGCACATAACTCGACTAAACAGAATAAGACGAGCGGTTCCGGCTCTGCAAAAAGGGCAGTACTCGACCGAGGGGGTAAGCGGCGACATAGCGTTTAAGAGAAGATATACTAACGCATCTGAGGGGGTCGATAGTTTTGCGCTGGTTACTATAAACGGCGGCGCGACGTTCTCCGGCATTCCAAACGGGACGTATAAAGACTGCGTTACCGGCGATACGAAGATCGTATCGAGCGGAAGTTTGACTGCGAATTGCTCGGGAAACGGCAACGCGAGAATTTACGTTTTGGACGGTCCGGGTAAAATCGGAGATGCCGGAGCGTTTTTGAAGTAGAAATTTATTAGCGGCGTCGCGTTTGCCTCGCCGTTAATTTTGAAAATATAAATATATTTAAAGGAGATAGTATGAGTAGTTTTAAGAATAGTATAGCGGCGTTAGTAACGCTGGGTTTTGTTATATCCGTTTCGACGGCGATTGCGTCGTGCCAGAACGGAGCGGTTGAGGATTATGTAAAAGGGGTCGTTACCGTAACGACGATTGTGAACGTTTATCAGGATCCGACCGACGACGCCGAAGATTTTTCGGACGTATCTATAGATAGAACCGTCGCGAGTTTTTACTCGCTTCCGGCTATCGAGCTTCCCGGTTGGAGACCGAATTACCATATAAAAGCGTCGACTAACGGCGGCGCTCTTGCCGGTAGAACTTGGGATAACGACGCGACGACGGACAGCCCGGAGAAGTGGAATATTTTTGAATACGGACAGATAGAGTTCTTCGAGTCAAAATACGGCGAAGTAGCCGGAGAGCGCGACGTTACCGCCGACGATTCGATGCTGTTTCATGCCGGCTCCAAACTTTTCAAGAGAACTCCATTAATTATAGACAAATTCAGCGCTAACTCTTTTGAAAACGATATATTGGCTTTTGTCAGAAGACAAAACTTGACCGATTATGAGGAGATACTGACAAGTTCTTATGCCAGAATCGACGAACAGTACGGCGATACGACCGTCGGATTTTACGTCTTAAACAAATCGGTCGCCAATACTATTGAAAAAATGGCGCAAATTAAAGGTATCTTAGAAGATATTTCTTTTCTGGATAAAGAGAGATACGACGTTAAATATAAAACTCTCTTAGGTTCGGTAGAAATCTCGTTAAATACCGTCTCTTCGAATTATTTTCAGTTAAAAAGCGGCGCAAAAATCGCCGTAGTCGCAACTCAGAGACCGAAGCAGTGGGGCGAGTCGAATAACATCGATTATACAATAGTATCAAGCGTACCGAATACGAACGTAAGTTTGGATAATCCTAACGAAAAAAACCTTGACAATACAAGCGACAGAGCCGTAACGAGAACTGTGGATTATTTTGTCTGGGACGGGACTAAGCAGACCGTAGCTGGGAAAACGGGCGGATGGTTTGAAAGTATAACTATCGAAAGCGACAAGATAACGTTAAAGATGCCGAAATTGGCAAACGGTAATACGGCTAAAGAATATTGGGATGCAATCGATCCTTCGGGCAGTCCCATTGCGCCGTTTTGTCTGTTTTGGATCATGATACAACAATAAAAAAGGGGGAAGATTGTTATGAAAAAAAGAGTTAAAGGATTTATAGCGATTTTATTAGTATTAGTCGCTTTTTTGACGATAGTTTTTGCAAACTGCTCGCAGGAATTGCAAATTGAAGATAGAAGCGAAAACTTTGTTGAAACGATTTTCAATTATTTTACTAAAACTACCATAGCCGAACCGAGTTTTTCTCAAAAAAGCGGTATATATAACGACGAATTTGAAGTATATATCGAGAATATGAGCGACGAAAGCGGCGTAACGATAAAATATACTATGGACGGAACAAAACCGGGTAAAAATAACGGTTATATCTATTATTCGGGGCAAACTATTCCGATCACAAGATATAGACAACTAAAAGCCGTCGCTTTTACCGATTCGACGGACGATAAATTTGTCCCATCTCCGGTAGTCGTCGCCGAATATAAAATGAAAGTTTTACCTCCGGTTTTTAGTTTTAACGCTGAAAAAAAGAAGTTAGCTATAAGTTGCGATACTACGGGGGCTATTATTTACTACACGGACGACGGTTCTAAACCGACGACGACCTCCAAAATATACGTTAATGAAATTTCGATTATTACAAGTAAGACGATACAGGCGTTTGCATACAAAGAGGGATGGGAATATTCCGACTATAGAAATCAGACGTTTAGTTCAAAATCTTCTGGAGGAGTTTTAACGGTTCCGTCTATAACGCCCGAATCCGGTACCTATAACAATTCGCAGAGCGTAGTTATATCTACAAATTTAGTCGGGGCGACCATAAAATACAAACTGGAAGAATCCGGAAATGAGCCGAAGACTTTTACCTATACCGGAGCGGTAACGGTAAATAAAAACTCTAAAATTAATGCGTGGATCGAGTATGACGGCGAAAAATCCGACGAAGCGCTTGCTTCCTATTCTTTTAAGGTAAAGAAGCCTATTATTTCCCCCTCCGCCGGAATGTATTTTTCAAGCGTTACGGGCGGAGAATTGACTGCGGATATAACTTGCGAGACAAATCTTGCAAAAATTTACTATTATCTAAACGAAGAGGGCTCTGTTCCGCCCGTAGTCCCTCAAGAATATAAAGGGGCTTTTAAGATTACTTCTACCGGTAAAGCTATAACTATAAAAGCCTACGGTTCGCTGTCGGGATACGCAGAGAGCGAACTTGCGGAAGCCGTATACGGCGTTGTAGCAGGCGAAAATCCTGAGAAATTAACGACGCCTAGTATAACTTACGATAGCGGAACAAAAAAGGTTTCGATTACGCATACCGACTCATCCGCCGATATAAAATATTCAGTAGATAATCAGGCGAGTTGGATTAGCTATTCGATTCCTATCGATTTAACTCAAACGGCGGTCGTTTACGCTAAAGCGGCAAAGTCGGGTTTTTTTGATTCCGACGTAGTTTCAGAATATTGTTTAGTTACTTTGCCGACTGCGGCGACCCCTAAAATATCTCTCTCATCCGGTACTTATAACCCGCCGGTATCTTTGACTATTGCCTGTTCGACGAGCGGGGCGGCTTTGAGATATACAACGGACGGATCGGAGCCTACCGCGTCAAGTTCGGTATATTCGGGGGCGATAACGCTGTTGCAATCGGCGGTCGTTAGAGTAAAAGCGTACAAAGAGGGATACAATCCGTCGTTAGAAGCTACTAACGTTTATACTATACAAGCCGAACCGCCGACGATTTCTCCGACTAACAATACTTTCGTAAGCGAAGTTACGGTTAATATTTACAGCGGAACGGACGGAGCGGATATTTACTATACTTTAGACGGAAACGATCCTTTGCCAAGCAGTATTCTATATACCGGAGCTTTCACTCTTGCCAAAACTACGACTGTTAAAGCGATAGCGGTAAAGACAGGTTTGGAAAATTCTATAATTAGCCGGAAAACTTTCACAAAAACTGAAGTCGTCGCGACTCCGACATTCTCGCCCGTCGCCGGAACTTACGATACGGCGCAGTCTGTAACAATCGCGTCTACTACGTCGGGAGCGACTATCAGATATACTACCGACGGGACTACGCCGTCTAAAACTAACGGCGCGATTTATTCCGCTCCGGTAAACATAGCCGCTTCGACCGAGTTAAGAGCTATAGCTTATAAAGACGGCATGACGGACTCCGGCGTCAAGTACGGAGCTTATACTATCCCGGGAACCGTCGCCGATCCGATATTTAATATCGCGTCCGGAACTTATCCGGTCGCGCAGACTGTAACTATTTCAAGTCAAACTGCCGGAGCTCAGATTTACTATACGACTAACGGCGCGGTTCCGACTGCGGCGAGCTCTCTATACGTCAATCCTATCGATGCGTCCGTCGATATGACGATAAAAGCTCGGGCGTATAAAGACGGCGTTTGGTCTGCTAATACCGCAACGCTTACCCTTGATATAGTTCAAGAACAGGGGACGGGATTGTCGTTTATTACCGCGAAACGTCTGATGTTGGGAGAGACGGGCAACAACGTATCGCTTGTAGCCGGCGAGAATTGGTTTGGTTTTGAGATCGATACGGTCGCTAACGCGGGACAATATATTATCGATACCTCGACGTATACTCCTACGGTCTATATAAACGATCTGAGCGCGGCGGCTACATTAACGGAGGACGGTAAACTAAATTGCGACGCGGAGACAAGATATTATATAAAAGTTACTTCGGCGTCTGCGGTCTCTTCCGTAATATTTAAAGTTTATAAAGCTCCGTTAGCTCAGCCGGTAATCGCGGTTAGTAAAACGACGATTGCTTGCGGCGAGTTAGATAAGAATGTTACTCAAGAGCAGAGTTTTACTATATCAAACGCCGGAACGGGAACTTTTGATTGCGCTGTAATCGATAACGCGGCGTGGCTGACTTTGGATAAAACATCTTTAACTTCAGTCGGAACTACCCCTCAAACCGTAACCGTTACCGTAAATACGACGGGCTTAACGGCGGGACAAAGTTATACAGGTAAGATTACCGTAACAAGTTCTACTCCTGACATTCAGGGATCTCCAAAAGAGATTACCGTAACGTTATCCGTAAAACCGGAAGTCGTTAGCGGAATAAAGGTTCATCTCAAGACTACGTGGAGTACGCCGAAAATTTATTATTGGTCGGTAGTAGCGACTCCGGCTATCTCTAACGCGACATGGCCCGGCGTTGCGATGACGGAGGAGGGAAACGGTTGGTTTGATTATACTTTTCCAAACGCTACAAGCGCAAATATAATATTCAGCAATAACGGCGCCAGTCAAACGGCGGATTTGTCTCGAACTACCGGAGAGTGGTGGTATAAAGACGGCGTTTGGAATTCGACGAATCCTGAAGGACCCGCCGTTCCGACAATAACGGTTAGTCCGGCGGCGGGAAACGTTACGCAAGCGTCGACTAACGTTACCATAACCGCTACAAACAGTCCGACTTCTATAAAGTATACTACGGACGGAAGCGATCCAAAGACCTCAGGAATTTCGATTAACTCGGGCGGAACCGCGGCGATCAATATAGATACGATAGGGGGGGCAAAAACGTTAAAAGTTTGGGCTCAAAATGCGGCGGGAGAGTCTACCGGAAGTTTTAATTATACAAGAACCGATTCCGGTTCAAACGTTAAAATATTCTATAAAACTTCAAGCGCGCCGACTATTTGGGTATGGGAGGACAACGGGATTGCAATATCGAGTTCGATGGGACAAAGCTGGCCCGGAAACGCTATGACTCTCGACGCGGCGTCCGGATGGTATATGATGGAAATTCCAAATGCGGTATATACTTTAGGAACGAAGTCTTTGAAAATGAAGTTCAATTCGGGAGCTGAAATTACCAGAACGTCGCCGACTATGCAAAACTGGTTTGACGGGACTACTTGGACCGCCGCTAAACCGGTAGAGGCGCCGGTAATATCGGCGAATCCGTCGACCAGATATTTTACGACGGAAACGCTAAACGTTACGTTGAGTTTATCCGGGGTAGATTCGGGTAAATATACCACCGACGGGACTACCCCTTCGGAGACGGTTGGAACTACATTTTCTAACGGGACGGTAGTAACGATAGGGAGCGGTATGGTAGTTGGAAATACTAAAACTCTAAAGTTATTTGCTAAAAATACCGCCGGAACTACGACTAGAGAGTATGTATATGAAAAAGTTACGGAAATTCCAGTTCCGGATTTTACGTGGGATAACGCTAACGTTTACTTTGTTATACCGGATAGATTCTATAACGGCAATACCGCAAACGATCTGTCTTACGGCAGAGTCAAGACCGACGCGACCGGTAAGAATATCGGAACATTCCACGGCGGAGATATAGCCGGACTAACCGCTAAATTGGATTATCTTGAAGCTCTTGGAGTAAACGCTATATGGATTACTTCCCCCTACGAACAGACTCACGGATGGTGCGGCGGCGGCTCAAACGGAGACTTCGCTCACTATTCTTATCACGGATATTATCCGCTGGACTATACGGCGATGGATAAAAATATGGGTACCGTCGCCGAGATGAGAACTTTCGTCAATACGGCGCACAGTAAAGGGATAAGAGTAGTTATGGACGTCGTATTAAATCACGCCGGATATAACACCTTAAAAGATATGGTTGAATACGGCTTCGGTAAAGCAAAATCCGGTTCTTTAGACGTAAATTGGACTCCGGCAGGAGGTCAAACCTGGCATAGTTATCACGATAATATAGATTATTCAGACGTAGCAAGCTGGAATAAATGGTGGAAAGGTACGGGCGGAAGTTGGGTAAGAGCCGGATTGGGCGACTATACCGCGCCGGGAGGAGACGATCTCACGCAAAATCTTGCGGGACTACCGGACTTCAGAACCGAATTGACGTCGGGTATCGGAATGGCTCAAATCATGATTACCAAATGGGGTATGGAAACTACGGGTTATACCGATTGGATTATACCGTCGGCGACGGGTTTACGAAGCGCGAGCAATACTTCGTCTCCGACAGATTTTGTTATCGACGCGCTTGCCGCTTGGGTTAGAGAATTCGGTATAGACGGCTTTAGATGCGACACCGCAAAACATGTCGAGAAATCGAGATGGGCTCAACTGAAACAAGAGTGTAATACGGCTTTAGCCGAGTGGAGAGCGGATACTTCAAAACCCAAAGGAACTTCAAACGCGGCTACATGGACGGATAACTTCTGGATGACCGCCGAAGTTTGGGGACACGGAGCGAATAAATCTGAGTATCATACCGTCGCCAATTTCGACTCGGTTATTAATTTTTCCTTCCCTAAAGACGGCAACCTCGGGAGCATAGGCGGAACTTGGGCGGGATACGCGTCGAGTATAAACGCCGATCCTACCTGGAATTCGCTGCACTACATATCGTCGCACGACACCGCGTTAAGCAGAACAAATATCAAGAATCTCGGGACGGCTTTAACGTTAAGCCCCGGAGGAGTTCAGATATTCTACGGCGACGAGACGGCTAGACCTTTCGGCGATACCGGATCGGATCCGTATCAAGGGACAAGATCCGATATGAACTGGGACGCGAACCCCGACGTATTGGCTCACTGGAGCAAACTCGGACAGTTTAGAAAGAGAAATCTTTCTGTTGGAGCCGGTTCGCAAACCGATCTGGGAAATAGTACTTACGGCAGGTCTTACGAGGCGGGCGGATTTGTAAATAAAGTAGTTATCAAACTTGGAGCGTCGGGCTCGACTTCCGTAAACGTAGCCGGGTTCTTTGCGGACGGCGACTCGGTCAAGGACGCCTATACGGGAACGACGGCGACGGTTGCAAGCGGAAGCGTAACTTTTACAGCCGGCTCGGAAGGAGTTATCTTGATAGAAAAAGTAACGCCGTAATGCGACTGGAGCGGAATAAGGGAGCGGGCTCTCTTATTCCGCATATTATATAGAGGATACCAAAATGAAAATAAAAAATATTCTTTTATTGATTTTGGCGGTTTTATTATTTGGTTGCGCGAATATAAACAATAAACTTGCCGAAGTAGCGACCGCGGAATTGAAAATAAACGTTTCAAGCAGTAGAAACTGGAGTATTTCGAAATATACCGTTGTTGCGACAAAAGGGGAAGAACAGATTACCGACGATTTTAACGTCGGAGCGCCGATCTCTATGACTTTGTCGATCGGTAGTTGGAATATTTCGGTAACCGGTAAGAACAGCTCAAACAGTTCCGTTTATTCGGGGAGTTCGAACGTCGAATTGACCGAACGTGGGGCTACGATAACGATCATTCTTCTACAAAACAGCGGCGCGGTAAATCTAACGATAAATAACGGCTCCGGGTACGCTATATCTCAAGACAAACCGGGGTATATAAATAAGATCGCGGTAACGGCGAGGAAAACGGGCTTTGACGATATAGTCAAAGAGGTCGCTAATTTTGGAGACGCCGCGCTTTTTACCGATTTGATCGGAGGAGAGTGGGATTTTACCATCGAAGGAAAAGCGTCGAAGATTGATAAAAATTATTCGGTTATATCGGGAGAATACGATACCTATCTCAGGACTACCATACCAAAAAACGTGGCGGTTGGATCGATAAACAGTTACGCTATATCGGCGCTGAATCAGGTAAAAGTTACTCCCGTTTTGGCAAGCGCGCCTTCCGGAGCGATAATTAACGATTATCAATTGTTGCTATCGTGCGGAACAAGCGGCTCTGCCGTTAAATACGCTAAGAATTCCGACGCGACGGCCGATTATACCGCGCCGATAACTCTATCGGGAGCCGCCGGCGATAAGATAAAATTAGTCGTTTATGCGGTAAAAGAGGGGATGGCCGATTCTACAATAACGGAATTAGATTACGAAATAAATTTGACGACGACTCCCACTCCGGCGGCGACGCCTAACGGAGGGAGTTTTCAAGATTCCGTAGCGATAACGCTTATTTGTAGCGATACAAGCGCGGACGTCTATTATACTACAGACGGCTCGGATCCGACTATCAGCTCGGCGAAGTATACGGCTCCCATAACCGTAACCGTTTCATCGACTATTAAAGCGATAGCGCAGACGCAGGGTAAAGCCCCTTCGCCGATAATAAGCGTTCCGATAACGATTACTAAGTCGAAAGTAGCGGCGCCGATAATTCTTCCTATATCGGGAGATTACGACGTTACGACAAGTTTTGAGATAACCTGTTCGACGGCGGGCGCGGCTATTCGCTATACGACCGACGGGACTACGCCCGGCAAAACTTCTACTTTGTATAGCGCCGCGTTTACCTTGACCGAGGGGATCAAAACAGTTAAGGCGATAGCGTATAAAGATAATTATTTAGACTCCGACGTTAAAACCGAAACTTATAACATAACTTCGGCGCCGACGGGTATAAATATCTACGTTGAAAAACCGGACGCTTGGTCGGAGATATGGATATGGTTTGACAAAGATTCCGATAATGTTTGGGAAACTACGGCGTTAAAAACCGCGCCCGGCGATATGGTCTATTATAGAACGGGATGGTATAAAAAAGAGATCGCTTCTACCTCAAGCGTAACGTTTCTATTTAACGACGGAACCTGGGTAAATAAGATGCAAAACGGAGGGGCGGACTTCGTCGCGACTTCGAACGTCTGGGTATCTAAAACCGGAGTAATGACTACAAGCGATCCTATCGCTCCTCAAAAACCGACGGCGTCGGCAACGCCGGGGGGATGTAACTTCTCTAGCGCGACAATTGTCGTAACGCTTAACTTGAGCGGAGAAAATATTTCAAAATCGACGTATACGCTTGACGGCTCGGATCCTTCGATTAGCGGAAGCGCCGTCAATTTCTCAAACGGAACCGCCGTTACGATCGGCGGCGATATGGAAATAAACGATGAAAAGATTTTAAAGATATACGCCATTAATAACGTCGGACCTTCGACGGCGACTTATACTTTCAAAAAAGTAGAGTATCAAAGTCAACCTTGCGTTATGAAATTGGGAGCTATATATACTCCTGCTTCGACGACTTTTAGGATATGGTCGCCGGATACCGCTAACGTTAAGGTGAAAATCGACGGAAACGAATATAATTGCTCGAAAGTTGCCGATTTTGACGGATATACGGATATTTATGAAAAAGTTTTAACGGGCGATCATAAAAATAAAGAGTATCAATTCTTGATTAACGGAACTGCGGTACGCGATCCTTACGGCGTAATGGCGAAGCCCGGACAGAACGTTAATATCGTTATGGATATTGCCAATATTTTACCGGACGGCGGCTGGGCGGATATTCCTCCTTTGACAAATCGAGAGGACTCGATAGTCTACGAAGTTCACGTTAGAGATTTTACCATCGACTCTTCGTCGGGCGTTCCCGAAAATAAAAGAGGGAAGTTTACCGGTATGACTCATGCGGGTTCGACTTATAGCGGAGTAAAGACCGGTATAGACCACCTTGTCGAACTGGGCGTAACGCACGTTCAGGTATTGCCCGTTTACGATTTTGCGACGCAACACTACAATTGGGGATACGACCCTTATAACTTCAATATTCCCGAAGAACAGTACTCGGAGACTCCTCTCGATTACGAAAACAGAGTGAAAGAGTTTAAAAATATGGTCAACGAATTTCATAAGAGGGGCTTGAGAGTAGTTATGGACGTCGTATATAACCACACTTTTGGCAACGAGATGTTTCAGGGGATTACGATGAAATATTTTGACGGACTAAATCTATCGGGATGCGGCAATTCCGTAGATAGCGGGAAGCCGATGGTTAGCAGGTTTATACAAGATTCGCTGGAATTCTGGGTAAGCGAGTATAAAATCGACGGATTTAGGTTTGATTTGGTCGGAATATTTTATTACAACGAGTACAAAAAGTGGGGAGAATACCTCAATACGGCTTTTCCCGATAGAAATATTATAATATACGGCGAGCCTTGGAACGGATACGCCAGCGATCCAAACGAAGCGCAAAAAATGCGTATGGGCAAATGCCCCGCGACGGCGTCGGGCAGAGTGGGGGTATTCAACGGAAAATACAGAGAGGATATCAAAGGGAATAACGACGGTACGACCCGCGGTTATATGTTTAACGGAACTACTTCGTGGACGGGAGCGATTGCCGTCGGTATGAGGGGCTCTATTATGGCGGTCAAATCGACCAATCCTTTGGCTAACGATTGGGACTCGATGTTTGCGTACGACCCCGAACAGTCGATAAACTACATATCGGCTCACGATAACTACTGCCTATGGGATAAGATCAAACATTGCGGAGAAGATAACGCTTACGGTCGGCGAGTGTTAAAATTCGGAAACGCAATGATTTTGACTTCGCAAGGAATACCGTTTATACACGGCGGCGACGAGATGCTTAGAACCAAAGTCGTAAACGGCGTTTGGACTTACGCTCACAACAGTTACAACGCTCCCGACGACTATAATAAATACAGATGGGATTGGAAAGTAACGAACGCCGCGATATTTAATTATCATAAAGAGCTGATAGCGTTAAGAAAAGCGCATCCCGGCTTTAGATTGACTTCGTGGGACGACATTAATAGCAGAATGAGAACCGAAATGTCATCCGCTCCGGCAGGCATAGGCGTCGTAACCAACGCTTCTTTGCCTTACAATGTTTACGTCTCCTTAATAGACGAAAACAACAACGTCGGCGACGGATACGAGTTAATCGTAGTTTTCAATTCCGGGGATAACTATACTTATACGTTGCCTTCCGGAACGTGGAAGAAAGTATTCGATATAAACGGAGCGAAAAACGAAGTCGTAACGACAAGCGCTATATGCGAAGGAACGGCGGTTACAGTTTTTGCTAAGCAGTAATATTTGTCTATACAAAAAAAAGAACCGGGACAAAAACTCGGTTCTTTTTTTAATAAAAATAATATAAAAATGTATAAAAAATAATACATTTTTGTTGAATATGTTACCGATAGTAAAGTTTTTTTATTATTAGTCGACCTTATAATGTAATTAATATTGTTTTAATAGTCAATATATCTTGTCTATATAGCTGATATTCTTGTTAATACCAATTATTTAAGATAATTGCGAATAAATTTAATTATGGCGCGTAACTTGCTACTTAAATATTAGATAACTTTTGGAGGTTATTATTATGCAAAACAAATTAGATAAGATCAACTTACTGGAATCTATTTTTATAAATGAAGATTTTCAAATATTTATGAACAAGAGGAATAGAGCGTTGACTGAAGAAGAAAAAATTCAGATAAAAGAAAATTGGTACAACTACTCTTCGACGTTTACCAGAATGTGGTTGAACTACCTCTCCGACGATAAACTCGACAGACTGTTACAACGAAAGCTTAATCAACATAAGGGGATAAACCAATATAATGAAATGTTTTCCTCTTCGTAATCCGGTTTCGTTTATTTTAATGTAAAAAGTGTCTTGTTCCGGTAAATATCATCGATATCCCGAGTTCGTCGCACGCCTTTATCGAGTCTTCGTCTTTGATAGACCCCCCCGGTTGAACGATCGACTTGATTCCTCTCTCGGCGGCTAGTCTTACCGTGTCGTCCATTGGGAAGAATGCGTCCGATCCCACGACGGCGCCTTTCGATCTATCGCCCGCCCAATCGAGAGCAATTTTAGCCGAAGTAACCCTGTTCATCTGTCCGGCGCCGACTCCCAATAACATTTTATCTCTAACGACGACGATAGCGTTAGATTTGACATGTTTTACAAGCGCTTGAGCAAATTTCAGATCTTCAATATCCTCGCTATTTGGAGCGAGCTTTGTAACGACTTTATATTGCTCGTTTTTTGGAGCGCTCGCGTCTCTCTCCTGAATAAGAACGCCGCCGAGGGCTTTTTTGATCTCAAATAAACCGCTATCTTCAAAAATAATATCTTTCCATTTATCGTATTCCATCAAGCGGATATTTTTCTTTTTCATAAGAATTTCTTTGGCTTCGGTAGTAAAACTTTCGGCGACGATTATTTCTAAAAATATCTCCGAAAGAACTCCTGCGCTCTGTTTTTCGACAACCCCTTTGAAACCGACGATTCCGCCGAAAATCGAGACTTTGTCCCCTTCGTAAGCCGCCATAAAAGAGTCGTAAGTACTGTTTCGAGAAGCCGCTCCGCATGGATTGGAGTGTTTGATTACTACGCAGGAGTTCGCGTCCAGATCCGATAATATTCTTATAGCCGCGGATATATCGCCTATATTATTATAACTTAACTCCTTACCGTGAATTTTTCCGTTTATAAAGAAATCCGATATATTCTTATCGGCAAAAGTTGGGACCGAGTTATAAGACGCTTTCTGATGAGGATTCTCGCCGTATCTGAGGTCTAGAACTTTTTCTATCGGGATTGATAGACTTTGAGCGCCGGTATCTTCGAGAAGCTCGCCGTTCGTATCTATACTGTACAAAGTCTTAGAGATAACGGAGTCGTAATACGACGTAGTTCTGAAAGTCTCGATAGCCATTTTTAAACGGAAATTTTCGTCAATCCCGTTATTTTTTATTTTTTCTATAAGTTCGGGATAATATTTTGACGAAGGAACGACGGTAACGTGTTTGTAATTTTTCGCTCCCGCTCGAAGCATCGTCGGTCCGCCTATATCGATCATCTCGATAAGTTTAGACATGTCTTTGACGTTATTTTTGATCATATCTTCAAACGGGTATAGATTAACTACTATAAGATCTATGAGATCGACGTCCAGTTCTTCCGACTCTCTATCCCTTTTGCTAAGTATTCCGGAGTGAATTTTTGTATGAAGAGTTTTAACTCTGCCTCCAAATATCTCTTTTTGATTGGTAAAATCCTCTATCTTTATACATTTAATACTGTTTTCATATAAAAGATTGTAAGTTCCGCCCGTTGAAATTATTTCAACTCCGGCTTCCGATAAAACTTTAGCGAGTTCGACGATCCCTTCCTTATCGTAAACGCTCAAAAGAGCTCTTGTTAATCTATATTCCGGCAATTTACGTCTCCTGAAAATTTAATTTCGCCTAATATATCATATTTTTTGGTAATCGTAAATAGTATAGTAGAAAAATCGATTTCCCGTCGGTTTTTTGGCGTAATAAAAGAATAATTTTACGTAGAGTAGACGTATTTGGGATAATTTTCGATTATGAGCTCGTATAATAGCCGTTTTCGAGCGGCGATATTTAACAGTTGTGTCATTTTATCCAAAAAGTCGTTTTTCAATTTATCAATCCTTAATTCCTTTCCAACAATCTCAAGGAATCCTTCCAACCCGTACTTCATAACGCCGTTATAGAAAAACAGTATAATATCTCGAACCGTCGAAGCCATACCAAATTCGTTATAAAAATAATGCCACCTTTTAATTTGCATATAGTCCGATTCGCTGATTCTAAGGTATTTATCTAACCTTTTATCGTCGGTATTGTCTATAACGGCGTATTCGGAGCGATGATTTCCGATTATCCTTTTCATTTTTGGGATTTTTTTGTTAACGAGGCGAAACATAGTTTCAAATAGTTTGCTGAACGTATTAATTTTGAACTCTTTTAGTAGAAAATCTATGACGTTGTTATTCATAGATTCGGATACTATAAAATGAAATAGATGCTTTTTGTTTTTCATAAAATTTTCTCCTTTTTT
>MWDO01000047.1 GCA_002070605.1 Spirochaetes bacterium ADurb.Bin133
TAACTCCCCAACATATTTTGCTTCAAATCTTCTTCTGTATTTCCTTGATTTAATATTTTTGGGATATTGTTTATTGAGTTTTAAATAATTCCTAATTGTTTGAATATGAATATCAGGGAAATCAATGATTTTTTCTAAAGCTATAGTTTTTAATATTTCCATAGAGGGCGTATGATAAAGCCCGTTAGATTCATATGATAACTGTTTGTATATAATATCATATTATTATCCCCAAAAGATTTTTTGTTTTTTTGAATAATATTATGTTTAAAAAAAACGTCAAGTCTCATTTTTTGAAATAAGTGTAAACTTTCATTTTTTGAATGACAAAAAAAATCTAAAAAAAATAATATTATTTGACAAAATCGTATTATTGAATTAATATCAACGTAGCAAATATTATAAATAAGGAAAATATTATGGGACTTTTAGACAACATTACGGGGAAACTTGCGGGAAACGTTTTGAAAAACGTACTTAAGGGAAATAGTAAAAAAGAGGACTCTAACGACGGAGGAATTTTAGGCTCCATAGCGGGAAGCGTTTTAGGCAACGTTCTTGGCGGGAGTAAGGACGATAATAAAAACGACTCTACTTCGGCGATTATTAAAATAGTAATGGGTTTGATAACATCCGGCGGTTTGTCGAAGATAGTCAATACGCTCTCTTCTTCCGGATTATCTAAACAGGTAGCTTCGTGGATTGGCAAAGGGAAGAAACTTCCCGTCTCAGGCGATCAGATATTCAACGCTCTAGGCGCCGATTTTCTCAAGCCTATAGCAAGCAAGACGGGGCTGGATACGAAAGGCGTAGCAAGTTCGTTGGCTACCGTACTGCCCGATATTATAGATAAATTCACGCCGGATGGAAAAGTCGACGACGACGTCATTAAGGAAAAAACAAAAGACGACGGATTTGACCTTAGCGACGTCGGGGATATAATCGGCGGATTGAGTAAATTTCTAAAATAACTCCGTTTTTCAACTATAGGCAGTTTTGTTTTAGAAATAGAATCCTACTATCGAAAGGACAAAATCCAGATTGCCGGTCTCCGGTTGGTTAGATACCCACTCGAATCCGCTGTAAGAGTTAATTTTAAACCTCTTAACTACGTAGAAACTTAACGGCAACTGCGGGAACGTTATCTGAAAACCTACTCCGACCGATCCGTACCAGTTGTCTACTCCGTACCAGTTTGACATATTTTCGTCGTACCAATCGTTTGCTTCTAACTGATTCCACCACATCCAGCTGTTTGTATAGTCGTAATAACCGTCGGAAGAGATAACGTTGCCCGACGCGTCAAGTTTTGGCAGTTTCTTGACCGGTCCTTCGATGAGATTGACCATATCTATGAAACCGGCAAGCCAAATAAATTTTTCATGGATCGGAATTCTATATTCCAACGAGAAATCAAATCGGGCATACCCCGTTTTGTTTGTTAATCTTCCTTCGTAATTTGTCGCGCCGATAGAAGTAGACCAGCCTCTTCCGACAAAAAAACCGTCTACCATCAGATAATCCGACGGATAGACTATAGGTCCTTTGCCCGCCGTGGATACTCCGTTGAGTTGTCCGCCAAGATTTCTAAATCCGGGGAAAATAAACGAAGCGGCGGCGTTAAACACAAGCACGTGCTTAAAGGGCCAATCGTTAAAGTAAAGGTCTAAAATATTCCAATAAAAAGTGAATTTTGTCGATAGCGATAAATAATCGTAGCTTCCCCAGGTATACGCTCCGGTTAAAGAAAATTTGAGACCGTCGTAAGGATTTATTCTCTGTTTTGTCGTGTTAAAGGCAAACGTCGAGGATAAAGTCGATTTGATAGACCAACCGTTGTTCTGCGTAATCATATTACGGTAAGTCGTCGAATTTAGTTGGTCGGCTAACGAATTGTCGATCATAAAAGTGTATATCGGGGACAACGAGTATTGTCCGAAAACGCTAAAATATTTCAAGAACCTATATCCCGTACTTAAACCGATTTCAAAAGTTAAGTCGGACACCCCCATACTCCACCATTGTCCCGGTCCGTGTCCGATATAATTCGGATTTTCTTCGTCCTTATTAACGTATTTATTGTCGTAAAAATCTCTTATGTCTTGATCTGAAGGATTAGTAAGAGAGCCGTCTTCCTCGTTATAATTTTCATAATCCTCGATTGTCAGTTTTCTCAAAACTTTCTGCGTCCAGTTATGATAAAATTTTACCGACGTTCCTAAACTCCACGGATAGTTTAAAAACCAAGGATCTTGTAAACTAAACTCAAACCCTTGTTTGTATAGAGATAAATCGACCTTTCCGCTTATAACAAGCTCTCTGCCGAAAAAGTTCTTTTCCGTTAATTCGCCGAATAACGTTATATCCGGAGGCCACTTATTAGTGGTAATCTGCATTCCGAATCTTATTTCGGCCGTCGACTGCTCTTCAAGTATATACGTGATTTTTAACAGCCCCGGGGCGCTGCCGTTTTTGATGTCCGGCTCGACTTTTGAAAAGAATCCGAGATTGTTTAGCCCGTAAATCGACGCGATTAACTTTGACGAATCAAATATTTGCCCGACTTCGGTATAAACCGATCTGTAAAGTACGTAATTTTTAGTTTTAGTATTTCCTTTAAAATAAACCGCTTCAATGTAACTAAGCTTTGACTCTCTAATGGATATTTTAAATTTTATCGTCGAATTAACGTCGTCTATAATCGGCTCGCTCGCAACCGCCGTTTCGACGTATCCCGCGTCGTTGTATTTTTTGTTAATAGAAAATATATCTTCCTGTATTTTTGAGTTGTTTAATACCTGCCCCTGCCTCTGTTTCATATTGAAAATCAAATCGTCCGTCGTAAATATCTTATTACCCTCTATCTCCATACCGGCAAATTTATACTGTTTTCCCTCTATTATATTGATAGTAATCTTGATTATTTCTTTTTTTATACCTTCCTCTTCAATTTCGTATCTGTTTATCTCGGGTTCAACTATTTCCGCTTGATAATAGCCGTTATCTTTGTAATACTTTTTCATATCCTCAATATCTTGATAAAAATCGGCCGGAACAAAAATCCCTTTTTGAAGCCCTAAGAATTTTCTCTCCTTAGTTTTCATCTTGTTTTTTAAGGTAAATTCGGTGAATTTTGTATTTCCCGTTAATATTATTTCAGACACATATGTTTCTATCCCTTCGTTAATATTAAAAATCAAATCAATCTGATTCTTTGCTTTCAACTCTTCATTCTGGAATACTTCGTAGTCAATCTCTATATAATTAAAACCTTTTTTTTGATATTTTTCCTTTAATGCGTAAATATCTCCAATTACAACTGATTTCTTGAGAAAATCTGATTTCTTGACCTTTACGTCGCCGATCAAGTAGCCGTACGGTATGTTATTGTTCCCTTTGAATAGTATCTTTCGGATTGTCGGTTTTTCAATAAACTCAAATATGACGTTTATCATACCGGGAATTTCTGCTCCCGTCTTATCGTCTATAGCTTTATCCGTCTTTACTATTATATCTTCAAAGTAGTCGAGCTCGAAAAAACTTTTATAATCGAGATCGATAAGCGAAGCGTCGAAAGGCATCCCGTCTTTTAACATCTGGACGGCTATCAGATCTTTTGATTTAACCTTCTTAAGCCCCTTAAATATGACTTTATAGACAATCTTACCTTCTATATCCGATCCCGAATCGGAGTCTCCCTCTTGCGAATACAAAATTGACATACTGAAAAGAAAGATAAAAAGTATAGCGACTCGTTTTTTCATTTAAAATCCTTTGGTTTTTTATAATTTAAAATTCGCCTCGAATGAGACCTTGTGATCGGCATTCAGGAAATTTGTATAATCCTTTGGTAAAAACGTATAGCCTATCGAAAAATAGGGCAACTCTAATTGTAACATTAATTGTAAATTTAATCCATAATTTTGATATGGAAATGGAATAAACGGCTTCTCTTCCTGCTCCTCAGTTTTTTTAAATACCATTAAAGACTCGAAGTATATCTCGTTTGTAATATATTTTCCAAAAGTCAAGTTTGTGTCGGCTAATAGATCCAATAAAGCGCTTCCGGAGTTTGATTTGATAACATTTCCAAACAACGAAGTATTCAAGGAAAAGGTATCTAATCCCGTAATCCTTCTAACGGCGCTCTCTAAGGGGCTAAATATAAACGCGTTGCCAAAGTAGTTTGTCGAGTTGACTATAGAATCGATGTTGGTAGAATATTTGAAATCCGAAGAGTAAATCTCCGCCGTATCGGTATTCGACGCTAAAGCGACTCCCACGAGACTGCCGATCTCCTCTTGAGATTTGTAAGGTATAGATGAAAAATCGGTTTTGAAAGAAGCCAGTCTGTCGTTAATCGTTAGATATATCTTCACATTATTTCCCTTGCTATCCCGCGTTCTATAGTAAGATTTAAGACTGACAAACGGGTTGATTTTATACTCGTCTTCATAAAACTGTATATACGCCTGTTCTATCTTAAAATTCTTATTAAAGTAGTTGAGATTACCCTTCTCAATCTCTAGTTTTCCGCCGAGATATATTCCCGGTTCGTTCCCAACATATTTTAGTATAAAAACTTCGTTCTCTTTTACCGTGGCGTCGATAATCGGATAATTTACTTTTACTTTTTTACCGGCTTTTAAATTTAATATAACGTTTATCGGTAGTCGTTGAGGTTCGCTTTTAACCTTGCCGCTTTTTGTAATATTATTGATATTTACCTCGGCGTTGTCGATCAAAAAATCCCCAATAAAGTTAAAATTCGAATTTTTAGCCTCAATAATAAAGTTTTCTATCTCGCCCAAAGCGACGGCGTCGACCGGTCCCTTCTTGATTCTGGCCGGTACTTGACTGGAGTTGAGCTCAAAGCGATACTGTTCAAAACTTAACCCTCTGAAAACTATCTCGCCGTTGCCGTGTACCTGCCCCTTTCTTACTGTTCCGTTCACGTTGCTTACAAGTATCTTATTCTTATCAAATATCAAAATTCCCGTTATATTATTTATCTCTTCCTGTAAATAATCGGGGAGAGATACGACTCCGTAATACAACTTCGCCGTTCCGCTAAACTCGGGATTTTTAGCCGATCCGCTTATATTAATTGTCCCGTCAAGATCTCCGTTCTCTATACCGACGTATGGGTATAATACTTTTTTTACTATATTAACAGGGAATTTATCTAATTTTACAATTCCATTAATGTTTTTATTATCAAAAGAGATATTTCCGTCAAATATTTTATTTTTTTTATCAAAAAGAGTAGCGATAAAGCGCGAATTATTATCTAGAGAGACGTCGACAAACTTTTCTCCGGTATTCGTCAATCTGTAATAACCGTTTTTATTAGTCGCTTTAAAGCCGATTTCAGGAAATTTTTCTATAAGAAAAGGCGCGTCGTTTTGCAGGTATCCCAATACGATAGGTCCAAGTTTTAAATCTACCGAAAAATCGGCGTCCTTTTTAAAATCTGAGAATTTTCCGTTGAAAAGATAGTCCGTTTTAAGAATTTTTCCCAGTTTTTTTAGATAAAGCGACCCTTTTAGTTCAAATTCTTTATCGGATTTGTCGCTTAATTTTACAAAAGAATCGTTGATATATACGCTCTGCTCCCCGACGTTAAGATTGATCTTTTTTATATTTATCCGATCCGAGACTTTTTTTGCTATAAATATCGCCTTCATATCGGATTTACCCAACTTGCCCTCCGTTACGTCCCCTTCAAACTCAATTTCCGGATTTTTTATATCGCCGTAAACTCTCAGCCGCGCGTTAGCAAATCCCTTTACGCTGTTCGGGAGAAATTTACCTAGATCGACGTGGGTAATATAAATTTTTGAATCTATCTTTTTATTATGATAAGCGAAGGAAAGCGAATACGACTCCTTTTTTTTGTCGTCCCTTAAAAAACCGTCGGCTTTTATTTTAATATCGCCCGATAAGTCTAGCTCCTGCGCAATATCTCCGGTAATGTTGTTGATTCCGTCCGAATACTTAAATTCTTTCAGACTTATCTTATTCCCCGCCATACTCATTTTGGTTTCGAGCTCTCCGGGGAGAGAGTTGAATAATTTTAGATTCCTTATCTTTACGACGTTCTCCTCGACGGTTTTTTTTGCCAAATTTAACGAAAAATCGCAGACGACCGAATAAGGAGCTTGTTTTACCGGTATGACAAAGTCGTCGGCTTTTAACGAAAGCGTCTGCGCGCGGGGTTTAAAAAATAAATCTAAAGACTCGTTTACGTTTACCGACAAAAAATTTTTATCAAATTTACCTTTTATATCAAAAGAGGCGTCCGAGCCGTTTCCTATATTTAACGACAGTTTTATCGGCGTCGTTCCGGCGCTTAACGAGCCGCCCCCTCTATATTTTGAATCTAATAAACTTATATCTTTGAAAGTTATCGTTCCTCTATTAAAATTAAACGATATATTGGCGTATTCGTTTTTTAAGTCGCCGATCTTAATGTTCGAATCGTCCGCCGTAAAAACGCCTTTGCGCAAAGCCGTACCGATTTCGCCGTTTAAAAAAATAGGGGTTTTAAATTTTGTATTAATTGATTGTATTATTTTACCGGCGGAAAAATTATCAAAATTATGAGTTAAATTAAACCCAAAACCGTCGCGCTTATCGTAAACCGCCTCTCCGGCGACGTAGTAACCGTTAAACGGCTTCTCCGTATTTAGGCGTAAAACTCTTTTTTTATCGGTTTTGCCGGAAAATTTAAAATCCGTAATGAAATTGTCGTTTATCGATAACGAATCGCTTTCTAACGCTAAATCGCCGCCTCGCATCGATAATTTGATTAGCGAATCTATTTTTAAAGAATATATCATAAAATCGTCAAAATCAAGGTTAAATGAAAAGTATTTTAAGTCAAACGGGATTATTCCGGATATATGCGCCCTGCCCAATCCTTCGCGCCCGCTAAGTTCTATTCTGTTTAGGAAAAAAGTCTTGTTATTAATAACGGCGTTGATTTTAAGCTCCGAAGCGCCGATCGGTCCTAACTTTTTGAAAAAAGCGTAAGAATCAATATAGCCGTCGGCGGATAAATCGTTTAGATCGACGGTAACGTCGGATTTAACTCTTAATCTATCCGGAATATAACCGGCGTCGGCGGTCGTTATTAATTCCTTTTTATTTGTCATTAACTCTCTTATTTCCGATTTATTTAAGTTCATATCCAAAAAAAAGTTTAAAGATAATCCGGATTTTCTGAAATTCAACTTAAAATCGGTATTATCAAGTAATTTATCGACAATAATATCCGAACCGTCTGTTTTTAACGATAAAATTTGTTTCTTTAGCGAAATTCTATTAATATTCGCTTTGTTAAGATACAATTTAAAGTCGGTATTTATTTTACCGTCGTTATCGCGGATAATTCCGTCCAAAAATAACGAAAAAAGCGCGTTGAGATTTTTATCGTCGGTTAATTTGACTTTTACCGTCGACGACACGTTTATTTTATTGTCGAACTTTACTTTAAGATTGTTTATATTCACCCATAACGTTTTATTCCCGTCTCTGATAGTTATATCCCCTTTTGGAAGTTCGACAGATAAAAATTTTAGTCTTTCAAGCGCGGGCTTTGCCGTCAAACTTTCCGTTTTGTTTTTTTGAGGGGAGCGCAAACGTTTTATCATATCGACGATCTCTTCTTTTTCGCCGTCAAAGGTAAAATTCCGCAGTTTAATCTTAGAAATAAAAGATAACGGATCTCTATTTTTAGAAAGTATGGACTTTAAGGAGTACGCGATTTCCAAATTTCCAAGTTTCGACGTTACGCCGGCTTCGGAACTAATTTTTACGTTATAAATTTTAAGCGAAGAGACAAGATTTGGAGATATTTTATCGTATTCTATCTTATATCCCGATAGTTTCTCGATCTCTTCAAAAATTTGCGACTTAGAATGGGTCAAAATATTTATAGATAAAACGTTTACTGCAAAGATAAAAGACAACGACAATACGCAAAAAAGAAATATAACCGAGATTTCAATAAAAAGTTTTATTTTCCTGTTTTTCACAGTATAATTATATATCTAATGGGTAAATAACTCAACAAATTATAACAATTTTACAAAAACAAACCGTTTTGTTTGATAATTATATTTACTTTTTAATTTATTATTCTATAATACCTAAACGAGTAAATAATAAGGATATATATAATTAATGGGTTTTTATTTTAAATTTTTGCTATCAATGCATATATTAAGCCTCTTTTTCGTCGTCTTTTCCTTGTTTTTCTTTAAAGGTTTGCATTACAAGAAGATTGTAATATTTATATCGGTTATATTTAATTTGGCTGTTTTTTCGAAATTTTTTGTCAAACCGCTTGGAACTCTTTCAATAGTCTTTGACGTCGCGGCGTTAATCTCTTATCTTGCGATTTGTTTGTATATTTTGATTGTCTATTCTCAAAGATTTAAAAAGGTCGTCGAAGCTTTTTCGGCGCTAGCCGAGGGGAAAACCGACGTAGTTCTAAGCGTCAAATATTCGGACGATTTTAAAAAACTAAGCAGACTATATCTTCAATTAAATATGAATTTCAGCGCTTTAATATCGAACGTCGAGCGCTTTTCCGGCGAGCTTATCGAGAAAATGGCGCGTTTATACGTCGAATCGGCAAAGGTCAAAGACGGTATCGATCAGCAGCGCGGCGTCTCGGAAAACCTCGATACGGCTTTGGGGATGCAAGGGGAGTCGATCGAAATTGGAGCTCGAGGGCTCGACGATACCAGAACGATGTTTAGCAAAACCAAAGAGAACTTTACAGTTTTGTTTAACAATATCAGCTCTCTTTTTGAACAGAACCAATCGATTTTGAGAGAGAGTAAGAATATGGAGAGCTACTCCAAAACCGCTAAAAATATAACTCAGAATCTTGAAGATACGACTAAAGACGGTATAGAAAAAATTGATAAAATCGTTACCTTTATGGAAGGTCTGGATAAATCGGTAAATAGTATAAAGAATTCTGTAACCATTATAAAGAAGATTGCCGCTCAAACAAACCTTCTCGCTATGAACGCCTCTATCGAGGCGGCTCACGCCGGCGAATACGGGCTGGGATTTGCGGTCGTCGCCGACGAGATACGGGAGTTGTCCGAATCTTCCGCAGAAGCGACTCAAATAATTAAGAAAACTGTAGACGCGATATTTGAAGAGATGAAAAGCGGCAAAATGTATTCTGAAATAGCCAAAGACGGCGTAAGTCAGATCAAAGAGGCTATACACAACACTATAGAGGTTATAGATTCGGTATCGGACAGCATCAATCAACAGACAAAAAGCGTCGTCGACACGAAGGACATTATCGAACAGATACACGAACTGTCCAAAGAGATAAAAGGCTCGACGGAATATCAGCAAGTTAGGACGCAAGAGATATACGAAGCTACCGAGAATCTCAATTCGCAGGCGATAATAATTAACAGTCTAATCTCCGCTCAAAAATATAGTCTAAACGAGCTCCTCGCTATGATCGACGACTTATATAAAGTGATCGACGACACCAATACCTACGCCGCCTACCTTACCGTCATAGCCGATAAATTTAAAAAAAGCGCTTATACTTCGAAAAAAGCCTAAAGAAAAATTTTATAATTCCGAAATTATTACCGGTGTTCTAAATTTTTAAAAAAAGGAGGCCAAGGATGGCGCCTGAAGCAAATCATTTAATTCAATTAAAATCAATTTTAGCAAGTTTTATGTTAATTTTAAAAAAACTGACTCTATTATCCGTCAGGAAACAGGAGGCGATATTAAAGCGGAACTGGAACGAAGTATTCGCCATTGCAAACGAGATGGAAGAGATAGCCGACTTTATAAATAAAAAAGACGGAGAGTTGGTTAATATTATTAAACTAACGAATAATTTTTCGAATTCGGATATACAAACTCTTAAAAGAGAGATAAAAGAGTTGATAGCGGGCTATAAAGAGGTGGAAAATACCAACGCCAGATTGTTAAACGATAATCTCTTTGTAGTTAAACAGAAATTTGAAAAATTATATAACAAAAAAGGGCGAAAAGAGACTTATGAAAAAGATCTTAACAAAAACAGTATGATTTTTGACAATAGATCGATAGTCCTAAATAGATTAGCGTAGCGTTAAGGAGGAATTTATGGTATCAACTTTTCACGGTATAGAGATGGGGAAAAGGTCGCTGATTAGTCATACGACGGCTCTAAATATAACGGGACATAATTTGAATAATCTAAATACCGAGGGGTATTCCCGACAGGTCGTGAACTTCAACGCTTACGAGCAAATTTTTATGCCGGATATGACCAGAGAGAATACCCCCGGGCAGATAGGACAGGGGACTACCGTTCTTAATATTACAAGAATAAGGGATTCGCTTGTCGATAACAGACTGATATTTGAGAATAAAGATCTCGGCTATTACGAAGTTCGAAGCAAATATCTCGAACAGGTGGAACTTGTTTATTCGGAACCTTCCATATATAACGACTCTACTTTATCGGCGACTTTGCGTTCGACGTTCGACGACTTTATGTCGGCGTGGGGCGATCTATCAAATCATCCCAACGAGAAAGCGGCTCGCGTTACGCTGATCGAGAGAGCTAACATTCTGACTCATAGCGTAAGATCGCATTTCAACCAATTTACCGACATCAGAAACAACGTAGATATTGAGATACAAAATAAAGTCCGCGAAACTAACGAGCTCGGCAGAAAAATCGCCGATCTTAACGAGAGAATATTGAAAAGCGAAGCCGTCGGCGATAATCCCAACGATTTACTCGACGAAAGAGACAGACATATCGACAGGCTCTCCAAACTTGCCGATATACAGATAAGCAGAGAGGATAAGGACGAATTGATAATCTTTATCGGAGGGCGGCATTTCGTTCAAGGCGGTAAGTTTGAAGAGCTTCAACTGGTATCGCAAGCCGATAACGACGGATATTACGATATTTATTGGAAAGACGGCGAAAAACTTGCGCTTCGCGGCGGCGAGCTGGCGGGATTGGTAGACCTTAGAGATATAGACCTGTATTTTGAGATAAAGAAGATCGACTCTTTTGCGGCAAACGTTACGGACCTCGTAAACGATAATCACAGGAACGGATTTGGCGCAAACGGCAAGATAGGTAATAATTTCTTTGTCGAGTTTCCTTTTACTACCGACGCGATGGGTAATTTTGACAGAAACAGAGACGGCGCGGACGATTCGACTTATATTTTTAGAGTATCCGGAACAAATAAAATGGATATTAACGACAAGATCGGTATTGCAGGCGAAATGAATATAAACGGAGTCGCGATAAATTATTACGATACCGATACGCTTGGAGCGGTCATAAGAAGAATAAACGATTCGGAAGCGAGAGTATCGGCTTTTATCAACGCAAACGGTCAATTTACGCTTAAAGCGGACTATCAGTTAGATAAAGAGAACCCCGACTTCGTTATCAGAAATCTTGAGGACAACGGAATGTTTTTGACCGGCTATACCGGAATACTAAACGAAAGCGGCGCCGCCGGGGCGTATAATTGGGAGAATATCGATCAGATAGAGAGGTTTACCGCAAACGCCGCTTGGGCTGTCGCGCCTCAAATTCATCCTTCCGCTTATATGAAAGTCGAGGATAGAATATTGTCGGACGATTCGTATATCGCCGCGGCAAGCGGTATCGATACGGACGGAGACGGCGTCGCGGACGTTTCAAACGGCGTCGGGGATTCGGGGAACGCTCTGAGAATATTAAGTATTAAACATGAAAAGACGATGATAGGTTCGTCGGTTACTTTTACCGAATATTTTGAAGCTGTCATTTCCGATATCGGAGCGCGATCGAGTCGGGCGGAGAAGGGATTAAAAAGCGCCGAGATTTTGGTCAGAAATCTTGAAAATATAAGAAAATCAATAAGCGGCGTAAATATCGACGAAGAGTTCGCGAATATGATAAAATTCCAGCACGGATACAACGCGACGGCGAAGATAATGACAGAAATGGATAAAATGATCGAGACCCTGATTTTTAGATTGGGATAAAATAAGAAAGAGAGCCCGCGAGCGCCGTAAAGCTCTCAAAGGTTTTCATAAGATTTGAAAGGAGTAAAGTATGAGTATAAACAGAATAAGTTCAAATACTATTAACGATAACGGCGTTTTTCATCTGCGGAATAGAGAGTACAGTATGGATAAGGTCAATAATCAGATCAATACGGGGAAAAAGAACCGATTGCCCCGCGAAAACGTAGTGGACGTTACTCAATCGATGACGTATCATACCAAAATTCACAAAATTGACCAATATATAAGAAATATTAGCGACGCGGAGGCTGAGAGGGGATTAGTGGAAGTCAAACTTAACGAATCCATTCAGATACTGCAAAGGGCGAGAGAGCTTGCCGTTCAAGCGGCTAACGGAATATATACCGAAGAGAATAGAAAGAGTATGGCTATAGAGATAGATCAACTTTTAAGGCAAGTAATTCTAGACTCCAATACCAAATTTAAAGGGGATTTCTTATTCAGCGGTTTTCAGAAATATACCAAGCCGTTCGAAGCGTTGGAAGGGGCGGTAAGAGGGATGAGCGGTCCTATGATAACGAAAGTGAAGTACTTAGGCGATAACGGAGTTCATTTGAGAGAAATCGACGCCGGAGAGTATATCGGCGTATCCAAGCCGGGCTCCGAGATATATTGGGCGGAGAATTTCCAGATATACTCTCCGATCAATACGGCGAATTTCAGATTGACCAGAGATCAGAATATTCTTATCGACGGGATAAAGATAGAATTCAAAGAGGGCGACAACGCCTACGCCGTTATGGATAAGATTAACCGTTCAAACGCCGCAATAAACGCTTCGATAGATATAGTTAACGGCGGTATGATACTTACTACTACTAAGCCCCATAAACCGGAGTTAGCCGATATCGAAGGGGGGACTCTGCTGCAAGACCTCGGAATTTTGGAGAGAGGAAGACCGATGGGACCGGAGAATATTAATCCGGACGCGACGGTATTCGGCGGATCGATCTTCGATACGCTCATAGGATTGAGAGACGCGATGATCCATAACAACAGCGAGGATATCGGCGGAAAATTCTTGGGGGCGCTGGACTTTGCAATATCGAACCTTACTTATAATATGGCGGAGACGGGCGCTAAGGACAACAGACTCGAATATTTAACGACGCGTCATACCGACGATAAAATTGTATATACCGAAGCTTTGACCAAAACGGAAGATATCGATCTGGCGGAAGCTATAACCGAACTGAAAGCGCTCGATTTTGCCCATAAAGCGGCTCTTTCCAGTTTGGCTAGATTAGCGAGAACAAGTTTAATGGACTTTTTGAGATAGTTATCTCCTTGCCGTATAAAACGGGGCGGAATCTTTAATGAAACCTCCCTGTTTTTTTTGTAAGATTGGATTATTCGTTAAACGTCTCTCTCACTCTATCCGGAATCGGAATATCTAATTGGTCGGAAATCTCGAATAGCATCTTTTTTTGATCAAAAGGTTTGGATATATATTTATCGCAACCGGCGGCTAGACATTTTGCTTCGTCGCTGTCTTCGTCTTCGTAACCTTTCATAGCTTGAGAAGTAACCGCCCATATTTTAATATCTTTTCCATATTTAGTTTTTATCTCTTTGGTGGCGTCGAGACCCGCGTAAGTTGTTTCCATATTGACGTCCATTAATATCAGATCCGGTTTGCTAGTCGACGCTTTCTCAACCGCTTCTTTACCGCTTGCCGCTTCGTCAATCTCTATGGGAGCTTTTCTTCCAAAAAACCTAAAAAAATTTAAGAGCACCTCTCTGTTCTCTTTTTTATCGTCTACTATCAAAATTTTTGCCATAAGTCCTCCTGACGACTAAATTAAAAAACGATATATTATCTAAAAATTTTTATCTAAAGTTCTACTTACAATTTACAATAAATTTTTATAAAATACAAATTTTATAAAAATTTATATTGCCTATTCCCGAGTTTATTAAATTATAGGCAGATAAACAAAAAAGTTTGTTCCTTTACCGTAAACAGACGACATCTCAATCTTACCTTTGTGGAGTTCGACTAACTTTTTTGAAAGCGCTAATCCCAGACCGGTTCCCTCAATATTTTTTGTCGAGGAAGTTCTCCCAAATTCTTTAAAAATAGACCCAATCTCCTCCTCTTTTATGCCCACTCCGGAGTCTTTTACTCCAAATACCAGGTAATTGTCTCTGCTAGTAACTTCGATTATGACCTCCCCTTCTTCAGTAAATTTTATAGAATTAGATATTAAATTTAACATAACTTGCTTAATCTTTAATTCGTCGAAAATATAACTCTCTCTATCGATATTTTGTATAGATTTGGTTATTATCAAGCGCTCTTTATTTTTAGATTTTTGATAAGCGACGGCGTTTGAGTAAAGATCGTTCATAAAATTTTGTAGATTGACTTTTTTGAGCGTAAGTTCTATTTTTCCGGCTTCGATTTTTGATATGTCTAGGACAGAGTTTATTAAATCCAAAAGATATTTACCGTTCTTGTTAGCGTTTGCCAACGCTTTTATTTGAATAACTTTTTCTTGATAGTATGTATCAGAAGTTTCCTCGATTAATTTTTCTATATTGACAAGTTTTTCGCTTTTGTATGAATTTTTAATATTGAAAAAAATATTAATTAATTTTTTTACAAAGAAATCCGACAAATCGGCGTCGCTTTTTTGCAAAACCAGTTCGTTAAATTCTTTCAAAAATTCCTTTAACTCCTTGATATGCTCGTCTTCTTCCTCCTCGATTAATTCGAGAATTTCTTCGGCAATTTCGCTCAAATTAAAAGCGAGACTTTTAGGGCTTCGCAATAGATACTCGTTATTCCCTATCATCGAGTTAAGCGGCGTTCTTATTTCATGACTCATATTGGCAAGATATTTTGATTTGAATTCGCTCTGTTCTTTTAGCTTCTCGTTTGCCGATTTCAAATCTTCATTTGAGCGCAACAACTCTTTAGTTCGTTCAGATACCAACTCTTCCAAATAATTTGTATATTTTCTGATAAACCCCGCCATTTGATTGAAACCGTCTACCAATATTCCTATTTCGTTGTTTTGAGTTTTTTTCAGCTCCGGAACGTTTACGTTTCCGTCGGTTATGATCTTAAGATTGTCGGCGATCTCTATGATAGGCTTAGTAACTTTTCCGCTGATCGCCAGACTTATTACTACCAAAAGAGCGGCGCTAACGACGATTATTACTGAAAGATAAATTATAACCGGTATTATAGTTTTGTAATACTGATATACAGGAAATAAATATATCAATTTACAATTCGACGTCGGGGCCATGGACGCGAATAGTTGGTATTTGACCTTGTTGCGCTTAATGAAAAACTTATTGTTATTCTCTCTCTCAGAATCGTTAAATATTAATTCGAAATCTAAAGAATTCAAAACTTTTTCGTCGGTATTAAGAAGCGTATATTCAAAAAAACTCATTTTTTCATATTTATCGTATTTTTTGTTGTCTTCGAGGAGGTATTTACGTTTGTAGTAATCATAACTGTAATAATCTGAAACGGACGGGTGATTTGCGTTGAGAATATTGCCGTCCTGATCCGTTATATAGAGCGTTCCGTACTTTATATCTTCTATATCGTAGTAGAATTTAGGCATTATATCTTCGTTAAGTAAAACCATTATAAATTTTGTAAACGTATCCGACGGTTTTTCGGGAGGATTCATATATATCGGGTATATCAATACGGGCCGGGTATCGTTTAGACCCGAGAGCGTATTTTTTTGAAATTTGCCGATAACCATTCGAAGGGAGTTGTCTGATTTTAATTTTAAAAACAGAGGATCGCTTATGATATTATCGACCTCGTTGGGACGAATTTGGTTGCTCATTGTAGTAGTATGTATTACTACTTTTGATTCTTGTATAAGCGATTCTTTATCAAGTTCGATTATAAAAAAATAGCCGTCTATTTTTTCTTCAACGGTTTCCCTAAGACCGCCGGGCGTATTTATGTCTCCGATTATTTTTTTATCTATCTCTATCTCTTCTTGTTTGCTTGCAAACTTCGGATGAGCAAGCCCGTCGGCGACGTTCTTTATTTTTAGTATATTTGTGAGCGTTCGGGCGTATTGTTCGTAAACGAAGTCTATATTACTCGCGACTTGATTTATTAACGTCGAATAATATTTTTTACTATTGTCTGTAAGCTTAGAAGTCATATAAATCGAGCTGAATGTAACGACGATAAGCAGAGGAACGATAGCGATACTAAGCATTATAGCGAGAAGACGCCATTTGATTCTATAAAATCGCTCTTTTTTCTTCGTCATTCTTTCTCCTTATTAGGAATTGTAAGCTTGAACTCGGAACCTTCGCCGTACGCGGTGTTGAATGTTATATCGCCGTTTAAGAGCTCGGCTATCTTTTTCGACAGCGCGAGACCCAGACCGGTTCCTTCGATATTTACGGCGTCGGCGGTTCTGCCGAATTCTGTAAATATTATATCGAAATCTTCTTTTTTTATACCGGCGCCTTGATCTGAGACGTAAAAGATATATTTACCGTTTATTTTTTCAAATTTTACAATTATTTTGCCTTTTTCGGAGAATTTTATCGAATTTGAAATAAAATTCAACAATATCGTTTTAACTTTAAACGTATCGATGAAAATATTGCCGTCATAATTAATCTCTTTTGCAATAGTTAAAACATCTTCTTTTTTATAATCTTTTAATATCGACATAGACTCGTCGATTACGACGTTTAAAAACTTGTCTATAAAAATTTCGTCTTTTTTAACTTGAGAGGTCATCGCCTCCATCTTTGATAATTCCGAGAAATTGTCGATAATATCGAGGAGATTTTTTCCCGAATTGTTTATGCTTTTGTAGCAGGACTTGACTTTTACCGGATAGCTTTCGATTTGAGCGTCCATATCGGCTATTAATTCGGATATTTTTTCTTTATCTTCGCCGTCGATAAATTGAACTTTTTCTTTAAGACCGTCCAAAAAATACTTATAAATAGAAACATTTTTTGAGAAAAAATTGTCGTTGAAATTATTAATATACTCGATAATATCGCCGCTTTTTTCTTTACCGGAAGATTCTAAGATATCGATAATCTCCTCGCTTATATCCTGGAGGTCGAATAGAGGGTCGTATGCGTTTTTTAGAAGAAATTCGTTATATCCCAGTATATGGTTTAGAGGGGTTCTTAGTTGATGACTAAGACTGTTGAAAAACAGATTCTTGATTTTATCTAAGTTTTGCAACCTAAGATTTGCCTCCTTCAACTCCTCCGTTTGGGATTTTATCTCAGAAGCCATTTTTTTAAAACTGTTTGAAAGATTGCCGAGCTCGTTTGAGGCGGTTATATCAAAATTGACGTCGTAGTTTCCCTTAGATATCTCCGTAGAAGCTAAATCGAGCGTTTTGATCGGTTTAGTAAGATTTCTACTGAAAATATAGCTTATAATTGCGACTAATATGACCGTAAAACATGCGATGATAACAATTAAGCCGATAATGCCGTAAATTGGTTTGCGTATCTGATATGCGGGTAAGAAATAGATAAATTTACATTGCGAAAACTTTGATTTTTCAGTAATAGTTAAATACGAAACTCCTTTGTAGTCGGTATAAATTGGGTCTTCTTCCATATTGTAATTGTCGTTGGAAAGATCTTTCAGAATGTTCAGAACGTCTTCATTTTTTAATATCGAGTCGTCCGTATTTAACAATTGATACTCATTAAATCCCATTTTTTCGTATGAATCGTACCGTTTATCGGCGCCTAAAATATATTTGCCGTTTTCCTTATTATATTCGTAATAATCGTTGCCGGAATTTGGATGGTTGAACGATAGAATTTGGTCGTTTTGATCAAGAATGTACAAAGTTCCGTATTTTAGTTCTTCTATATCTTGATAAAATTTCGGTATAAAATCCGAATTCAATAAAACAAGAACAAATTTCGAGAACGTATCCTCGGGTTTTTCAGGCGGGACGGGGTAATAAGGGAATAATATAACGGGTCTTTTATCGACTTCATAACCTGAGAAAACTTTTCCCTCGGTTTTACCTAAAATCATCTTTATATCGTTATTTTTTTTTATTTGTATAAATAGAGGGTCTAATATCAACCTCTCAATGTTTCCCGTTAAACTCAAGTAGGACATATTGGAAGCGTAGTGGATTTTGTAGTCGGTTCTGCTTAATAAAGATTTTCTGTCTAGCTGTATCAGCATAACGTGCCCGTCGATCTTCTCTTCGACCATCTCTCTAAGTCTTCCCTTTATATAATCGTTTCCGACAATATTTTCGTCGTTCCTAATCTCTTCTCTTTTATTGGCGTGAGGAGGCGCGTTCAATCCTTTAACAATTTCGGCGTTGTTAAAAATGTTATTTAAGACCCTGCCGTATTGCTCGTAAACAAAATCTATATTATTAGCTACTTGTTTAAGGAGCGCGCCGTAATAATTCGCGCTTCTGAGTTCAAGATGGTTGAAAATCTGCGCCGACGCAACCATTACCAGCGCGACGAATGGTATTATGGTAAGGGGCAATATGAGAGTCAAAAGTTGCCATTGTATCTTAAACGATCTTTTTTTCTTCATCAAAATCCCTTCGGCGCCTACGGCTTATCTTATTAGTATTATAGGAGAGCGTATTGGAATTAGTCAATAAATATTTTAAAAAAAATAAAAAATATAATTACCCGCATTTTACATAAACTATATTACAATAATATCCTTAAAACATCCAATATATTTTGTAAAAGAACTTTATATTTATCTATTATTATTATATCTTGTAAAAGTAAGAATTATATTAAATAAGAGCGGGGCGGTGGGAAAAAGGTTATTAGTCGTATTTTTATTTATTACGCCGGTTTTTTCTTGTAAGAGCGACGACTGCGTAGTTGAAAGCGTATTGAAAATTATAAAAGAAAACGAGAACGCAGTATCGAGCGGCTTTGATATTGGCGTCGTCGCCGATAAAAAATATAGATTAAGAAATATTGATTATTATTATCCGCTAGCTCGCTATTATATCAAGAATTTTGGAATCGATACTAACGGTTATTACCTTATCAATAAGGCGATTGAGACCGGCGGGATTTTTAAAAACGAAGCTATTCGGCTTTTGATATTTACATATATCGACGAGTCAAAATTTGGGACTCTCAAAAAAGCTATAAAAAAATACGAACTTTTCATTGACGAAAAATATAAAAAATTTCTAAAAAATTACGCGACGGGTAAGAAGTTTGAATATTTTGAAGACATTCCTCCGGATTTAAAATTATTGGGAATCCTAAACGATATAGCTAAAAACGATAGCGATTTTTTTACGGACAAAAACGTCGCAAAGTTAAATAGATACCTGATCTCGTTGGGGAAGGAGTTGTATTCCGACGAGTTTAAGAGGCGCTTATATAACTGCGAGAAACTGACCAAGAACGCTTTTCTTATGAAATCGCTTTTTTTCTATTTCAATAAAGACTCGGCGGGATTTACAAGCGAATTAGGCAATATTCTTCAAAAAGTTATCTGTCCCGATGAGATGAAGATTATTAAGAAAATATCGATTGATTTGGGATCTCGCTCGGCGTATTTTAACGAATTAACGCGAATATACGGCTCAAAGCAGGGGTGGACGCGATTTTTTATTCTGGAAGAGATATATAACAGAGAAGGGCATAAAGTCGCTATTCCTCATTACGAGGCGACGTTAGCCGATTTTAAAAACGAAAGCGGTTATATTAACTATAATTTGAGACAAAAAATTTTATATCACAAAAACGGGTTTTCCGCAGATTGGCTTGAAAAAGTTATAAGTTTTCATAACGACTATGCGAACAGCTTTCATGCGCGTTCGTTGTTAAATCTTGCCGTTAGAAGCGCTATATATCAGAAAAAAACGGAGATATTTTTGCGTTTTGTAGATAAGATTGATTTTGAATCGATGAGTTATTACGATAGGACTTCTTTCTTCTATACAATGTATCTTATTGATAAAAAAAATAGGCAAAAATGGCTAAACTATCTATCGGAATATAACTTTAGCTACGGAATATTAAATATCGATGGGGGAATTAAAAATATTCCTTTCGGAAAAGGCGTTAAACTGGAAGAAATATCCGCTAAAGGCAAAGAAATTCTTAAAAAAGTCGCTATTTTATTAAAATTTGATCTTAGAGAAGATATTGATAGTTACGATTTGTCGGATATTTCAAAATCTGAAAAATACATTATAGACAACGAACTTTTTAAATACTATCAGAATAGAGAAGATTACTATTCCGCAGTCAAATACGCGATAAAAAGAAACGAGGATTTTTACGGAATAAATTACGACGGCATAACTTACAACGACTTTAAGGATATGTATCCTCTACATTTTTACGATTTTGTTAAAACTTATTCGGAAGTTCACAACGTAGATCCGGCTTTGGTCTACGCGGTTATGAGAGAGGAGAGCAGATATCAAAAGGACGTCGTTTCGCGGGCGAACGCCGTGGGATTGATGCAGATAATGCCGGAGACGGGCAAATTCATAGCCGATAAGATTAAGATTAAGTCTTTCGAGCTTACCCGGGCTGAAGATAATATCAATATGGGGAGTTATTATCTCAATCATCTGAGATATTTTTTTGACGATTTACCGTTGATACTCTCATGTTACAACGCCGGTCCGGGAAGAACGCGCCAATGGTATAGAACTTATAAGGCTTTTCCAAAAGAGTTGATATACGAACTAATCCCGATAGAAGAGACGCGAAACTATATCCGAAAAGTGATGAAAAGTTATTACATCTACAAGTATATATTAGAAAGAGAAAATATTCTGTTTATTAACCAAAGAGCCAACTAATCGCTTTGGGGAATCTTTTAGCCCACATAATTTCGTTATGCGCGGCGTTTTTATCGTATATCGCCTTGACGTTCTTCTTCTTAAATCCGGTTTTGATAAGAGTTTTGTATATATTTTTCTGACCGTCTATGTAAATTTGAGGAAACTCCTTTAAACTTGCGCAACTTGTCTCTTCGTCGCCTACGTCCAAATATATTTTTGTCTCTTTCGCCGGATCTATTTTTCCGATAAAATCGAGAGTCTCTTTTTCGGCGAACCAAACCGCCGTAGACATCGACAGTATTTTTGAAAATATATCCTGATTTTTTAGACCTATATATAGCGATATAAGACCCCCCATCGAACTGCCTCCGACGGCTCTTTCGCCTTTATTATTGGCTACGGGGTATTTATCTTCTATGTAGGGGACGAGATGTTCTATGATAAATTGTTCGTAATCTCCGCCGAGTCCCCCCGCGCTATTTACTCCAAGCGAGTCTTTATATTTGCTCAGGCTGTCGTTTACCCAAGGCGAGTACTCGTCGAGTCTGCCTTTCATAGAGCCTGCGTTGTCTATTCCAACGACGACGGTTTTTTTGATGGCGTTTTTTTTGACCAAATCGTCCAGCCCCTTATGTACGTTCCAAGACATTCCAAACGCGCTCGTCTCTTCGCTAAAAAGGTTTTGCGCGTCGTGCATATAAATAACCGGATATCTGATCGTCAAATCGTTAATATCGACGTTTTCCGGTATATAAATCCTGACATTACCTTTTCGGTTTAGGGGGTAGAAATCAAGCTCTTCTATAATTATGTTTCCATTATGCATTCGACGGCTCCCGATAGTCGACGCGCGTAGGAACTTTATCGCCTTTCAATACGCGCTATTCGTTACTAGAGCTATGTTATTATTAATTTTATTAAAAATCAAAGGAATAATAGAAAAAAGTACTCCGGCGGGTTATTGGGAATAAAAAATTTGACACATATGGGTCGCATAGCCGCCGCGGCTATTCCCCGACGAATAAATTGACACATATGATACCGACAAACAGCGGGCGCAACCTACTGTTTTAAACAATCGACGCATATGCGGCGTAGCGCTCCTCGATAAATAAATTGCGCCATATGTGTCAAAAAAATTCGACGCATATGATGTTAAGGTAAAAATATTGATTAAATCTGCTAAAGCGGTTATAATTGAACCAAGTTTTGGTTAAGTACAATGAAAGATTGTTTTTGAGGAGTTTAATTTATTCAAAAAGAATAAAGATTATCGTTGACTTTTACCATAGATGAAACGACGCAAGTGAATTGACACATATGACGCATAGAATTTTAGGGAGAAATGGACGCATATGAAACAAATATTTTTGATTAGTAAATTATTTATTATTCCCCAAAAAACTGACGAATTGTCATCTCGCGTAATTAAGGATAAAACATGAATTTCTTAAGTCATTACTATTTGCATAGAAACGAGGACGACAACTACTTGAATATCGGGTTGACTCTTCCCGACGTTTTGGGACTTCATAACAGCCGCGTAAGATTGTCGGAAAGGTTTATTTCAGAAATCGAAATTAATGACGATAAAACCGAATCGCTTATAAACGGCGTAAAACTACACTTAAATCTCGATAAATATTTTCACAAATCCGACTTCTTCAAAGAAAAAGTAAATTTTATTCAGGTAGAATATCTTAAAGCAAGCGGAGAAGAGAATATTGCGATCTATTACGCTCATATTTTACTTGAAATATTAATCGACCGTTACTTGCTAATCAAATACCCTAATATCGCAAAAGAATTCTATTCCTCATACAAGGACTTTGATTTTAACGATATTGTCGGAATATTTTTAAACTTGAAAAATTTTGATTCCTACAAATTTATCGAATTTACCAAAAAATTAGCTTATTCGGATTTTTTGTATCGTTATACGGATAATTTTGCGGTAATAAGCTCTCTAAAAAGAGTAACGACGCTCATAGGTTTGCCCATCGAAATAACGACCGACGAAAGAGTAATCGCCAATTTCATCGGGAGCGCTTATTTAAATCTGGAAAAATCTATATCAAAATTATTTAAAGATTTGAAAAAAATTAATTTTCTAGAGTAAAAGATTTAATATCCGTTTACCGATAATCAAAATAGCGCTTTACACATTTCCGGACGCAGGAGATGTCAAAAAAAAATATCTTCGGAATAGGTATGAAAAAAATTGAAATAGCTTTTAAAAAAGAAAATGTGAATTTTAATCGTCCGGATTTTCAAGAACTTTATATACAATGCGGATATTCGCAGTCTTCTATGGAAAAAATATTAACCAATTCCCATAAGATACTTTTAGCTTATCATAACGACGCGGTAATCGGATTTATCACGACGCTTTCTAACGGCGAAAATTACGTTTATTACGATAAAATCGGAGTAAGAAAAGATTATCGCGGGAGAGGAATAGGGTGGAGATTATTCGCCTTCATGACAAAATATTATAAAAACGTTCCCGTACACTCTTTATTGGCAAAAGTAGACTCGGTTAAATTTTATGAAAAATTTGGCTTTCGAATAATAGGCGAAAAGTATGAAAACGAAAATTCAATAATTATTCCGATGTTAAAAATCAATAAAGTCGTTTCAAAAACCGCAACCCGTAAGTTTTTGGGGGGAAAATAAATAATTTTACGTAGAATATGCGTATTTGGGATAATTTTCGATTACGAGCTCGTATAATAGCTGTTTTTGAGCGGCGATATTTAACAGTTGTGTCATTTTATCCAAAAAGTCGTTTTTCAATTTATCGATCCTCAATTTCTTACTAATAAGTTCAAGA
>MWDO01000048.1 GCA_002070605.1 Spirochaetes bacterium ADurb.Bin133
TGTATTTATAGACGATAGATTAAAATGTTAAAAAAAAACAAAGATTATCGTTGACTTTTACCATAGATGTGTCAAAAAAATATATTGACGCATATGGCGCTTTTTTTATTTGGCGCGCATACAGCTCCATATGCGTCAAATTTTGTCGGGGAGCGTCGCATCGAGTCGCATATGCGTCGAATTTTCCCTCCCCAAAAAACTGATGGGGCGCGTAATTCTTTAATTTTTTAATTGAAATTTTCCTTTATATAAGTTAATATAAGGGCGAAAAATAAATGGTTCAAATCGATATAACGGACAGATTGCGGAGGACGTATTGTTTAACAGAGTAGAAATTTGCGGCAAGTCGGCGAGCGAGGATGGCAAAGCCCGGGGAATAGAGTTGATAATTGAGGAGGATTTGGGGCTTAAAGTAGACGATATTAGGATTGTAGAAGCGTATAATTTTCAGGGAAATTTTAGTAACGACGAGATTTTAACTTTACGAAACTCTCTTTTTTGCGATAAAGTCTATCAAAATAGTTTTGTCGGATTTCATCATTTAACCGAAGAAGAATATGATTTCGCTATCGAGGTCGCTTACAAAACCGGCGTTACGGACAACGTTGGAAAAACGGCGAGCAAGGGGATGGAATATATTCTCAAAAGAGACGTAAAAGAGAACGACGTGAAATCTTCAACTCTTTACCTTTTCAGGGGGAATATCAAAAAAAATGATATAGAGTTGATTGCTTCCAAAGTTTTATGCAATACTTTGATCGAAGATTACTACATATTTTATAGGACCGACGCAAAAAAGAGTATAGATTATAAATTTAATTTTGAGACAGCCGAAAAAATTAAACCCTACGAGGTCGTAAATCTTGAGGTTTCGGACGAAGAGCTTATGAAGATATCGAGGGAGGGGATTTTGTCGTTGTCGCTCGAGGAGATGACGACGATTAGGGATTATTATAGAGATGAAAAAATAAAATCTGAAAGAAAAGCAAAAGACCTTCCGGATAATCCGACCGATATAGAGTTGGAACTTTTTGCTCAAACTTGGTCGGAACATTGCAAACACAAGATATTCGCCGCCGAGATTACCTATGAGAACTGCGGCGAGGTTAAAGTAATAGACTCGCTTTTTAAGACCTATATAAAAAAATCGGCCGAAATTATAAAAGGAAAAAGAGACGATTTGTTATCCCTTTTTAAGGATAATTCGGGCGTGGTCAAATTTAACGACGAGTGGGCTTATTGCGTCAAGGTTGAGACGCATAACTCCCCGTCGGCTCTCGATCCATACGGCGGCGCGATGACGGGTATAGTAGGAGTAAATAGAGATATTCTTGGCACCGGAATAGGGGCGTATCCGATATTTAATACGGACGTTTTTTGTTTCGGCGATCCTTTTATAGATAATAAAGAGGTCCCCGACGGACTTCTTCATCCGAGGAGGATATTTAGAGGAGTGCATCGCGGAATCAAGGACGGCGGGAACGAGTCGGGAATTCCGACGGTCAACGGCTCTATATCGTTTGATAATTCATTTTTGGGCAAACCTTTGGTTTTTTGCGGAACGGGCGGATTGCTTCCTTTAAAGGTGAACGGAAAAGATTCTTACGAGAAATATACAAAAAGCGGCGATTTGATCGTTATGGTGGGCGGAAAGATAGGCAAAGACGGCATACACGGCGCGACTTTTTCGTCCGATCATTTATCTGAAAAAAGTCCGACGAGCGCCGTACAGATCGGGGACCCGATAACTCAAAAGAAGATGGTAGATTTTATCATAGAAGCCCGCGATAAAGATTTGTATTCAGGATTGACTGATAACGGAGCGGGGGGGCTTGCCAGTTCTGTCGGCGAAATGGCGACTTTTACTAACGGCGCCGTTCTATATTTAGAAAAGTGTCCTTTAAAATATTCGGGATTGAAACCATGGGAGATACTTTTATCCGAGGCTCAGGAGAGGATGACCGTTTCGGTTCCAAAGGATAAAATCGACGACTTTTTGGAATTGTCAAAATTAAGAGACGTAGAATCTACCGCGATTGGAGAATTTACCGAAAACGGACTGTTCGAATGTTTCTATAACGGAGAGAGAATATCTTCGGTTAGTATGAATTTTTTACACAACGGCGTTCCGAAATACAAATTGAAAGCAAAGTGGAAAAATAACGAAGAAAAAAAAGTTGAATTTATAGACGAAGATATTGCTCAATCGATAAAAAATCTTCTTAAAAGACCGAATATAGCTTCAAAAGAGTATTGGGTAAGAATGTACGACCACGAAGTAGGCGCCAGGACGGTCGTTAAACCGTTTATGGGTAAAAATAACGACGGACCTTCGGACGGAGCTGTTTTAAAAATATTCCCGAATTCAAACGAGGGGTTGGTAGTAACTCACGGCATCGTTCCGAGATATTCCGAATACGATACGTATTGTATGGCGGCTAACGCCGTGGACGAGGCGGTTAGGCAGGCGGCGTGTTTGGGAGCAAACCCCGATAAATTAGTCGGATTGGATAATTTTTGCTGGGCGGATCCGGTCGAGAGCGCCTCTACCCCCGACGGAAAGTATAAATTAGCGCAGTTAGTAAGAGCGTGCGAAGCGCTATACGACTTAACGATTAAGTATAATTGCCCTTGTATTTCCGGAAAAGATAGTATGAAAAACGACTATTTAAGAGACGGTAAGAAAATATCGATATTGCAGACTCTGCTTTTCACCGTAGTCGGTAAAGTTGAAGATATTAGAAAGTCGGTAACTTTTTATTTTAAAAAACCGGATTCTAAAATTTATCTTATCGGAGATACTAAGAGCGAGCTGGCCGCTAGCGAGTATTATTTGATGAAAAATATAAAGGGCGGTTTTGTCCCCAAAGTCGATCCCGATGCGGCGCTTGCAAACTATAAAAAATTATACGGAGCGATAACCGACGGGCTTATTTTATCCGCTCACGATCTTTCCGACGGAGGGCTATCGGTCGCCCTTATCGAGGCGGCTTTCTCGGGAAAAGTCGGTTGCGATGTTGATTTATCCGTATTTGGCGGAAATCTTAGTTTAACGGATATTTTATTTTCAGAATCCCCTTCGCGAATATTGGTTTCGGTAAACCCCGAAAATGAAAAAAAGTTATTAGAGATATTTGGTAAAAACGGCGTATTATACCTCGGGGAAACTACGAGCGGAGATAATATCTCTGTCAGATATAAAGATAAAATTGTATTGAATGAAAATTTAACGGCGTTAAAAAATATCTGGAAAAACGCTTTGATATTTTAGGAGCATAGGAGTATAATTGAAAGTAAAAATACTTATTTTAACCGGATACGGTATAAACGCCGAGAAGGAGCTTGCCTGGGCGTTTGAGCTTGCCGGCGGAGAAACAAATATCGTCCACCTTGAGGATTTGATCTCAAACGCGGCGATGTTAAAAGATTATCAGATACTCGCATTTCCGGGCGGATTTTCGTTTGGAGATCATATCGCAAGCGGAAAAATTTTTGGCAATAAAATTAAATATACGATTTTCTCGGAACTTATCAGATTTATCGAGAGCGATAATCTTATAATTGGAATATGCAACGGATTTCAGATTATTACAAAATTGGGTTTAGTTCCAAACGCCGCCGATAAATTTGAACAGACGGCGAGTTTGATAGGCAACGATTCGGGGCATTTTGAGAACAGATGGGTATGGGTAAAGAATTTGAATAAAAATTCTATTTGGTTAAAAGATATTGATAAACTTTATCTTCCCGTCAGGCACGGCGAAGGGAAATTTATAGTTAAAAACGACAATATTTTGAAAGATATACAAAATAACGGACAGATTGCGCTGCAATATTTCAATCCCGATTCGGATAAAGCGGAATATCCTTTCAATCCCAACGGCTCGGTTTTGGATATTGCCGGGATAACTAATAAAAAAGGGAACGTTTTTGGTCTAATGCCGCACCCCGAGGCGTATATATTTCTGCAAAATAATCCTAATTGGAGCGAAAATATAGACAATTCAGGTTTTACCGGATTGAAAATATTCCAAAACGGCGTGGACTATTTTAAAAAGTAAATTTTTAAAATAAATCCGTTGGATCTACGTCTATTTCAAGATAATTTTTTGACGTAATCTTAAAACGCGGGAGAATTTCTTTTATAAGATTTTGCGATATTGTAATGTCTTTACTTTTTAATATTATATGGTATCTGTAGTTGTTATTAATTTTAGTTATTTGGCATGGAGACGGTCCCGCGACTGTAACTTTTTTATTCGACAGGACTTCCTTTAACAAATCGGATAAAGCATTAATATCTCTGTTTACGTTGACTTCGTCGGCTCCCCGAACGACTAATCTTAGAATTCTACAAAAAGGAGGAGTATCAAGTATTTTCCGGTATTTGATCTCTTCGTTATAAAATTTTTCATAATCGTTCTCTTTAGCCGCTATAACCGAGTAATGTTCGGGATTCATCGTTTGGATCATAACGACTCCTTTGTCCCCTTCGCGTCCCGCCCTTCCCGCCACTTGAGTTATCAACGCAAAGGTTCTTTCGGACGATTTGTAATCGGGAATATTCAGCATAACGTCGGCGTCGATAATGCCTACAAATTTAATATTCGGAAAGTGCAGTCCTTTTGCGATAATTTGAGTTCCTACTAAAATATTAATATCGCCGTTTTCTATCCGTTCAAATACCTCTTTAAGGTCTTTTTCGCTTTTTAGAGAATCGTAATCCATTCTATATACTTTCGCATGTTTGAAAACGGAGGAGATCTCTTCTTCTATCCTTTGCGTTCCCGCTCCGATTTTGATAAGTTTTGTTCCGGAACAACTTGGGCAGACGTTTGCTAATTTAATCGAATAATTACAGCGGCGGCAAACGAGCTTATCCGTACTTTTGTAGTAAGTAAGATATAAATCGCATCGCGGACAAGTAATTATCTTGTTACAATCGGCGCATTTTACTATATTAGAAAAGCCTCGCCTGTTTTGGAGCAGTACTACCTGCTCTTTATTTTGCAATCTTTTGTTTATTTCATCTACCAAAGGGAATGTTAAATTTTTACGCGCTTCAAACGAACTTGTATCGATAACCGATATTTCCGGCAAAAGCGCGCCGCCGTATCTTTCCTTTAATTTATATAATTTAAAAAAATTATTTTTAGAATAAAAATATGATTCAATCGACGGAGTCGCCGAGCCGAGCAATAACGTCGCGCCTTTTTGATTAGCTATATATTGGGCGACAGTGCGCGCATGAAATCTTGGGGACTCTTCAGATTTATACGACGACTCGTTCTCTTCGTCAATTATAATAATCCCCAAATCTTTTATAGGCGCGAACAGAGCGCTTCGCGGACCTATAGCTATCCGCGCTTCGCCGTCTAATAATCTGAGATATTCGCTAAATCTTTGCGAATCCGATAAGCCGGAATGAAGTAAAGCGCAAAGAGAGCCGAATTTTTCTTGTAATCTCTGCAAAGTTTGATAAGAGAGAGCAATTTCCGGGACCAAAAAAATAGCGTTTTTCCCTGAATTTAAGACGTCTTCAATCAGCTTGATATAAATCATCGTTTTTCCGGAACCGGTTACGCCGTAGAGATAAAATTTTTTTTTATCGTTTTGAATATCGATTTTTATACTATCGTAAACATTTTGTTGCGACGGAGTTAATAAGACGGGGGCGGCTACCGGGAGAGATTTCGTAGCTTCGTTTTTTTTCGCCCTGCTTCCTTTAGGAATCATCATTGAAAGAACTTCGCCTACTCCCGCAAAATAGTAATCGGCTATCCACCGGGCGAGATTATACGCCTCCGTCGTAAAAACAGGCCGTTTATCGATTACTTTTAATATCGGTTTGATTTGATATTTGTCGGAATATTCGCCCGGCTCGACGACGTAACCTCTCAACTTTCTGTTGTTGAAATTTACCAGAGCTCTTCGACCAATAACGCTTTCTAAAGTTTGCCCGTCCGGTACGGCGTAGGAGAACAAAGAATTTATATTGAGAGGGAGCGCCACTTTTACAATCGAAGTATTTTCTTCCATTATGGTCCGGTTTTATTTATATCGTCGAAGAGAGATTTGAATTTTCTTATATCCGCCCAAACAAATTTCCTTAAATTTTGGTTTTCCAGAACGCTCTTGGGATGATAAGTAGCGATAAACGGTATATCGTAATAGTGAAAAACCCTCCCCCTATCTCTCTGCAGAAACATCGGGCTCTGTTTTAAAGACGATAAAACCACCTCGCCTAAAGCCAAGATTAGCGACGGATTTAAGATCTCTATCTCCCGCTTTAAAAGCGCGGAGCAGTTGGTAATAAATTCTTTAGATATACGATTGCCCGGAATATTACATTTTAGCAGACTTGTTATAAAAATTTCCTCAATATTAATTTCTACGGCGTCTATCCATTTTTTAAAATATTCATAATCCCTATCGCTCATCGGTTTATAACCGCCGTTTTTTGAAATATAGTCGTTAGCCGATATAACAACTATTTTAGACGGAACGGAGCCGATCCCAAATATTTTAGTTGCCGGGGAGTTAGAAATTGGACATTTTTCGCATTTTGATATTTTTTCAGCCAATTCTATCATCCGACGTTTATCTTCGTTTTTTGTATATCTATCGGATATAGTTTCCGATAGCGTTTTATCCGGAGCGGCGCGTTCATAAGACGGCGTTTTAGTCTGCTGTACTTGGCTTTTTTTCGGTTCGTTTGAGTTTAAGTTTTTTATTTTTATCGAGTCAAATGCGGAAAAATCGATTTTTTTATGTTTTTTTGATCTTCTACCGTCGACGTAGTCCTCAAAAACATTTAAAACCTCAAAATATTGCGATAAAATCTCGGATTTTTTCATATTCCTCCGGTTATATTCTAACTAAAAAACTAAGAGTAACGGTTTCTTTATTAAAACTTACGTCCGGCAAAGCGTCGATCTTCAATTTATTCCTCAGAAATTTATTATATTGATCGACTAACGACTTTGCCTGTATGACGTTAAAATTGTAAGCGCTTCCTTTATACATCAAAACGCCGAATATTATAATACCGGCGATAGTAGTTACGGAGGTTCCCAAAAAAGAAATTCCCACTATAAGATTTGGATTTTCGACGAGATTTATCGTCTTGCCTGAATATATATCTTCCTGAAAAAGCGTAAACGTAATTCCTAGAACGTCCAAAACTACCGATGTTGCAATCGAAGCGATAAGTCCGCCCATCATCGGATAATAAATCTCTCCCCATTTTAAATTTTGCGCCAAAAGAGGGTTATCCATCTCAAAAAGCAGAGTCGATAATTTTACTTTTTTATTATTTCCTCTATATATATCAAACCGAACTCTATCTCCGTATAGTTGATTATCGATTATTGATTTCTCGTCGTCTAAAGAATTTCTATGATATACGATCGCTTTTTGTTCGTTATATATTTTTAATTTTTCATTATCCGAAAGGTCGCCTGAATTGTCGTCAGCAAACGCGCTAAAAACTATCGATATAACGACAAGCAACGATAAATAAATTCTACTCATAATAAATAATCCCGACGAACGTAAAATATTATAACGTTATATAATCCTTTTTAAGGTAAAAGTCAAAAAGAATATCCTCAAAAAACGTATCCCGCCGGTTTTTTGGGGAATAAAAAATGTTTGTTCCATATGTGTCAATTTTTTTGAGACAGACTCGAGTTATCCGGTTCCTTACCCCAAAAAACCGACGGGATACTAAATAGTAAAAAAATAATTTGAGTATAATGAAATTTTATGTTAAAAAAAATAAGATATTACGACGGGGAATGTATTTATGAAAAACGATTGGAAAAAAACAATATTTTCAGACGGGAGCTCAAATTTTTTATCAAACGTCAATCCTAAATTGGAAGATTATATAAAAATATCCGTTAGAATTGATAAAAAAGCAAATTTGAATGAAATATTTCTGGTCGTATGGCCAAAAGGGGAAGTTTTTTACCATTTACTGTCAAAAGAACGAGAGGATGATTATTTTTCATGGTATTCAACCGAATATCGGATGCGCGATTTGACGTTAAGATATAGATTCTTTTTGATAGTCGACGGAAAAGGGTATTATTACTCCCCTTACGGATTACATAAATACGAGCCGTCTGAGTATTTTTCTTTTGTAATCTATGCAAACGCCGATTATTCGTCTTGGACGCCGGAGTCCATTTTTTACCAAATTTTCCCGGATAGGTTTTATCGTTCCGGAGAAACGCAGCTTGATTCGCGTCCTTTTACGATAAAGACAAAAGATGAAGAGTATAAGTTTGACAGAATACTATCAAAATGGGACGATCCTATAATTAAAAATATGTTTCAAAACAGAGTCGTACAGTTTTACGGAGGTAATTTTAAGGGGATAAAAGAAAAGATTCCTTACTTAAAAGAACTCGGTATTACCGCGATATACTTTAATCCTATTTTTCTTGCCCGGTCAAACCACAGATACGACGTCGAGGACTATGAAAAGCCCGATACGCTTCTTGGAAGCGAAACGGAGTTGTTAGAGTTGTTAAACGAATGTAAAGATAACGGCATTAGAACGATATTCGACGCGGTTTTAAATCACACCGGAGTAAATCACCGTTGGTTTGATCTGCTAGATGAAAATAATGGGGAGGGAGCGTACAACAACCCTAATTCAAAATACCGCGATTATTACTACTTTAAAGGGAACTCGTCCGAATATGAAAGCTGGATGGATTCGAAGATTCTGCCCCAATTAAATCTTAAAAATAGCGACGTCAAAAAAAAACTACTGCTGGATAAAAACTCCGTAATAAAAAAATGGTTATCCCCTCCGTTTAGTATCGACGGCTGGAGAATGGACACCGCCTCTATTCTTGGAAAATTTCCCGTAGATCAAGTCGACGACGAATTTTCAAAAGAGCTTCATACTGCGATAAAAGAGACTAACGTCGACGCGTATATAATGGGGGAAACATTTTACGATCCCAAACAGATTATCGATCGGGATAAATACGAAGCGGCTATGAATTATCGGGGATTTGCGTCCCCCGTAAAAAAGTGGCTGACGGGAAAAATTCATTTTATGACCGTCCCTAAAGGGAAAGAGTTTCATAAAATAAATTTTAGCGCAAAAAAAATGTCTAGACAAATGGATATAGTTCGCAACAGTATACCTTTTCAAAACCAAATAAGAATGTTTAACCTTTTAAATTCGCACGATACTCCGAGGTTTCTAACTGAAACGGGATCTGACATTAGAAAAGTTAAAATCGCCGCAACGATGCTCTTTACTTACGTCGGAATTCCCTCAATATACTACGGAGACGAAATAGGAATGGAAGGGGAAAACGATCCCGACTGTAGACGTCCGATGATCTGGGATGAAAATAGACAAAACAAAGAGATCAACGCTCTTTACAGATCGTTAATTAAACTTAGAAAAGACAACGACGTCTTAATATACGGTTCTTATATGGAGCTTTATTGTAAAAACAACGTTTTTGCATTCGCCAGATTTTTGGATAAAAAATATATAATTGTCGTATGCTCCAGATCCGAGAATATAGAGAAAGTATCGATTCCAACATATAAATTGGGGATAGAAAATCCTTTTCTTACCGGATATTTTAATAAACTGGAAGTCAAAGGGGTAAATTATGAAATTCAAGCCGCTTTATTGCCATATGAATGCGAAGTATATATAAGCGGTTAGACGTTATTGTGCGGGGAGTATATTTAATTATACATATTATACAAAAATCGCGCGATTTAAAAAAAATAAATTGAATTTATAAATAATTTTGTTATATTGTTTTTATAGTTTTTAAAAATCAGGGGTTTTTTATGAAATTTAAGGATAATTACGACTTTGATCTACTTATAAACGAAGCGGAGAACGTGGCGATTGAAGAACTTGAGCGACAATTATCTTTAGATACCGAAAACGCTATTTGCAAATGTCAAGAATGTATTTTAGATATGGTAGCTTTTGCGCTAAACAAACTAAAACCCGGTTACAGATCCTCCTTTAAAGGGGTTATATACGCCCAGAGTCTATACGACGGAGAGTACAAATCCGAAGTCGAAAAGGCTATACAAGAAGCGATCGACGTAGTAAAAAAATACCCCTCTCATGAATTAAAACAATAGAATAAACTTCGCAGTTTTCTAAAAAACAGAAACGCTCTCTATTTTTTTATCCTATTACAGCGCTTAATTGCTTATGTAATGTCCGTTACGACGGCTTTTTGTATTATGGTATTATATTTGCTTACATAAGTAAAAGTATTTTTTTGGAGAAATTTATGAAAAAACTTATTTTATCTGGTCTGTTAATTATCGCAATTGCATCGATTTTTGGATCTTGCAACCTTAATCCTTTTTGGGGGGGAGGTTTGGAAGTTGATGTAGAGGCCCCAGTTTTGGTTGTAGATTATCCGAAAACTTTCGACTTTGTAACCAACGGATTTACTATTCGGGGAACATGTACGGATAATAAAGAGATAGCTAAAATATTAATAAGGGAGACAAGAACAAGCTCGGAATGGTTGGCCGATATAAATGGCGTTAATTGGTCTAAAATTATTACAATGGAGTCCGACGGAGAATACGTTTTTGACATTTACGCTTACGACGCGGCGGGTAATTCCAGCGAGAACTCCTACAAAAGAATTACGCTAACAGTTCATACTGTTCCTCCGATTGCCGAAGTAATCTACCCCCCTTTATTAGACGTTAACGTCTTAAAAACCTACGACTTTAGAAATTTCGATTATATTGATTGTTTTAAGAATCAGACTTTTCAAATAAAAGGCAAAACAGATTCGGAATATAAAGTTCAATCGGTGTCGCTCGAGCTTCTCGATCCTTCGGACGATTCTGTCGTTTATGCGAGTACGATCTCTCACGACGAAACGCCGGATCAAATCGTTAACATTAATTTTGGAGAGTCTGCCTCTGCAAAACAAGGATCGGTGTGGAATTGGGCGTTCAATATTAATTGCGACTCCGATATTATAGTCGCCGGAAATCCTTTAGAAAAGAATAAAGCGTACTATTTTAATGTAAGAATCAAGTCAAAAAGTATGTCGGACGTTGAAAAAATCGAAAAGAAAAAAGCCGTCTGCGTTTTTAGCGAAAGCGATGCTCCCTGGCAAACGATAACTTCGATTATAGATAACGATTCGGTTACTCCCGAAGCTATAATATCGGGAAACGCTTACGACGACGACGGTATTAAAAAAATATATATAAAAATTGTTGAAGAAAACGTCCCCGTCAATATAGAAGGTCATTCTACCTGGATTAATGAAACTACGGACGACGCCAAAACTATTATTATAGATAAAAGCGCCGAAACGCCGAAACCGCGAATGTTTACTTGGAGCGTTAACGCTCCAAAAGCCGTTGGGAATTATAAAATTTATGTTTTAACCGAAGACGTTAACGGTAAAATATCGAGCGCTTTTACCGTTAAATCTTTTATAGTTCCGCAAGTTTTTGTTTCGGTTGTTTCTCCAAATAACGGGGATTATAAAAGGACTCAAGAAAATTTCATTATAACCGGTTTGTGGTCAAATAATATTGGAGAAATAAAATCCATATCCGTAAAATGGATTGAGGGTAATATTACTAAAGAGGCTTCATTTGATAGCTCGAGTTGGAATGTAAATTCGTCTCTTTTTGAATTAACCGACGGGTTGCAAAATTTTGAAATAACCGCCTTGGATAAATTTAATAACAAAGGGATAACTCGTTTGTATATTTATACCGACTCAAATATTCCGTCTGTAACCAACGTATCCTCGTCGGTCGATAGCGGTTATTACGGTCCGGGAGATACTATACCAATATCGGTTCAATTTTCAAAAAGAATTTTAGTTACGGGAACTCCGCAAATAGCTCTCAATTCAGGAGGAATCGCAAGTTATAAATCAGGTAGCGGAAGCGAAAACTTAATTTTTGATTATTTAATAAAAAATGGAGAGAATAGCTTAGCGCTTGATTACAACGGCGTTGATTCGTTAAGCTTAAACGGCGGTTCTATAAAAGATTATTACATTGGAGACGAAGCAAATACTGAATTAATTCCTGTTGGCGAAGGAACTAAAGGGGCCGGATCTATCTTGGTAAATAAATACTTAATCGTAGACTCTACCCCTCCGACCGTTATCTCGGTTAGATCCAATCCAACTGAAGGATGTTTCAATAAAGATAAAATGATTACCATAAAGGTAAATTTCAGCGAAACGGTAATAGTAGAGGGGACTCCAAAATTGAAGTTAAACGTTTTGCCCGAAGGAAAAGAGATCGATTATCAATTCGGTTCTTCTTCGGATTCTTTAACTTTTATCTATACAGTCGAATCGGGGAATAACTCCGTCGATTTGGATTATTTTGACATAAACTCTTTATCGTTAAACGGCGGAACAATCAGAGATATTTCCGGAAACGATGCAAATATAACGTTGCCTGATTTGGGCGGACCAAATTCTATAGGAGCCGTTTCAAACGTAACAATCGATACGATAGAACCAGACGTTCCAACAATTGTAGAGATTGATAAAGAACATTTTAGTATAACTTCAATCGAATCGACAGTCCAATACTCGATTGATAACGGCGCTTGGATAGATTACCCCGGAGGCAGCGTAAAAATCCCCCTAAAATCCAGCACTTCCATCGCGGCGAAACAGCGCGATCTTGCCGGCAATTGGTCGGAAGTCGCTATATCGACAATAGCCGCCGATACGACCTTACCCGCGGTCGTTAACGTTACCTCTACGAAAGCGAACGGTTCGTATAAATCGGGCGAGATAATTCCCATATCAATTCAGTTTACAAGAGACGTAATAGTAACCGGAACGCCGCAAATCAAGTTGGAAACCGGCGAGTCAGACAGGCTGGTAAATTACTCTTCCGGATCGGGAACTTCGCTACTGATTTTTGATTATACGGTACAAAACGGCGACTTCGCTCTAAATCTGGATTATGTAGATACCGCTTCTTTACTATTAAACGGCGGAACGATACAAGACGATTTGTCTAGAGACTCTTCTTTGGTTTTATCGGCGCCTTCTACCCCCAGGTCTTTGGGATTTAACAAAACGATAAAAATAGACACGATACGCCCGACGGTAGTCAACGTTACTTCTACTTCTCCAAACGCTATTTACAAAAACGGAGACGCCTTGCCTATACTTATAGATTTTAGCGAAGTAGTCGACGTTACGGGAATTCCTACTTTGTCTTTAAATTCCGGAGCCGTAGTCAGTTATTCGTCGGGAACCGGAACGACTACGTTGTTGTTTAACTATACCGTTGCAAACGGAGAAAACGCCGTCGATTTGGATTATCCGGATAAAAATTCGTTATCTTTAAACGGAGGGAAAATTATTGACAAAGCCGGAAACGATGCCGATCTGATCTTGACCAACCCCGGAACGGAAAAATCGCTTGGTTACAATAAGAATATTACCGTCGATACTACAAAACCAAAAGTTTTATCCGTCGATTCGGACAACGCCGATATGAGCTACAATGCCGGTAACGTAATTTCTATCAAGGTAGAACTTGACGAGCCGGTAACCGTTACAGGGACTCCAAAATTACTGTTGGAAACGGGGGATATCGATAGGTACGCGACTTATTCAATAGGTTCGGGAACAAATATTATTAAATTTTCATATACAGTACAGGCGGGAGATAACGTCGCCGATCTGGATTATTCTTCCTCTTTGGCGTTAGAATTGGGCGCGGCGACTATTAAAGACATAGTCGGCAACGACGCGGTTATTACGCTTCCCGCTCCGGGCGGAGTCGGATCGTTGGGCAATAATAGAGATATTGTTATAGACACGACCGCGCCGTCGGCTCCCGTTATCGACGGTTTGAACTCGGGAAAATTAAACGAAGGAACGTATTATTTTAACGGCGACGTTGCGTTCAGTATCGCCGGCGAAGCGGGGGCGGTTATAGAGTATACGATTAACGGAGGAGCGAGTTGGTCTGTCGGAACTTCAGGCGTTATAGTTAACGAAGGAAGTTACGTATTTCAGGCAAAACAGAGAGACGCGGCGGGCAATATATCTCCGATATCCGCCTCTACTACGATAGCGATAGATAAAACGAAGCCAAATCCGCCGCTAATTTCGGGAATAGTATCGGGAACTTACAATTATACGCAAAGTTTCAATATAGCGGGCGAAAACGGAGCCGCTTTTCAATATAGTTTAAATAACGGAGTCGACTGGTCTGATTACGATCAGACAGTAGATTTATCCGCCGCCGGAACTTATAACGTCGTCGCGCGACAGATCGACGTCGCCGGTAATATTTCTTTACCCTCTTCTGCAATCTTGGTAACTATTGATAAAACAAACGCGATTATTAATTCCGTAAATTCTACGACGGCGAACGGTTCGTATGCTACCGGCAAGATGATAGAAATTGAAATTACTTTTTCAAAAATCGTTTATATAAACGGTTCGCCTAAATTGTCTTTAAATACCGGAGCTAAGGCGGATTACTATCTCGGCTCGGGGACTAACGTATTAAAATTTAACTATTTAGTACGTTCGGGAGATAATACCGCCGACTTGGATTATATTTCTACGTCTGCATTGAGCTTAAACGGCGGCAGTATAAAAGACGCCGTCGGTAACGACGCTAATCTGGGACTCCCCGCTCCGGGAGGCGTAAATTCGTTGGGCGGAAATAAAAATATTGTTATAGATACGACCGCGCCTTCGGCTCCGGCCGTCTCGGGAATATCGACCGGAAGATTCAATACTAATAAGACTTTTACGTACTCGGGCGAAACGGATGCAACGATAGAATATACCACAGACGCGGGCGCTACATGGATTGCCGGAAGCGGAACTACCCTATCTGCCGACGGAACATATATCGTCAAGGGTCGACAAAAAGATCTAGCCGGCAATATATCGCCGGAGTCGGGAGCGATAACCGTTACTATTGATAAGTCGGCCCCTCTGTCTCCAATGATATCCGGTATAATGGCCGGGACTTACAATACTACGCAAAGTTTTTCGTTATCCGGCGAAGAGGGCGCGACTCTTCAATATTCCTTCGACGGAACTAATTGGAGCGTTTTAAGTTCGGGATCTTCGAGAGAATTGGCCGTCGACGGAACTTATAACGTCAGAGCTCGCCAGATAGACTTGGCGGGAAATTATTCGACTCCTACTTCCGTAGTAACGGTTATTATAGATAAGACAAAACCGACGGTAAGCTCGTTGTCTCCCTCAAACGCCGCTTTGAACGTTAGCGTCGGAAGCAATATAGTTATAACATTCTCCGAACCGGTTTACCGCGAAACGGGATTAATAGTTATCGAATCTTTCGACGTCAATAATAAATTTATCCCCGCTATACTTACCGTCGAAGAATATAACGAGATATGCGGTAATTTGTCCGGCGCAAATTTAACGACCTTTCAAGAGAGTTACTCGCTTGGAACTAACGGCGCTCCGGGCGGAACTCCGGACGTCGTAGGGCGTTATATATTAAACTACGCTATCGATATTACAAACGCCGGATTGATAGCGATACTCGACGGCATAAACTACTTCAAAGTTATAATCGACGTTTCCTCTACTCAGGTAACGGGATCGGGAACAAACGTCATAACAATAAATCCGTTTAACGACTTAGCAAAAGGGAGAAAGTATAAAATAACGATACCCGCCGGATCTTTTAGAGACTCCATAGGGAATACTTACGCCGGCAACGGCGGCGGCTGGTCGTTTACCACGGGTCCCGTAGCGACGCCCGTCGTAAGAATAAATAAACAGTCGGGTAACGGAGACGCTCAACCGACGACGACCAATTTCAAAGTAAGTTGCGAAACTTACGGGGCGTCGATTTATTATACGCTTGGCGACAATTTGGGAAGCGTTCCCGCCGATCCCAATACCGGATCGACTACGACGAATCCGGGAGAAATCGGCTTAACGGGTAATTATACTTCAAATTATGTCAAGCATATCAAAGCGATTGCTTACAAATCGCCGGATTTAACCGCGTCTTCTATCGCTGAAGAAAAGGCGTATCGAACCGTATTGGTTAAAAATCACGACGCCGGAACTAACAACATCTGGTTTAGAGGATCAAATAACGGAGGAGGACCGACTACGGCCCCGGGATTTCCGCTTAGGTGGGAAGAAAATCAACTGAAGTATATCAAACTTGGGAAAAACGCCGGATCGAACAATTGGTATTGGATTACTTGGGAAATAAATCAATACGTCTATTCTAAGCCGATATTAGGAGACAAACCGGCCGATTGGGCGACGAAAGGTCCGATGTATTTTGGTTGGAGAACCGGAGTTAACGACGAAGGGAACCCGGGAACGGTTATTACGGGTATCGCCGGAACCGGATTTGAGTTATGGAACGCTCATACCAGACCCGGTCCTACGGTTAGTACTCCAATAATATCGACTACTACGGTAGATCTTAACGGAAACGGAAATAGTCAACCGGATTCTATTACGGTCAGAATTACTTGTTCGACAGATGGGGCGGTAATACGTTATACGACAAACGGAACAGATCCTAACGAATCTTCAACTCAATTTACGGCTGATTTTGCGATAAGTTCTACTACTACCGTTAAGGCGAAGGCTTTTAAAACAGATTACAACGCCTCGTCCATAGCGACTAAAGTTTTTAATAAAACTACGTTAAAAGTCAATAACGGCTATTCGTCGGGAAATATTTATTTCAGAGGCAGTAATAACGGAGGTTCGGATCCTTCGGGAGGATTTTGGGGAGGAAATATGAGCTGGGCCGTCGGAGTTAAGGCAAAATTGTTATCCGGAACGACTTGGTATGCTACGACTTGGTCTTTTGAATCCGGAACTATAACGTTTAAGTCGTTAAAGGACGCCGCTTGGGAAAACGATCCAAATCATACCGTAACGGCCGGCGGCGAAAGCGCGACTACGTTTAACGGGGGGTATTAATTTTAACAATAGAATAATATAGCCCGGGAGACGAAAGCGCCGCTTTCGTCTCCCGGGGACTCTAAAATTTCTTAATCTGATATTTCCCGTTAGTTTTTACTATTTTCTTTTTTATTGACGAATCTTTTATATCAAAAGCGCAAGGGGCGACGCCGTAACTTGATAAATCGCTATTTAATTTTTTAAAAGTTTTATTATTGAGATAATATTCTTTTTCGTTAGATTTTCCGTTGTAGTATAAAAAATAATCTACAATAGAGTTTCTGTTATCCGTAATATAAATAAGCGAATAACTTTGCGAAAGGCGGAATTTATCAAAAGAGATAACGTTTTTATTTTTCGAAAGCGTTACGTTTCCGTTGAATTCTATCTCTTTCGGTTCAAAACTTATAGAAAGCGCCTCCCCTTTTTTCAAATATTGATCCGAAAAAGGTATTTCATATTTTTTACCCTTGACGTATAGAACAAGTTTGTATCCAAGCGTCGAGCCGCTATTCTCCGATCTTATTACAATATTTTGAGGCGATTTCTTGGAGTATTTGAGTTGGAGCTGGGAAAAAACCAAAACCGCGGGGTTGTTATTAATAACCGGTTTTTCAATATCAAATTTAGCGCAGTTTCCCGACGTATCGCAAACTGAGACGCCAATTTTATTACCGGAATTAATCGTCAAATCATTACCGGCTATAAGGAAGTTTGCTTTTGGAAAATTAATATCATAACGAAAAAGGCTATCCCCGATAAAGTATTCAAACTTATTTATCGGCTCGTTAAACTGAATAAAAAAATCGTTGGTTTTTAATAACGCTTGATATATTACCTTTGGCGCGTCGACGTCGATAATATATCGTTTTTGACAAGATAGACTGAGAAAGATCGTAAATACGAAGAGAACATACTTTTTTAATTTCATAAAAACTCCTTAAGAAAAAAATATTCTATATATAAATAACAATTAATTAATGGAATTCTTTACAAAAAATGTTATAAATTTTCAAATTTGTGATAAAATTATCTATCCGTAAATTTAAGAGGTATGTATGAAAAGATTAATACTACTTGTCGTTATCGCGGCGACGTTACTATCGTGTAAGGAATCGAAAGAGGTAAAAAATTTTTATAAGATACCGTTTGGCGATAAAACATTCGGAATCGGCGTTGAAAAGAATTTACTGAAGTTGTCTTATAGAAATGAAGATAACGAAGCTCTTTTTACCGATTTGGTAGACAAAAATATTACGTTTGACGCGGCTTCGATTTCAGACAAACTTTTTCAATCGGACTATTACGAAGTTTCCTTAAACGACGGGATAACTTTAAATATGGTAAAAAGTTCCGATAAGATCGAAATCAAATACGAAACAGATATGACGCAAATTACCTTTAAAGATTCCGCTTATTTATACGGACTTGGCGAACGTTACGGAAAATTAAATCTTCTCGACGAAAATATTAAATATAAAATTGTAAACGAGCATAAATATAGCGATAGGGCGATATTGCCTATACCGGTCGTTTACGACGACAACGGCAATTTTGTCTATTTTGCGTCTCCCTACAAAGCGACGATTACCGTTGAAAAAAGCGGAAACGACGTTGTTTTACTGTATATAAACGGAAATAAAGAGAAGAGTTTCCGCGGAGTTGATATTTACGTCTCAGATTCGCAAACTCTTATCGATTCGGTAAGCGAATACCAGAAATTAGTCGGGCTTCCTCCTCTGCCGCCAAAGTGGCTTTTTGGATATATCCAATCAAAATACGGATATTTTTCAATTAAACAGACTTTAGATATAGCCAAAAAATTTAACGAACTCGGACTTCCCGCTACAGGAATCGTTTTAGACCTATATTGGTTTAAATATATGGGGGATATAGACTGGAATTACGATAATTTTGAAGATCCGGTCGCTTTTATTAAGGAGCTTGATACTCTAGGTTTTAAATTAATCAACATCAGCGAACCTTTTTTTGACAAGAACAGCAAGAACTTCAACTATTTTAAAAGTATGGGATATTTTGGGAAAAATAAAGACGGAAAAATAATGAATCTCAAAAATTGGTGGGGCGAAGGGGCGGTATTCGACTATACCAATCCTGCCGCAAATTCTTCTTTGTGGAATAAGTCGTATAAACCTCTTATGAATCAAGGAATTAGCGGGCTTTGGACGGACCTTGGCGAGCCGGAAGGGGTGTATCACACTACGCGCTTTAAAATGGGGATAGAAGACGATATTCATAATCAATACAACTATTATTGGAGTAAAATGTTGTATGAAAATATAAAGAGAGAATACCCCGACAGAAGACCGGTAATATTATCGAGATCCGGATGGGCGTCTTCTCCAAAACTTGGCGTATCGATATGGTCGGGAGACGCCGAAGCCAGTTGGAAAGGATTCAAGATACAACCGTTTATTATGACTAGCGCAAGTTTGTCGGGTTTCTCTTACTGGGCGAGCGACGTCGGGGGCTTTGTCGGAGAGGGAACGCCTCATCTTTTTACAAAGTGGAATGAATTTGGTCTGTTTTCGCCGATATACAGACCGCACGGATCGGGCGTCGATAGAGAACCGTGGTCATACGAAGGCGCCGCGCTCGAAGACGTCGCGGGTTTATTAAAATTGAGAGCGCAGTTCCTGCCGTATATTTACTCTACGGCTTATTCGGCGTCGTTTTTAGGAATTCCTTTTATCAGACCGATCGACGTTGCGAACCCCGCGCTGTCTAACGAAGAGAGGATCGAATTTGAAAATCAAGAGTATTTCTTTGGCGAATCTATACTTTACAGGCAAACTTATGAAAACGATCAATATAACGTTTATCTTCCCAACAAAGGGGAATGGATAGACCTTAAAGATAACAAAACTTACCGCGGCGGAGAAATTCATTCTATAACTTATAAGAGAGGAGAGCCGAGTTATTTTTTAAAGCCAAACGGAATATTTATTATGAATAGTAAGCCCGATTATCAAAAAATTGAAACTCTAGACGTATATATTAATTCTATAAACAACGGGTCTGAATATTTTTATTATTACGACGACGACGGAATTACTACCGAGTATTTGAAAGATAAGTATAACCTTATAAAGATTGAAAATATTGTAAGCGAGGATAAAATAATTATAAAATTAACTCCTGAAAAACTGAATTTAAAAGAAAACTTGCCAAGTATGAATTTTAAAGTTTATTCTTCGATAAAACTAAAAGGGGACTCTTTTGAAGCGGTAGAAAATCAAAATGAAAACTCTTACAGTTTTAGCGTTGGCAATCTAGAAGAAACAAAGATTATGATATTAAAAAAGCTATAAATATTTGCCGATAAAACCGGATTCGGAGCGCGCTCCGTCAGTTTTTTGGGGTAAGAAAATGGATAACGCGACTCTATCTCAAAAAAAATGACACATATGGAACAAATATTTTTTATTCCCCAAAAAACTAACGGATTACTTCGGAGTAGTTGTCTTAAAAACAATCAAAATTGTCGAATACGGCAGTTGAGGCGCGCCCGGCAATGCCGGGCGTAAAAAAATTATTCAGAAAAACGCAGAACTTTGATATTAACTATTTCTTTCCAAAAAGAAATTCCAAAAACATTGGCGTTCTTTTTGCCCACTCTCTTTCGTTGTGTCCCGCTTTATCGGCGATATAGTAGTAAAGATTTTGATTTTCGACAAAATCCAATTTGAGCAGTTCGTCTTTAACGACAACCGTCGCCGGCAATAGTTTTTTATCGAGGTCGTTAGTTCCGCAATCTAAATAAATTTTCAAACCGCTTCCGGCGGAGAAATACTCGCTTTTAGTTATATCGACGTAGTAGTCAAAACCGCCGGAAAGAGCCGCGACTTTCGAATAGACGTCTTTATATTTAAATCCCATATATAGCGCGATCATCGCCCCCGAACTTGCGCCGCCGGTCGCGGTATTCGCTAAGTCGGGCTTTGTTCTAAAATTGTCGTCTATATACGGCTTGATATGATTATTCATATATTTTTCGTAATCCTCCGCAATTTGTCGAACAATTTCGGGATCGTCGACCTTGTTTTTTACCTCTTTTTGGTTGTCTCTATGGTATTGAGACCACCCCATATATTCGTCGTCTCTCTTTGGCGAGTTGTAAATGCCGACTATGATTATCGGTTTAATTTTCCCGCTATTTATCATATCGTTTGCGTAACTGTCCATCTTCCAACCGCCGTGAGAACATCCGGGACTATCCCAAAGTTGTTGACCGTCCTGCATATAAATTGTAGCGTATCTCTCCTCCGTATTGAGAAAATATTTTGGAGGCAGATAAACTATAATATTTCTTTTTGGTATCAATTCCGAACCGGTTTCTATCCGAGGAATGAATCGAAGAGTTCCTTTATCTGAATCGATTAGTCTTATTATGTTTACGATTTTTTTATCAAAATTTACGTTTGAGTTAAAATAATCCCTTTCTTCTTTTGATACTTTTTTATCGTTGTAAACTGTAAAAACATATTTGTTCCCGTCGGCGTTTTTTATTTTTTTAGTTTTATAGAATAAGTTAGTTTTCCCTACTCTTTTTAAATATTCAGTTTTACTGTTTTTGTTGAAGTCTCCGGTAATCGCCACTTTTGTTATAACGTCTTTTGTCGAATCGGTATAATAAAGAAAATTCACGTATCCTTTTGCGGTTATTGGAAATAAATTAACCTTACTTTTCCACTCGTTAACTATACGACTAACCTCTTCGTTTGTTTCGGCGACCGTAACCTTTTCAATAAGTTCGGCAACGTCGCTTGATAAAGTAACGTCTCGTACAGCCGGGAATAAACTTGCAGTCGTAAAAATAAATACTATAGCCTTTGTTATTATAGAACGCATATAAAACCTCCTTTGTTTAGAGATATTTTATCATAAATTTAAAATTTATACATATTTTTTTGTTATTAAAAAATATTAAATTTTATAACGCAAAATGCAAATTATGAAATACGATCGAACAAATAAAAAATACTAAAAACAGAGATATTACGCAAAAATATAAAATTAACGTTTTACCGAGATTTTTTCTATCTTTTTCAATTATTTCAAGAAACCTCTTCTCCTCTAACGCGTCCTCTTCGCTTTGATAACTGCTCGGATTATACGGCTCCATTTTTAACATTCTGGTTCCTGAAACCCAAAATAGTCTATTGACAATATAAACGCTGTGTATGAGACTTCCGGCCAATCCGAAACCTAACGCCATTATAAAGCCCCTAAGAATAACGGACGTCTTTTCAAGAGATACGCCGACGTCGTTTCGGGAAAATATTAAACATAGTAAAATCGTTAGCGTTATCGCGCTCCCCAAAACCGCGCCAATTAATAATCCTGTTAGAATATTTTTTCGTATCATAATTTTGCCTCCGGCTTTTTGCATTTTAGCGCAATATTACGTCTATGACAAATTATTTATTGGAAATCCGGATAATCCGTCGGTTTTTTGGGGCGGAGAAATGGACGTATATGCGTCTAAAGAGCGGCGACAATTATCGCTTTGAAATGAAATGACACATATGGCGCTAAGAATAAATTGACACATATGAAACAGATATTTTCGGATAAGGTAATTTCATTACTTTTAGCGCTTTGGAAAGTGGAGGAAAATCGACGCATATGTGTCAATTTTTTTTAATTAATAAATTATTTGTCATTTATTAAAAATTATCCAAATTTTTGTAAAGAGTTTTCTACTTTTAGTTGTTATATATATAAAAGA
>MWDO01000049.1 GCA_002070605.1 Spirochaetes bacterium ADurb.Bin133
ATCGAAAGCGACATCATAGGCTTCGAGCCTGTATAGATGGATGATGTTTAGTCGCAATAGCAGATCTTAATCAAACATTTTATAAGGAGGCGCGATGACAATTATTAAGTAAGTATAAATTGACCTTTAGCTGTTTTACTATAATATGTAGAGATAAAGCAGGTTAATTTTATTTTTAAAGAGTTTAGTTTATTCAAAAAAACAAAGATTATCGTTGACTTTTACCATAGATGTGTCAAATTTTACGCGACAATTGTCGCGGCGGCGAGTATAGCTCCATATGTGTCAATTTATTTCTCCGCCCAAAAAAACTGACGGATTACATTTTTATACTTTTATTAATTGTTCTCTATTAGGTCCTACCGAGATATATCTGATTTTTACTTTTATCAACTCTTCAATTTTTATAATATAATTTTGAGCCGCTTTGGGTAGATCGTAGAAGTTTCTTATACCGGTAATATCTTCTTTCCATCCAGGCATAGATATATACTCGGGCTTGGACGCGTATAATTTTTCGGTAGTCGGAAATTTTTCCGTCGACGAATCGCCGATTCTGTATTTGACGCATATCTTTAATTCGTCTTCTCCGGAAAGAACGTCCAGCAGCGTTATAGCGATCTCCGTCGCGCCCGATATAAGGCAGCCGTATCTGCTGGAAACCGCGTCGAACCATCCTATCCTTCGCGGCCGCCCCGTCGAAGCTCCAAATTCTTTCCCTTTAGTCCTGATACTATCCGCCTTCTCGGAGAATATCTCCGTAACAAACGGTCCTTCTCCTACGCACGTCGAATAGGACTTCATAACTCCGACGATTCTTTTTATCTCATAAGGCGGTATCGAAGAACCGGCGGACGCGTAGCCCGGTATCGGAGACGACGAAGTAGTGTAGGGGTATATGCCGAAGTCTATATCTCTCAAAGCGCCAAGCTGCCCTTCAAGGAGTATTTTTTTATCGTTCTTAACGGCCTCTCTCAAAACCGGTATGGGATCGGTTATATACTCTTTTAATTCGCATCCGTATTTATATCCCCATTCGATCATCTCGTCGACGTCGACTTTAGGTTTTAAGTAGATCTTTTCAATAATTTGGTTTTTAAGCTCCAGATTGTTTTTTATTCTTTTTGATAAATAATCCTTATTGAGTAAGTCTCCGGCGAGAATTCCGGTCTTCATATACTTGTCGCTATAAACAGGAGCTATCCCTTTTTTTGTAGAGCCGAATTTATTAGCGCCAAGCCGCTCTTCTTCGTATTCGTCGAGAAGTATGTGAAAAGGGAAAACGGCGTGGGCCCGTTCGGATATCATAAGGTTGTCTATTTTGCCGATAACTTTTTCGGTTTCCCGTATTTCGCCTATAAGGGCTTCGGGATTTACGACCGCGCCGTTGCCGATGATATTCATGGCTTTTTTATTAAAAATACCGGACGGCAGTAAATGAAGCGCGAATTTCCCAAAATTATTACAAACTGTGTGCCCGGCGTTATTGCCGCCTTGAAACCTTATGACAAAGTCGGCGTTTTCCGCAAAATAGTCGACCATTCGACCTTTACCCTCGTCGCCCCAATTAATTCCGCATATTGCCGTTACTCCCATTTTACGCTCCTTTATTTATTTTCAAATCTTATCTCGACGCTTCTTGCGTGAGACTCGAGTTTTTCAGACCGAGCAATTGTCGCGATATTATCTTTATATTTATATAAAGATTCTTTGTTGAACTCTATCCAACTAAATCTTTTTTGAAAATCGTAAACTCCCAACGGCGAATAAAATCTTGACGTTCCGCCCGTAGGTAAAACATGGTTTGGTCCTCCGATATAGTCGCCTACGGATTCGGGAGTCCATCTTCCGAGAAATACCGAGCCGGCGTTGGTAACATTTTTTAGCAATCTATACGGCTCGTCCGAGAAAATCTCAAGATGCTCCGGAGCCAAAATATTAGATAACTCGACGGAAGCGTCGGCGTTATCCGTCAAAACCGCTATTCCTCGGTTGTTTAACGATTTTTCAGCGTTTTCCATCAAATTCTTCGGTAGAGTTTGAAGAATTTCATAAGTTTTTTTTATTATTTTATCTATAAAAACTCTGTTTGACGACAACAATATCGGTCGCGCCAGAGGATCATGCTCCGCTTGACTGAGAATATCCGCCGCGATAAGCGGTATATCTTCGTCTCTATCCGTATCTGCGATAATACAAATTTCGGAAGGACCGGCTATCATATCGATCGCGACCTTGCCGGATACGCTCTGCTTCGCTTTGGCTACAAAGATATTTCCCGGACCTACTATCTTATCGACGGGCTTGATAAATCCCTCTATCCCGTAAGCAAGCGATAATACCGCTTGAGCTCCTCCGATCCTATAAACTTCATTAACCCCCAAAGTCTCCAACAGATAAGCTACTTCGGGAGACTCTATAAAAGTTCGCGGCGGGCTGACGACGACTATTCTTTTTACCCCCGCAATAAGCGCGGGAACTATCGTCATATACATAGTAGAAGGGTATAAAGCCCTGCCGCCGGGTACGTAAACTGCGACCGAGTCGATCGGAACTACGTTTTGCCCCATCTTATTGTTATCTTCGTCGGTATAAGAGAAAGACTTTTGAGTCTGATTGTTGTGAAAATTCCTAATCCGCGCGATCGCAACGTCTAAAGACTCCGACAATTTGGGATCAATTTTTCCCGACAAAGCCCTTATCTCCTCCTTCGATACTCTGAGGTTATCCCCGTTTAAGTCGAAATTATCGTAGCTCTTTGTATATCGAACGAGAGCGTCAAAACCGCTGCTCAAAATATCGGCCGTTATATCCGATATTAAATTTTCAACCTCTCTATCTTCCCTAGCCGCCGCTTCATTTAAAAACTGCGACAAATCTTTAGGCAACGAAGCGCTTTTGCATTCAAAAAATTTCATAAAATTCCTCTAGATACGACCCGCGGAAGTATATCATATTTTAAAAAATATGTCCAACAATTTCCCATGAGAATAAGCGCTTCGTCGGTTTTTTGTGGGGGAATAATAATTCTACGCGAGGTAGACGTATTTGGGGTAATTTTCGATTACGAGCGAGTATAATAGTCGTTTTCGAGCGTTGATGTTTAACAGTTGTGTCATTTTACCCAAAAAGTCGTTTTTCAATTTATCAATCCTTAATTCCTTACCAACAATCTCAAGAAATCCTTCCAACCCGTATTTCACGACGCCGTTATAAAAAAACAAGATAATATCGCGAACCGTCGAAGCCATACCGAATTCGTTATACAAAGAATGCCATCTTTTTATTTGAAGATAATCCGCTTCGCTGATTCTAAGATATTTATCCAACCTTTTATCGTCTGTATTATCTATAACGGCGTATTCCGAGCGATGATTTCCGATTATTCCTTTCATTTTTGAAATTTTTTTGTCAATGAGGCGAAACATAGTTTCAAATAACTCGCTGAACGTATTAATTTTGAACTCTTTTAGCAGAAAATCTATCACAGTATTATTCATAGATTCAGACACTATAAAATGAAATAGATGTTTTTTGTTTTTCATAAAGTTTTCTCCTTTTTTTTCTTTGTATATATATAACAACTAAAAAGTGAAAACGCTTTACAAAAATTTGTATAAATTTTTAGAAAATGACAAATATTTTACTACTCAAAAAAAATTGACACATATGCGTCGATTTTACCTTAGCATCATATGTGTCAATTTTTCATCGAGGAGAGCCGCCTCGCATATGTGTCAATTTTTCCCCGGCCCAAAAAACCGGCGGGGCGTCAAGAATAAAAAATGAAAAATAGTATGAAAAAAATAATAATGCTCTCAATATTCAAATTTATACGTCAAATTTCCGAAAAATGAGATAATGATATATTAATGAAGGATTTTATATGTATCGCAGAAGGTTTATTATATTTATATTATTGGCTACCGCCGCGATTTATTCCGACAATATTGAGATCGGTTCGATAGAATTTGAAGCGATAAAAATATCGGAGTTAAAAAGCGCTATTGATACGTCTGAGATTTATCAGAAATATAATATTGCTTATTCTTCGATACTTCCAGAAGGGGCGATTTATTCGATAAGCGATAAGATCACGGGATTGGAGGCGGTTATTCAGATTGGATATTCGTCGGTAGACAGTCATCCCAAAAATATTTATATTACCGATAACCTATACGATTTTTTTGCGAAAATTTATGAAAAAAAGCCGGATAAAATAACTCTTTCGATAAGATTTGCCGGATGGAATAAGGAGAGCGGCGATTCCGTTTACGCTGATATTGAGGAGCTTGTGGTTAATCCGGAAAATTCCCCTTCGGAAATACGAAAAAACGAGCCCGATAAATATTTTATACAACTGGGGTCTTTTTCGTATTATCAAAACGCTTATCCTCAGATTTCAAATATGTTGCCGGTTATGTTAAGGAAACCAAAATTTTATCTGATAAAAAAGAATATCATTAAGAACGGAAAAAAAACCGAAATATACAGAGTTTTGGCCGGTCCTTATAGTTTTAGCGAAGCGCGGTCTATAGCCGAAGAGGTTAATAATAAATTTAACGCCTCGGTTTTTTTTCAGTCGAGAGATAAGACTTTGAGCGATATTATATGGAGAAGATGACAAAAAATGAAGAAAGTTATTGCAATATTAGTTGTTGTTATCGGGATTATGCCGGCGTTTTCAGAAAAATGGGTTGGCAATGTCGCAACTTACAATCTCCCCGAAGGAGCTACGATGGCTTCCGGAGAGAAATATCGCTCCGGTATGATATCGGCCGCCTGCAACGGTTTTCGGCTAGGGTCGACCGTGCAGGTTATTAATGCGAAAAACGGCAAGTCGATCGACGTCGTTATAAACGACACCGTCAAACCGGAGCTTAGTTATTTTATATTGCTTACTCCGGCGGCGGCTCGCGAGATAGATATGGAATGGGACGCCGGCATCGCCGTAGTTAAAGGGAATTTTAACGATATTAATTCCGCAGTATCGCTTCCTATTAAAGGGCTTGTCGCGGAGGGGGAGATTGACAAGGAGAATATTAAAGAATTTCCGGAGATAAATTGGCCCGTCGTCGCCGATAGTTCGTTAAGCGTCAGAGCGACGGAGAAGCCCGATATCGATAAGATAAAGCGTCCCGATAATATTGAGAAAGACGACAAAAAGCTCGACGCGGACAAAGAGGATAAGAGATATCCGTATAAGGAAAAAGAGGCGTTCCCTTCTAAGAAAGAGGAGAATTTGATAAAATACGACTATGAATTTTTGCCGGATAAAAGCGTGAAAACAGAAAAGAGCTCTTTAAGTCCGACGGACGAGTACGCTAAAAGCCCCGTCGAGCGCTCTGACAAGATATTTGAGGACGATAAGGACAGATACGATCCCAAAAAAGAATACGTTAAAAGCCCTATCGAGCGCGTGGATAAAATATTTGAGGACGATAAGGACAGATACGATCCCAAAAAAGAATACGTTAAAAGCCCTATCGAGCGCGTAGATAAAATATTTGAGGACGATAAGGACAGATACGATCCTAAAAAGGAGTACGTTAAAACTCCTATCGAGCGCCTAGATAAGATATTCGAGGACGATAGAGACAGATACGATCCCAAAAAGGAGTACGTTAAAACTCCTATCGAGCGCGTAGATAAGATATTCGAAGACGATAAGGATAAATACGATCCAAAAAAGGAGTACGTTAAAAGCCCTATCGAGCGCGTAGATAAGATATTTGAAGACGATAAGGACAAATACGATCCCAAAAAAGAGTATGTTAAAAGCCCTATCGAGCGCTTAGATAAAATATTTGAAGACGATAGAGACAGATACGATCCTAAGAAGGAGTACGTTAAGAGCCCTATCGAGCGCGTAGATAAGATATTCGAAGACGATAAAGACAGATACGATCCCAAAAAGGAATACGTTAAAAGCCCGGATTATAGGGATAAAGAGTCAGTCGTCGACGCATTCGAGGAAGACCCTGACAAAGATACGGCGTTGAAGAGACCGGATATAGAGAGGGATAAGATCGATATATCGGAAGATAAAGAGATAGAAAAGGGGGTAGATTGGAAACTTTATCTTAAAAAAGGCGAACTTTACGTAAGAGTATTAACCTCTCATAATAGAGTTGAAGCCGAAAAGGTTTTTAAAAATTTTGGCAAGATTTTTGGGAATGCCGTTCCTTACAAAGTCGGGGAGAAATATATAATTCTATTGGGACCCGAAACCAAAAGAACCGTAGGCGCGATCTTAAAAATGGTCAGAGAGCTCGGTTATAGAGACGCCTATATTTTTGAGATTAAATAAAAAGTGACGGAAGTATTGAAATTAGACAATATCAGGAAAACTCTCATCAGACTTGAAGAAACGTTGATATTCGGTATGATCGAAAGGGCTCAATTTTTGAGCAACGACGTTATCTACAAAAAGGGCGCTATACCGATAGAGAATTATAATAAATCCTTTATGGAACATCTTCTTGAAGGTACGGAGAAAATTCATTCGCAAGTCGGGCGCTATACCGCGCCGGACGAACATCCCTTTTCGTCCGAGCTTTCCAAGCCGATTATTGATAGAGAATATGAATGGCCTATTAAGAGGAACAGTATTAATATTAACGATCGTATATTGAATTTGTATATAAATAATATCATACCGCTTATTTGTAAAAAAGGGGACGACGGTAATTACGGTTCGTCGTCCGTATGCGACGTTAATATTCTTCAAGCGCTTTCAAAGCGTATCCATTACGGCAAGTTTGTCGCGGAGAGCAAATATTTGTCGGACGTAGAGGGGTGGAATAAACTGATATTAGAAAAAAACAAAGATAAAATTATCGAAAAACTTACCGACGCGCAGGTTGAAGATAAAATATTGACGAGAGTCGAAATAAAAGCCTCCGCTTACGGTCAAGACCCGCTCTCCGATATTAAAGAGTATAAGATCGATCCCGCGACAATTCTTCGTATATATAAAGAGCATATCATTCCGCTTACTAAAGAGACCGAATATCTCTACCTTCTGGAAAGAATTTAAACTGAAAAGAATTTAAAATAATACTAACTTTTTGTTAAGCGATTTATAAATAATCCGAAATTCAAAATATAGAACGCGGTAGTTTTATTTTGCCGTATTTAAACAGAGCAAACTAAAATAAACGGGAGCGGTTTGGATTATGATAAACGTTATAAGTAATATGTTACAATCGGTAACGGACGAATCGAACAAAAACTTAAACGCAGTTTTTAAGGAAGACAACGAATTCGGCAAACTTCTCGAATCGATGTCTTTAGAAAGCGACGTTAAACTTGACGAAGAATCTAAAGTTGAAGCCGAGTATGACGACGCCGAATTGGAAATATCCTACAAAATTGAGGAAGAGGAGAGTATTCGCTCCGAAGATAGCGTTTTGAGTAAGACCGTCGTCGGCGATAAAGACAAAATCGATAGAAAGAGCGACGACGCTAAAAGCGCCAAAAAACCGTCTGATATAAAAAACGACAGATATATAACGCTCGTTAATTCGCTGAATTCCAAATTTAAAGAGAAAACTGATTTTGTCGTTAAAGAAAAAGCTGGCGCGCTTCTGGAAAACTCGACCGTTAAAATAAAGATCAAATTTTCGTCGCTGGACGAAGCCGCTAAAGAAAAAATTAAAAAGCTGATTACCGACCTCGGCGCCGGCAGATTGACGAAGGAAGAGTTTAACGTCGCGGCGACGCAAATTATTATGAACGGCGAAACGGCGAGAAACCTCAAGTTGAATAATAAGAGAGTTAAAGTCGAGAACGTCGATCTAAAGGTCGCCAAAAAAGAGAGTAAAAGTCCGGACGTTTTAAATTCGGCAAATTTTGTTTCAAAAAACAGAACGGAGCCGGATAAAACAAAGTTTAATATAGCGGATAACGGGGATAAAAACGACATATCAAAAATCGCCTCTAAAGACGTCAAAAAGAAAACTAATACTCCGGAAACTGCGAACAATAAAACTGAAATTAAAACCGAAATTAAAACTGAAGTCGATATAAAGGATTTTAAAACCGAAATAAATCTTCTGAACAAAACGGGCGCCGTTGAAAATAGAGAGGGCGTCGTAAAAGCCGACAATCCCAGAGCTTTATTGCATGCAAACAAAGAGTCGATTTTTGAACAACTTGCTAAAAACACTAAAATTACGATGAGCGAGAATCTGACAAAATTCTCCACAATGATAAGACCGGATAATATCGGCAGGATGGATTTTCATATTACGGTAAAAGACGGTAAGATGAACGGAAAGATCATTCTGCAGAATCAAGAAGCGGTAGATTTTTTCAGAGCCAATACGGAGGAGATGAGAGCGATTTTTCAGAAGTCCGCCGTGGAGATGGAAAGAATCGATATAGCGCTTGCCGGTCAAAACGGTCAAAGCTTCTCTTTTGACGATAAAAACTTTAGAGAACAAGATAAAAGCGAAGATATAAAAATAAACGCGCTTTTTGCTAATAAAATCAGAAATATTTTCGAAGATAATAATATGGTCGCCGGAAATTATTCGGCGGGCTTACATTCGACCGTAAATTTATTTATATAATGGAGAGTATATGGACGGAATAACGACAAACTATGGATTAAGCGGTAAAATGAATTCTGCGGATATGTATAAGACGCAGATGGAAGTCGAGGCTTTCAATAAGTCGCTTAAAACTACCGGTAAAGAACCTGTAAAAACTATGGGTAAAGACGAGTTTTTGAAACTGCTCATAACGGAACTTCAACATCAAGACCCGACCAATCCCATGCAGGACAGAGAGTTTATATCTCAAATGTCGCAATTCTCGTCTTTGGAACAGATGCTCAATATGAATAACAATATGGAAAAATTTCTTTCAAATATGTCGTTTAATTCCAGTTTTGATCTTCTCGGTAAAAACGTAGAACTTCAAACTCCGGGAAAAATGGACGAAGAGGGGATGCCGACGGTTGTAAAAGGGACGGTTCAATCTGTCTCTAAGAACGGAGCCAATTCGTATATTAGAGTAAACGGAACGGAATATCCGACGGAATATATTGTAAGAGTCAGCGAATAAATTATTAGGTTTTATATAAAAAAAGGAGTTAAGATATGATGCGATCGCTTTATGCCGGCGTTAGCGGCTTGCAAAATCATCAAATCAGGATGGACGTTATTGGCAATAACGTTTCTAACGTAAACACTACGGGCTTTAAAAAGGGGAGAGTGAATTTTCAGGATATGCTCTCTCAGACTTTAAGCGGAGCGGCCAGACCCAACGAAGAGAAAGGAGGGGTCAATCCTAAACAAGTGGGACTCGGTATGGTCGTCGCGACTATCGACACTCTTCACGGACAAGGCTCTCTGCAGACTACCGGCAACAATCTCGATATGGCTATAAGCGGAAACGGCTTTTTTGTGTTGAAAGACGGCGATAAAACTTTCTATACCAGAGCCGGAGCTTTTGGGCTGGACAAAGACGGGTTGCTCGTGAATCCCGGAACCGGGCTGAGAGTCCAGGGGTGGATGTCTAGAGAGGTCGGCGGCAATTATATTCTGGACGTCGCTTCCGATACGGAAGACATAATTATTCCTTTGTATTCAAAAGATCCCGCCAGAGCTACGACGAACGTCGATTTTAAGTGCAACCTTTTTTCAGAAATGCCCGTTATCGACCCTAATAATTACGCTAATTTAACCGACGAAGAGAGGATCAAAAACACATGGACTTCGTCTATAAATATATTCGATTCGCAAGGAACTCCTATCGAACTTAGATTCGTTATGTTTAAAACCGGTACAAACGAATGGCAATCCAGAGTAGAAGCGTATCGGGACGATCCGGATAATCCCGGACAAAAAATACAAATACCTAATACCGAATTTTCAATTAGTACGACTAATCAGAATATTACCGGGACGGCTACCGATTATTTCAACCTCGGCTTCGATAATATGGGTAGAATCATGAGCGTTGCGGCTCCGGGGGAAGATGTCTTGAATACGGGGAATATTTTTGTCAATCTGAACTTAAGAGTTCCGACTTTGTCGGCTAATATTCCCGGACAGGAGATGTCTATCCGATTAAATCTCGGAGAAGTAGGCAGGGTTAAAACGGACGACGGAGTAGGAATCACTCAATTCTCCTCCGGATTTACTACAAAGCCTTTTAGACAGGACGGATTTGGAATGGGCTATCTTGAAGGATTGAAAGTGGACGATACCGGCTCTATTACCGGCGTCTATTCAAACGGAAATAACAGAGTATTAGCTCAAGTGGCGTTGGCGAACTTCACAAATCCGGGCGGACTTGAGAAAGCCGGCGAAACGAACTTTGTCTATTCAAACAACTCCGGCGAACCGGATATCAGCCCCGCCGGAACTATCGGCAAAGGTAAAATTATGGCCGGCGCGTTGGAGATGTCAAACGTCGATTTGGCGGAGCAGTTTACCGATATGATCGTTACTCAAAGAGGTTTTCAAGCTAACTCAAAAACCATACAGACTTCCGATCAAATGTTGCAGGAACTATTAACTCTTAAGAGATAATAGGCAGATTTTAATAATATAACGCGTCGCGGCTTTATAAAGTTAAAGAAGCGACGCTTAATATAGATAAAAGTAATATTTAGAATATTATTCTTGACAAAAATTTTAAAATTGGTAGAGTACTTTTTTGGGGGTGGGGGAAATGATAAAACTTACAAAGATAAACGGCGACGCTTTTTATCTTAATCCTCATCTGATAGAGAGAATTGAAGAGAAGCCGGATACGGTTATAACTATGAATTCTCAAATACAGTATATCGTTAAAGAGAAAGTCTCGGAAATAATTATTAGTATAACAGGTTACAGACGAAATTTTGGTCTTATCTGCGAGGAGTGATAGATGGATTTAGGGTTTATTATTGGTCTTCCGCTGGGATTTTTCGCTATTATATTTTCTATCGTAATCGGGGGATTCCCGATGATTATTTATTGGGATTTGGTCTCCGTATTTATCACAATAATCGGGTCGTTCGCGGCTCTCATGGTAGGATCGCCCATTACGCGAGTATTGAAAATGGGGACGTATATCAAAATCGTTATGAACGAACCCAAATCAAATGTAGCCGATATTATTAAGACGCTTGTTAGTTTTTCGGAGAAGTCGAGAAGAGAGGGGCTTCTGTCTCTGGAAGACGAGATCGAGTCGCTTTCAGACGAATTTTTCAAACAAGGGATAAGATTGGTCGTCGACGGAACGGACCCCGAAGTAATAAAGTCGATATTGTACAATCAATTGAACCAGATGAATGCAAGACACAGTTTTGGCATAAGATTGTTTGCCGATTGGGGCAAACTCGCTCCGGCGTTCGGAATGATCGGGACTTTGTACGGACTTGTCGGTATGTTAAACAACATGGGCGATCCATCGGCGATTGGTAAAGGTATGGCGGCGGCTCTTATCACCACATTTTACGGGGCTATAATGGCTAACTTGGTGTTTATACCCATAGCGACCAAATTAACGGATAGAGACGCCGATGAAACCGCCGAAAAAGAGATAATTCTTGAAGGGATATTGTCTATACAGACGGGAGATAACCCCAGAATAGTCGAGGAAAAACTTCTCGCTTTTGTACCTCCGAAGGAAAGAGGTAAATTAAAACAGACTTCGGATTTATAATAATGGAGCGTTAATATGGCAGCCGAGAGAAAAAAAGAGAAGAAGTGCGAAGAGGGATCGCCCGATTGGATGTTGACTTTTGGGGATTTAAACTCGCTTTTATTAACGTTTTTCGTATTGATAGTCGCTATGGCCCATTTTGACGTGATAGAGATTCAGTTGATACTGTCCCCTTTTCAAGGGGGATTCGGCATTATGCCCGGCGGCAGGACTTTGACGGCCGGCAGATTGGCGGATATGGGCAGTTCAATGGAGAGTCTTCCTTCCAACGAAAAAGGGAGCGGAATGGCGAAAGCGTATAAAGAGGCGATTTCGGTATTTCAGGCGGAGTTAAAAACAAGGAAGATCGCTCTTACTCTAAACGAGAGAGGCATAGTGATCACTTTATCTACGGACGCTTACTTTAAAAAAGCCAGCGCCGAACTGGATATAGACGCGACGCGGGGGGTGTTGGAGAAGATAGCTAACTTGATAGCTCAGCCTATGTTTTACGATAAGTCTATCAGGATAGAGGGGCATACGGATACGGTCGCAACCGATAGCGACGGACCTTGGCCGACTAATTGGCATTTATCGACGGCTAGAGCTCTAAATACGCTTGATTATCTGATAGATTTTGGAGCGGATCCAAAAAAGATGTCCGTCGTCGGTTACGGAGAATACCAGCCGATTTACAGTAACGAAACCGAAGAGGGGAGATCGAAGAACAGAAGAGTGGATATTATAATTTTACGGGAAAAATAATATTGTTAAAATTGATATTTTTTTATATTAATTATTGACAATAAATTTAAAATTAAATACTATTTGATTGGAGGGGGATTTGTCATGTCTGATCAAGAAAACAGCCTGCTTGAAGAGGGGGACGAGAGCGCTCAACCGCAGATTAAAAAGGGGGGATTCTTAAGTCCTTTTATCATAAAAATACTGTATATAGTAGCGTCGGTCATAGGGATAATAGTCTTATGCGTTTTGGTGTTCATAGTTATGAGCAGATGCATAGTTCCGACGGGAGCGTCGACGATACCGGACGGCGATACGATTGTTAGAGCGAAAAAAGCGCATCTTGAATATATGAAGATCGACGATCCCTTTAGGCAGCAACTTCTCGACGGCAGAATGATACAGCTGAAAGTCTCTTTAGGATTTAAAGCGGGCGATAAGAAGGTACAGACCGAACTGACGCAGGTTATTCCGGTTATCAGGGACGTTATCATAAAGCACTTGTCGAGGTTAAAGTCGGACTATTTTGCCGACGAGAACGCTTTGGATAGATTGGAAGAGGATTTATTAAAGCAGATTAATAGGATATTAAACGACGGAAAAGTTGAGAGAGTGTATTATTTGGAATATACTTTGATGTAATTTTATTTTAAGGGATATAAATGACTGAAGTTTTATCTCAGGACGAAATTGACCAGCTTTTGACCGCTATTTCAACGGGAGAAGTCGACGCCGAGGAGATGGGTAAATCTACCGATCAGCGTAAGGTCAAGATTTATGATTTTAAGAGACCGGATAAATTTTCAAAAGATCAGATAAGAACTATCTCGATGATACACGAGACGTTCGCCAGATTAACGACCACCGGGCTTTCGGCTCAGCTTAGAGCTTTAGCTCACGTTCACGTTGCGTCTGTCGATCAGTTGACGTACGAAGAGTTTATCAGATCTATTCCCAATCCGACCACTTTGGCGGTTATCGATATGGAGCCGTTGAAAGGCAACGCTGTGCTCGAAATAGACCCTTCGATAACTTTTGCGATAATCGAAAAGTTGTTTGGCGGAAAGAGCGATTCGGGACCTAAGATAAGCAGAGAGTTGACCGAGATAGAGTCGGCGGTTATCGAAGGGGTTATCGTTAGAATATTGGGCAACCTTCGAGAGGCGTGGTCGAATGTTATAGATTTGAGACCGAGATTGGGAAGAATAGAGGTTAATCCTCAATTTGCTCAGATTGTTCCGCCGTCGGATATGGTTGTATTGGTAACCCTTGAGACCAAAATAGGCGAGGTGGAAGGGATGACAAATTTTTGTATTCCTTATATTACGATCGAACCGGTTATATCAAAACTTTCCGGGCAGTATTGGTATTCGAGCGTTAGGAAGGGGACTACTACGGAGTATCTGGCGATTATAAAGGAGCGGCTTGAAACCGTAATCGTAGACCTGATAGTCGAGATAGGAAAGATAGATATAAAAATTAAAGACGTTTTGGCGTTGAGGTTAAACGATTGTATTAAACTTGACGTTAAAACTAAAGATAATTTTATCGCTAATATTGGCAATAGAAGTAAATTTGAGTGTAGACCGGGAACGGTAGGAAGTAAGATGGCGATACAGATTGTTAAAGTTCTAAGCTCTAAAGAGATACAAGATTTTGAAGATATTGAAGAAGGAGGAGAAGAATGAGCGATGGTTCATTATCTCAGGATGAGATTGACGCCTTGTTGCAAGGCACAGACGACAGCTCTGCGGATAGCGGCGGTTTGTTTTCAGATAATATTGGGACGAGCGTCGGGGGAGCGGGGGCCGGTTTGCTATCTCAAGCGGAGAATTCCGCATTTTTGGATCTTATCAATTCTTCGTCCGGAAACGTCGGCGGAGCTTTGGGGGCTCTTATAGGTAAAGTCGTTACCGTCGGATCGCCAAGGTTGGAAGTATTGAGCGGAAGAGATATCTCAAATCAAATGACCGGACAGTTTGTCGAAGTAGTAATGGATTACGAGTCCGGCGTCGTAGGTCATCATAGCTATATATTAGACGCGGATTTAGCCAAAAATATAGCCGGATTCATGATGGGGCAGGAATTTGAAGAGTTGACGGATATGGAGTTTGGAGCCGTTAGCGAAGCGATGAACGTCCTGTCGGGAAATTCAAGCAATACTATCGGCGCTAAGGTAAAAAAAGAGCTGCGAACTTCTCCGCCGCTTATCGGTATGAAAGACAGCTCGATGATGACGGTTAATTCCGGGGATAACTATGTGAAAGTAGTTTACGATTTTTCAATCGAAGGAACGGCTCCGACTAAATTGATTGAGATATTTGGGCTAAACGTCGTCAAAGATCTGACTTCGTCCATAGTTCCCGCTTCAAATCAGATGGGCGGCAACGTCGGAGTAAAAAGCGCGGCGGGCGGCTCTATGGGACAAGCGATGAACATGGGGGGCATGCCTCAAAATATGGGTATGATGAACATGGGGGGTATGCCTCAAAACATGGGCATGATGAACATGGGGGGTATGCCCCAAAACATGGGTATGATGAATATGGGGGGTATGCCTCAAAATCAATTTCAAAACGTACAATTTTCATCTTTTCAACCGGCTCACGCGGACGCCCAAGGGGGCAACATCAACCTCTTGATGGACGTAAATATGGAGCTAACCGTCGAGCTGGGTAGAACTAAGAAGTCCATAAAAGAGATACTTGGTATGGGAGAAGGGACGGTTATTGAACTTGACAAACTCGCCGGAGAGCCGGTAGACATACTCGTTAACGGCAAACTTATAGCGCGGGGAGAAGTCGTAGTAATAGACGAGAACTTCGGAGTTAGAGTAACCGAAATTATCAATCCTATGGATAGGATTAGAGACCTTTAAGATAAAATGTTTTCAAATAATAAAAAACCGCCTCTTCGGCGGTTTTTTTAATCCTAGCATGCGCGTTAAAATAAAAACGCATATGTGTCAAAATAAATTTGACGCATATGGAGCTATATACGCCGCGGCGCTCCCCGATAAAAAATTGACACATATGGAGCTAAATACGGCGCGTCGCTCTCCGACAAAAAATGACACATATGGAGCTATATGCGGCGCGTCGCTCTCCGACAAAAAATGACACATATGGAGCTAAGAATAAAAATGACGCATATGTGTCTCATATGCGCCGCCGCGCCCTAATAAAATCCGGGAATTCCCGTTTTGAATATACTAATACTCTTGATCAACAATCGTATCATATGTGTCAAATTACTTATTTTAAAAAACGAGTTAAATAACATTAAAATATTTCAGGAAAATCCATAGAAATAGCGCCGTTAGGGATAGAAGAAAGATAAACAGGAAAGCGAAAGTTCTGCCGTCAATGTTTAGCGAAGTAGATTGAGAACTTATGGATTTGCTCTTATTTTTCTTTTTTTTCAGCGTCGAGAGTTTTTTATCAATATATTTATCGATATCAGACTTTTTTTTACCGCATTTGGGGCAATAATCGTTTTTAAAATCCTGAACGGATCCGGTAAATTTGCAGAAGGGGCATCGGATTTTTCCGAGCCGGGCTCCGCAATGAGGGCATATTTTATCCTCTTTGTCGATTTCGCGCGAGCATTTTCCGCAAATATAGAGGACGTCGCCCATTTTGTCTTTGTTTAGACCGCTTTCTCTGTTGGTTTTCATAATTTTTTGTTACCTGTTACTATTATCGTAATATTTTTTTATGTAATTACTTAATTTAGGTGGATTTTTTTTATTTTTGAAAGTATAATTTAGTTATAATATCCGTTAGTCGATAAATTATCGGAGGCTTTTCTATATGAAATTAAGATTGTTAGTTATATTTTTGTTATTATTAACTTTCAATATATATGCGGCTAATATTAACGTTGACGAATTGAAAGTCGTATCCGTCGGGGAATATCTTTCTACGACGGGGCAGTTTAATATGAATACTTACTTCAACTTTGTTGCGTCGTTTAACGGCGGGTATAAATTTGCGGCGAAGACTACGTTTGCGGCAAATACGTATCAGATATCCAATACTTTTTTGGACAGCTCTGCGGATTTTTACAATAAAGTGTTTTTGGTATTTAACGGCGTCGAAGTAACGGCCAGGAATCTTTTTAATTCGCATTTTTTTATAACGTTTTGGACGGGAAATTACAAATATCTTGGCGCCGGCTCGGTTTATAAAGGGTATCTCTATTTTCCGAAAACTCAGGACGACGACTACAAAGGAATGTATAGATTGAGAGGCGCCGGCGTATCGTCGGAGATACGGTTTTGGGAGGAAAAATTTAAAGCGTCGCTTCATGTTTATCAGAATACAAATTTTGTTACTTCGGCGACTCCGAACGCTTTTAACTATTTCTCGTTTGATTTAGAGGCGGGGATTTTCTTAAAGTATTTTTCGTTGGAAATATTTGGCGGTTATACCAAGGACTTCATTAATCCGAATACGAACGCTTACTTGAAATACGGCAGGGGTAAAGCCGGTCTTACTATGCGTATCGGCGACGGAATTAACGTCGATTTTTTTGCCGCCGGCGGATTGACGAACATAGACGACCGGCTTGTAAATAATCTGAAATTGGGAAATTACGGAGTATTCGATATTTTTTATATATCCGCCGAATTTCATTTCAAACTGTTTGTAACGGATCATATCATATCGTTTTTGACAAGACCGCTATTTTTTAACGAGAAAAGAATGAAAAATATGACGGATATTGACGCAAATTACAAATTTAACGTATCTGTCGCCGATTTTCCCATAAACGGCGGATTTATACTGAATTTTAACTATTCTGTCGAGGATCCGAACGATACCTGGAAACTCTGTTTATCGCCTTATATGTTGATAAAATCCTCGGGGGTCGTTTGGACGATTAACGTTCACTACGATTTTTCAAGAATAAGCGTAGCGATCGCCGCCGGCGACAATTATCTTGCTCTTGACGGATTGAAGCTGGTTCTGGGCGTTTCTTCCAGTTTTTAGAATCTAATAGTATATGAGAAAAGTCGCTTTACTGACAACTATTTTTTTGTTTTTGTTAGCATCTTGCGAAAAGAGATCGATAGAGATATACGTATTCGACGACAACGGTAAGATGAAAAGGATTAAATCGGAAGAGCCCGAGAAAATTAACGAAGATTACGTCGTAAAAAGTTATTCTGAAAACGGCGGGCTTTTGAAAGTTGAGTTGAGGGACGAAGAGAATAACGCTATAAATATCCAGGAATTTGACGGCGACGGAAGAATAGTAAAGTCTTCAAAATATTCCAACGGGAAGACCGCCGAAAAGACGATATTTGACAAAAACGGCTACAAAATTAGGGACGAAGTTTATTCGGAAGGCGTTGTTAAGTTTTATAATACTTATGGATACGACGATGGGAAAGTATCTGAAGCGAGACTATACGACGATGAAAATATTTTATTGAAAATTGAAACATATGTTTACGATCAATCCGGAGATTTAAAAGATTTGACTATCGTAAGCGAGGTAAATGGGGATAGGGAGGAGATTGAAAGAAACGAGTCGGTTTTCAAGAAAACGCTCTACGATAAATCCGGTTTTAAGATTATGGTCTATGAAAACGACTTAACCGGATTGAACGAGGCGTATTCTTATTACAAGAGGGGGGTTATCGATTATAAATATGAGTTATCGCCCGTTTCCGACAAAATAAAAAAGACTTATTATCGCGACGGTATGATAACAAACGACGTCGAATACGATCTTGACGGCAATAAAATAAAAGAGACGGGATACCAAAAAGGGGAAGTAAAAAATTATACCAAATTCGAATATAACGAGACGGGCAAACAGATAAAGAGATTAAATTACAATAAGGACGACTCTTTGGAGCGCGTCTATAAATATGAATACGACGAGAAAGGAATTATTATAAGAATAAAAACGTACGATTCAAAAGGCGCTCTTATAGAATATGAGTAAAAACAGATTGATTATTAAAATTAGATTGAAACTTTTTCTTCTTCTGGTCGTATTTTCTTCCATCCCTCTGTTTCTTATATTTTATTTCTCGCAAAGTCATGTTTTTAAATATTTATTCGAACAAAATAAAGAGTATTACTTCTCAATTCTGAGCCAAAATATCAAAAATTTTGAAAAAAAGAACGCTCGGTATAAGCGGGCGCTCGAAGAGCTAAAATCCTCTTCTGATTTCAGATATTTTCTTGAAAAAAAAATAACTGACGAAAAAGACGAACTTGAGATTATCAATAAAATAAGCTCTTTGAAAAACGGACCGGATAACGAAAATCTTTTTTATAAGTATATCAATGAAAATATCGGAGATTTGGCGTTGATACATCTCGACGATAAATCCCGTCTAAATTCTGAGATCAGAATCGATAATTTTTCGCAAAAAAACGCGCATTTAAACGCGAGATTTATCCAAAACAATCTCAACAGTTCGTTTAACTCCGGAGACGGCGGAGAGCTGATATTTTCAAAAATAAGCGAATCTATTACTTATGAGGATAGTTTGGAGACAAAATACGGGTATTACCATAAGATTTTTAAAGGCGGCGCTGTTTCGAAACTAATTCTAATATTTTTAGATAAAGATGCGTTTGCCGAATTGTTTAAAATTAATGACTCGATTGGCTCTTATAAAATGTATATTCTGGACAAAAACGACGAACTGCTTTGGAGCAACGACAAAATATCCGGAGACGAAAGGTATCGCGCCGACTTTATACTTTTGGATTATAATATTGTAAGGATAATTAATAAAATTGATAAATACCAAAACAGTCTGAATTCGAAGAAGTATCTGGGGCTTGTCAAATATAACAAATCCGATTTTATGATATTTTCCGATATAGAACTCAAATCTCAAACTAAATTTCTCCTTTTGATACCGTTTAAAAACGTAACTTCTTCTATCGAAGGGATAATAAAAGCGATATTTACAATTTTATTGATCTTGATCGCGGTTATCGTCGTATCGAGCGTCTTATCGAGCGCGGCGTTTTCAAAGAAAATTGAGGAGAAAGCCGAAGTTCTCCAAGGGGAAAATTTGTATTTTATGAATCTTGCTCACGAGACAAAAACGCTGCTTACCCTTGTATCTAACTACCTGGACGAGTTTGTCGAGCAAAACGGAGATAGTAGGGAACTTTCGATAATCAAAGAGAATTTTGATAAAATAAAAAGCGATATGATATCCTTTCTCGACGTCGGCAAACTCGATAGAGGACAGGAATTTTACGATCATAATTACAGATTGAATCTATCCGAGTTTGTTGAAAAGAAGATCGGGTTTTTTAAGATTTTGAGCGGAAGGAGAGGGGTAAATATATCGGCAAATATCGAGAAGAACGTCTTCATTGGCGCCGATAGGTTTGCTATGGACAGAGTCCTGAATAATCTTCTCGATAACGCTATCAAATACTCAAAAGACGGCGGGAAAGTCGAAGTTACTCTTACCAAAGACCAAACTACCGCGCGGCTGATTATTGCGGACGACGGAATCGGCATTCCAAAAAATAAAATTAAGAGAATATTCAAGCCCTTTTCAAGAATACAGGGAGCCGGCGCTTCGACATACGGGGTGGGAATAGGGCTGTTTATAGTCAAAAAAATTGTCGAATCAATAAACGGGTATATAGTCGTTGATAGCGAAGAGGGCAAATATACTAAATTTATTATTAGAGTTCCTTTGGCTCAAGAATCCATAGGCGAATTTGACATAAATACGACAGATTCCGCAAAATATTTTGACGATATAGATAAAAACTCGCAAATTAGACCTAATCTGGCAAATATACTTATCGTTGAAGATAATATAGAACTGCTTGAGTTTATGAAAAACAAATTGGCGCTCGATTACAACGTCTACGCTGAAACGGGAGTCGAGCGCGCTTTAAACAAATTAGCCGGGACGCAAAATATCGAGTTGATTATATCCGACGTTATAATGGGAGAGCGAAACGGATTTGAACTGTTTCAAGAGATTAAGAAGATAGATAAACTCAGGGACGTCCCTTTTATTTTTCTTTCGGCGCTTAATTCCTTGCCGGAGCGTCTAAAAGGTCTCGATATCGGGGCGATAGACTATATTTCAAAACCATTCTCCATCGAGGAGCTAAAATCAAAAATCAGATCTATTTTAAATTTTAACCGGATGAAGAGAGCGCTGTATGAAAAAGACAAATACGCCTCTTTAGGTATGCTTTTAGGAGGAATTTCTCACGAAATATTCAACCCTCTATCGGGTATTTACGGACCGCTGGAAAATATCGAAAAAATTATCGAAGGCTCCGAACTCAAAGGTAATGAGAAAATTAACATCTTTATCGGAGCTATCTATAAAAATATAGAAAGAATAGAAAACATTATTAAAAGTTTAAAAACCTTATTTTACAATAAAGAATTTTTGATCGAAGAGGTCGATATACGTAAACTTATCGACTCAATACTTGAGGTTTTATCTTCCGGAATAAAGTCAAAGAGTATCAAAATCAAAGTATCTATCGACGATAAACTCAAGATATTTGCAAATAACGGCGTATTATCTCAAATAATGCTGAATTTGATGTCCAATAGCATAGACGCTTCTTCAAACGACGGAAATATCGAGATCAAAGCCGAAATGAATAAAAATATAAAGATTATCTCGGTCAAAGACTCCGGTTCGGGAATAAGCGAAGAGAATCTCCCCAATATTTTTAACGCTTTTTTTTCTACAAAAGAGATAGGAAAAGGGATGGGACTTGGACTCTATATCGTTAAAGACCTCGTAATCAAAATGGGGTGGAGTATCGACGTTGAGAGCGAGGTTGGGGGCGGAACAACCTTTACAATTCAAATTGAGGATATTAATGAAAATATTAAAAATAAAGAAGCAACTTAAATATTGGGATATAATATTCATAAGAAAATTGAGAAACGTTCCGGAGAACTTAGCGGTAAAATTAATATCGCATATCGGCAGTTTTATATTTATCATAGCCGTTATGGCTATAATTTTTTTTGTCGACGGCTTTGTTTTTAATAAAATTTTTGTAGTATCGGCGCTATCCCTGACTATCAATACAGTTGTCGTATTTATCTTAAAATATACAGTAAAAAGAGACCGTAGAGTATATATCAGAAATATTAAATACCGCTACGACCCCTACTCGTTTCCTTCGGGACACGTATCGAGATTGACGGGTTTTATTTTTCCTTTTGCGCAAGCGCCATATGTATCTATACTTTTTACCATTCTGGCTTTCGTTTCTGCTTTCGGTAGAATGTCCCGAAAATATCACTATTTCAGCGACTGCCTAGCCGGTTTTATCATCGGTCTTATATCCGGCCTAATCGCAAGCGCTTTATATTTCGTTAACTCCGGTCTTTTCGAAAGGTTTATTAATGCCCGGCTTTAATTTGCGTATCTGGTTTTTTGGGAAATGACACATGCGGCAAGTTGGAATTGTCTTCTTAAATTGACACATATGATGTTAGGAACAAATTGACACATATGGGTCTCATAACCGCCGCGCCGTTCCTCGATGAAAATTGACACATATGGTACAAATATTTCTAATTAGCAAAATATTTGTCATTTATTAAAAATTATCCAAATTTTTGTAAAGAGTTTTCTACTTTTAGTTGTTATATATATAAAAGAAAAGGAGAAAACTTTATGAAAAACAAAAAACATTTATTTCACTTTATAGT
>MWDO01000050.1 GCA_002070605.1 Spirochaetes bacterium ADurb.Bin133
GAGGCTGTATTTATAGACGATAGATTAAAATGTTAAAAAAAAACAAAGATTATCGTTGACTTTTACCATAGATGTTAAAAAAAAACAAAGATTATCGTTGACTTTTACCATAGATGCGCCGCGCTCCCCAACAGAAATTCGACGCATATGAGGCGCGGCTACTCCTTGATAGAAAATGACGCATATGGGTCGCAACGCCGGCAGGTTGACGCGAAATCAACGGTTCAGTCGCAACGTCGCGTCGCTCCCCCCAAAGACCGGCGGGTTACGTATTATTAACTTAAATTATTGATATTTTTAGATTTTAGCGATATTATGTAAAAAATATATAATTGAGGAAAAATATGAACCATTCAACTTTTAATGTTATTATTGAAAAAGGCCTTGACGGCTATTTAATATCTGAAGTCATAGAGCTTCCGGGATGTCATACGCAAGCTTTGTCTTACGATGAGTTAATTGAAAGAACAAAAGAAGCAATTGAACTATACTTAGATGTAAAGAATGATTACGAACCGCTTAATCAATTTGTAGGATTGCAAAGAGTGGAAATTTAAAATGTCAAAACTACCATTATTAACGGCAAAAGAGTTGTCAAAGATTTTATTAAATTTAGGTTTTGAGAATAAAAGACAAAAAGGGAGTCATATGTTTTTTGAGCATAGGGATGGAAGAACAACGGTGATTCCAAATCATCCCGGAGAAAAACTTGATAGAGGACTATTAAATAAAATAATAAAGCAAGATGTTAAAATATCAATAGAAGAATTTTTAAATTTAAAATAAAGATTTCAATTATAACGACATCCTTGCGTATGCCATTCAGTTCGACACATATGTGTCATTTTTATCCCCCCGCCCCAAAAAACCGAGGGGACGCGATTTGAAAACGTATTTACTGCGCGATAAAATACGAAACCTCGCCCAGTTCCGAATTCCACACGCGTTTCGGATTGTTCATATCGATCTTTTTTTTCCAATCTACGAGGAAATAGTAAAAATATTTTCCTTTGGAAAACCTTAGTTCTATCTCCCAATAATTATCCTTGTTAAGCGTCATAGGATGAGAAAATATCGACCAATTATCTTTTGAGCAGACCAGGTTGGCTTCTTTCGCGTCGGGATCGTAATATCTAAAATACGCTTTTTTCACGTTGCCTTTATCTTCGCTGAGTATGGGAGACTCTCTGTAATATATGGTTTTGGCGGGGATCTCCAATATCGAAATTTTTGTCTGAAATTTATCAAGAATAAATCTATTGTTTGTAGGATCCGAATCCCAGCTTCCGTCGATATTCACCTTATACAACATTTCGCTCCTATCGCGCGGATAAGGCAAAAAAAGATACCAGACCCCGTAGAGACTTTTACTATAGCGGTAGTCCGTTTCCCAGTTATTAGAATCCGTTCTTACAAATATATTTCTACCGGCAGTCTCAGGCAGCGTCAATAAAACCCCCTTTGCAAGGTATCTGGGGGCGCTCGCTTTCTTTATTAATTCAAAATCGACGTACTCTTCAACGGCGAATAAGTCGACTAAATTCAGCGTAGCAAACAACGTTAAAATCAAACAAATCTTATTTTTCATATCGTTTCCAAAATATTTTAAATATTTATTTTATTTCCCATTTAAAAAATCGGAAAATAGCCGAAAAACTTAAATAGGAAATATATCTTGATTTATATTTTATTTATGGTAGTTTTACCTTATCGCTATATCCTTAACAAAAATTGGGTATTATATGCCAAAATATGAAGACTTAGAGTTTATCAGAGACAATATCGCCAAAATTGGCGACGAAATAGAGATTAAAAAGAGTCTCAAAGAGCCGTTTCGCCTAACCCCTCTTCCGGACAAAATCGACGTTATTGAAGAGGAGGGAGAAGATCATATCGCCGATCTTGAGAGCATCTTAGAAGATATAAAAGACGACTTTGAAGAGGGGTTGCTTGTAGAAGAGGATAACGGCTCTTCAAACGATTTGGATATAGACGAATTTACCGTCGGAGACGACGCCGAGTCCGATTTACAAGAATCTTTTTCCGATCTGGATATAGAGGCGGATAAAGAAGCCGAGATCGACGATTGGTCCGACCTTAGAGAAGATAGTTTTAAAGACCTTGACTCTATCTCTATAGAAGAGGGAGAAAAGCCCGATTTGGATAACGACGGCTCTTTCGAAATGAGCGAACTGTTAAACGGTCTTGACGCTCCTGATTTAAGCGACGATAACGATGATGAAGACAGTCCGGATTATGATACAAACGACGTTTCGGACGGCTCCTCGTCGGAATCGCCTCAAGATTTGGATTTAGACGCTCTGTTCGGCGAAAAATCCGAAGAGATAGGCGCGGCTGCAGAGGACGGAGCCGACGAGGCTTCGACGAATTTTGAAGAAATAGAGGCGCTCGACGGCTCCCTTGGCGAATACGATTTCGGTTCTCTTGAAAGCGTCGAAGATTTGCCGCTCGAATCCGGCTCTCTCGCTGTAGACGGCGATTCTATCTTTGAAAACCAACCGTCCGATACCGGCGATGAAGCAAAATCAAGCGATTCGATCGACGATTTTTTATCAAGTCTATCTTTGGACGTAGACGCGCCGTCGGACCAGGAAGATTTGGACGGCGCAATGGTAACGGACGGCGACGATCTTTTAAGCCTTGCCGGCGATTTCGCAGAGAGCGCTTCAATCGAGCCGGACGACTCCGGTTTGGGGATTTCAGATGATTTTATGACCGATCTATCCTTTGACGGCGATATCCCGGGCGATAAAGAAGAAACGGTAGAAGAAATTCAAGATTTAGAAACCGGAGATTTGGGCAATCTTGACGCATTAACGGACGGCGAACCGTTGGAAGACCTAAATCTCAATTTTGACGAAATCGCCGAGCCGGCCGATAGACAATCTGACGAGTTTAACTTTGACAATCTGGAATCTTTCGCCATCGGCAACGCTCCCGAAGAACATGACGACGATATTTTTGCCGACGTTTCGTCTATCGGCGAAATGGAGGATAGCGAAGAGCCGCCGCCGGTCGAAGTCGAAACGGACGACGATAGCGCTATAGAGAGCGAACAAACGCCGCAAAGCGCCAGTAAAATAAGTTTAACGGACAACGATCGAAAACAGATAATAACGACTTTGTCGTCTCTCCCCAGAGAAGCCGAAATAAAAATTGCCAAGCTGATTCTCGACGACAAATACGATGACAAACGGCTCAAGCCGCTTATCGACGCGCTAAAAAAAGAAGAGACGGTTCAAACGATAGTTAAAATTTACGAAAAAATTTCGGGCGACGCCTCTCTATCAAAATTACAGTCCGTTAAATTTACCGGGCAAGAATTCGAAGCAAAACAAAAAAGTTTGGCTTACATTTTCCAAAAAAATATACTTCCCATAATATACCGCGTCGCGGCTTCGGCGCTGGCTCTACTAGTTTTGGTATTGCTATACGTAAAAGTTTTACAACCGACCGTCGTTGCGTCGGCAAATTATAAAACCGGAAGGAAAAACCTTATTAGCAGATCGTACGACGCCGTAGAACCGTATTTTGAAAAAGCCTATAAAATTCAACCCAGATACGGAGAGGTTTTGAGATTCGCCAGAATGTATCGCGAACGTAAAAGATATATAAATTCAGAAAAGAAGTACAATCTGGCTCTTAAAATGAGACGCAGTAAAAATTTGAGACTTGAAATTGCCGATTTTTACAGAGAAATCGAAGATTTTGAAAGATCGATAAGAACATACAACGAATTAAAATCAATCAACGATAAAGATATACCTACTCTTTTGGGAATGGCCAAAACTTATATGGATTGGTCTAATATGGAGAGAAACAAGCTCGAATCGGCTAAAGAGCTTTATTTCGACGTACTCGACCTTGATAAGAAGAATAAAGAGGCGACTTACGGCAAAATGAAAATCGCGATTATCGAAAACGACTACGAAGAAGTTATGAAGCATTATAGATATATCGAAAAAACTTTTAAAAATAATATCGATCCGGAAGCCTATATGTTTTTAGCGGACTATCTGTTAAAATCGAATAAGATTGAAGAGGTTAAGAATATTCTCGATAAAGCCGCGGCAAAAACAAAAAACAAACTTTACCCCGAGCTTAATTACTACTATGCGAGATATAATAAGTCGCTGAATTTATTCGGCGAAGAGAAGAGCCAACTAGACAAATCTCTTAATAAATTTGAACTATTGAAAAATTTATATCCCGAAATTTACTCAAGTTTAAAATATCGAAACATACTTTCAGATTTATATAACGACGTTGGAGAAAATTTCGACAGAACTTCGAGAGCTAGTATCGAAGCTGAGAGATACTATAATAAATCTATCGAAATGAATCCTGAAAACGGCAGACCTTACTATAATCTTGGAAATTTCGCGTTAAAGTATAAAATAGATCTTGAAAATGCAAAAAATAACTTTTTAGAAGCCGAAAAACTCGGATATACCAACGACTCGCTTTATTTCTATTTGGGATGGATCAACTACAAACAGGGCGATTTTACCAAATCTCTTAAAAGAATAAATTTCTTACTGGAAAAAAATCCCTCAAACCCAAATTTAAAACTTTTTGTCGGAACCATATTTTACAAATTAGGCAACTACGACTTTGCCGAAGGCTTTTTATTAGAAATTTATAACCGTTATATTGCGTTAAAGCAAATTCATTACCCTTTGGAAATGGAAATCAGAGAAGATAGGATTATCGCCGAAAATCTTGTAAATATTTCAAACAATCTCGGAGCCGTTTATCAAAAAAAATATGAAAACACAAGAAACTCCAAATTTATCGTATGGGCGACTAAATATTATAGCGACTCTATAGAATATTACGATAAACTCAAAGAGAATCCGTACAGCTATATTTACGATACGAACGGTTCGGATATCAACATTCAAGACGAAAATCTCAAGAAATTTACAATAACCGACGCAAATCAGAATCTCAGGATGGTTCTTTATCCCGACGCGGCGCTTTACGAACCGATACTTTTTGAAGACTTCCCGCTGGATTACGACTCTTCTTTGTAAATATATTTACGTCTTCTACTTTTTTTTCTTGAAATTATTGTTTATTTTTGTTAAAGTTGCTTTACTCCGACGACTACTATTATCGGAATTCCGTTTATTACAGAGTTTCTGTAATTGATTTTAAGACATTTCAAAATATTTTTTTATTAAAAGAGCGTTTTATGAAACCAATTGATCTACTTATACCCAATAATAAAAAATACAGTTATATTTTTTTTGCAATATTTGCCGTTTTAACGGTTATAGTCTCTTTGGGAATTTTTAACATCCAAATCGATAACGACGTTACGGTATTGTTGCCCGTAAACGCCGACGTAGAGCATGAAAGAGAGAAAATATCGAGGCTCAACAAAGAATTCCCGTCCGATCAGCCCATTTTTATAGGCGTGAGCGGTAATCCTTTTTCAATAGGCAAAATTGATAAATTGTGGAAAATGTGGAGAGAAATCGAAGCGTTAGATATTGTTAAATCGACTATGTCGCCGTTTAATTCTATATATTTTAAGAAATTCGACTCCAATTTTACCATAGCTAAAACCAATCCGCTCTCTTATCCAAAAACGGAGGAGGAATTGGCGCAATTTGTTCAAAATTTATCTTCAAATCGCTATCTAGTCGGTTCCGTTATATCCAACGATAAACAATCCGCCGGCATAGTGGTCAAAATGAATTTTAAAACCAAAGTCGGTAAGGTAATAGAGAATAAAAATTTTGTTTTAAGATTTTTTGAAAAAGTTTTTGGAAGAGAATACGGACCTCAATTGGCTACCAGAACCGATTTTTGCAATCAAGTGGATTCCGTTTTGAAAAAATATAAAGAACATTTCCCTATTTATCTTGCCGGCGTTCCCGTTTACGAAGCGAAAACCAAAACTTATATGCAAAAAGATATTTTTGCGCTTCTTATACCGGCTATATTTCTAATGATACTTACTATGTATCTCAACATCAGAACAAAAAGAGGCACCGTCCTGCCGATAACGGTTATGCTTCTCAGTTTAACGTGGACTATGGGGATAATCGGCTGGATAAGATTTAAGTTAAATACCGTCAGCATACTGCTCCCGCCTATTATATTAACGATAGGCAGTTCTTATACTCTTCACTATTTATACGCCTATTATACCGAGTCGTCGAAAGGCAATAGCCCGAGAGAGACCGTAGTAAACAGTTCAAAAAATATATTCCCGACAATATTTATGGCTTCGCTTACTACAGCTATCGGTTTTGCCTCTTTTTTAACGGCAAGTATAATTCCGGTAAAAATGTTCGGAGTTTTTGCGGTATTAAGCATCGTATTGACCGTCGGTTTGACCTTTTTCCTTTTATCCAAAATCTTATCGCTTCTTCCCGTTCCAAAAGGCGTTAAAATAGAGGCGGTAAAGAACGACGTTTTTTCAAAAGTTCTGAGTTTTTTTTCAAAAGCGGTCTACCCTTTAAGATACTTATGGGTCTCTATATTTTTTATAGCAATAGTCTGCTTTGCCATATATATACCAAATTTAAAAGTAGAAACAAACGCCGCCAGTTTTTTTAAGGACAGCGACGATACCCGCAAAAGTCTTATCTTTTTTCAAGATCATTTTGACGGAACGAGCTATTTTAACGTAACGGTTCGGTCTGTTTCAAATAAAAGAAATTTCTTCAAAACTCGCGAAGGTCTGTTGTCGGCAAAAAAGATATCGGACTATTTTGAAAGCAATCCGGAAATAGACGGTTTTAAGACAATAGGTTGGAAAATATCTCTTATTACGCTTATTGAGGATTTAAACGAAACTTTAACGGGAAAAAAAGGCATACCGGAAGACGAAGCGATTATTAAGAGATTCCTCACATATCTTAAAATTTCAGGCGACGAAGGGGTAAAATCAATCGTCAACGACAACTTTAGCGCGATTACCTTTCAGGTACGAGTTAAAACAAATAACGCAAAAGAACAAAATCTTATGACCGAACAAGAGTTAGCCAAATTGAACGCTAAAATGACAAAAGAACTCGACGCTATTGCCAGGGAAGACGGCTCCTTTACCGTAGAGCCCTGGGGCGAATTGCTTTTACTCTCCAAAATTTCAAAATATCTTGTTAAAGATCAGGTTGCAAACATTATTTCTACCGTAATTTTTATTTTTCTATCGGTTCTAATTCTGTTTAAGTCGCCCTATTTTTCTTTCTTCTCCCTTATACCTCTTAGTTTTGGCGTCATGATGAATTTTTTAATTATGTCGATATTTAATATACCTCTAGACGCCGCTACTATAATGATTGCGGCTATCGCTATCGGCGTTGGAGTAGATAACGCTATACATTTTTTATTAAATTACCGAAAGATTTTAAAAAACGACGGCGATATTGCTACTAAAGACGCCATTATTCTAACTTTAGAGAGAACTTCAAGACCGATACTGTTTACGGCTATGGCTCTAATTTTGGGATTTGTAGTATTTTTCTTATCGTCGTTCAAACCGATAATTTATTTTGGCGTTTTGATAGCTCTATCTATGCTGACCTGTACTTTTGGCTCTCTTTTCATACTCCCATCGGCTCTTTTGGTTACGGACAAATTGAGAATGAAGTATAGAAAAAAGAAAAATAAGACCGAATAAATTTGAATTTTATCGTTTATTTTGGTACTATTGTCTATCTTAATTTTCCGGAGAACTAAAATTACATGGGTAAAATAATAGCGATTGCAAATCAAAAAGGCGGCGTTGGAAAAACGACGACCGCGATTAATTTGTCCTGTAGCGTAGCTCTTCAAGGGAAAAAAGTAGCCGTAGTAGATTTTGATCCGCAAGGCAACTGTTCGTCGGGATTCGGTATAAAAAAAGACTCCAACACGATATACGAAGCTATAATGGGGCTCGTAGATATTGAGAAGACTCTTGTCAAAACCAAAATTGACAACTGTTACGTTATCCCTTCTAATATCGATCTAACGGGAGCGGGCGTCGAATTAATTGAAAGAGAGGCAAGAGAATTTTATCTAAAAAACGCGTTAGAAAAAATCAGACCGGTTTTTGATTATATATTTGTCGACTGCCCCCCTTCGCTTGGAATATTGACGTTAAACGGACTAACGGCGGCGGATACCGTACTAATCCCTCTTCAAACCGAATTTTTTGCGTTGGAAGGCTTGACTCAGCTTATTAACACTATAAATCTAGTAAAGAAGAATCTTAATCCCAAATTACAAATTGAGGGCGTTTTACTTACTATGCTGGATAAAAGAACTCATTTGACCGACGACGTAGCGAAAAACGTTATCGGGCATTTTGGAAAAAAAGTTTATAAAACTATGATACCAAGGAATGTAAGAATAGCGGAGTCCCCCTCTTTTGGAGTTCCGGTTTACCTTCACGATAAAAATTGCCTTGGCGCAAAAGCGTATGAAGAATTAGCTTTGGAGTTTATTAATGGCAAAGAGTAATAGAGGATTGGGACGCGGATTAGACGCGTTGTTAAAAATGAACGTCGCCGAAGAGACCTCGGATCAAGCGGCAAATCAAAATAACATAATCGCCGGTTTTGTCGAACTGGATATCGATAAGGTCGTCCCCAATCCTAATCAGCCGAGAAAAAATTTCTCGGAAGATTCGATTGAAAGTTTGGCTCAGTCGATTAAAAATTTTGGGATTATTCAGCCTATTACCGTAGCCAAAAGCGGGGACTTTTACGAGATTATAGCCGGCGAGCGACGATATAGAGCGGCTAAAAGCGTGGGATTAACCAAAATCCCCGTTATTATCAAAAATCTTTCTCAAAAAGAGAAACTTGAAGTTTCGCTTATAGAAAACATCCAGCGAGAAAACCTCAATCCGATAGAGGAGGCTTTGGCTTATTCTAATCTGATTGATTCTTTCGGTATTACTCAGGAGGAGCTGGCCGAGTCTATCGGTAAGAGCAGGACTTCTATAACAAATTTCATACGGTTGTTAAATCTCGATATAGAGATTCAAAAATGGATAATGGACGGAACTATAACTCCGGGGCACGCGAGAACTATATTGTCCTTACAGGATAAAAAGTATCATATAGATTTTGCAAAATATATCATAAGCTCCAATTTATCGGTGCGAGAAGCCGAAGCTTTGGCAAAAAAATGGCCTATTTCTAACAAGGAAACGCAGAATAAAAAACAGTCTTTGAGAGAGCTCGAAATTCAGAATGCGGAAAAAGAACTTGAAAGAAAACTGCAAACCAAAGTTCAGATATTAGGCAACTCCTTAAAAGGTAAAATTCAAATTGAATATTTCAATCAGGACGAGTTTGAAAGACTTCTCGAATTATTTAATCTGAAAATTATTTAAAAAATAACGGATTATATATGATTGATTTTAACGATCTGATAGCAAGAAATGATTTTCAATCTGTAGTTTTTAGAGAATTTTTATTGAAGACCGGACAAATTTCTACCGAAATAATATTTTCGTCAGAATTATTCAAATCCGACATCTCTTATAACAGAGATAAATGCTTTTTAAATTTAATAAAACCTCTTCTGGATTATTGCGATAGTTTTGTGAGATTAAAAGATATAAATTCGGTTTCAATAAATTTTATTTTTCTTCTAAAAGAAGACAAAATTGAAGAGATAAGATCGGCTCTACAAAAGCTACATGTCGAAAAGTTTAAATCGTCTTCCGCGCCGACGGTCGATCAGATAAAAAAATTCAAGAATGAGATCAACGAAAGCAATATTTTGAAATTTATCGCCTATTTTAAAAACAGCGCTAACGCCGCTATAACCCCTATCGACTTGATAAAGGAGATAGAGTTTAAAATGAAAAACATAAGACCGTATGAAGCAAATAGAATAGCGTTAGATTTATACAACATAGCTCGAATCATAGCTCCCAACTGGAACGCCTACCTGCAGCATATCGTTTCGTATGCAAAGAATAAAACAACCGCAGATAAAAAGATTAAAGCAAAGAAGTCTAACATAATTAAAGATCTGATTATCGAAAAGAAGTTTTATTGGGACTTCGAAAAAAATTCTTACCCGTTATATAAAGACGTTATCTCTAACGCGTACAAATATTTATTCTCAAATTCGGAAGAAGAAATTAACAGAGACGATATTGTTAATTTTTTCAAATCAAGCGCGAATTTTATAATTTTTAAGATTAAAAAAGAGACGCCGAATCCTCCTGAAATTAACGACAAATTTATGGGATTAAACTATAAAATTTACAAGATCGACGATAACAATATCGATATCTTAGAAAATTCTCGCCAAGTTAAAATTTTGTCCAATGTAAAAACAGAATTTTTTAAAAAGAAAATTAGAAATTTGCTTATCCCGTCAATCGACGTTATTATAAAAGATAATTTCAAGGAAGAAATTTATAACGACGACGCTTATATCTGCTTCAAAGAAAATTTAGCCCAGGAAGTAGAAGAAGCTATCAAATCAAAAAATTATCTAAATATCAAGATTTCCGAAAAACTGCTAAAATCCGAAGAATTTAGGGAACTAAAAAATTTTTACGAAATAACTCTCGATAATATGGCTGAAATTTTAGAGTTTATAGTTCTTGAAAAGGCGATTCTTGATTACATAAAAAGGCAAAAAAAACATATGAATTTCTTCTACGTCTTGTTAAACGGTTTTTTTTCAAAATGGAACGAATCAAATTTTAACAGACAAATAACAGCCCAGACGAATAAATTAAACAAAATAGCCGACGTGTCGGAAAAGATTAAAGCGACCGCAGATTCGTCGTTACAAAACAGAGCCGTATCGGATTACAATCCTGTTCAAGCGGCTATTAACATTATTAAATCAAATCTACTAAAATCCGAAATAAAAAATATTTTTGCTAAAGATTCGTCTCCCAACGACAAACTAATTGAAATTTTAAATTTATACGACGATATAGGCGCGACAAATAAAGCCATTATCGCCAAAACGGATAGATCCAGGGAAGAATTTTTTACAAAACTAAAAGAAATTTTAAAATAAATATTTATTCAAGGAGAGTATTAATGCAAGAAGAAATCGAATTAGGTAGAATCGGTTTTAATTCTTCCGGAGAAGCGATTGTTCGCGAACCGATCATAGTTAAACTGTCGACTTTTAAAAATTCGCGGTTCTTAGACGTCAGGAAATATTTTCAAAAAGAGGACGGATGGGCTCCAACCGCAAAGGGCGTTACTCTTCAGCTTGATCAAGTCGAAGATCTTATAAAAATAGTCGAAAAAAATAAAAGTCAAATTACCGATTGGTTTGATAAAACTAAATAACGCCGCTCATATCATACTAGCTAAAACTTTTGCTATCTCCGTTACTTGCGTTTTTGTCAGCGAAGAATAGTTTGGCGCAAGCAAAGTAGTTAGGTAAAAATACTCCGTTACGGGAAATTTCTCTTTTGGTAAATTCAAATATTGATGCAGAGGATAAGCAAAAGGTCTTAATCCTTCAATTTTGTATTTTTTTAGAAAAAGTTGAGCGTCCTTAAGATTCGACTTAACTATAATAGGAAAATCGCTATAATATCTGTCAAAATCTTTCTCCTGAGATATAAAGCCGCTTCTACCCTTCAACGCCGCTTGCTCGTAAATTTTACCTATGCTCTCTCTTAGTTTCAACTTATGATCCAGCGTCTCAATTTGACTTATACCCATCGAGGCGTTGAGATCCGGCATTAGACAATAATTTCGAGGTTTATAATCAAGCGAGTACTCTTCATTTTCGATTAGAGACTTAGTAAAATGATAATTTTTTCGAGAATTACAAAAAACGGCCGCCCCGTCTCCGGTAGTTATCAAACTCTTTGACGAAAAATCCGCAATCGCGTATTGGGACTTAGAGCCGACCTTCTCTCCGTTTACTCCGGCTCCGATAACGCTCGATATATCTTCTACGACCGTATGAAAAAGATCGATATACGGGCTGGGGTCGTACGTATATCCAAAATAGTAATATAAAATAACAAGCTTTGTCTTTTCAGAAATCGAGTCTCTTATCATCGTTATCGAAGGGCGATAGCTGTTTTCTTCCATGTCTACTAATTTTGGAACCGCCCCGTATAATAATATAAAATTCAGGTAAACTTGCGGAGCAAACGAAGGCAAAATAACCTCGTCTCCGCTTTTAACGTCTAAACTTTGAAAAATCAGAGATAATGCGCTAAAAATAGAGTTTACCGCTATTACGTTATAACTTCCCGTCCTTTCGTAAAGTTTCCTTTCAAAAACTTTAGCGTACTCTCCGTAGGCAATTTTATCTTCAACCATCGTATTTAAAACATACTCGAGGTCTTTTCTTTTAATAGTCGGTCTATATACCGATACAAACTCTTTTAACAAAACGGTTCTCCATTTGAATTGCATTGATACGACAAGATCGCCTCGATTAGCGCCGAAAGCGACAGTCGCTTTCGGCGCTAATCTCTAAAGTTATTTAGAGTATAAATTCAAAATTTTTGATAAAAATAAACTACTCGTCCGAACCAAAATTAGCCGCGGCGTTCAATAATTTTGTCTTAATCTTTTTAAACTTGTTGTCTACCGATTTTTTTGACGCGGTATTCCAAAAAGCGAGACTCTTTTCATTTTTACCGAGGACTAAATCGTTTTTCATCTCATTATAAGCCGTAATAATTTTTTTAGCGACGACTTCCGGATCTTCAAAAACAAAATTCATTTTTGTCATCTTACCGATCATACCTTTAAACATATTTGTTTTGATACCGGCCGTGTAAACGCCCATTACTCTTATCGGTTCTCCCGCAAATTCTCTCTGAAGAGCTTCGGTAAATCCCGTTATAGCGAATTCCGTTGCGGAATATACTGAAAAATACGGAACTCCGACCTTTCCAAAAAAACCGCTAATATTAATCAAGCCCGATTTTTTTGACGATCTCAAGAACGGTAGAGCCAATTTAGTCATATTAATTGTCCCCATGATATTCACGTTGACCATATTTTGAATATCTTGATTTTTATGTTCTTCAAATTTAGAAGGAACTAACGCGGCGGCGTTGTTTATAAGTATGTCGATCGAGCCGCTTACTCTTTTTGCGTTTTTTATTATCTCTTCGCACCCTTTCAACGAGGAGACGTCCCCTTCGATCCCCGTAACTCTACCGAGCTTTTTCTTCATCTTAGATATTTCGTTGATAAGAGAGTTTATTTGATCTTTACTCTTATCTACAACGATCGCGTCCGCCTTTGCCAGAGCCAATTCCAGCGCCAAAGCCCTTCCAAGCCCTTCGGCTCCTCCGGTAATCAGAACGGTTTTATTCTTAAATAAATTTACTTCTGCCATAATATTCTACCCCCATAATTAAAAGAATTGATATACTGTACCGAATAAGAACTTTAAATTATTTTTTTTAATTTTGCAATTAAAATTTAAATTTCTTAATTAATAACAAAATATATATTGTTTTCTTGATTTTTAGCGAATAATATCATAACATAACAAATATTTAAAGCTAAATTTATAGAATAGTAATAAATAATTTGACGGAACTAAGTAAGCGCGGTTTTTACTTTTTTAAACAGGCAAGGAGCGTAAGTTTATGAATATCAATCCAAACGACGTTTTAACGACAAAATTCTTTGAATACGCAAAATTAATGGCAAAACACTCTAAAATGAACGAAGATACTAATATTACGCCCGACAACGTATATCAAGAAGCGTATAAGACTAATAGGAAACTGTTATTTGAGTGTATGAAGATGGGGCATCTGCCGGGAAGCGCGGTATTAGGAATGGAAAATGTGTTAAAACTTTATCAATTAGCTCAAGAGGGCAGATCTTGCATCATACTATCCGAACACGTCTCAAATTTGGACGTTCCAAGTTTATTTTTAAGATTTTACGAATACGAGCTTGATATAGCCAAAGAAATATTTGAAAAATTTATCTTTATCGCCGGAGTTAAGTTAAATGAAAATCCGATTGTTAAGATTTTTACGGAAATGTTTACTCGGATAGTAATTGTTCCGCCCAGAACGACAAAAAAAATGGAAGGAAACGAACAATTCTCCAAAGAGTTGGATTTTGCTAAAAAAATCAATCTGCGTTCCGCCAGAAAAATTATGGAACTTAAAGATAAGGGGAATATTTTTATTATGTATCCTTCCGGCACCAGATATAGACCTTGGAACCCCGATTCAAAAAAGGGCATTAAGGAAACGATGGGATACCTCAATTATTTTGATTATTTTTGTTGTTGCTCGATTAATGGCAACAATATGCCTCCTAGAGAACACGAAGATATGACCAAAGAGCCTTTTATTAAAGACGTATTAGTTTTTAACTTTGGCGAAGTAAAAAACGCCAAAGACTATATAGACTCCATATTAACAGACAATGACGTCAATCAAGAAGATAAAGAACTCGTCAAACAATATACGGTCGACAAGGTGATGGAAGAGATTGACGTTTTACATAACGAGGCTGAAAAATATAGGATCAAATTTATATAATATGATCATAAAATTAAAGTTTTAGATTTATAAAATCGAAAAGTCTGTTATAGCTGAATTTTTGCTATTTATTAAAAATGTTATAAAGATTGAGAAATTTAATTTGACAATTTTATACCATTAAACTATAATTTTCTATGATAGTTTTTTTGAAATTGTTAAATTCATTTTAAATACTTTTTTAACTGAAAGGAGTAACGTTACATGTTTATAAGAAAAATGACTGCATTATTTTCTCTGTTTCTACTTTTGATTGACGTAGGGACCGTCTTTGGTACGGAGTATACTTCCAACGTACAATCGCTGATACTTGAAGATTTTGAGATGTCTGAAGAAGACCCTTCTTCGCCCAAGAGATTTTGGAAAGTTGTTCCTAACGTCTTTGGAAGATACAACAACAGAGAGAACGGAAAGAGCTTGCAAAAAATTGCTTGGGTCAAAGCGTGGCCGGAAGCTTACTTTGGAAACGAGGGATCTTTTTTTTACGGTACGGAAGATTCGGAAAAACAAAAATCAAGATATACCGACGTATCCGGTCATTGTTTAGCTTTAAACATAAAATTTAACAGACAAGGATACAATTACGTGGAAGTCTATCCGGTAGAAAAAAAGGACGACGATAAATACGTCATTCAACCTATAACGTTTAAAGGAAAGGTTAGACAGTTTGATTTTTGGGTATGGGGCGCTAATTTTGATTATTTTATGGAAGTCGTTCTTACCGATTACAGAGGCGCCGAACATAGACTTAACGTAGGCAGTATAAGGCACGTCGGTTGGAAGAATTTTTCGGTTAACATTCCTAACAGCATACCTCAGAGCGTAGATTATGTGCCCAGTCTTAAAGCGTTGTCTTTTACTAAGATCGTTATCTGGACAAATCCCAACGAAAAAGTTAGCGGAGCGGACATATACATAGATCATATCAAATATCTATCCGACGTATTCGAAGAGATATACGACGGATATCAGCTCGGAAGACCGGATTATGTTAAAAAGATATGGAAAGACGGCGTTAACGTCGACGTTACCGTCGATAATATGCCATAATAGTAAAAACCAATTAAGGAGAAGAAAATGATTAATAAAAACATAACGATAGTTATACTGCTTGTAACGCTGTCTCTTTTTGCATATTCTCAAGATAGCGCCGAGAATTTCGACGGTATAGCGGCAAACTCCCAAATTACTTCAATCAGACTTACCGGCTTTGAAGACGCCTCTTTTTGGAAAGTAGCTATGCCGCTGGATCAAGGGATTATTTCTAAAAGAACAAGATCGGGCGCTCCAAAAGAGGTCGCTACCGAGATACCGCCAAGATTCGACGCGGACGTATATGAAAATATAGTGTCTAAGGAGTTGAGCGGCGAAGATTTGGATTTTATCAATAGCCTGTATGAAAAAAAATCAGAGAAGTACACTATGACCGACGAAGAGGGAACGATAAATCAAATTGAGAATAATTTTTACGTCGTAAAAGCCGACGGCGTAACGAGAGAAAAAAGAAGTAGAGCGCGAACTATTTTTGAAGATAATAACATAGGGGACAAAGTACCGGAACTATATTCGCGAGAAAAGGTGCTTGGGGTAAAAATAGAGTATATAGCGCGAGGTTATAACTGGTTTTCCATCATTCCAGTAAAACCCATAGTTATCGAAGGCAGATGCCAAAGCATGTCCGTTTGGGTAGCCGGAAGAAATTACAAGCATGTGCTAAAATTTTTGATTCAGGATTTTAACGGCAGTCAAAGAATTTTATACGGAAGTTCGCTAAACTTTACCGGTTGGAAAAAAATTACCACCTATATACCGGGGAATGATAAGGTTAAACAATGGGATCACCACTTTATTGATAAAGAAGGTATAAAATTTAACGGGTTTTTGATCGAATGCGATCCAGTCGAAACCTTTGGTTCATATTTCATTTATTTTGACGAATTGAGGGCTACGACGGATCTTTTTAACGAGTCTACCAGAGACGACGACGATATGAGAGACGATTGGTGAGTATTTTTGATTTAGATATAAAAAATTAAATATTATTTAATAAAAACGCCATATTGACAAGCTCTTCTTTATCGAAAGGCTTCGCGTATGGCGTTTTTTGGTAAAACTAGCAAAGTTCCGACGTATTTTAGGAGTTGATCATGGCGTTAAGCGATGAGGAAATTGAAAAAATTTACAAAATAAAATCTCAGTTATTGTCGACTTATAAAATTTCTAAAAAAGAGGAGCAAAAAAAAAGAATCTCTCATTACATAAAAGAAGTCGATATGATTATCAAAGATATTGAAAACGGAAATTGGGTTAATCCCGTTAAACTTAATATATTAACTCAAAACGTAGACGGCAAAGATAATATCGCTACAGACAATAAAAAATACAAAAACTTAGTGCCTATAGAAAAAATTTCCGATCTGAATAAGGACTTAGAATTAGATCAAATATATTCTTATCTAAATTACTTTGAAGAAAATTTCATACCTCCTATGAGTCAAACCAACCTAAAACTTGATTACGCTCTTTCAAGAAAAAGAGACGATTTTTACGTTAAATACGATTCTGTAAAACACTTAGTAAAAGAATTTACCGCCGACTTTGAGTTGTTATGTAAACTTACAAACAAAGAGCAGATTGAAAAGTATAAAGAACGAATTAATCTTCAAAAACATCATTTACTGTTCAAGATTAGCGAATTACTAAGCGATATTAGCTCCTTCCTGTCTTTAGTAATAACGGATCTCAACGAGGGTAGAAAAAGTCTATTTAACGCCGCTGAAAAGTATTTCAATAAATTTGATAAAACGAAGAAAGATATTTTTACAGGTCAAACTATGGAATATATTGTAAGAGAATGCTCAATTTTTATCGACGAATTTATCGATATATTAAGAATGCCGGATTTTAAAAAATGATCGATTTGCCAATTATCTCTTTAGGGTCTCCTTACGGTATAGGATATGAAATTTTTTTGCGAAGTTTATCGACGGATATTTATAAAAACGCTAAGCCTTTTTGCGTAGGGTCGGTAAGCGCTCTTAAATCTTTTTGCAAACTATTGGATATAAATTGTAAATTTAACGAATATCAATTAAACAACCTAAATATTTCGGCTATAGACGACGGTAAGGATTTTTCAATTATCAATATCGACGATCGTTCGTTTGATATGCCCATTAATGCTATCGACGATAAAATGGACGGAAAGATCGCTCTTGATACGATAAAGTTAACGGCCGATTTGGTTAAGGAGGGTTATTTTAACAGCGTAGTAACGTTGCCCGTTTCTAAAAAAAATATTAACATTTACGATAAAAACTTTACCGGTCATACGGAATTCTATCAAAAAAAATGGAATGAAAAACAGGTTTTTATGACGTTCGTCTCTAATAAAATTAATTTATTGTTACTAACGACTCATATCCCATTAAAGGACGTTTCTCGTTCGATAACTAAAGACCTCTTCATTGGCGCAATAAACGTATCTTTGGACCTTATAAAAAAATTAGGGATAAATAAAAACATTTGCGTCGTAGGAATTAATCCGCATGCCGGAGAAAACGGATTATTGGGCTCGGAAGAAAATTTAATGAAAGAAGTCTTAAATGAGATTAACAATCCTTTGTTAGTTGGACCTATTCCCGCGGATACCGCTTTTTTAGAGTCGATGAGAAGTAAATTTGGTTTATATATAACTCCTTATCACGATCAAGGACTTATTCCGTTTAAGATGCTCTCTTTCGACGACGGCGTAAATTTGAGCTTCGGTATGAAATATATAAGAACAAGCGTCGATCACGGAACCGGAGTCGATCTTATAGGAAAGAAAACTGCAAGTATAAATAGTTTCTTGTCGGCGTATAATTTGGCTCGGAAACTTGCTTCCCGACATTAAGAACTTGCGAATATTTTTATTCGAGTATCAGCCGTTTAAAATACTCCGAGATATTTCGCTTTTGCTTTTCTAACTCTTCGTCAAGGTTCTTTATAGACTGTAAATATATTTTAGTTTCCTTCGCCCACTCTATCTCGCCTTTCAGTCGATGAATAAAATGTTTTAAAACCAACTTTTCGCCTATCTCCAGGCTATCCGAATTTTTCTTGTCTTCATATTTTTGAAAATAGTATAAATAAACTCGCTCGGATTCTTTGATATATTTATTCAATCCGGTCTTTAATTCTTGAGACGTGAAATGATGGCAGTGATATAATATATAGTCCAGAGGATGCGATAATTGCGGTTTAGCCGAAAATTTATCGGTAAAATATCTTTTTAGCGTTTCCGAGCCAGATTCGGTAATCTTAATCGCCTTCTTACCAACCTTCTTCTTTCCAAAACTTGGGTAGGTCTCTACAAGATTTTTTTTCTCTAAAATATTAGTCAGAAAATATATACTTGAAAAGGATAATTCAAAATAATCCCTTAACTTTTTCCCCTCTATTACTTTTTCAATAATATAAGAATAATTTAACCCGTCTTGAATAAAGCTAAGCATTGTTAATTCTGAATCTGTCATATTAATTTGTTACCCGTTACCGCTTAATTTATTTTGCAGTTCTTTAAAAGCCTCCCTTGAATAAGTCGAGAGCTTTACATTTTTTAATCTGTTTTTATTCTCCATAAACGATAATTCCACATAATTTTTCGGTTCTTCTTTGAGCGAAGTCAGATTCAGCTGACTTATAGTTTGCTCTATTTTGGAAAACAACTCCCGCTCATTATCGCCGAGAGCTTCGATTTCTAGATAAGGACTTACTAAGTCGTTAAAAGTAGAGAGCTCGATAGATATATCTTTTTTATTGAATACCCTGGATTCTTTTATATTATAGTAAAAAATAAAACAATTTTCTTTCAAAAAATCGATTATTCTTAGCAATAACTCCTTTTCAATCTCAAATTCATACTCAGTATTTCTTTCTATGTTCTTTACCAGAGCTTTATTTTTAAAAGTTACGCTGTATTTAACGCCGTTTATTATCCTGATTCTCAAAAAATCATAATCTTGCGCGGGAAAAACAAATTCTCCAATTTCTTTTATAATCGACGCTTCTTTTTTCAAAAGCTTTGGTTCGCCCAAATCCAAAATATTTTCCAACCCCGAACAATTACTACGCCACCAAAAACCCGACTTAACATATGTGTCATATTTTTCAAAGCGCTTCTGGAGTAATTTTAAAGTATCGTCAAAATTTCCAACAAAATATTTTTTTTCAATTTCTAACATTTAGCGCATCCTCTTTTTTTTCTTCAAAATTCTTTTTTCAATTTTTTTATATATTTCATCCAGTTTCTCTTTATACTCTACAGTATTTCTGTATCCTATCTCGTCCATTACCTGATCTCTATTTAACATCTCAAGTTTATATCGCCAAGTACTCTCTTTATAATAATCAGATCTTTTACATCCGACAACTTTATAAGCAATCTTATAAGGATCCAAATCTTTCATTTCGCAAAGATTTCCGTTGACGTCGACAATATCGCCAAAATTAAGCGGACTGAATATCTCCTGCTCTTCTCCATCGGGATATATTATAAAATACATATTATATATATTTTTATTAAACATTCTACCGGCAAAATTTCTTAAAATCTTCAGAATTTAATATTTTCTCTTTTGCCAGCAATACGGCCATTAACGCCAGAGAATTATCTATATAATCGTCCCAAATTTTTTCAAAAACCGATTCGATTGGTTCCATTACGAGTTCTATCTCCTCCGTCTCGTCAAAATGAACTTCTAAGCTCGGCTTGCAATTTCGAGCCAAAAAGAAATAACAAAAATTAGACTGTATTGCCGGATTAACTCTGATTTTTTTTATCAACTCTATTTCGTCGGTTGAATATCCCGTCTCCTCAAGCAACTCCCTTTTAGCCGCCAGCTTTGGATCTTCGTTATGTTCTATAGCTCCGGCCGGAACTTCAATCGTTACAACATTGGAGCCGATGCGATGCTGTCGAACAAGAATCGCATCGTTGTTTTCATTTATCGCAAATATATTAACCCAATCGTATAAGTCCAAAGAATAAAAAACGTTATTAATATTTTTTGAAGGCAAATAACAATCCATCTCATTAACGGAAAATATTTTTTTCTTAAGTATCTGCTTTTTAGACCTAATATCCCAAATTTTGTTTTTATCTTTCATAACTTAACATTATATTACAATAATTAATAATTGCAAGAAAATAGTCGCGTATCCCGTCAGTTTTTTGGGGAATAAAAAATATCTGTTTCATATGTGTCAATTTTATTCTCAACGTCATATGCGTCGAATTTCTCCCCCTCCCCAAAAAACTGACTAATTACAATAGTCGCTTTTAAGCGTTTAAATATTTCATTATTTTACTGCAAAACCGCCTCTTATTGCGGTTAAGGTAATAAAAACGGCGGTCGAAATAACTAAATATATTATAACGTGAATCTCGTTTTTTAATCCCAGCCTTATTTCATATTCGCTCTTCTCTTTATTTCTTTTTTTACCAAATACAGGAATTATTCGATTTACCTTTGAAGAGTAATTTTTATACTCTTCGCCAAAAGTATCCGCCAAATATTTTTCCTCGTAAGGAATAATCGATATGTATAAAATTATCAAACACGCCCAAAAGTACGGTATAACGTAAGGAAAATTTGCTAACACAGCCAATCCGGCCGACCAAATAAAGTTGCCAATGTATATAGGATTTCTAACAAACGAATATGGTCCCGACACTCTCAACCTCTTAACGTCTAAAGACATCGCTCTTCCGCAAGTCCCTATATACGACGCGCACCATATTCTGATGAATTCTCCTAAAATAATTAAAACCCCGCCGGATATAACCTGAACAATGCCGCTTTTTAAATCCCAAAAAATAACATAGAATAGTAATATAACAAGCGCAAAGTGAGTATAAACCGGTCCGCGCGCTCGAAATATAATCTTTTCTTTATCCATAAAAAATCCCCAATCTATTTTCAACAAAGCGGTATTGTAATATTAATTTTGCTTTTTTGCAATAGTAATTGCTTTTTTATTGACCCATCGGTTTTTTGGGTGGGAAATTGATATACTCCCTTCCAAGTGGAGATAAATTTAGATTTCGCCTGCGCATATTTTAAATATCCTTTGAAGAATATTAGAA
>MWDO01000051.1 GCA_002070605.1 Spirochaetes bacterium ADurb.Bin133
AATTAAGGATTGATAAATTGAAAAACGACTTTTTGGGTAAAATGACACAACTGTTAAACATCAACGCTCGAAAACAGCTATTATACGAGCTCGTAATCGAAAATTATCCCAAATACGTCACTGTACGTGAAAACCGGCGGGGCGCCGCGTAGTACGTCTCGATTCATGTTTTGAATTTTATTTGCTCGACTATCTCTTTATTGTCGTTTTTTAAACAGTATTTTTTAAAAATTCATAAAATATTATTTATTTTTTCAATATTTTTAAAATTTTGTAAATTCTTTTTGAAAAAAAATTGTTATATATATAAAAGTTTTTTTTATTAGGAGACAAATATGTTTATTAAGATTAAAAAGACGGCGATATTATCGTTTTTTTTCGTTTTGTTATTATCTTGCGATATGGTTATAAAAGATTTCTCTGAGAATACTTCAGATAATTCTATTAAAGATACCAAAATTAGCGCGTCTACTACTACTTTACGTCCGTCGTCGACTACCGAAACGACTATAATTTTATCTGAAACGACAATTACAACGATAATTTCTACGACTACGACAACCGTCGACTACCGGTTGCAAAGCCTGCTAATTAATGAATGGGGCGATAGTTCTATTTCAAATATGGATTATATTGAGATTAAACACTTTGGAACAGACGAATCCATAATCAATAATATGAATTTCAGCATAAGATACGGAGAACTAAACGCTACTAGGGTTTATCTGGCGTATTACGTTACGGACTCGCAAATTAACAATAAATTACCGACGTCGGGCGGCGTTGCCATCAAACCCGGCGAAATTTTTCTTATTGTCGATAAGGACGTCTCCGATAGCAATTTGGAGAGTATTAGAAATCTGAATAATTATCGGGGGAAAATTTTTATTTCGACCGAGCCGACGTTAATTGGAACCGGAGATAGGTTAAGTTCAAATTTTGCCTTGTTAGCGGATCAAAACGGCAATTGTTGGAGTAAAACTCCGCTCCCCAAAGTATTTTCTTCGCAAGTAGGCGTTTCAGGGTATTCTTACCTTGCGCGCGATTATACTAATAAAATCGGCGATACGGAAGATCCCGCTTTTTGGGGTAACGGACCGGCTTCGCGCCAATCGGCCGGTATAGAAAATGCGGCATTCGACGATACGATTTCGCCGTCGACTACTATTTCATCGACGACCACAGTTTTACCGTCGACCACTATTCTATCGACGACCACGGTTTTGTCGACGACCACCACGATTTCGCCGTCGACTACGGTTTTATCTACTACTACGATTCCGCCGATTACTACGGTTTCATCGACTACTACAATTTTGTCGTCGACCACGGTTTTGCCGACTACGTCGTCGATTACTATTTCATCGACTACCACGACTCCATCGACGACTACGACGACGTTATCAAATACAAACGATCTGCGCAATTTACTCATAAACGAGTGGTTCGACGGCGGAACTAACGAGGATTATATCGAGATAAAAAATTTTGGAACGCGCGACGTAGTTATCGACGATACTAATTTTAAGGTAGTATTTGGCTCTAATCAAGCGACTGTGGCGACGCTTCATAGTTTTCTCGCCGAGTATGAAGACAACCCCGCCAATAAAATTCCTACGTCGAACGGAACGGTTATAAAAAGCGGCGAAATATTTTTAATTGTCGACAGCGACGTTTCAATGGACAATATTTTAACTATACGAAATTGGAATAATTTTACCGGAAAAATATTTTTATCCAATGAAAAAAATTTAATAGGCCATAATGATAGATTAAGCGATAATTATGCATTTTTAGAAGATATTTTCGAGAATAAATGGAGTATAACCCCCGATCCGGCTGTTTTTAAAGAAAATGTCGGATATTCCACCTGTTCGTATATAATAAGAAATTTTGATATTTATTCGGGCTCTTCTAAAGATCCCGCGTCGTGGAAAAACAGTACGGCGCGCCGAAGAACGGCCGGAGCGAACAACTATTCCGAATAGTTTGTGCAAAAAATCAATAAAAAATTTAAAATTTTTTATTGATTTTTTTTTTTATTTAAAATATAAGTTTTCAAGATTAAAAAAATTATTTCATAAGGATTGTTTAATGGTTAGAAGACACGATTACTACAGCGACAAACAGTGGGCAAAATTTTATGAATATTCGCAAAAATTAAAAACTCCGGCGTTGATCGTCGATTTGAGTATAATAAAACAGAAATATCTTGAATTGTCCGAACATTTTCCTTACGGAAAAATATATTACGCCGTAAAAGCGAATCCGGCTATTGAAGTTTTAGAGCTTCTCAGAGATCTTGGCTCTAACTTCGATATAGCTTCAATTTATGAATTAGACAAGTTGTTGTCCATCGAGGTTTCGCCCGACAGAATCAGTTATGGGAATATCGTTAAAAAAAGAGAAGATATAGAATACGCTTATAACAAAGGGGTTAGGTTATTTGTAACGGATAGCAAGTTAGATCTTCATCATATTGCGACTTACGCCCCAAAATCTAAAATTTTTGTGCGAATTCTTGTCGACGGAGGCGAGACCGCCGAATGGCCCTTGTCCAGAAAATTTGGTTGCCACCCGGATATGGCTTACGATTTGATTGTAGAGGCGCAAAATTTAGGACTTGATCCGTACGGGATATCTTTTCACGTCGGATCTCAACAAAAAGATATCGGCTACTGGGACGAGGCGATCGCTAAAGTTAAATATCTTTTTTCAGCGCTGGAAGACGAGGAAAATATTAAGTTAAGAATGATAAATCTCGGAGGCGGTTTTCCCTGTTCTTATAAAAATCCTTCGAACGATATATCCGAATACGCTTCAGAAATTACCAGATATTTAAACGAAGATTTTATCAACGATATACCGGAGATTATTTTGGAACCGGGGCGATATTTGGTTGGAGACGCCGGGATAATGGTTAGCGAAGTCGTGCTTATTTCAAGAAAAAACAATACGGCGTTGCACAGATGGATATATCTCGACGTAGGTAAATTCAACGGACTTATTGAAACCCTGAACGAATCGATAAAATACCCGGTTTACGTCGACGCCTCGGGTAAAATGGGCGAGGTTATACTTGCGGGGCCGACTTGCGACAGTATGGACGTTATGTACGAACAGTTTAAATATAAGTTGCCTTTAAATATCTCCGTAGGGGATAGGGTGTATTGGTTCTCGACGGGCGCTTACACCTCCTCCTATTGTTCGGTAGATTTCAACGGCTTCCCACCGTTAAAAACCTACTTTATAGATTAACCGGTAATAACGGCTTTTATTTCAATAACGTTGGGCTCCACTTCGGCTGATAAGAATTCCCGTCGGTTGATATTGGAGCCAACGAATATGTTGAGAGCGACAAAACGTAAATAGAAGACGGAAAACATCCGTTTATAACTTCTTTCATCGAGATCATTGAGATCGCTATATAAATTTGCCTCGGAGACATACAAAAATTAATCGGATAGAGTTCCGATCTGATTATCTCTTTCTCTATCCCGCTTATTCTGTCTTTCATTGTGATAATGTAGAGGTTTTTTCCCCACCCGTCCTCTTCAGAATTTATCGCGAGGTATCTCGAAGAATCTATATCGAACGTATTTCTTTTCTCCAGATCAATCTTAATGCTGTCGTTATTAGATAGAGATATAAGATAAGTTTGATTCTCCTCCGGCGGTTTAAAATATAAAAAATTCTTTTTTCTATCCCATTCCAGATACACTAAACTTCCCAACTCTCTTTTTAAAGTCAAAGAGAATATATCGTCCGTAGCGTCCTCTAAAGGGGGATCGGCTTTGGGCAAAAACAATATATCGCCGATTGTTTCGAAGTTTTTCATGTCAAAATATTTCAAAACCCAAAACGTTTTGCTTTTATCTTTTTTTGAAGTTAGAATTATCGATCTATGATCTTTTGAATTAATCGATAAGGCGTAAACGCTTTTATGAATTACTCTGTTTTCGTCCGAACTTATATCGTATAAATAAAGATTTCCATAATCATTTGAACTTTTTAGCGGAGACGCGATATAATAAATTTTATCCGCCGTCTCGTTGAAGAAAAAATTAATTACTTTCAGTCCGGTCTGCGTTTTTATAAATTTTGCGTTCCCTTTTTTTCCGTCGATAACTTGATAAATTTTCCCGTTTAATAGAAAAAACAAATTCTTATTTATCGCGTCTTCATAATAGCCTGAAGAGGTCTGCGTAAATTTATCGGCGGGATTGTCGTTAAGATATTTGCTCGAACCGTATTTCGCATCTTCTAAAGAGCTGTAAATATCGGCATAATATCCAAAAATCCAACCTTTTATACCTTCATACTCGACGTTATACCAATAATCTTCAATTTCATCTATTCGAACTCGGTTATTATCTTTAGCTAAAATCGTAACAATCGCGCCTTTATCTAAATATCTCAAAGTTTTACTGTGAAGGTCGTTTAACGACCTCAATCTCAATCTATCGCTATTAACCACTCCAACGCCAAAATTTTTCTTTATCTCTTCAACTTTTAGTTTAGAACTATTATTTAAAAACACCTCGGTTTTATAAGATTCGTTTTTTTTACACGATGTAAAAGTAAATAAAAATATCGCTAAAGAAATAAAAAAAATCCTCATCTTAGTTCTTAAATAAGCTGTATTCAATTTTTTTGGTTATATACTCTTCCGCGTCAAGGGGCATAAAGTATTTCTCTAAAGACCTTCCCATATTTGTTTTTAGGATAATACGGGCGGTGGTGTACGTCGTATCGGCTATCTCAATATACGGATTCCTTCTATAGAAGTCCTCGTCTTTTTTTACAAGATCCGTAACTATCAACTTGTTGATCGCGCCCTCTTTATACAATTGGCTTAGTTTTTCCTCGGCAGGCGGAGAAAAAATACCGTATACGACGGCAATATTTACCTCTTTGGCTCCCAACTCGCGGTATTTCCGACAAACGTCTACGATGCTTCCGCCTGTATCGATCATATCGTCGACGACGTACACAGTTTTACCCTCGATAGAGAGATAATCCGGTTTTAATACCGTGATTTCTTCGACAAGATTGGTCAAGGAATTTCTTCTTTTGTCTACTACCAGTAATGGGGTCTTTAAAGCTTTAGCAAATTTTGCGGCAAACAACTTTCCGCCGGCGTCGACGGAACTGATGATCCACTCTTTCTGAGTTACGCTCTTTAAGAAATCCAGCGACTTAACGTGATTTCTTAATATATATTTTTTCAATAAATTCTCGCCGCTCAAATTATCGTAAGACGTTTTGGTGTTGTCTATACCGATCAGGGATTTGGCGGAGTGCAGTTGATAAACGAATAGGTGATCCGCGCCGTTGGCGGTAATATTTCTAAAAAAAGTTCTGAGATTGCAACCTCCTCTTCCTTTAGGTCTGTCGCTTCTCGCCTGTCCGAGATTCATCTCAAATAGCATTACTCTCTCGACCTTAGCTTCCAAAAAAGCGTCGAGGGTATTGTAAAGAAGAACTTCCTGATCGGAAAAATTTAATTTTCTCTCTACGCCGTTAAAATCTTTAATGGTCGTATCGGAGAAGGTATGAAATACGTACACGTCTTTTTTTCGCGCGCTTCCGTCGATGGATACTTCGAGAGCTCCGTTTTTATGCGCAAAATACTGAAATTTACCGGTTATAAAATTCGCTAAGAATTCCTCCGCGCGGTCGATATTTTTTTTAAAACTCGCTTCTTCCGCCTCGTCCATATAAAAATAATCTACAATATTCAGATCTTTAACTCGAACATGCTTTAAATAAAATTTTGCCAGCCAATTTGTAACGTCCTGTACGTACTTTTCAGTACCGGGCAACGGATAAATCTTGATCGGTCCCTTTGTAAATGTAGAATAACTCATAACGCCTCCAATTTTTTTCAGATTGCTATTTTTTTTAATTCGCCGACTAAATTTATCCCTTTTACTTTTTTAATATTGCGCCATTCAAAGCGATAAATAGAGCTTTTATTCTTAATAAAATTGAAAATTTCTTGATACTTAGAGAATCCCGTTCCGACGAATATATAATTATCGTTTTTGGCGTCGTAAACGTATAATCCGTCGCCGAATTTAAAATTTTCAATATCGATATCTTTTTTATAATACCCGGCAAGCTTTATATCTTTAAAATTAATTGTCTCCGTTTCATATCTTGTTCTGTTATATACTAGACGATCTTCATGGAGAGTTATAATCTGATCAAAAACAAATTTAATGCGATATATCGAATAAATCAATATACCGAGAACGGCGATAGAAAAAAATAGAAAAAACAGGTTTTTAAATAGATAGAAAAAAAACAAATTTACTACGAAACCGGCAAACAGAAAAAAAGCCAACGCCAAATATCTGAGGTTATTGAATAGAGTAATTTTATAAGACGAATTTTCTTTTTGCATACTACTTAAAAGCTGTAAAACTCATATAAAAATATAATATTGTTTTAAAAAAGTCTATCCTTTTTTAGCGCTATTTTGTAATCCGTCAGTTTTTTGGGGAATAAAAAATATTTGTTCCATATGTGTCATTTTTATTTTTAACATCATATGCGTCGAATTTCTCCCCCTCCCCAAAAACTGACGGGGCGCCGCTATTTTTTTAAGACCTTTTTGGTAACAAAATATTTATCAAAAATGCTAGCCGCATTCATTTCCTATCGAACTCGTCCTCAATCCTGATAATATCGTCTTCCTCAAGATAATCCCCCGTTTGAACTTCTATTATTCTTAAATCTTCCGTATCGGATGGGTTGAATAATCTGTGCTTAACGGCAACCGGGATAAACACAGATTCGGCGACGTTCAATATAATAGTTTCATCCCCTTTTGTTACTTCGCCGACGCCCGCGACGACTGTCCATGTTTCGGACCTACGATTATGATATTGAAGACTTATTTTTTTCTTAGGTCTGATATACAACTCTTTAACTTTAAAATTTGAGCCGTTTTGTAAAATCGTGTACGAACCCCACGGTTTATAAACCGTTAAATGCGCGTCGACTTCGGGCATTTTTTCAAATTGAAGAGTTTCTACAATATTTTTAACTTTCGATATACCGCTCATTTTCCCGACAAGGAGAGCGTCTTCGGTATCGATTATCGCTATATTTTCTAAGTCGATAGTCGCAATAACTCTCTTATCTCCGCAAATCAAAAGATTTTTAGAGTTTTCATTATAATATTTATTATTATCGATTTTTACGACGTTGCCTTGATTGTCTTTCTCCGATACGTTGTAAATCGACTGAAAACTGTACAAATCAGACCAAACCATATCGCACTCAAGTACCGCTATTTTATCGCTATTTTCTAACAGACCTTTGTCTATCGAAATATTCGGTATAGAATCGTATATTTTAAAATCCATATTTTTGTTTCTATGAAAGTTTAATAGTTTTTCAGTTTCATAATGATATTTTCCGAGATCTTCTACAAAAGTCTTTTTTTGAAAAATAAAAATACCGGCGTTCCACAAATAAGAGCCGTCTCTATAATATCTCGACGCCTCCTCTAAAGTAGGCTTTTCTTTGAACGATTCTGATTTATACAGATTAGCGCCCGCGTCTATTAGTTCCCCTTTTTTTATATATCCGTAATCTATGACTGGAGAATCTGCTTTGATTCCAAGCGTAATTATGTAACCTTTGTTTGCGCATTCTTTAGCTTTTTTTAAATATTTGAGAAATATATCGTTTGACTGTATAAAATGATCCGAGGATAAGACGGTAATAATATCGTCTTCGTCAAATCCGCTAATACCGTAACTGATAGCCGCCAAAGTATTTTTTGATACCGGTTCTACGATAACATTTTCTTTCGGTATTTTCAAACCTGATTTTAATATCTGATCGTAAACGATAAACTTTAACTCCTCAGTCGTAACGACAAATACGTTAGAAAGAGCCTCGTCCTTTACTCTTGATATCGTCTCCTGAAACGGCGACATCGAGCTCGTTAATTTTAAAAATAACTTCGGGAATAACCTTCTAGATAAAGGCCATATTCTCGCCCCTACTCCTCCGGCTAAAATCAGATATTTCATAATAAAATTACTCCGCTTTATAATCGCGCTCTCCCCAAAATTGGATATATCCGCGCGATTTAACGTTCAGATCGTCGGTTACAATACTATCTCTTTTTATAATAATAATCAATCTTTTTTTAAGACTTCCGACAGACGTAAATATCTAAAATAATAGAGAGAAAACAGGAACATATGAGACTACTCGTCGGCTTTTAGAGGCGGGGGATGGGAAATAAATTGACACATATGGAGCCGCATGCGGCGCTATGCTCCTCGATAAAATTTTGACACATATGAAGCTATACGCGCCGTTCCCTGATAGAAATTGACACATATGGGTCTCATAGCCGCCGCCCTCCCCGACGAAAAAATCGACGCATATGCTCCGCGCCGTTCTTCGATGAAATTTGACACACATGGGGCAAATAAAAATTGACACATATGATGCTAAAACAAATTGGACGCATATGCGACAAGTACGACAAGCGCGACTTCGACGACGATTGACGCATATGAGACAAATATTTTTAATAGTAAATTAAAAAAACGACGGGGGGACGCCGTTATGTCAGATAGAGATTGTTTTTGTGAATAACCATATCGTAATCGTGGTTTTTAATATACAGGTGAAAATCTTGAGATTTCTTTCCTTTAATTAATTCCAGGTCTTTGGACGAATAGTTAGTCAATCCCTGCGCTACTTTTTTGTTTTTATAATAAACCGCTATCAGACTTCCTTTGAGGAAGTTTCCTTTTATCTCTTTGATTCCGCTTGCCAACAGACTTGAGCTTTTCTCCGTTAAAGCTATATAAGCCCCTTCGTCGATAATTACTTGACCGGAAGACGACGGGCTAAAACCGAGCCATATCTTTCTTGCATTAATATTGGCGTCGTCCCGCCGCGCGTATGTTCCTCTCTCTTCGAAGTTGATTATTTTTGAAAGGTTTGTTTTAAATCCGTTTCCGATGAAAACGTCTATACCGCCTTTTGCTACTTTTTGGGCGGATAGCAGCTTTGTTTTCATACCGCCGGTACTAAACTTTGACACGCTCGACGACGCGAATTTGACGCAACTTTCGTCGCGCGGGTCTATGCAGGTTATAAGTTTGGCGTTTTTATTTACTTTGGGGTCTTCTTCGTATAGCCCGTCGACGTCCGATAGTATTATCAACATATCGAATCCCATCATTAATGTGACAAGCGAAGATAAATGATCGTTGTCTCCAAATTTTAGTTCTTCAATATTAAGAGAGTCGTTTTCGTTAAATATCGGAACGGCTCCCAAAGATAGTAAAGAACCGACGGCGTTTCTTAAATTCAGGTATCTTTTACGATTGTTAAAGTCTTCAGTCGATACTAGGATTTGAGATGGGATCATATTCAGCTCTGCAAAACTATCGATATAGCGGGTCATCAGTTGTATCTGCCCGATTGCGGCGCAGGATTGCAACAGCGGGATACGGTCGGGCTTTTTATCGTAGCCGAGTATTTTTACTCCGTGCATTACCGCTCCGGACGTTACTACTATGACTTGGGCGCCCTCTTTTTTTAAATCATATATCTCTTTTGCTATTTTATGGACCATATCGATTTCGTTATTGGGATCTAGAAGATTAGAACTGATTTTTACAACTATTTTGTTCATCTTATTCTCAATGTTATCTGAATTTACTATTTTATGAAATAGACGCCTAGCGTGATCAGGGCGCCGACGAGCATACCGACAAAGCACTCTAACGGAGTATGACCTCGAACCTCTTTTATCTCTCGCATTCCGTCAAGCTCGTCGATCTTTTTGATGATCTGATTGATCGCTTTTGCTTGAAATCCCGAAGCGAGTCTGACGCCCGTAGCGTCTCTGACGACTATAAAAACCATGACAAAAGACAGCGCGAACAGAGCCGAGTCAAATCCCTCTTGAATTCCTATAGCGAGAGCGACCGCCATAATCGAGGCGGAGTGGCTTGAAGGCATACCGCCCGTTCCAAAAAGCGCTCTGAATACAAAATCTCTGGTTTTTATTTTTTTTCTTTTAATGGTCTCTATAAACATCTTTAAAAACTGAGCGATAAACCAACTGGCGAAAGCGGATATTATCACTCTGTTTGCCAACATATCTTTTAAGAAATCCAAATTATACCCTCGAATTTAGCGTTCTATTTCGTATATTTTAGCATATTTTTTAAATTTAGTAATTAAAATCTTTTATTAAATTTAATAGGGAGTTTTTATCCAGCAGCTCTATAGGTCTCTCTTGAGCGTAGGCAAGCGCGTTTTTGGTGAAATTTGAAGATGTGATAATTAAAGCCTTCATTATCTCTTTTTCTTTCATAGTTTCATGGACGCTTCTTATAACGGATTCGTCGATAGGTTCGGATCTACGGTATATCCGCGCTAATTTAGGTCTTTTTTTAGTGTTTCGCCATTTGTTGTCCCCTTCCAACGTATAAAATTCCAGCCCGTCGGCGGACAGTTTGACCATCTCCATAATATTTAATTGAAGTTTATCCGATACGATACTTTTGCATATATCTATAAAAACTTCGTTAGTCGCCGTCATAAAATCTTTCATCTTATCGTCCATTCTTAGTTCTTGATAAGCCGCGAGTTTTTCGGCGACATTTTTAAAATCGGTTTTTTTTGAATAAATAGCTTCCCACTGAATTATGGCGTCGGTAAGATTGCGAGTCTGTTCGTAGCAACTTGCTAAAACGTATCGTATATTTAAAACTAAATTTATATTTTTTGATTGCTCTTCTTTATCCATATTTTTTAACGCGCGTTCAAGTTCAATCGCGGCGTCTTCATATTTGCCGTTCTGCATCATCATCATCCCTCTTTCCGTTAAACTTCGCGTTTTGTAGGTTTTATCTCTTTGAGAGGTTTCAAATAACTTCATTGCGGCTTTGATATTGCCCTGAGATTTTTTGACCATTCCCAGAAAGAATATCGCCTTATAGTTCTCAGGTTCCATTTTTACGACCTTATCAAGGATCTTTTCAGCTTCGGAAAATCTTTTGGTATCGCAAAGCAGCGCTCCAAGATTTATCATGGCGGGAACGTAGTTGTTTTTATGTTTCAAACTATTGGCGTAATATTTTATCGCCTGCTCTCTGTCGTTCTTTTTTTCAAAAAGCTCGCCGATTTTAAACGAATAGAGGCTATTATTAGGAAATTTTCTTAGCAAAAGCGCGTACTCTTTTATAGCCTCGTCGTTGTTATCAAATCTCATATAGAGTTCGGCTAGTTTTTCGCGGAGATCGGTCTCTTTCATATTTTTTGTATAAACGCCGATTTTATCGGAAGATTTATACTCTATAAGAGCCAGTTCGTATCTCCCTTCGTTATAATAAGACTCGCCTAAATAGTAGCGAGCTTCGACGTTGTTCGGATCTTTGGCGATTATCTCTTTAGCGACTTTTATCGCCTGTTTATAGTTGCCGGCTTTAACGAGAGTTATCAATTTATGCGTTTTTTGAGGAGATAATACTTTAGTAATAAGCAGAATCAAAAAAATAGCTCCGCCGCCTATCAGAAGTATTCCTAAAAATATTTGTATTACAACGTATCCCATTTTTTCTCCGTCAACCTTTTATTACAAATTCTGTAATTTATTTGTATTATTTATTAAATAATTTTGTTATACTACAATTTGATTGTAAAATATAGTAGTATTTAAATTATTTACCATTATATAAAATGGAGAGCAAAATGAAAAGAAAAATCTTTATTATCTTCATTTCCATCTTCACAATCGCGCTATCTTCGGATAAAATATTTTCTAATTCCATTACGGATATTATCGACAATTCGATCAGATATAATGATTGGTCTGAAGCGAAAAAGCGGTTAGAAAACTACATAAAAATAAATTCTACCGACCCAAAAGGTTTTGTTTTGTACGCGGCGGTGTTAAACGAGCTGAAGATGTACGACGAAGCTATAATAGCGGCGCGTTCCGCCATAAATTTTGAGTCGTCCGACGAGAAAAAAGGGGAGTACTACTTTAATTTGGGCAACTACTATTTTAGTAAAGCTCTTTTTGATATCGCTTTTCAGATGTATGAAAAGTCCGTATCGCTAAATACCGTATTGCCAAATCCTTACTATATGATGGGGCTGATTAACTATAACAACAAAGAGATAGAAAAATGTATCAAAAATTGGACCGTTTACGTCGGATTGGCGACGGACGCGCTAAAGAGGGATAAAGTAAAAGAGGTTATAGTCAAACTTGAACAATTTTTGGCAGACGAGAAGAGCAGAATTGAAGCCGAGAAGAAAAGAGAAGAAGAAGAGAAAAAGAAAAGGGAGGAGTATCTTGAAAAGTTGAAAAAACAGCTCGAAGGGCTCGATAAGGACAGCAAAAATCTTGAGGACTATAAGATCAAAGAGAATAAAAAAGAGGCGGAATTTGACGAAATAGATTAGCAATATAAAATTAAGGAGCGTAATTTGTACGGGGATAAGAAAAAAACTTACATAATCGTCGGCGGTATTATAATTATAGTAATAATACTTACTTTCCTAATCTCGTTTTTCATATTTAGAAGCGGGGGAAAGGACGTCGGCAAAAACGATAACGATAAAAAAAGGAATAATATCGTAAAACTTATTAACAGATATTTCAACCAGGAGGAGTACGATAGGGCTTTGAAATTAATAGAAGATCTCCTTATTGAAAACGGCGACGATCGGGAAGCTCTGGATTTGCAGGATAAAATTATCAGGGCTAAAAAAGAGAAGGAGAGACTGGCTGAAAGCAGTATAAGTAATAGAGATTACGATACGCGTAAGATTATAGAGTCGATGAGCGCGATTATAGAGAATAAAGACGATAAACCTACGATAGTCAGAAAAAGCGACGAAACTTCGGCCGAAAAAAACGCTTCTATCGGTAAGGAAGAACTGGCTAAGAAAAAAAAGATTAGCGAATTGATCGACGCGGGAATTAACGAATATAATAAGCAGAATTACGCTAAGTCGAAAGATAATTTTCTCGGAGCTCTCGATATGGAGAGCGATAACGCCGAAGCAAACGCCTATCTGGGAGCCGCGATTTACGAGGAGAATCCCGACGACGAGAATAGTATTAACGAAGCGGTAAAATTTAGTAAAAAGGCGCTCCAAAAGGATAACAACATAGAGCAGGCGCATTATACTCTGGCAAAAATTTACGACAAACAGGGATTAAGGGACCTGGCGCTGGAGGAGTATAAAGAGGCGTTAAAAATCAACCCGCAAAATTACGACGCGTTCTATGCGATCGGAAGAATGTATTATAAAGAGAAAGAATTTTTAAAAGCCGAACAAAATTTCATAAACGCCGTCAGAATAAAAGGCAATTTTGTAAACGCATATTTTTATCTTGGTATTACGGCGCATCGATTAAACAAGACGGATAAGTCGATCGAATACTATAAAAAAGTTTTATCGATAGATCCTAATTTTACTTCGGCGTATTTCAATCTCGGCGAAGTTTATAGACTTGCGGGCGATTATTCAAACGCCATAGTATATTACCAGAACGCCGCGAAAATTGACAATAAAGCAAGAAATTATTTTAAAATCGGGGAATGCTACAGGACTTTGAATCAATACGACAAATCTATTGAAAATTTCTTAAAATCTATTGCCCTCAATTCCGGCGGAGTCGATAACGACAGCGTTATCGAGGCGTATAAATTAATAGCCGATATGGAGAGCGTTAGGGGGAGATACAACGAGGCGATAGTTTATGCGAATAAAGGTCTGGATATTGACAGAAACATTCCCTCCTTATATTTTATCATAGCGTTTTCTCAATACAAACTCAATAACTTGACGGAATCGACGGAAAACTACAACCGCGTCTTAAATCTTGATCCTAAGTACGTCTCCGCATACGTGAATCTTGGGGGTATCTATTACGATAACGGCAAATTTGAAGACGCGATTGCGATATCGCAAAAGGGGATACTTATAGACGATAAGCAGTATAAACTTTTTAATAATCTCGGGAACAGTCTTTTAAAACAGAGCGACTATAAAAACGCTATCGAAGCTCTTAGGAAGAGTATATCGCTAAATTCAAGCGTGCCGGAGATATATTTTAATCTGGGGCTCTGTTATAAAAAACTTAACGAACACGCTAATTCTTTCGAGTATTTTCAGAAAGCGATCGATCTCAACCCGGCTTACTACGATTCTTATTACGAACTTGGAGAGAGTTTCTTTATATCTAATAAATATAGCGAAGCTAAAGTAGTTTTTGATATGTTGTTGAAAAAAAAGCCGGATTATCCAAAAAGAGCCGAGATTGATAATATGATGTCAGTTATAAACGGATAATTTGCTAGATCGCATAATATTACGGTTTTATACGATTATGTTAGTAAATTTGAAGGCTTTGATTATGAAACGGTCGTTAAGGCGGCGCAATGCGCCGATAACGGAGAGTTCCTCTGCCGGGAGAAAAAATAAATTATTTCGCAGAGGATAAAATGGAAAGCGTTACAAATCAATCCTTTTATACAATAAGCGAGACCGCCGAGATTTTTGGCGTTACCGTTTCTACTATTAGAAACTGGATAAAATGCGGCTGGCTTGAAAAGGAAAACAATCTAATAACTTCTAAGAACGTCTTAAAATTAAAGGGCGAAATACGGCGCGGACGTCTTGATAAACTTAATAAGAGAGCGAATAAATCTCAAAAAACAAAAACTTTTGCGCCGGACGAATATTTATCCGGCGGCTCGACCTCGACGTTTGAAGAGATACTCGCTTTTATAGCGGCGAATAAATTAGATTTATCTTTGGCTATAGATTACCTGTTGTTAAATTTATTGAATTCCGCCGGTTTAGTTAGCGTTAATTCCGGCGCCGTCGTATGTAAAAATAAATATCTTAAAAACGAGCCGCGTATCGCTAATATTAATTTAAACGACAAATCGTATCGCCCGCTTTTGGATTTTACAATTCCAAAGGAGCGGGACCCAGCGGGATTTGTTTATCAATCTTTACGGGAGGTTCGCAGTAAATCAAAAAGCGGTTCGTATTATACGCCGGATTACGTCGTAGCGGATATGGCTCGCGAATACATTACCGCCTCGTCTACTTTTCTTGATCCCTGTTGCGGCGCCGGTCAGTTCTTGCTGTCGGCGGGAGAAATTATACAAGATCCCTCCAATATATACGGCATGGATATAGATCCAATCGCCGTCAAGATCGCCAAAATAAACCTTATGATAAAATATAAAAATTTTGAATTTGAGCCGAATATTTTTTGCTATGACTCTTTGACAAAAAAAGGAGTAGATCAATCAAAATTTTTTAAGACTTGCGAAGGCAAATTGTTCGACGTCGTCGCTTCCAATCCGCCGTGGGGGTATCATTTTTCAAAAAGCGACTTGATACGATTAAGTTCGGATTATCCCGAGATAAATTCTAAAGAGTCGTTTTCATATTTTATAATATCGGGCATGAATTATTTAAAAGCGGGAGGCGCGCTGTTTTTTATTCTCCCCGAATCGTTTCTTAACGTAGCTCTTCATCGCGATATTAGAAACGTAATTGTTAATAATTATTTTATAGAGAAGATTACGAGATTCGGTAAAGTTTTCAAGGGCGTTTTTACTTCGGTTATCGGAATATATTTGAAGAAAAAAAGCGCTTTGAACGATAACGTATTAATAACCGGCGGAATTGAAAGTTATACCATTCCGCAGAAAAGATGGCGCGATAATTGGAATAACGTTTTTGATATAAAACTTGATAGTAAGGACGCCGAGATTATTAAGAATATTTACGACATACCTCATACGACTCTCAAGGGGAGGGCGGAGTGGGGGCTCGGCATAGTTACCGGAAACAATAAAAAGTATCTTTCGGATACGTTTCGCGAAGGTTATGAACCGGTATACACCGGAAAGGAGGTCCGGAAGTTTTATCTCTCCGAGCCGAGAAAATATATCAAATTTACGCCCGAAGTTTTTCAACAGGTAGTTAGCGAATCTAAGTTTAGAGCCGACGAGAAACTTATTTATAAGTTTATATCGAAATATCTCGTTTTTTCTTACGATAATTCTAAAGCGTTGACGCTCAACAGCGCTAATTTTTTGATCCCCGCCAAGGATTACCCTATCAAAGTTACGCTTGCGTTGTTTAATTCTTCCTTATATCAGTATATATTTATTAAAAGGTTTGCAAGTATAAAAGTTTTGAGAAGCCATATAGAGGAACTCCCCCTGCCGGATTTTCCGGAGAAAGTCTTGAGAAAGATAGAAAATATGGTTGATCAGATAACTTCCGGCGGAAAAACCGAAGTAAAAAAAGAATTGGACGATTATATTTTCGATATTTTTAACATATTCCCCGAAGACAAAGAGGTAATATTGAAGTCTATTTAGACGCGCCGCGTCGCTCCTCGAGAAAAAATGACACATATGGAGCTGCATACGCGACGCGCCCCCGACAAAAATTTGACACATATGGAGCTATACGCCGCGTCGCTCCCTGAGAGAATTTGAAACATATGGAGCCGCATGCGCCGCGTCGCGCTCCCTATGAAAATTTGACGCATATGGAGTTATACTCGCCGCGTCGCTCCCCGATGGAAATTGACACATATGCGCGTCGCGCCGCGAAAAGCCCCGTAATTAGAGTTTGTCGGTAACGGCTTCTTTCAAAATAACTTCGGAGCTTTTCGCGCCGTCATGATATATGATAAGTTTGTAATCCTCTTTATTAATAAAAGGAATCGACGAAGATACGCCGCCTCTTGTAAAAAAACTGATAATCGGCGTAGTATAGGTTTCATTTTTATTGCTTAATACTATATCGACTTTGTAAGGCAACGTTTTTTTTGGAAAATTAACAAGGTGAGTTCCTTCAATATCCTTGTTATCGATACGGTTAAATTTATTAACTTTGAGTATTAAGTTTTTTTTGTCGGCGATAATATCTTTTATCAGCGCGTTTTCACCTATACTCTGTTCGACGATTGTCATATCGGCTTTTTTGGTTTTTACAAAGATAAACTCAAAAGAGTAGGGGACTCCCGCGTTAGCTAACTCTTCATTGATCGCGTTAAAATTCTTACCGACGTAGTTTTTTAAGAGTTGAGCGTTTTTATCTTCCGGACCGTTAGATATCCATATTTTGAGTTTGGTTACCTCTTTAAGAAAAGTCCCCTCTTCCGGTTCCATTTTAAATATTTTACCTTTCTCAATATTTTCGTTAAATTCGTAAAATGGAGCGCTTATTTCGAAAGGAATCGAGCCTTCGGGATATTTTTTATCCAAAAAGGCGGATAATTCTAATAAATTAAATCCCGTTACGTCGGGAATAGCGTTGTCTAAAGTTCCAAGAGAGACGTTAAACGATACTACGCGCCCTTTTTTTAGGATACTTCCTTGCCATGGACTTTGATCGTAAACAACGCCTTCTTTATATTTGTCCGAATATTTGGGCGAGACGTCGGCGATCAGTTTTTTATCCGAAATTTTTTTCAACGCGGCGTAGATATGATCCCCTTCGACGTTTGGGACTTTGACGATATTTTCCGAAAAGGTCAGAATTACAAATATGATCCATGCAAAAAGAAAAACGACGAGTAACGAGCCGACGAACGCGTATCGCATGATTTTCTTTGCCTTTTCGGTCTCCGAATCGTCGCTTGAGATAACAATAAAAGAAATTATATTGCGAATGATTTGTTTAAAATGTTCCATAATTTCTACGTCTCCTTAGAAAGTATTTTATGTAAGAAAGATTGACAGCCGTTGACAAAGTTTTTGCATTCAAGAATATTTTTACCCTCTTGCTGTAAAACTTCCAAATTTATCAAACAATCGGAGGCTTTAACTACTACGCCTTCCCGTCTGTTTAAGGCGACGATTTCGCCGTTGGGGCGTTTTTTATAAATTTCAAAGTCAAGAGTATTATTTATCGAAGCCTTGTAAATATTTAGTTTTCTTTTATCGACGTAACTAAACGCTACAGGACGATTTGAATAGGCGCGGATTTTATTAACGATCTCTTTACCGGAGCAATTCCAGTCGATTAAGCCGTCGTCTTTATTTATCATACGGCAGTATGTCGCTTTAGTATCGTCCTGAACGGTTTTGTTACTATAATACCGTTCAAAGTCCGATAATACTTCCAAAGTCATATCGGTCGCAAGTTCGGATACTTTTTTTTCGATCGTACAAATATCGTCGCCGTTTATATCCAATTCTTTTTGCAGTAGAATGTCTCCGGCGTCGACTTTAAGTTTAACAGTTTGGATCGTTACGCCGATTTTAGTTTTACCCAGTAAAACGGCGGTCTGTATAGGCGACGGTCCCCTCAATTCGGGAAGCAAAGAGGGATGAACGTTAATTCCGCCGAATTTAGTTATATCTAGTATGTTTTTTTTGAATATAAGACCGAATGCAAAGGTTACAAACAAATCTGCTTCGTATTTCCTTAATTCGGCGGCTAAATCGTCGGATATTGTTTCGGGTTTGTAAACGGGGATATCGTTATTAATCGCCGTTATCGATATAGGAGTGGGAACGGGGGCTTTTGATCTCTTAACGGGTCTATCGGGTTGAGTTACCACAGCGACGACTTTATGAAGCCGTATCAAGGATTCGAGAAGTTTTACCGATATGTCGGGAGTTCCAAAAAAAATTAATTTCATATCAGGTTGCGGCTTTTAATAAAGCCTTTTTGAATTCTTTTATTTTTTCTATTTTGGTCTCCGGAGTTAATCTGTCTATAAACAGAGTTCCTTCGAGATGATCGTATTCGTGCTGTATACAAACGGCTAGAATACCGCTAGCCTTTAAAGTCTTTCTTTTACCTTTTATATCGGTATATTCGACTGTTACTTTTTTCGGTCTTTCCACCTTCGATGAAACTCCGGGGATAGAGAGGCAGCCTTCGTTTACGCAACTTTTATCCGCCGATAAATCTTTTATAACCGGATTTATCATAACATGTTTGCCGTTAAGTATGTCCGGTATGTCTATAACAAATACTCTTTTGAGAGCGCCTACCTGAACCGCCGAAAGCCCTACTCCTCCGGCTATATACATAGTGTCGTACATATCCTCGACTAATCTTTTTATATCTGAAAAGTCCGTTACCTCTTCGGATCTCCTTTTTAATAAATCTGAGCCAAGCGTTACAATTTTTAAAACCATTAATCTTCCATAAGTTATTATATTAATACGACATTAATAAAAAGTTACCGATTTGTCAAGAAAATATAAAAATGAAATAGTAATTCGTCAGTTTTTTGGGGTAAGGAAATGGATAACGCGAGTCTGTCTTGAAAAAAATGACACATATGGGTCGGTCGCAAGCGCGCTTTGATGAAAAATTCGACACATATGGGACAAATAAAATGACACATATGAAACAAATATTTTTTATTCCCCAAAAAACTGACAGGATACAATGAAATAAAAAAATTTGAAATATAATAATATTGATTTTATTTGATATATATTATAATATGGCGTAAAAATTTCTGAAAAAGGATATATTTTGAAAGAGAAAAAAACCGGATTTGTCGCGTTGATCGGGAGACCGTCTTCCGGCAAATCGACTTTGCTCAACAAATTGTGCGGATATAAGGCGTCCATTGTTTCAAAACATCCTCAAACTACGAGATTTCTTGTAAAAGGAATATATAACGACGATAGTAGCCAGATTATATTTATAGATTCGCCCGGATTTCATAACTTCAATTCAAATCTTAACAGAGGGCTTTCAAATCTCGCCGTTCGAAATACCGAAAACGCCGACGTTATTTTATACGTTGTAGATACGACGAGAGAATTCGGGCGCGAAGAGGAGGATATTATTAATAAAATCAAACCTCTCGAAAGGATAACAATTGTCGTATTAAATAAAATCGATCTTGAAAATAGCGATATGGAGATAAAAAATAGGGTTCTTGAAAAACTTGCTCCGGTCGGGGTCGTTGAATTTTCCGCCCTCAAAGGGAAAAATCCTGATAAAATCATAAATTTGATAAAAAAGAATTTACAAATAGGTCCAATGTATTTTCCGGAAGATTACGTAACGGATCAGTCTATTCCGTTCAGAATAACCGAAGTTGTCCGCGAAAAAATATTTCAACTTACAAAAGAGGAAGTGCCTCACTCCTGTTACGCGGAGGTCGAAGAGTTGAAAGTAAATGAAGATAAAATTGAAGCCAGATGCGCGGTTTTTGTAGAAAACGAAAGCCAAAAAGGGATAATTATCGGAAGCAAAGGATCGATGATAAAAATGATCGGCGTTAAGGCGCGCTACGATCTTGAGAATATATTTGAAAGAAGAGTAAATCTGTTTCTAAACGTAAAAGTTCACAAAGATTGGCGAAAAAAAGACGAATTTCTAAAAAAAATGTTTGATATTAGTTAAAAACAGTTCAACTCCACTCTTCTAGAAATTTCTGATAGTTTGCGTTGGAGGGCAGTTCTTCTAGGGCTTTCATTAACCCTATGTCGAAGGTTTTCTTTTCCGACTCAAACCACTTATAATCGTCGATATATCCGGAGAACGTATTGTTTGCAAATTCAAGCATCTTATTATCTAAGTCGTCGGCGTTGGATTTACTAAGTTTATCGTAAATTTTTGAAAAGAGCTCCACCCATAACATTTTAGCGCGGGCTAGAAATATTTGCTCTTGCAGTCCGCCTATTCTAAACCAATCCAAAATAATCCATTTGTTAAACAGATCGTCGCGGTTTTTTAAATCGTCTTTGTTGTAATTTTCGGGATATATATTTTTATTGACCTCGATGAATTTATCGTAGAGAGCGACTTCGGTATGTTCTATCTGTTCGATCTGTCGATTAATGTCTTCTATATCCTTGAATACGGCAATATCTATTATCATCGAAGTCGATTTGACCGGTCCTGCGATAAAATATGCCGGCTTGTCAATTTCTAACGAGAATTCGAGTTCGCTATTTTCTTCGCTCTTTTTCTCAAAAACGTCCGTTCTTATCCCGATGCTTGCGTAATTGGCTTTTCGTTTGCCGTTCTGTATCGGACCAATCGCTAATATCGAGCCGGAAAGCGTCATGGCTATGCAACCGCCGGCGCTATTTTTATCAAATAGTTCGATTTTTTTTAAGTTGTTATGATCTACAATTTTATCAAACAATCCTCTTTTTGAAAGCCACGATTCGACTAATCTTTTCAGCGTCTCCTCGTCTTGGGGAAGCGTCGATCTGGACTGGATTTTTTTTAGGTGCTCCATAACTTTTTCTGGAATTGTTGAAAAATCATAATTCATTTTTGATCCTCTCAATGCAAGATATACGGAGATAATATTTTTATTAGATAAAATTGTCAAGGGGAAATTTGATGAAATATGTAACCCGTCAGTTTTTTGGGGAATGACACATATGGTATTAAGAGAAAATTGACACATATGAAACAGATATTTTTAATCATTAAATTATTTATCATTCATTAAAAATTTATTCAAATTTTTGTAAAGAGTTTTCTACTTTTAGTTGTTATATATATATAAAGAAAAAAGGAGAAAATTTTATGAAAA
>MWDO01000052.1 GCA_002070605.1 Spirochaetes bacterium ADurb.Bin133
TAAAATGACACAACTGTTAAATATAACCGCTCGAAAACGGCTATTATACGCGCTCGTAATCGAAAATTATCCCAAATACGTCTGCTCTACGTAAAATTATTTTTTATTCTCCAAAGAAACCAACGAGTTATCGATAAATTTATATGGCGCGTTTATGAAGCATTTTTGCCGCGTTCATTTTTTGCAGGGCGCGTTTGATCCCAGCGGCGTCGAATCCAAGCGCGGATAAGATATTATCTCTTGTATCGTGTTCGATAAATTTATCGGGGATATTTATTGAGGAGAAGTTTATACTCAGACCGTTTTGCAAGATAAGAGCGGCTATCTCTTCCGAAGCCGAGCCGGAAAATACGTTTTCTTCTATAATAAGAACGTTTTTGTATGACGAGATTATTTTTAATAAATCTTTTTCGGGAAGCGGTTTTAATACCCTCAGATAAACGATTCCTATTTCGGCGTCCAAATTCTCAACCGCTTTTTTTGTTTCGGATACAAATGGACCGACGACTATAACGAGCGTTTCGCCGCCGCTTTTTACGACGACAGACGGGTTTTTGCCGATATCCGGATGATAATTGTCCAATTGGCTCTTCTCCGCCGTCCCTTTCGGGTAACGTATCGCGCAGGGGGCGTCGAGAGAGTAAGCGTAGTCGAACGCCATTTTTAGCTCCATAGCGTCGCATGGCGCTAGAACGACGATATTCGGTATAGTCTTCATTAGCGATATGTCGAACTGCCCTTGATGCGTCGCTCCGTCGGTCCCGGAAATGCCGGCTCTGTCTATAGCGAATATTACGGGCGATTTGCTTATGCATACGTCTTGAATTACTTGATCAATCGCCCGGGATAGAAACGTCGAATAGACGGCGAAAACCGGCCGAAAGCCCGAATAGCCCAGAGTAGAACAGAACGATACGGCGTGCTGTTCGGCGATGCCGACGTCAAAAAACCGGTCGGGAAATTTTGCCGCGAATAATTTCAGCCCGGTTCCGTCTTCCATCGCGGCCGTTACGGCGATAATATTTTTATGATTGTTACCCATTTCTACAATTTTTTCGGAAAATATCTCGGTAAAGGTTTTATCTATTTTTGGCTCTATCACCCCCTCGGACATAGTAAAAGGGGTAACTCCGTGAAAATTTGCCGGATTGCCCTCGGCAAGTTTAAATCCTTTGCCTTTTACCGTTTTTATATGGAGCAATACCGGTCTTTTGACGTTATCTTTAATTTTTTGCAATATCGTTATAAGATCGCCTATATTATGACCGTCGATCGGTCCTATATATTCAAAGCCGAGATTGGTAAAAATATTCTCAAAACCGAATAAGAGTTTTAGAGCGCTTTCAATTTTTTTTGCAAACCAGAAAAAAAATTTTACTATCCCTTTTCTTTTTGTTACCGCTTTAATGTAAGAATCTGTCAGATTCTGATAAAATTTCGACACCGTCAACCGCGTGAAATGCTTTGATATAGCTCCGACGTTTTTACCTATCGACATATCGTTGTCGTTTAGTATGATAATGATAGGAATCTCGCGATTTCCGGTAAAATTCAGCCCTTCAAACGCTACTCCGCCGGTAAGCGAACCGTCGCCGATAACGACGATTGTATGCGAGTCGACGCCGTTGAGTTTGTTGGCGATGGCAAATCCGGCGGCTTGAGAGATCGAAGTCGACGAATGACCCGAATCGACCGAATCGTAAAGAGACTCGGATATTCTGGTAAAACCGCTAATGCCGTTTCGAGTCCTGATCGTATCAAAATTTGCGTTTCGTCCGGTCAAAATCTTATGCGTATAGGATTGATGCCCGACGTCGAATACGATTTTATCTTTCGGCGCGTCGAATACGTAGTGAAGGGCGACGGAAAGTTCGACTATACCGAGATTACTGGCAAGATGCCCGCCGTTTCGCGACATTGTCTCGATAATCTTGGCTCTAATCTCGGAAGAGAGTTCGCTCAATTTATCTCTTGGAATATTTTTTAAATCTTTTGGACCGTTAATATTTTCTAATATCGAAGTCATCGCAATAGTATATCCTTATGCGTTAAAAAAATCAATAAAATTTAAAATTGATTTAATGATTTGCCGGTTTTTTGGCGGAATAAAAATATTTGTTTCTCATATGTGTCAATTTCTTCCTTAACGCCATATGCGTCCAATTTATTTCCGCGCGCCTCAAAAGACCGGCGGGGGTACGTTGATTTAATCAGATATTTAAAGGAAAATTAATATTTTTGTAAAATATTATTGATAGATAAATATTGTTGTATAATCTTGATAGACGATGTAGTATTTACAAATTGACAAGGGGATAAAATGTTTAGGAAATTACTTTCAATATTTGCGATAACTTTGGTTTGCGGCGCGAGTATAAATTCTTTAGAAGACCTTACTCTCGATACGTTTTTTACGGCAGAGGAGATAAGGCAAACTTTAGACGGAAATATATTATCCAAGATGTATGTGAAATTCAACGCTAAAAAAGAGAATACCGTAGAATTTATCGAAATTCCGCGAACTTTGTATAACGACGAGGATTTTTCGGTTTACGAAGTCGTAACGGACGAAAAATTCTTTTTACCTTACGATTTGGAAACGCGCCCGGGTTTGGACTTATATAACAAACTTTTATCGTATTCGGGACTTGAAGGGATGGTTTACTATTCGAGAAGAGCCGGGAAATCCGAAAAATTGATAAAAAAGAGTCATAGAGTAAGGTCGATATCGGAGAAAAGAGAAGAGGACGTCGCGTATTCTGAAATAAAGCCCCAAGTTACAAATCTTTTTCTGCAAAAAGACAACAAACTGGGAACTTTGTATTTTCGAAACGAACTTTTTAGCGTAAATAACGATTTTGTAATGATAAATACCTGCGTCGTACCGATCAGTAAAGCGATTTTTACTCTAAACGATAAAAATGAATATAAAATCTACTCTTTTTTCTTATACGACGTCGAAAAGAGGGGCTTTTTCGTTTATACGTTTCAAGCGATGAGAGTTAAACAGGACGGCTTATTAAAAAGCGGATTAATTGCCCCGACGACGTTCTCCAACCGGCTTAGAGCGTCGACCGTTCATCTTGCCAAAATGTTAAATATGGATTGGACGGATAAACTAAATCCGTGGCCGGGGCTCTACGATACTTATTAAAGAATATGACGGACGATTTTTTTATCGGAATATTAAACGGCGGCTCGAGCAGGAGGATGGGGAGTCCCAAATCTCTCGCGGTATATAACGGGACTACTTTTGCCGAGATAATTTACAAGGAAGCGTCGGAAATAACTCAAAATATCGTTTTTTTAGGAGCCTCGCCGCTTCCGGATTCGCTGAAAGATAAAACAGTAATTCCCGACGACGGAAGCGGGGGGGGACCTTTTCAAGCCGCGCGCTCGGCTTACGTTTACCGCAAAACGGACTGGTTCTTGTGGGCTGTGGATATGCCTTTGATAACTAAAGATATAGTTCTTGATATAATCTCGCAAAAAGGCCGATATAACGGAAATTCTATCCCTTACAACAAAGATTTGGGCGTATTTGAGCCGTTTTGCGCTTATTATTCTAAAAATTTACTGCGACAATTGTCGCTGCTTTATAGCGATAAATTTTACAGTATTCAGAAAATGTTCAGATTTTTGGAAATAAAGGGAAATTCGGAAATATTTGAAAAATATAAAAACGAGATAAGGGATTTTAATTATTGTCCTCCCGATAGGAAACAGTATGAATTTAATAAAAAACGTTAATAATCGCGGCGTTTGCTCAAAAACAGAGATAATAGGGGAGTATGAAGTGGAAGTTATGAGAAAAAACGTCAAAAATATACGTTTGGCGGTATATCCTCCCGACGCCGCGCTAAAATTATCCGTTCCAAAATACGTAAGCGACGATACTATAAAGAATTTTGTCCTTTCGAAATCCGAATGGATAAAAAAACAGAGAGAGAGGATATTATCGCTCCATTGGATCGCTAAAAAGGAATTTGTTACAGGCGAATATCATTATTTTTTAGGTAAGAAACTTATTCTACAAATTATCGAAACTGATAAAAAACCGGGCGCGACGCTCGCCGGCGATGCTATCGAGATGCGCGTAAAGAGGAACTTTTCAAGAGAAAGAAAAGAGAAACTATTAATGGAGTTTTATAGAGAACAATTGAAGAGGATTATCCCCTTTTATTTGGATAAATGGCTGAAAATTATGAGAATCGAGTTAAGCGAGTGGAGTATAAAAAAAATGAAGTCGCGTTGGGGGAGTTGCATATTGCGCTCAAAAAAGATAACGCTCAATCTTGATTTAGCGATGAAAAGCGAGCGTTGTATAGAATACGTCGTCGTTCACGAACTAACTCATTTTTTTGAAAGAAAACACGACGCGAGATTTAAAGCGTTAATGGATAAATTTTTGCCCGATTGGCGGTTAATTAAAGCCGAATTGAATAACTGACGCATATGCGATTTTGGTTTAATGCATATGATTTTAATTTGACACATATGCGTTGATTTTTTTTGCGATTAAACCCGTCGCATAAATGCCTCATATGCGTCGAATTTTTATGCGACAATTGTCGCAGAAATATTGACACATATGTGTTGGTTTTATTTTGACGCATATGTGTCAATCCCCAAAAAACCCGACGGGATACCTACATAATTAAAATTTATATTGACTTGAGCCCGGCGAAGTTTTATAATTTTATAATAAAAATTACTATATACAAGGACGAGGTTATATGAAAAAAAGGCTATTTGTCGTTTTATTTTATTCGGGCTTAATTATTATGTTTACGGGTTGTCTTTCATTTTTGGACGTTTTCAAGCAGAACGATAAGCCCGTAAACAATCCCGACAATTCTCAGAATAAGAGCAATACCGCGCCGGCGGAGATCGCGGCTGAAATCGCCGTTAGCGATCCGACCGTAAAAACGACCTCTTTATTAAACCTTGCGTTGGGATATAATATTACTATTAAAAATACAGCCGCTTTGCCGATTGAAAAGGGGGTATGCAGTTATTCGATAAAATTGAAAGACGGGAATTCCGTATTTACTAACGGCGTCGAGCTTAATCAACTTATAACTAGGGATAGCTCCGCAAATATTTTTTTACCCGGAGATATACTGTTTTCAAATATATATAAGATAGTAACGGATCTTAAACAGAGAAGTTCGTTGGAGTTGGTATTAGACGGATCTATCGACCTTTATTCGGGAAGTATTTCAAAAAAATATACGTTCAACAAATCAAGTTCGGTATCGGTTCCAAAAACTCCAAAAATTACCGCCGGTAAGTTTGTCGTAACAAATTTGGATTTTCTTTCCGCCGAGTTTGGATTTGAAATATTTATCGATAACCCCAATTCTTTCGCTATTCAGACGACGCCTTATTACTCTGTGAATTTTGATACAAGTCCGATAGTATCCGCCGGAAGCTCCGAAGGAATAACCGCCCAACCCGGGACTGTTACAAAAACGGTAATTCCGTTAAAAGTCAATTTTATGACTTTAGCGGCGTCGCTGTTGAGTAAAAAATCTTTTACCGTCAATTTTACCGGCGGCGTTAATTACGATTCTTACGCGGGGAAGGAGGACGATAAGCTCGCTATAACCGACGCGTTTAACATTCCGCAATTTCCTTCCGTAAAGCTGATAGACGTTCCGGTTAAAAGCTCGGTAACGCCGCCGTCGTTGAAAGTAAGCGTCGTGATGGAATTTACCAACCCCAACGCTTTTGCCGTGGATATTCCCGGAATGAGTCTAAAACTCAAATCCGACGGTAAAGATGTAATATCGTTGAACGTTTCAACCCCCGTTCATATCGAAGGCAAGGGAAAAGCCAATTCGACGATTCCGATAGAGTTGGATCCCAAAAAATTTGTTAAGGGACTTGCGGGTAAGTTTTCGGTATCGCTCGATACTCAGGTAAAATCTTTGGTCGGCGCGGGCGTCGTAACAAACCATTACGAATTGAAACTATAATTTGCAGATGAAGCGCTTTAGATATCTTTGAGCGCGTCAAGAATTTCTTCAGAAGTTTGGGCTGCGATAATTCTCTTTCTTTTTCCGGTATTTTTCCACATAAGGACTATGCGGCTTAAAAGATTGAGGTACTCTTTATGGCTATTCGCCGGAGACGCTACCATAACCGCCATTTTGACCGGTTTATCGTCGATGGATTTCCAGTCAATCCCTTTGTTTATTATTACGGCGGATACGGCGAAGTCGCTTATAAAATCTCTTCTAGCGTGAGGGATAGCGAGTCCCAGACCAATGCCGGTAGAGATAATCTCTTCTCTTTCGTATATAGCCGATTTAAACTTCTCAAAATCTTTAATCTTTTCGGAGTTTTTTAGAATATCAAGCAACATCGATAAAGTTTCGTCATAAGAACTTTGTTCGACAATTTTTATGTTTTCCGTATTAAAAAGTTCTGTAATTGGCGTCATTTTGTCTCCATTATTAATTAATAAATAAAATAAGGTTCGTTTAACCAGTTTTCAAATTCTATCAAATTACCAAAAAGACCGTAATACACGTGATCCATCTTCAATAAAACGCCTTTATCGTCGTAAGAAGGTATATCGATAAGTATAGTATAGCCTTTTTCATTGTCTCCATAATCTATGTAGTCTCCCAAAACGGCAATATCTTCCGTCCAGAATTGGTAATTCACAAGAATAAGAGGAATACCTTTATAAAACAGGCAATAGTTTCCCTCGTAAAGGTCAATATAACAACTGTTTATTAAATTTATCGGCAAATCATTTTTTTTCAACATATATTATCAAACAATGTATTAAAAATTTTATTTTATTTCAATAAAATTTACGAATGTTACAATATTTTTTTCCTTTTATTATTTAGATTCAAAAACATTGAAGAACTTTTTATCGCTGAACAGCTTATCGATACCTTTCCACGAACGAACATGGTAGTAACCGTCTATGAATTTGTAATCCCCTTTTCTGGAGTAAAATAACGGCGGATGCTTAATTTTTACGGGAATAATCCCGGTTTTTTTATAGGCGGTTATATCCGATTTCAAATCCCCGATTCCAACGGCTTTGTCGCATATCGACATTATTCTTTTTAATTCGTAAGTTTTAAACTCTTCAAGATTTTGCTTTAGCTCTTTTTTTCGGGAGATAATAGCCCCGATCGGATACTTGTTTTTTTCGAGCCACAATTTTGTTAATCGAGTATATTTATTGTATCTTCCGGTAAGATAGATAATCCTGTATTTTTCGGAAAGATCGTTTAAAACTTCTTGCGAGCTGTAAATCGTTTTGATATGAAGAATGTTGTTAGTGGCGTATAAAAAAATATTCGTAGACGAGAGCGTAAAATCGATGTCGCAGACGATATATGGGTCGGATTCGTTTAGTTTTGACGCGGTATAAGGGAATAAAAACCTTTTTTTACCCTTAGTCAAAATAACTTTATAATTTAGCGCTTTTTCGCTAAAGGGTGGCAGATTTACAGAAACATTCGTCGAGCGTATCTTGTCCGATAGAACAAGCTTATCGCAATGATAGACGGACAGCTCTCCCCCCAGAAATTTCTTATTGGTAATTGAAAAATTCAGCGCGCATTGTTCGCCGTTTTTTACAATATTGTCGCTGTATAAAACCATTTTTTACTTATACTATGAAATATAAAAAAGTAAAGATAAATTTATTTAATATTCCTTTCAAGTTTAATTTTTTCATAAGCCGATATTATCTCCTTAATTTTTTCTTCGGATTGGGCTTTCTCCTTTTCTGAGAGACCGGCGGTCTTATCGGGATGATACTTTTTACAAAGAGAGCGGTATTGTTTTTTTATCTCGTCGTTAGTCGAGTTTTTATCAATATTTAGAATCAAAAAAGGATCTGCTTCCGGCTTTGCGGTCTGTTTTTGATACCGGTTATAGTTATATCTTTCGTCGTAATCATACTCCCATCTGTTATAACTAAAATTCCCCCTAAAAAACTCGTCGAAAAAGTCGTAATAATCGCTCCCGAATGTTACGTTTAGATAATTTGCGGTTTGCCTTATAAAACTTAACTCTGAATTAGAAATATTTCCTTTTGATTTTAATATTTCATATAGTATTTCAACCATTTTCCTTCTGGAGTTGAAATCAAAATTTATCAATAAATTGTACGCCGCGTTTTCATATCGAGTTTGAGAGAAACCGGCGTTCATGATATTTTTCAGGTTAGCCAAGAGAATTTGAGCCTTATTCGCTCCAAAAAACTTTATGAGATTTTGCTTTATTAAAATGACGGAGTTTCCCGCAAAACCGGTAGAATTTATAAGAGCCGCAAGAAGAAAAGGGAAATTTTTATTAAAAATATGTTCCGAATCTTCGCCGAAATTTCGACGATCCCCTCTTAAAAAACCTAAATTGAAATCCAGTATGAAACCTATGATAAAACCAATTATAGCGCCTCTTAATCCCGCAATGGTAAATCCGATTATAGCGCAAACGTACTTAGCCAATTTTTTTCCCTTAGTTATAAAAATAACAAAATATTATATTTTATTATAGAAAAAAAATATTATTTTACAAATTATTTGAAATAACGCCAAACGTTTTGTAGAAGCGGGCTGCGCCGTATCAGCATCTACAAGCCAATCATAAATATTAGTATATTCGAAACGGGAATTCCCGCTTTTTCATTTTCAAATTCTTATCGTATCGTACAAGCGGTATATATCAGATTTAATCAAAATTTAACATATGCGTCTAAAGTAAATTGATTTAAGGTCGAACATATATACTGGTTGATTCATTTTATTATCTTTCATAGAAACTAAGAAATTTTTACCCCCATAAAAATATTGGTTACTTTGAAGATGTTTGCGCAAGCCAAGCCGTTCTACGCTTGGCTTTTTTTATTGTAATCTATTTAGAAAAAAATAATTTCGATAATATTTATCCAATAATATTTACAAAAGGAGTAATTCTGTTATAATACGCCATATCAAAAATCGGGGAAGATTATGGAGAGCGGCGTAAAGATAGGAATAATTGGCGGAAGCGGTTTATACAATCTCGACGGTGTGAAAACGATCGATTCGATTGAGATTAAGACCCCTTTCGGGAATCCCTCCGATAAATACGTTATTTGCGAGTTAAGCGGGATTAGAGTAGCGTTTTTATCAAGGCATGGAGTCGGGCATAGGATACTTCCTTCAGAATTGAATAATAGAGCCAACATATACGGCTTTAAAAAGTTGGGCGTGAAAAATATCATAGCCGTTAGCGCCGTGGGGAGTCTTAGGGAGGAGATCGCGCCGACTCATCTGGTATTTCCTAGTCAGATTATCGATAGAACTAAAGGGAGGAAGTCGACGTTTTTTGGAAACGGGATCGTCGCTCACGTCGGTTTTGCCGAGCCTTTTTGCGCTAATTTAATAAATATTTTTAAAGAGGCGGCGCGCGAGTTGAATATTTCTTATCATTCGGATAAGACTTACGTTTGTATGGAGGGACCGGCGTTTTCTACCGGAGCGGAGAGCGCTTATCACAGATCTATCGGGGGCGATATTATCGGTATGACGGCGGTTCCCGAGGCGAAACTTGCGCGCGAGGCGGAGATATGCTACGGAATGATCTCGATATCCACAGATTACGACTGCTGGAGGGGGGACGACGACGCGGTAACCGCAGATATGGTCGTCGGCAATCTGAATAAAGGGATTGACGCCGCTAAGAAGCTTTTGACGAGCGCTATCCTGAAAATCGGCGATAACGAATGCGCATGCCGAAAAGCCCTTGATACCGCGATTATGACGGGAAAAGAATTCTGGCCGATAAACGCTAAAAGGAATTTGGATATAATAATAAGTAGATTTTTATAAGGGGCTTGATATTGGGAATTTCAAGATTAAAAAGATTATTGACGGAAGCGTTATCGCAGGCTTTTACCGTGGATAGACTTCAATTATTCGGGCGGGAGATTATTAAGAATTTAGATCTCCACGAACTGACGGGATTTCCCCCAAATTGTTCGATTCCCCGAAAAGACGCGGCAAACGAATTGGTCGAATATTTATTTGAAATTAATAAAACTATTCAACTGATTCATCTTATTATTAATACTTCCCAAAACGGATTTAAAAGCGAAAAATACGAGTTCCAAAATCTAAAATTAATCATAAACGAGATGAAAGAGTGCGGGTATGAATATAATCAAAATCTAAATAAAATAGTAAAAATTGAAAAAAATGAAAAGAGAAACGATTGGGGATTCCTCGAAGATGGTAAATCTTATAATTTTTGCTTTGTATCCGTCGATATTTGCGGAAATTCTAAACTCGTAAGGAAATACGACGGCGCAAAAATAAAAGAGAGTTATAAAATATTTAAGTCTTTGGTAGTAAAAGCTGTCGAAAGCAGAAACGGAAGAATTTGGTCGTGGGAAGGCGACGGCGGTTTGTTGGTATTTCATCTTGACGATTTTGTCGATAGCGCCGTCTTAGCGTCGATAGATATTATGACTTCGCTGATTGTATTTAATTCTACTATGAACCTGCTTGGCGAAGATATAATAATACGCATGGGTATAAACGTCGGAGGCGCCGAATACAAAAAAGAAGTAGATTCGATTATATCGGATTCTATTGAATTAGCGAAAAAAATTGAAAAAAATCATACGACTCCGCAGACCGTATCGATATCAAAAAATTCTTATCAACATGTGAATTCCGCGTTGAGAAATTATTTTAGAGAGAAAGAGATCAACGGAATGACGATATATCAATTGTCGTTTCCGATAAAAGAGGAAGTATGCAAATAGAAATAGACGTATATCATCTTGCCAATTCGCGGCTCCCCGATAAATTATCAAAAATTACGGCAAGCAACAGGTCGTGGAAATTTAATTTTTACGATTACGACGCTCTCGAAAAAAGCGATAAGAAAGGGAGAATAGTGATTCTTGAAGAGGAGGACTCCTATATCTCCTGCGTGGACGTTTTTGACGCAATTGTAACAAAATATTCGATATACCCGACTGTTATAATATTCACCGTAAACAGGGAGCTTTATAACGTGGTGAGATGGATGAGACGGGGAGCCGCAGACTGTCTCTGGATGGGGGATCTTTCCGATCAATTGTTGAAAAATTCTTTTAAAAGCGCGTTAAATTATATAGAATCAAAAATGGATATCAAAGCCGGGCGGGACGAGCGCAAGAAAGATAACCTTTACGAAGAAGATAAAATAGAACTTCCCCAAAACTACGATTGGGACTCGCTTAAAGACAGCGAAAATTACGAAATGACTCTTCTGTCGATAAGCGCGGTTATGAATAAGGACGCCGTAGGGATATATTCAAAAGCGACGGTTGAAAAGATTTACGAACAGATCAGGATAGAAATAAGCGCCGCCGCCGCTCCTTTTGGAGGAAAAATCTGGTTTTGGAATAATAACGGCGGTATGTTGATTTTCCATTTTGGGGATAACGCAAATTTAGCGGCTCTATTTTCGCTCTATTTTGCCAACAAATTTTTTCTTTTGACTTACGAGAAACTCAAACTTGATAAGCCGCTAAATTATAAAATGTCTATCGATTCGGGAAAAGGTCTCTACCATAAAACCGATACCGGCCATATTACAAGCGAACTTCTGAATTTTACCGTCCATATTCAACACAAATTAACCTCCGATAATGAAATCTGCATTACGGAGAGAGTCTATTCCAAACTATCCGGAAGAATTCGCAAATATTTTACGGAGAGCGAAAAATTTCAGGACGCGCTTATATACAAATACTGATTCTTTATCGAAGTTTTTCTTCTATAGCTATTTTAGTATCAAGAAAATCTTTATTTCCGGGATCGAGAGCGAGAGCGCGGTCGTTCAGCTTTTGAGCCGGCGTTAGTTCTGATTTGTCAATAAGAATTTTAGCGTAGGCGTTATAGGTTAGAGCGTTTGACGTATTTAGCGAGACCGCTTTATACAGATATTCTTCCGCTTTCTCGATATTTCCTTTAGAAATCTCAATTTCGCCCAATAATCCGTAATATTCGGGAATATTCGGATCAATGGCGATTAGTTTGACAAATTCCGAATGGGCGACGTCCGGCTTGCCCTCCTCAAAATAGAGATCCGCCGCTTTTATTGTAAGATTAATATTGCGCGTTAACGTCGAATAGCCCTTTATAAGATTTAAAGCGGCGTCGAGCCCGTTGGCGGCGTACTCTTTATCGATAACCTTTAAATAAGAATTTATCGTATTTTTTTCTATATCGGCGCAATCGGCAAGCGTCCGATAAATAACCTCGGTATTCTCATTAGAATAGAGCGCGACGCCGTACGAGACGGTTTTAAAAATTTCGGATTTTTCTATATCATTAATCTTATAATTTTCAACCGGAGCGTAGTAAGAATACTTTTGGCTATTAATTCTAGACGGTTTTAGATCAATCTTAACCGGACTAACCTTCATCGAATTAACCGATATCTGATGAAACAACTTTCCCAACGAATAAGAGCCGGGCTCCGATAGAGCGAAGGTTATATCCAGATAAGAAAAGGTCTTGAAGGATATCTCGTTTACGGAATAATCGGCTATCCAATAACAGATTTTATACTCCCCAAGCGGAAGGCCGTCAATATAAAAAATATCGCCGACGTCCTCAGAAAATTTATACAACTCGAAAGTCCTGAGATTTTGTATATAAAAAACTTCCGGCGATACCTTAGTCGTCCTTATATAAAGATCAAATTTGAGCGCAACGCTACATTTTACGGACAAGTCGCGGAAATAATCCCTATACGAGTCGGACGATTTACAGCCTAATAAAGCGCAAAATATAATAAATAATGCTCGAAATCTCATTATTTATCTAATACTGAAGAAGGATAAAGCCATTTCTGAGAATCAAGCTTATATTCGACTATCTCCTCTTTTTTAAAGAAATTATTTATCTCTCTTTCCGCCCCCGCGGGTCCGTCCGACGTATGAATCAAATTCACGCTCGTGTGCATTGCATAATCGCCCCTTATTGTTCCGGGTATAGCGTCGGCTATCTGAGTGGCTCCGGACATTTTTCTTGCCGTCTTAATAGCGTCGATTCCCTCGACGACCATTAAAATAACGGGAGACCTAGTAATGAAACCGATCAACTCCTGAAAAAAAGGCTTCTCCCTATGCTCGTCGTAGTGATATTTCGCCTTTTCTTGAGAAACCGTCTCCATTTTCATAGCGACTATTTTTAAACCCTTCCTCTCAATTCTTGTTATTATCTCTCCGGCAATACCGCGCTGTATCGCGTCCGGTTTTAATATTATTAATGTTCTTTCCATAAACTTCCCCTTTTTTAAAAATATTCTATAACAATATTCTCTCTTTTTCAAGGGGAATTTAAGTCGTCGAACCAATATTATTTGTATAATTCCATATTTACTAGCCGGAAAAGCCGCTCGGGGCGAATGAAATTCCTATCGAGCGGTAGTATTTGTTGTATATGATTGATAGGTGGGGGGAGTCTAGCGGGAATTCCCGTTTTTCTTTATCTAAGATCAATCTCCCCATCTTATTCAATCCACGAATTCTCATAAATTCCCATACGTCAAACTGTTCTTTTTTAGTAGAAGTTTCATTTTTCTTGCATAAAATTACTAAATAGGAGAGAAAAGACTCTATATTTTGATGTTTAGATATATTATCTATGAAAAAATCAAGAATTCTTCTAATAATAAAGGCTATACTATAAGAATTAGTATCGTCGTGTATTTTTTTTAATAGAAGATAAACCTTATAGTCAATGCAAATGTGAATTTTTTGATCCCATGAAATATTTTCATAAACCGGGATATATTCTTCCGTTACTAAAAGGTAACGTTTGATATAGGGGTACATGAGATTGATAATCTTAGTAATAGTTGTAGACGTCCGATTTGTATCAAAGAATTTTTGAACATTATGGATCGAATCCCTAATATCGCTATTAATTGTTAAAGAAAAATCGTATTTCATTTTATCCGTCCTTGAAAAATATTAGAAAGCAAAAAACTTTCATATATAATTAACAACTAAAAGATGAAAACGATTTACAAAAAGAAGAAAAAATTTAGAAAATAATGTTAATAAACGGGGAATTCCCGTTTAGAATATACAAATAAACACACATTACTTGTCTTCAGGCTCTCAATAATTATAATAATTAATCGACTTTCCGTCGTTTCTAGTTTTGTCGTCGTAGAAATAGTCCAGGAGTTCAAACCAGTTTTCAACGATTCCGTTATCGCGAGTTGCGTTATTTTGGCACCATAGGATTTTGCCGTAATAGTTAGAAAATTCCGAAGCGTCGAGCGGGTTATACCATATTTGAGCATTCCAGTATTTTGACTGGTAATACGTCTCGTCGCCTGCCGGAAAGAAAATAGATAGGCCATTTTTATCGGGTATAAAGTTTTTAAATTCGGAGCCGCCGTATGAGGATATTATCAGTTCGTCCAGTCGGGCAAGGCATAAATTTATATCGGAGGAGAGGTCGTCGAAAACCGGCTTGGACTTCATTCCTGATATAAGGTCGTATAAATCAAAAGAGGCGTAATCCGCCCATTCTGATTTTGAATATTTATTAAAATAGTAATTTATTGAAGGATTGGGGTAGGCGCCCTTTATACTCTCTAATTCAAGTCGCGCTTGTTTTTGAAATACTCGGTTTGAAATTATATCGATGGATTTTTTTACCGATTCTGTTTTCTTTAAATCGAGTAAAACATAGCAGTGATCGTAATATCCGGAACTTTCCAAAGCGTTTTTTTGTTCTTCGAGTATAACTTTTCCGACGTCTATTGCGCTCATTGTTTCCGGATTTATCTCGGTAGAGGTTTTGAGTCTTGAGAATATTTTATCGTATTGAAATCCGTACGACCATTCGACGGGAGTCGACGCTAGGAAATATTCCGCGCTGAATTTATCAACTTCGGTTATCGGCGAGAATTGGTATGCGATTTCGATATAGCCCATAAGGCATGCGTCGAGAGCTAAAAGATCGACCGATTCGGCGGAAGTTAAAACGTCTGTAAACTCGCCCAGAGATATAAAGTCTCTGTCTGTGTCGTCGTAACTAATGCTACGGTTTTTATAAACTTCAAATTTATCCTTTATACCGTTGCCGTGGTTTGCAATGAATAGGGCGTATTTATTTGCCGGAAAATATTTTTTTGCATATTGGATCAATCTTTTTAGATTAGTCGCGTCTCCCATATTCAGTTCGGCAGACGAGGTTCGGGTTATCTCCGGGAAAAATTCGTATCCCTCGAGCCGTATAGTTTTCCCGCTTTGTATTTCGTAGAGCCGCGTATCTCCGAAGTCTTCGCCGAATACGGAATCATTTTTTATAACTCCGTATCTATCGATAAGCATGACTAAAGAAATGTTTTCGCCCCTTACTAAGCCGGCTTTCATCTCTTCAACGTCGGAGAGCATCTCTCTCTCCAGATTGTTGTCGGCGTTAGAATAATAGATAAAAGTCCAGCTAGATAAATCCTTAGGATATGTATAAACCGGTTCGGAGCCGCTAACGTTTAACAACTGGACTTCGATTACCGAGGGGGAGCAACCGAGTATTAAAAAAAAAGAGGTTAATAGTATAATTGAAATAAAATCTGTTCTTTTCATATACGCTTTCCCATTAAGATAATATACTACAACTCAGAATATATTTCAATATAATTATATTAAAAACGGGAATTCCCCGTTTTAATATTTATTATTGTTTTTATTTATGTAACCCGTCGGGTTTTTTGGGGTGGAAAAAAATGACACATATGGGGCTTTAATTGGACGCATATGGAGCTATATGCGGCGCGCCCTGACAAAAGCGGGAATTCCCGTTTTGAATATACTAAAATACTAAATCATCTTCATACTGGGTCTTATCGGGGCTCGCGTCGCGCCTCGATGAAAATTGACACATATGGAACAATTATTTTTTATTCCCCAAAAAACCGATAGGGGCGTTTTATTTATAAAATTCTGAGCTTGCAAAATTAGGAAAAATTGCGTATAATAGTTTTTATGAAAAGATTTATTATTTATATTTTGGCGTTATTTTTTGGAATCTCGGGCGTTTTTTGTTTGGGCTCGTCGGCGTCGGTCTTTGACGGAATCTTGTGGATAAAAGATAAAGGCTTTCGAGATTTAGATTTGTATTACTACTTTGACGGAAAAGATTCTTATTATAAGGCTGAAAAGTTTTTAACCGGTTTTTCAAAAGAGCGAATTGTCGAAAGTTTGACAAATTTAGAGAATTATTCGAAGATTTTTCCTCGGACGGACATTTTTGAGAAAAAAATGGATCTTGGCGATTCGACGTATCTGGTGTATACCAAGATCGATTTTTTTCCGATGAAAAACAGGGATTATTTTATAGAGTTGAAGGTTGAAGATAGTCCTGATTTGACGATTATTAGCTGGATACCCTCGTTTGAGCGTAACGCTAAGGATAATATTAAGGATTTGATAAGGGTTGAGAGGGCTTACGGGCGTTGGATTGTTAAAAAACTTGGAGGCGATAAGATTTTTATATCCGTGGAGTATTCAAACGATTGGAAGCTTGAAAATATCCCGAGTTCGTTTATAAATAGCAGTATGAAAAACGGAACGGCGGACGCTTTGCGGAATCTGCTGAAATATGTCGACGCGCTTATGCGGAAGAGATAAAAAGTAATTAATTATCAATCCTTTTTATCTCTCTTTACGGGTCTGGGAATAGCGTCGTTTAGTTCGTAGAAAATGGCGCTCATTAGTTTTTCGTGAAGAAGCGGGTGGTATTTGCCGCATGCAGATTTGCATTTTTTAGTAAAATTTTTATCGGCTCTGATCGCGGCGATAAAATCAAGAAGCCCCGTATCCGGCTCTTGTATTTTCAAATACAACATTCCTCTCTTATAGAGTTGAGCCGGGACGGGATTTTCTCTTAATTTTGCGGAAATTTCGTCTATTTCTTGAAGAATTTTATCTTTTTTTGTCATTATCTGACTTTACCGTTTTCAACCCTATCGACTTTGACGTTTTTTCCGCCGACCTTAAGCTCTTTGCCGTTATATTTAACGACGCGATTTTCAACTTTTATCTCTACGGCAAAAAAATCGTCTATGGTTATTTCGTTAGTCGACGGCTCTATCCCTTCGACCTTTACGATCTCGCCAATTTCTCCGTCCGGGAAAATTACTTCGACTACGCTTTTGTCTTCGTTTTCTGCGGCGAGAAGCATCCCTTTGCTGGGCTCGCCTCTCAAAACCGCCTCCTTGAGATTGGCGACGACGACGACTTTTTTATTCAGAAGCTCTTCCTCTTTATAATATGGAGCGAGTCCCGATACTATCTGTCTGACGTCGCCCGAACCCAAATCTATCTTTTCTATAAAGAGTTTGTCCGCTTTTGGATGTTTTTTAATCTCGACGATTTTGCCGACTTTTAGATATATTTTTGAAAACGGATCGGCGTCGCTTTTATTTTTGGCATTTTCGTTTTTGTTTCCGGCAAATTTTTCTCTGAGTTCCTCCATTTTCTCTTTTTCCAATTTGTTGAATAGTATGACCGGTTTATTTATCTTAACGCCTTTTATATAAGAATATTCTCCTATATTATCTAAAGTTAATTTGTCTTTGCCTATATTGAGAATATCGAAAATTTTATCTACCGCGGTCGGTATAAACGGCGACAACAATATCGAAAGGTCCTTGACGAGAGCGGTCAAACTGCCGATAATATCTCCGGCGGCTTGTTTGTCGGTTTTCACGAGAACCCACGGGGCTTTGTCCTGAAAAAATTTATTCCCTACCGAGGAGAGTGCGAGTATGTCCAAAAGCGCTTTTTTTAGTTCGACATCTTCAAAGTCGCGGATAATCAGTTTGACTTCTTTCTTAATATCGACTTGCGAAAAAAGGGAATTCCCGTTTTCTGAAAAAGCAGGCGCGACTCCGTCGAAAAATCTGTCGATAAATTGAAATACTCTGTTTGCCAGATTGGCGAAATTCGCTATTATCTCGCCGTTGGCTTTTTCCATAAAATCGTTCCAGAAAAACTGCGTATCGGATTTTTCGGGGCGAATCCTGAGGAGATAATATCTAAAAAGATCCGACTCTATTCCGGTATCCTTAGCCATATCTCCAAATACGCCCGTCCCCCTGCTTTTTGAGAATTTGAGATCCTCGTAGTTTAAATATTCGGTCGAACTTATAGTTTTGAGAGTCGTCCAGTTTCGTTTTGTTCCAAAAAGACTCGCCGGAAATAGTACCGTGTGAAACGGAATGTTGTCCTTTCCCATAAATTGGTATAAGTCGACATTTTCCGGATTTTTCCACCACTCCTCCCAGTTATCGTATTTCGACGCCGTTATAGAGATATATCCGATAGGCGCGTCGAACCATACGTAAAACACCTTGTTTTCATAACCCTTTAGCGGGACGGGAACGCCCCATTTAAGGTCTCTTGTGATGCATCTCTTTTTTAATCCCTGTTCGATCCATCCTTTTGTTACGCTCAAGGCGTTGCCGGACCAGCCGTTTGATAAAGCGGTGTCGGTAACCCATCTTTCCAGAACGGGTTTGAGCTCTTCCAGATCTAAGAAAAGATGTTTAGTCTCTTTAAAAACCGGCGTATTTTTACAGACGGAGCATCGGGGAGTTTTTAACTCCGAAGGATCGAGCAGTTTGCCGCACTTTTCGCACTGGTCCCCTTTTGCCTGATCGTATCCGCAATGAGGGCACTCCCCCTCGACAAATCTGTCCGCCAGATACATAGCGCAGCGATTGCAATACGGCTGATTGAGAGTATCTTCTACTATATAGCCGTTATTGTATAAATCCCAAAAAATAGAATGAACTATCTCCGTCTGTTTAGGATCGGAAGTCCTGCCGAATACCGAGAAGTCGATATTAAACCAGTCGTATATCTCTTTATGAATTTTGTGGTATTTATCGCAAAGCTCTTTTGGAGTTATTTTTTCCTGAAGGGCTTTGGTCTCGGTCGTAGTGCCGTATTCGTCGTTGCCCGATACGAATAAAACTTCGTATCCCGCTATTTTAGAATATCGCGCGAATACGTCCGCCGAAAGCACGCAACCGATAATATTTCCCAGATGGGGAATATTATTAACGTAAGGCAACGCCGATGTTATTAGTCTTTTTTTATTCATTTTTGTCTCCCAAAATTTAGTACTCCGCCGGTTATTATCGATAGACGGGAACGAAACGGTAATGCTCGGACGATTTTACTTCGCCGGTTTTTTAGTCGTAGCGGATTTGGACTTAATTTTTCCGTTAGCTTTGAGTATATCTGTCAGGTTATCGTCGTATTTTCCAAAATCAAACGAAAGAGTAATCCCGACGTTAAACGACATTTTAAAGTCGGATATGGATCTATCTTTGATATAGTTATTTCTTACAAGAATATAGTTATATCCGCCGATTAATTTGTCCCGCCATCCGTAGAAAGTCGGCAATACGTAAAAAGTTGCTCCTATTTCGGGATAAACCGAAATTATTCCGGAACTGTGAAATTTTGGAGCGAATCCTATGTGGATTCCGAGATTGACGTGATTGATATATTTGCTATAGTTGTAGTAATCTCCGACGATATTCGGCCCGTCCGGTACGTTATCCTGATAACTTCCTCTGTTGATCTCAGCGCCGTCGAGGTAGAGATAGTAGTAAGAGAGCGCCCACCAGTCAAATTTTAAACCGGCCTTTACGAGAAACATAAGATTATAATTATTTTTGAGTTTTATGTTAAACGGGAGATATATCAACGCGTTTAAGTAATATTGAAGATAAATTTCAACGTTGTAAAGTTCTTTTTGATACAAGGTCGGATCGTTTGTGATTCTATAAGAAGTTTGTTTATAACTCATTCCAACGCTACAAGTTAACCCGGTATCCAGACCGACTGTTTTGTGAAATCTATATTGCGCGCCGGCGGATAAGTCGAAAGTGAAAGTAAAACTGGTATAAGCGCTAGCCGGCGGAGTATATATATTTATAAACGGCGAGTAAGATAGCGAAACTATGATCGATATAGGCAAAAGATACGGATTGTTAGTCTTAGGGGGCGCTTTATCGGTTTCTGTTTTTTTTGTCTCCGATTTTGAGGTATCGGCAGTTTGGTTGTCTAAAAGATCTTTTGTTTTTTCAATAGCCTCTTTTTCAACCTCAATTAAATCTTGAGTAACGTCCTCTCCGAAAAAATTGAAATTAAATAATAGCGATAAGACCAAAAAGAGATAAAATTTTTTCATATACGACTCCGGCAAATAAATAGTTAAATAAATTTATGAATTAAATTTAAATTTGGATGATAAAATAATTTTTTGAAAAAATCTATTAATTTTTATTTTATTTGAGTATCCCGTCGGTATTTTGGGGAATAAAAAATGTTTGTTTCATATGCGTCGATTTTTTTGTCCCATATGTGTCAAAATTTTTATCGGGGAACACAGCGCCGCATATGCGTCGAATTTTTATGCGACAATTGTCGCGCTCCGATAAAAGCGGGAATTCCCGTTTTGAATATACTAAAATACTAAATACCGCTCACGCCGGGACCTTATCGGGGTTTACGCCGTTAAGAACAAAATGCTTCATATGCGTCCAATTTTCCCGCCCCAAAAAACTGACAGAATACCTTAACGTCATATGCGTCAATTTTATTTTTGACACATATGCGCCGAATTTTCATGCGACAATTGTCGCGCGTTATCGCCGCGTCCCATATGATGCTAAGGTAAAAGTATTGATTAAATCTGCTAAAGCGGTTATATTGAACCTGTTTGGTTAAGTACGATGAAAGATTGTTAGGACGCATGAGCTTCGAGCTCGTACATATGATTAATATATTTAATC
>MWDO01000053.1 GCA_002070605.1 Spirochaetes bacterium ADurb.Bin133
CGTACTTAACCAAACTTGGTTCAATTATAACCGCTTTAGCAGATTTAATCAATACTTTTACCTTAGCATCATATGCGTCAATTTATTTTGACACATATGCGTTTCTTAATTCAAGTTTAAGGAAAATTACGCAAAAACGGTCTGCCTTTCCAACGGACAAATCTATTTATAAAATACTGTATCTTGCATTGACAAATGCGTCAAAAAAGCGGACAATGCCTATACGAAATTGAAGGCAAGCTTTAAACAAGTTTGCGGTCTATTTTGGGGACAGAGTTCCGTTATGAAAAAACGCTATTACGTTTTTGGAGGATTTATGTTTCTTTTTAATATGGTTGTTTATCCTTTATTCTTTTTTACTATAACTATTATCTTGCAAAAATGGTTAGATAAAGGCAGTTTTTCCGAAACTTATAAATTCTTTGGATTCGGGATTGTTTTGGGGATTGTTTTAAACTTAGTTTTTTCCATCATAAATTCATTTTTCTATCTGAAAGCAAACGTAGGTTTAATACTATTTAAAGCGATTGTTTTTGACGGATTATTATATACGTTCATTATGATTACGGTATTTCATCTAATTTACGAACTTTTCGCTGATTTTTCTTCGTCAGCCGGCTGGTCGATGCAGTCAATTTTGGTATTCAGTTTTTACTCCGGTATTATTTCAGTTTCAAATATTTTTAACTCTACCAATAACAATTACCCCGAAACGCTTCTCTCTTATATACCGTCGTTATTTACCTGCTTGCTTGTATCTATATCGTTTGGATTTTTTTATATGAAGTTTTCAGAGTCTTTTGATTCCGTCGAAAAATATTTATGGGCTGGCGCGGCGCTTGTAACTTTATCGGCTCTGCGCTCTTTCTACGAGTTTACTTATTTTTATAAATTAAGCGTTTTATATTTTATCGCCGTTCCCGCTATTGCGATTGCGGTTATATTTGAGATTCTGGATTTTAGCCGCTTTAGAACTTAATGATCAAGTTTGTTTAAATATGCGTATCCCGTCGGTTTTTTGGTGAATAAAAATATTTTTATTCCATATGTGTCAATTTTTTCATCAAAGAACATTGCGTCGCATATGTGTCAATTTCCTCCTTAACATCATATGTGTCAATTTGTTTTCCCCGCCCCAAAAAAACCGACGGGCGGACGCAAAAATATGTCGATGGAATTATTGACATAACCGAATAAAAATTTTATAACTAATATACTTATTCGCTTATCTATTGGGATTAAGTTTATGCATTTTTCGCTCGGCGTCTGATGTAGTAGTCCTATAATAAACGTAATATATTAACATTTAAACTTGGAAAGGAAATAATTATGAAAAGGATGTTTGTTATGTTTCTCACAATTTTATCAATCGTTTCATGTAAAAAAGTTGAAAATCAAGAGAATGAAATTTTGGCTTTGTTCGACACAAACTACGGCAGCTTTACATGTAAAATTTTCTACGATAAAGTCCCTTTGATTGCGGGGAATTTTATCGGTCTCGCGGAAGGTTCGCTGGAATTTACCGACGCCAAAACCAATGAAAAACAAAAAAAGCCGTTTTACGACGGATTGATTTTTCACAGAATCATTAAAGGGTTTATGATACAGGGCGGATGCCCGTTGGGAATGGGGTACGGCGGACCGGGATATAGCGTAGAAGATCAGTTCGATCCCTCTCTCAAGCACGACTCGGCCGGAATTTTATCAATGGCCAATTCGGGGCCAAATACTAACGGCAGTCAGTTTTTTATAACGCTTGCTCCTACTCCGCATCTTGACGGACGACATTCGGTATTTGGCGAAGTCGTGGACGGTATGAACGTCGTTATGACAATAGGAGACGTTTCGACGGACGCTTCCTCCAATAAGCCGTATAATCCCGTCGTGATTAACAAAATCTCTATTACCCGAAAAGGGGACGACGCTATAAAATTTAATCCGGCCGAAGAATTTAAAAATATCGAAAAAAACAAAAAAAAGCAACTTACAAATTTCCTAAAAAAACTGAACGTTAAAGAATCTAAAATCGTTACCGATAAGTCCGGTCTGCAATACTACGTCGTTAGGGAAGGCTCCGGCGAAAAACCGCAGGTTGGCAATAAAGTTTCTGCGCATTATACCGGATACTTAACAAACGGATCCAAATTTGACAGTTCTTACGATAGAAAACAACCGATAGAGTTTCCTGTAGGAGTACAAAACGTTATCCCCGGCTGGGATATAGCCCTCCTAGATATGAAAGTCGGCGAAAAACGAGTCCTTATTATCCCGTACAACCTCGCTTACGGCGAAAGGGGCTACCCGGGAGTTATCCCGCCAAAAGCCACATTAATATTTGAAGTTGAACTAATAAAAATAAATTAAATTTTAAGTCGTTAAAAAAAGAGCCGTCAAAGCGGCTCTTTCCAATATATAAACATAGACTATCTCTTTGAAAACTGAAATCTCTTTCGAGCTTTTTTCTGACCATACTTCTTTCTTTCAACCATACGGGGATCTCTTGTTAGAAATTTGTTCGCCTTCAACGCGGAGTGATTGGACTCGTCAAGCAAATCAAAACCTCTCGCAATACCGTGTCTTATAGCCCCCGCTTGTCCCGACAAACCCCCGCCGCGAACATTAATCAATAAATCCTGATCGTTCTTAAAATTTATAGCCTCTAAAGGCTGTCTGATAATCATAACGTAATTTCCCGCCGGAAAATACTCGTTCACGTCTCTCCCGTTTACAATTATCTTTCCGCTTCCCTTCATAATTCTAACTCTTGCAACCGAAGTCTTTCTTCTACCCGTAGCAAATATAACGTTATTAATTTTTTTAGCTTCCGACATATCTTCTCCTAATTATCCAATTATACCTGAACCGGTTCCGGTTTCTGCGAAATTTGACCGTGTTTATCGTCTTTATATACTCTCAGATTTCTAAACAACTTTCTACCTAAAGGTCCTTTCGGCAACATCCCCTTAATAGCCAGCTCAAGAGGTCTGGTCGGGAACTTTCCCTGTAAAACGTTAAAACTATTCGCCTTAAGACTTCCTAAATATCCGGAATGGGTGTAATACATCTTTCCCTCCCCTTTATTTCCGGTAACTACAATCTTCTCGGAATTTATAATAATAACGTTATCGCCCGTGTCCAAATACGGGGTGTAAATCGGCTTGTTCTTCCCTCTAAGAATCATCACGGCTTTTACCGCTACCTTCCCTAACGTCTGTCCGGCCGCGTCTATGATAAACCATTTTTTTTCAACGTCTTTAGGTTTAACATTATATGTTAAATACTTTTTCATACTGTCTCCTATCAAATCTTTTCAGAAGCGATATTATAACATTTTTTCCTGTTTAGTCAATAAATTTCAATCGTTTTTTTTGTTCTCCGCAAAAATTATCGTATTAGCCGTCTTATATCCCGAACCGATAACGGAAGGATAACCGCCCCCGGGGTATATAGTAGATCCGACAATAAACAGCCCCTTAATAGAGGTAAAAGCGGGAAGCCGCCTCATACCCGACTGATCGATAATGTGACTTGGACCGTATATAGAGCCTTGAGGATTGAAAGTATACCGATTCATGGTTTTGGGCGTCCCCAACTCTTTAACGACTATATGTTTGCTCAAATCCGGTAAATATTTTTCAACCCTTTTTATAAAAGTCTCAATTACTCTGTTTTTCCTCTTCTGATACTCGTATGCGCTCAAATTCTCCCAATTCTTAAAATGATCCAGACTTATGATCGTAATAATCCCTTTCCCTTCGGGAGTAGATTGCGGATCAATCTTGGTATAATTTGAACAACTCAAAAAACAGTTATCATAATCTCCGTTTAATATATTTTGATAGTTCTTTTCATGGTCGTATTCCGGAAAAACGGCAAAACTATGATCTGTAAAAGACAACTCCGCAGGATCGCAATCCAATCCCAAATAGAGTTGTATAGCCGATAAAGAGTATTCGAGCTCTTCGACTTTTCTCCTAACCCTCTTTTTAACCTGATCCTCGTCAATTAATTTTACGAACGTATCCGGAGCGTTAGAGTTAGATATAACCATATCGGAATAAAATATCTCCCCCTGATCGGTTAAAACCCCGTTGACTTTTCCGTCCGCTATAAGTATTTTTTTCACTTCCGTATCTAGTAAAATCCGTCCGCAAGCCCCTACTACGATATCCGCTAAGGCGTTTGATAACTCCTGAGAAGACCCCTCGATATACCCGCCGGCATTCTCAAAATAATTTATACTCGTTACTATATAAATCAACGAAGCCAATCTATCCGGCGGCAGTCCTCCGTACCACCAAAAGTTAGACAATACGCTTTTTAGCTTTTCATCTTTTATATATCTGCTTAAAAACTCCCCGTAAGTTTTCTCGGCAAGTTCGATGAATTGCGGATATTTAATAGCCATCATCGGGTTATTCATCTGTTCCGGATCCCCGCTCATAGAAAGTTCCTCAAATTCGTCGAATCCTTTCCTTATATAACGAACCTCGTCGAATAATTGCAATATTCCGTCCCTTTCGTCGGGAAATAATCTGCATAACTCTTCCGCAAATTTATTCTCGCCCGTCGGTATCTTAATATTGTAGTCGGGAAAAATGATACGCTGAAAACTTTCGTACGGTATGTATTTTAGTCTCTCCGTCAACCCAAGTTCGTCGAATATTTTTTTTAACGAACCGTTCATAGGACCGATATTATGCAGAGATACGTCGAATTTATACCCCTCTCTCGAAAATGAAGTCGCATAACCGCCCGCCTTATCGTGCTTTTCAATAACTATTACTCTTTTGCCGCTCTTAGCCAATTTTGCCGCGGCGGAAAGCCCGCCAAGCCCGGCTCCTACTATAATAGCGTCGTAAGTATTGTCAATAACCGATTGGATTCGATTTTTACAACTCCCGCAACTTGTAGCGGCTTTAGTAACCTTCATTATCGTATCTACGTCGGAGCCATAATCTCTAATAGCGCTTCTTAACGTCTCGCAAGTTACGCCGTTGCAGTCGCAAATTACTACCGAATTGGGCCAATAAACCGGCAAAGAGGCGCCGCCCGGTTTGTGGACGCCGGGAAATAACAACTGCTCGATCCTGTTCGGAATAGGAAGTTTAGACGTATAATAAACTCCGATAGCGTCGGAATTTAGATCCTCGCCGACAAGATGAGCCCCTTGAATAACGTTGTCCCTAATAATTAATTTTTTATAAATACAAGATTTGGGATTGTTGTATAAGATCTCCTCGTCGCCCTCTTCGGCTTCAATCTTACCCATAGCGATTGCGGAAACCTCGCTTTTGAGTTTAACAGGCGGAATGGTCGAATCAGGATAAACGCTCTCTTCGCCAAGAAGAATTTTAACAAGAGTCCTAACCTGCTCGTATATCGGAGCGATTATCCCGTATAATTTACCGTTATATTCTATACACTCCCCTACCGCGTAAACCGAGTCGGCCGAAGTTTGCAACTTATTATCGACAATTACTCCTCTCCCCGTCCTTAATCCCGACTTTTCTGCAAGCTCTTTATTCGGAGATATGCCGCAGTTTACTATAACCGCCTGAGATTCCGAAATAAACCCGTCTTTAAACAGCGCTTTTATTTTGCCGTCCGAAGTTTTTGTCAACTCGGTTATATAATTATCCATTATAAAATTTATCCCGACGGCTTTCAAACTCTTTAACAAATACCCCGCGGCTTCCTTGTTTAATTGAACCTCCATCAAGTTCTCTTTTAAATGAGATACCGTAACCGACTTGCCCATTTCATACAAAGCGTAGGCAAGCTCGAGCCCCAAAAGTCCGCCGCCGATAACCATAACCTCTTGTTTATCTTTTATAAAATTCTTAATATTTTCTATATCGTTTAAATTTCTGATCTTAAATACGCCGTCAAGATCGCTTCCTTTCATTTTCGGAATAAGAGCCTTAGAGCCCGTCGCGATAACCAACTTATCGTAAGAAACCCTTTCCCCGCCTACGGTCGTTACAATTTTACCAAGAGTATCTACCTTTAACGCCGCGTCGCCCAAAATAGCGCGAATGTCGTTATCCCGATACCACGATTCGGAATTCAACCAAAATTTCTCCGGCTCTTCCCCTTTTAATACCGAAATAAGTTTGATCCTATCGTAATTACCATACGGTTCGTCTCCAATTACCGTTATATCGTATATATCTTTACCTTTTTCTAAAATTTCTTCAACCAGCTTTCCGCCGGCCATACCGCTTCCTATTATAACTAATCTCTCCATATTGAAGCTCCAGTAATAATTTTTAAAATATCGAGCATTATAATATTTATTGCCCGAAAAGGCAAAGAATATTTTATTTTTAGGAGTAATCCGTCAGTTTTTTGGGGTAAGGAAACGGATAACGCGAGTCTGTCTCAAAAAAATTGACACATATGAGAAAAATATTTTTTATTCCCCAAAAAACTGACGGGATACTTTTTAAGATTTTGAAACGTCCGCTATCCGCGCCCTTTTCTATATGTAAATTCATCTGAACGGTAATAAAAAGCAAGTTTTGTAAAAACGGGAATTCCCGTTTTTTATAATTTTTTTAAATTATTTTTTTATTTTGTAAATCATAATCATTAATAAATTGTTATTTATAATAACAAATTAATTTTATTGGAGGCAAATAATATGAAATATGATTTTTCAATGGTCATAAATAAACAGATGAAAAGCGATATTATTCAAATCGGAGAGTATTTTAATAAAAAAAGAGTATCGTCAATAATTTCAAAAGTTCTTCAATATCTATATCCCTATATAAAAAATTATCACTCATTTTCTAGCGATTATATCCCCGTTTATGAGAAAATACAATGGAATGAAAAAATTCATGTTAAAATCGACTATAAACTCTATCTTCTATTCAAAAAAATTCGCGACGATACAAACGGATATAGTATCGCCTATATAATCAGAAGAATGATTGAATTCTTCATGCATAAAATTCAATCATTTGAAAATTTAGACTCCTTTTTAGTCTGGTTGAATTCTCTCAACGTTAAGAAAAACATTGAAATAAAAAAGAAGCAGTACGACGTCTGGAAAATTATGGAAGAAAAACAGATAAATAAGCTCGGACGTTTGATAATGGATGGTAAAAAACGGGAATTCCCATTAAACGCGCCCTATTTATCAATCGTTTACAACCAATTTTACAGACCAATATTATTCAAATACTTAAATTTATAAAAAGCGTCGACTATAGCGTTCAAATTTCCGACGAAGCAAAAATTAAACTTTTGGACAGAGGCGATAAATAACAAATAATTTAGCGACGACGCATATACGCCATATACGTCGAATTTTTCATCAGGGAGCGACGCGAGCTCCGATAAGGTCCCGGTATGAAGGGTGTTTTAGTGTTTTAGTATATTCGAAACGGGAATTCCCGCTTTTATCAGGGAGCGACGCGGCGGCTATGTAGCCCATGCGCGTCGAATTTATTTCTCGTCCCCAAGAAACCGACGAGGTATAAAAAATATTAAGAAAACAATTGCAAAATAATTGAAAATCAAATATTTTACTCTTATATTCAACTATGGGAGAGTTATATGGCCGACTGCGATAAGACGGGACTGCTCAGGGCTTTGATAGACGATTGTCGTCATATATCGGTATATTTTACGACTCCTATCGATTGCCGTATAGCCGAGAAGATTTCATTTTATTCAGCCGGGCGTTTGTCGAATTTTACCGTCAAAACAGTTTCGGACAATAGAGCGATTTTGCATACTGAAGAACTCGACGTCAAGAAAATTTATTACGTCAAGTTTGGCTCTGATAAAATAGAGGCGATACCTTACGGAATACTGGATAGCGACGAGTTCGTATACGGAGGCGACGATCTTGGAGTAACTTACTCAAAAGATTCGTCGATATTCAAAGTTTACGCGCCTACCGCTAACAAGGTCGTATTGAACATTTACGATACGCCGGAGAGCGGGGATAAGAAGTCTTACGAACTCGTTGAAGGACCGGGAGGAGTTTGGCGGGGCAAAATAAACGGCGACTTGCTCGGAAAATTCTATTCCTACAACTGCGGAGGGGCTTCGGCTTCTTTTGATATAAATAGAGAGCTTGTCGATCCTTACGCTAAATGCGTTATAAGAAACTCGCGAAGAGCTATGATAATCGACGAGACAAGATATCCGAAGGCGATAGAGTCAAAATCAAATATAAATATTAACGAACATATTATTTACGAGATACACGTTAGGGACGTCTCGATAGATCAAACGTCGGGAACGTCGTTAAATTCCGGGCTGTATAAAGCTCTAGCGGAAGAGGGAACGAGATATGCAAACTCGATTCAAAAGATAACGACGATAACCGATCATTTTAAAGAACTGGGCGTTACGACGATACAGATAATGCCGCTTTCCGAGTTTGATAATAACGAGTCGCCCGAAAACGGCAATTGGTGGGGGTATATGCCCAATTTTTTTAATACCCCTTACGGCGGCTACTCTTCTAACTGGAGAGACGATACAAAGATTTTTGAACTAAAAGAAGCGATAAACTCGTTGCATAATAGCGGTTTTAATGTTACGCTAGACGTAGTTTACAATCATACCGCCGAGGGATTTATTGGAGAAGAGGTTCATTCGTTTAACGGCTTCGTCCCTTTTTACTATTACCGGTTCGCTCATAGCGGTCATATATCAAACGGCTCCGGTTGCGGCAACGAATTTAGATCCGAAGCCCCTATGGGACGAAAATTCATACTCGACAGTTTGAGATACTGGACTAGATTCTACGGATTTGACGGATATCGCTTTGATTTGATGGGACTTATCGACCTCGATACTATAAAGATATTGATCGAAGAGCTGGCGAAGATCAAAAAAAATATCTTTATTTACGGCGAACCCTGGACGGGGGGAGTAACTCCGATAAGCCCGACCTATAAAGGGACGCAAAAAAATTTGGGGTTCTCGGTATTTAACGACGATTTTAGAGACGCGATAAAAGGGGGCGTATTCAATCCTATTGATAAAGGGTATATCCAGACTAAAGGGCAATATTATACCGATAGAGTAATACAGGGGATTCTTGGCAGTATTAATAGTTTTAGCGCTCGTCCGCAAGAGAGTATCAATTACGTCGAAATACACGACAATAACGCGCTTTTCGATAAGTTATATTTTTCTATAACCGAAAACCGCGAGTATAAAGAGCCCGATCAGGCGACGCTGGACGAGATTACAAAGTATCACAAATTAGCCGCGTTTATACTATTGACAAGTCAAGGGATACCGATACTTCATCTGGGGCAGGATTTTATGAGAACAAAATTTGGCGTAGAAAACAGTTATAACTCAGGCGATAAAATCAACAAAATCGATTGGAGCAGAAAATTAAAATATTTCGACGTATTCAGTTATTATAAAAACCTAATTGAACTGAGAAAAGGGCATCCGATATTCCGAATAGATAACGAGGCGGATCTGAGAGAAGCGATAGAATTTCATCGGGAAATATTTCCTTGCGACGTATCGCATTGTATCGGTTATACTTTGCAAAATTCTCCAAAAATCGGGGATAGTTTCGATAAATTTTTTATTGTAATCAACCCCTATCCGAAGGAGGTTATTATTACTTTAAATGAGAGCGGTTGGCGTAAGTTGCTGGTCGGCGACGAATATTTTCTGCATAAAAATATCGTTAAAGGGGACTTTGTAGTTCCGCCGCTATCGGGAGCCGTATACTATAAACAATCAAAGGGGGATTAAAAATGACGGATAAAATTGATTATAACGGGATAATTTGGGTCAACATATCAAATCCGACGAAGATCGATTTTGATAATGTTATAAAAACTTATGATCTTACCGACATTGAACCGGACGATATTCTTTCAAAGGTTCAGAGACCCAAATACGAAGATTATGATAATTTCAAATTTATGGTGCTTCATTACCCCGTATTTCCGATTAAAAGCTATCGACTAATAATGGAAGAGTTGGATATAATATGGAACGATAAATTTTTGATTACTATTCAATCCAACAAATTGACAAAAATTCAAAATCTTTTCAATTACGTTAAAAACGACGAAAGTAAAAAACAAAAATATTTATCGCAAGGGACGGACTTTTTGTTGTATAGAATAACTTACGAATTGGTTATGATGATATTTCCTCAGATGAACCAGATAAGCAAAGAGATCGACTTATTGGACTCAAGTTTTGAGAAACTCAAACCGTCGAAAATCGTCGAACGAATGTCGGCGCTTCGAAGGAATATTATATTTTTGCAAACCTCGTTAAAACCCGCCAGAGCGATATTTAGAAACCTTGAGAATATCGTGGAATCCGAAGAAGATCCGGAAAAAGATATTCATTGGGGAGATATTGCCGATTTTATCGGTAAAATATTAGATATGGCCGAAGATTATCAGGAGTTAATCGAAGGTATATACTCCTCTATTGATACAATGCTTACTTATAGAACTAATAGTATCATGAAAACCTTGACGATGATATCCGTCATAATGCTCCCGTTGTCGCTAATTACCGGTTTTTACGGTATGAATATAGAGTTGCCTTTTGCCGATCTCAAACCGGCGGGTATCTACATCGGCGGATTTATGGGAATTGTCGCAATAGCTATGTTATTATATTTTAAAGCTCGGAAATTTTAAACGTTACGCTCTTTTTTTTACCCTCGTAGGTCTTTTTGGCGAGAGCAGATTGACACATATGGCGTTAAGAATAAAATTGACACATATGTGTTGGTTTTGTTTTGACTCATATGTGTCAATCCCCAAAAAACTGACGGATTACAAAGTTTAGGGAAATATTTCTTGAAAAATTTTAATCTTTAATTTAATATTATATTTTCATTTAAATTGTTTGCATTACTAAATAAATCAAAAAGGATAGAAGTATGGCAAAGAAAGAGCAGAAAATAGAATATTATATTTTATCATGCGTTGGGATTAGCGATAAAAAACCAAGAGAGGAGATGTTAAAATATAGCGATATTACAGATAAAATTAATGATAAGATAATAAAAGAAAAACTTAAAAATTGGAGCGAGATTTATAACGGATTTATATATAGAGATAGAGGCAAAAATAGTCATATATATAAAGGATACGAACCGGCAATAGGACCTGTGTGCGGACTGATTTTAGAAGAATATAAAACTACGTTCGAGATAAAAAATAAAATTCAATTATTAAAAGGTATAGAGAAGTATTATATATTAGTTAATTCGAAAGGGGAAAATGACTCTGAATCTTATGAATATATTGAGAAGGTATTAAAAGAAGTTGATAGAAATACGCGGGAAGAGTATAAATTAAAAGATAAAATTTGTAAAATAGAATATAGAAGTAATTCTGAAGATCCAAACGATATTCAAGAATTTTTTAATGCTGTTTATAATTCGCTAAAAAAAGAGTTCGATGATGAATTGAAATCAAAAAACGAAAAAGCGTTATTAATATATACGAATCCAGGATCGACTGGAATGGCTTATGGTTTAATGAATCTTTATACTAAAGGATTATTTCAAAATTATTTTTCAAAGACGCTTCTTGTAACAAGAAAAGATTTCTCTCACGAGAGAACGGAAGAAAATATTGTCAGAATTACCGATGTATATAATCTTACAAGACTGGATAATAAGATTGAAAAAAGTACCGGTATGGTTGAACCCGAAGATTTGCAAACAGAATGTTATAGAAATATAGTTAATGATATTAAGAAAGCGGCTCGTCTTAATATTCCTGTTTTACTTTATGGAGAGAGAGGAACAGGGAAAAGTACATTTGCAAATTATTATCATAGATGCAGGCAGGAAAAGGGGCAGGTTGAAACTGATAAAGAGATGGTTACGTGCGTTTTATCTGAATATGGGGATAAAGATAATATGAGAGATGAATTTTTTGGATGGGAAAAGGATGCTTTTACTGGCGCTAATTCTTCTTATGAGGGGTTGTTAGGAAGATCAAATTGCTCGACTCTCTTTCTTGACGAAGTCCACCATTTAGCAAAAGATTTACAGGCGGCGTTACTAAGACCTCTTAATGATGGGAGTTATAGGCCAAGAAGGGGCGAAGATAAGAAGATACAGTTCGGTCTTGTCGTGGCTACAAATGATGAAGAAAAATATAAAGAGTTAAACGACGATTTTAGAGACAGAATCGAAAGAATAAAGATAGGCCTTCCCGCAATAAAAGATATTGATATTGAAGATAGAATTCTCTTTTTTGAATCGATATTTTCTCAAAGTCTTGAAAGATCCGGCATCGCAGGATTTGATAGTTTTGAATCAATTCAAGAAGAGAGTAAAAAAATATTAACTGGTTTTTTAAAAGATTATAAATTCCCGAGTAATTTGAGAGATATGAAAAAACTATCAGACTATATCATTCTCAAATGTTCTAATAATGATGAATCAAAAATAGTCTTTACCCCAGAGAAGATAGATAATATTATTAATGAAATTTTTAATAATAAAACGGAATAAAATATGGCCAATATATCCAAAAATATTAATAATTCAAAGAATAAAACAAAATTAGAAAATATAAGAATTTCTACAACTACTGCGTTAAGAGAGAAAATAGTAAATATTGACGAAAATGATCTTTATGACGATGAAGACGAGGATTTAGACTATCAAGAATTACCTGAATACGAAGATAGAGATGAAGACGACGATCCGTTTGATTTTGATGACGACGATCCGTTAAATAAAGATTATTCGACAAAAGAAGAAGAGAATGAAAATGATTTCGTTCTATCAAGAAGGAACAAAGTTATATTTAGAATATTTTGGGATTGCGAAATCAATAATTATAAAATATTATCTCTTTTTGATGAAACAGTTGAAAGTTATAAGATAAATCTTGATAGGAAAGAAGTTTTAACTAACTGGTTAGATGAGTTTGATAAAAAAGAATTGGAATTAATTATTAAAGGGGGGATTAATTATACATCGAGATTTTTAAAAATCTTATCGAAAAAAATAAAAGCAACAGATGAAAAAAACAAACAATATTTTGAAACTTATGCCGGAGCTTTTAGCTCTTTTTTTATTCAGTTTGAAGATGGGCTTGTTTTAACTGCAGATCTTGTATTAGTTTCAGAAAAAGGACGAGATATTGATGAATATAGAGATTTTAATTCGGATTATCATAAGGCAATTTTATTGTATCTCTCTTATTTGCTCTATTATTGTAATAAAAAGGAATCCAATCTTTTAAACAAGAGATTTGATAGAAAAGAGTTTGGGCGGTTTATTGACGCGTCAAAAAAAATAATAAAAGAGGAATTTCCAAAGGGTATAGATGAGAAAATTTTTAATATATATAATAACTATAAAGATTGTATCAAAGAGAGTTGTAATACTAATACCGAGTATCTTCTCGATGTGTGGTTGAAAGAGAGACCTAATGAAAAAAACAAAAATTACTTAAAAGATATTTTAAGAGATTTAAAGAAAAGTTTTAACGAATCAGAAAATAAAGAATCTTTTGAAAAAAAACTAACCGAAATTTATGATAAACTTTTTTTATTAGAAAAAGATAAAAAAAATTATAATAATAAACAGATTAACCCATTTAATTTCATAAAAAATAGGAACGCTATAGTTCTGGAGAAACTAAAAAAAAGTATAGAGAATAATAAGACAAAAGATAAAGATGAAATTCTTAACAATTCTCTAATATATGGAATTGATAAAAGAAAAATAACTATCAATAAATTTGATTTTGGATTTATTAAAACAGATTATCTTCCTTCATATTTGATTAATTTAACAATTGAAAAGGAAGAAGAAAATTTTGAAACATCTATTTATTATCCGATTTTTCAAACAGACGGGGATTTATCTGCTGTTTATCTTATTAATGGAGCGTTATATTATTTGCCGTTTTTTAGAATAATAAATCAAAATGAAGAGATAAAATATTATAACGGTTATGATTTCTTTCGTCTTTGGTATGATAAAATTTACAATAATTTTGAAAAATTAAAAAATAGTTATGATAAAGATAGCTATGAATTTAAGATATATCTTATAAAAAAATTCTTATTCGGATGGGATAAAGTAAAATGGCAAAAACCCCTTCGTTATATTGGGAACTTTACCTCTATATGCGCAATTGATTCTTTACGGAGCGTTATTAATACATATATTGAAAAAGATATAACTATATCCGGAGGGAAAATTTCTTTTTATAAATTTGTAAGCGATACGTCAAACCCTAATACTCGAATATACCCATACAAAGGTAAGGTTGATTTTGGCATTGACCCAATTAATACTCCAGAAAATGAATCGATAAGGGTAACGGGTCGTCTATCCTATAACTGTTTTTTAGAAGAAGAGAAAATTAGATTAAAAGATGAAGATTTTTTGCCTATGTCGAGAGATACTCTTCAAATTCCTTACAAGGGTTGGACGGAGCCAAGAAGACTTTTGCTTGGAGCTAATCTTTTAGCAAAAGCTATATCTCTTAACAATAATGAAACGCCTCTATGTAATCCGATTTCTCATTTTAAAAATATTTCAATTCCCGATGGACATAATCTTTTAACGCTATTTATGACATATAGCGGTTTAAATCATGAAGACGCGTGGGTAATATCCGAGTCGGCTTCGAGAAAATATTATACAGAAGAGACAAAACTCCATATTATTCCTATATCAAATTTTTTAATCGAATATCATATACTTGTAAAAGTTGGGGAAAAGGTTAAAAGGGGCGATAAACTATGCGAGGGCTTTTACAGGGATATATTTTTAAGCAGACGCTCTAAAAACGAAAAAAAGTATGTTCGCATGAATTATCCCGGTAATTTTTCGTCAATTGAAGGAGAAGTTACAGATATCCAGATTATTAATACAATGAATTTTGAAAGAGATGGGATATTATCCGGATTTTATATACCAATGTATTATAAAGAGATTGTTGTTGTTTCAATAAAAAAGAAAAAACCGTTGAGGATTGGGGATAAACTTGCTAATAGACATGGGCATAAAGGGATAATTGGAAAAATAATTCCAGATGAAGAGATGCCGACTGTTATTATTGACGGAGAGGAGAAGAGCGCGGAAGCTCTTATTGATCCGATAAGCGTTTTAAATAGAGATAACTGGGGACAACTGCTTGAGTGTTACCATTCATTATTAACAAAAAAGGAAGCTATATCCGGATATGAGGATATTTCAAAAGACAAACTCTTGAATCTAATGAAAGAAAATTTTAAATCTCTTGAATTAAGAGTAAAAAATAATGACTGCGAGTATTTTATTATTGGCGGCTATCAATTTATTTTTAGGTTGCCTCAATGCGCTGATGAAAAAAACTCCGGCTCTCCCGGCTCTAAATATATTCACGTATATAAACCTCAAAAACTTGGAGAGTTAGATAACTGGGCTCTGTTTGGTCATAATCTTTTACCCGACGCCGTCTTAGGATATCCCGAAAATAAGAAAAAAGAGATAAACAAACTCAATCATTTTCTTGCATTTTTATCTAGTAATGAATTTAAAAAAACTAAATTGTATAAAGGCAAAATTAAAATTAATCAACCTATAAACGATTATTCAGATTTTCTTGAATTATATAATAGCGAAAATATACCAAAACAAATTAAAAAAGAAATATTTGAAAAAGAAATTCTACAAAAACTAACAAATGATAATGACAAAAACTTTCTTCTAACTTATTATGAATACAAGGATCATAAAGAAGAAAAAAATAAATTTTATATTTTAAATAGCAATTTAGACTCCGCAATTAAATATGAACTTTTTAATAAACTCAAAATGGCTAAGTATACTTTTAGATTTGATGCAGACGATCTTTATCAATGGCTGGAAGAAAGGACAGATAATGAAAATAATTTCGGGCATATAAATGGGTTACATATTATCCCTTTTAAATATTTAACTGATATGAAAAATCCGGATGGGTCGGTTTTTGAAAATAGTATTAAGAAGTTATATAGAAAATATTTTAGAGAGATTAAAAAAAAAGAAGATTATCAAAATGTGAGTAATTTAATTAAAAAGATAAAATATCAAATAAAAAAGTCTGCCATTGGCTCAAACGATAGTTTATCAAAAAAAAGTTTTTTTAGGAATAAATTACAATCCACAAGGATAACTCCTTCTTTAAGAGCCGTTATAGCTCCGGGGATTAATTTAGGGCTTGACGAGGTTGGTATTCCAACAATTGCTTTATTAACGCTTTTTAGGGATGATATTATGGATAAAGGGTTGTTTTCAGAAATAGAACAACTTTATCAATCGCATGATAGTCCAAATGATAAAATTATTAATGAGATTAATAATATCTTGAAAGACAAGAGAGTTTTCGTTAAAAGAGATCCGGTTTTGCATAAATTTGGATTTCTCTGTTTTAAACCGGTTTGGATTGAGAATGAAAATGTTATAAGATTACCGGCTTCTGTATTAGGTCCTATGGGAGCTGATTTTGACGGAGATCAAGCGGTAATTTTTAAAGTTAAAGATAATTTTGAAGCGCTTAAAGCGTCTCCGGTTAATTATCTTTATCATGATATAAAAAAAGAAATTCTATTTAAACCGGGGAAGCAGTTTTTGACCGGATTGTATCTTATATTACAAAAAAAAGAGAGTTTTCAGGATTGTATTGACTATCTTGGGATTAATATTGATTCTAATTATGAAATAATAAGCAAACAGGATAGTTCGGTAGATTCTTTTATAGACGGTCTTTATAGATATTTATTAAATGATAAAAATATAATTTCAGATGTAATTAAAAAGCTGGAGTATTACTCTTCTGATTTTATCGCAAAAAGTAATCCCGGAATGAATTTGTCTTTAGAGTCAAGTAAGTTGGAATTATCGCCCGCATTAAAATATGGGTCTAAGAAAAAAAACGATGATTTACAAAAGGAAGATTTTAAGAAAATATATGATCGCGGGGCGTCTCTTGAAGGTTATTATATTGATAAAGATTTTGACGACCCTATTAATACTATAATGGCTGATTCTAAAGCAAATATCGGAAATTTTGGCGGTTTATTAAGACGACTTGTTTTTAAAGCGAAGGAGCTGTCTCCTAACTTAATAAGTCAAATCCAGACAATAACAGAATTTGCTACGCAGAAATCGCTTGATATAAAAAAAGGTAAAAAAGGGCTTGATTTTAAGGAATTAGATAAATTATTTAAAAAAAATAATAAAACGGATGAAAATAATGTATCAAAAGTTCTTTTTGGTAAAGATTTTGCCGAATGTTCTGAAGACGAGCATAAACTTGTTAAAATATTGTACGAAACTATAAAAGAGATAATCAATTATTTTGAGGATGATAAAATTAACAATATTTTAGAAAAACCTTTTATTTTATCAGACGATAAAAATGAATCCGGCGAATATGAGATTCGATTAAACGATATAAGACTCTTTTTGAGAGAAAAGGATTTTTAATCAAAAAAATAATTTAAGGATAATGTGTGAATTTATTAATTGTTACAATTGGGCAGAGAGACGTTCAATATCTTGACGAGCAGAAAAGGTCGTATTGTCCATTCGATAAATTTGATTTATCAGTAATACAGGATAAACTAAAAGAATTGAAAGAGGCCAATCAGATTGAATGGAGCTCTTATAAGGGATATAACGAGACAAGAAAGAGCATAAGAATTGATGAAATTTCTGATAAAATAAAAGTTGTATTTCCTATGTTTGAAAAGATTGTCGAAAAGACGATGGAACTATGCGGCAACAAGAATGAATTACTTGACGAAATATATATATTTTATACGGATAGAACGGATTTAGATAAAGTTGATAAGGATATAAAAAAAAGCGAACCATATTATTTTCATATTTTAATAGAATCTTTTTTTAAAGATTTAAAAAAAGCGTACAAAAATAATAATGCGGTTCTTAATTGTAAAAAAATCGATACTTATAAAGGGGAGGGGAGTTCGGGATTTAGCGTTGATTCGATTTTTAAATATTTTGCAAATTTTTTTAATAAAGAAATAGATTTAAAGAGATATGACTCTATTTATATAGGAGCAAAGCCCGGTATTCCCGATGTCAGATTATCTATTGAAAATTTGTCGCTTATCTATGCAAGAGAAAAAGTTGTAATATTTGATCAGGATGAATTGTCAGGGAAAATTATAAGATCAAAAAATGTAGAGAACCGACTCTTTTATGAATTAAAAAATGTCTTAGAGCTGAGTCTTAAGAACTGCGATTTTTCTGCGGCGTATAATTTTATATCAGATAGCGGTTATAATCAAAATTATATTAAAAAGAATAGCTCTTTATATAAATTATTAGAGATTTCATATAAATGGCTTTATGAATCCTCTGAAGAAGGGATAAAATATTGCAATAACTTTTTAATATGTGAAAAAGATAAAAAAAATCTAAATTTAGTTAAAAAAATGAAAAATATGCTAAACGACAGTCTGATAAATATTGTTGAAAAATCTATAATCCGTTCTATTGATCAACTATATCAAGGAAAATATATGATGGCAATGGTGTTGTTAAATATTGCTGTTGAAAATATCCCATTCATTATGCTTGACATGGATTTTCCGGACATTCTTGTTTTCAAATACAAAAGAAAATATATTGACCTTGATAAATTGCCAAATTTTAATATTGAAATAAAAAAATATCTGATTGAAGAACACGGTTATGAAAAATCTCTTGTTTATGATAATAATACCGTCTTATTTAAGATTTTTAAGGAATATGAAAAAAGAGATAATATCAAAAAAGCAAATATTTTTATTAATGATATGAGAGATTTTAAAGAAAAAAGAAACTATTTTCTTCATACAGGGAACGAACCTAAAAAAGGGGATATTTTAAAAATATTTGCTTTTAGAAATAGTGAAATAACTATACAAAAGGATGATATTGATAGTATAATGATTAAAAAATTACTAGATATCTGTAAATACTTAACGGGGTATAGTTATTGTAATTGGATATCTGAAATGAGCAATCTTTGTTTAAAAATACTGAAAAACATTGAAATAAGTTAGTATTAATGAAAAATGCGGCTAAAATGCCGCGGAGTTTAAAATACGAGAGGCGGATATTCGGGAAATCTTGGGATTTTTTTCGATGAATAATGTGGGATGATAATATTTAGAATGTCAATAAGAATCATATTTTACCTCCTTGTGTTTAAGATATATCGACTCCCAACGGGAGCGTTGTTTTGTGTTGCTTGCTTTTTATTATTGCAATATTTGTCTGGTGAAATTGTTATAATAATCCGTTACGGCTATCCGAAGATAGCCGGGGTATCTATTTCTTTTTAGAAGAAGCTTTGATTGCTGTGGT
>MWDO01000054.1 GCA_002070605.1 Spirochaetes bacterium ADurb.Bin133
AACAATCTTTCATCGTACTTAACCAAACTTGGTTCAATTATAACCGCTTTAGCAGATTTAATCAATACTTTTACCTTAGCATCATATGGGGCTTAAAAATAAAATTGACGCATATGGGGCGCTTGTTTTGCAACAGAGATTAATGGTAAAAATATACGGACGCAACGTTTTTTACAAATAGTCTTATAAAAATTCAATAATATAGACTGACTATTCGAAGATAATTGTAGAGGTGAAAATGGCTAAAATAATTCCCGTCGCTTCCGGCAAAGGAGGGGTAGGGAAGACTTTTTTTGTAACAAATCTTAGTATCTTATTGGCTCAGAAGGGTCAGAGGGTCGTCGCGGTCGATCTTGATCTTGGCGGTAGCAATCTTCATACGATGTTAGGGATTAAGAATGATTTGTATGGGATTGGTCATTATATTTATGATAAGACTCTTCCGTTTGATAAGATTATACACCGGACTGAATTTGACAACCTAAAGTTCATTCCCGGCGACGCTCTTTTTGTTGGAGCGGCTAATATTCCATATTTTAGGAAAAAGAAAATTCTTTCTGAAATATCAAAAATTGACGCAGATTGGGTTATTTTAGATCTTGGATCCGGCAGTACGTTAAATACTATAGACTTTTTTTTAGCGTCAAACTGCGGAATATTGGTAACGACTCCGGAATTGACCGCCGTATTGAATTTGTATTCTTTTTTAAAAAACTCGTTTTACAGGTATATTTTTAACGGACTAAAAAAGAACGCCGAGGTTAGGGATAGATTGGTAGAAGCCGTTAAAACAAGGCTTGAAAAAGAGAATACGACGTTTTGCGAGTTATTAAAAATTATAAAAAAAGATTTTCCGGAAGAGGAGAAGAGGATAGACGACTTAGTAAATAATTTTTTTCCAAAACTTCTTCTGAATATGGGGAATAACGAACGGGATATAGCTTTTGGAGAAAATCTTAGAAAAATAATAAAAAAAAATATGGGTTTGGAAGTCGAATATTTAGGGCTTTTACCGGAGGAGCATCAGGCTCGTCGGTACGTTATAGCGAGGAAACCTCTATCGGTCGTAGAGAATGAGAGCAAATGGGTCGAAGGTTGTTCTAAAATCGCCGATAGATTGCTGGAGTTTCATGATTACCCCGTTACTATTTTTGAAGACGACGTCGACTCGTTAGACGTAGTATACGACGATATGAGATTTGTTATAGAATAAATAACGGCTAAAAATAGAGAAGGGTTTACAAAAGGTTAGCTCTTTTCTCTGATTTCTACTCTTCTGATTTTTCCGCTGATAGTTTTGGGCAATTCGGCGACAAATTCTATTATTCGAGGATATTTATACGGCGCCGTAACCCTTTTTACGTGTTCTTGGAGTTCGGCCGCGAGATCGTCGGACGGCGCGTAGTTTTTTGTCAGGACGATTGTCGCTTTGACAATTTGTCCTCTATCCGGATCGGGAACGCCGGTAATCGCGCACTCCATAACCGCCGGATGTTCGAGAAGAGCGCTTTCGACTTCAAAAGGTCCTATTCTATAGCCGGAGCTTTTTATAACGTCGTCGGCTCTTCCGACAAACCAATAGTATCCGTCTTCGTCTTTCCACGCGATATCGCCCGTGTAGTATTTATCGTTATTCCAGACTTTTTCCGTTAGTTCGGGGTCTTTATAGTATCCTAAAAACATTCCGAGCGGCTTCTTTTTATCTAATTTTACTACTATCTGTCCTTCTTCGCCGATTTCGCACGATTCTCCGTCTTCTTTTAGAATGTCGATATCGTAAGTTGGGGAGGGTTTGCCCATAGAGCCGGGTTTGGGCGGCATATAGGGAAACGTCGCTATGCAGACAACGAGTTCGGTTTGTCCAAAACCCTCCATAAGTTTGATTCCGGTAAGTTTGAGAAATTGGTTGTAGACCTCCGGGTTTAGCGGTTCGCCGGCGACGACGCAGTATTTGAGGTTAGAAAGGTCGTATTGCGCGAAATCTTCTTTAATAAGGTATCTATATATGGTGGGGGGCGCGCAGAATGTCGTTATCTTATAATCGGCGATTATTTTTAGCATATTTTTAGGGATAAATTTATCGTAATCGTAAACAAATACCGAGCATCCCGCTATCCATTGTCCGTAAATCTTGCCCCACGCCGCTTTAGCCCAGCCGGTATCGGCGACGGTTAGATGCGCTTTTTTATCTTGAACATTTTGCCAAAAATGCGCCGTTATTATGTGTCCGAGAGGATAATCGAAATTGTGAATTACCATTTTTGGCATACCGGTAGTGCCGGAAGTAAAATAGAGTAATGAAATATCGTTCTTATCAATATTTTCCATATTTTTAGGTCTGTTAAATACTGAATTTTGGTTTGATATACCCGAATCAAAATCGCGCCAACCGTCTCTTTTTCCATTAATAAGAATTTTATGCGTCAACGTAGGCGAGTCTTTTTCAGAATTTTCAATATTTTCCAACACGTTCTCTTCGTTTACCGAGACTATGGCTTTAACGTTTGCGGCGTTATTTCTATAAACAAGGTCTTTTTTAGTTAGGAGATGGGTCGCCGGTATGCATATCGCGCCTATTTTATGCAGAGCTAAAATGGAGAACCAAAATTCATATCGGCGTTTTAGAATTAACATTACGGCGTCCCCTTTTTTAATGCCGATTGATACAAAAAAATTAGCCGTTTTGTTTGCGTATTCGGATAGCGTTTTGAATGAGAATGTTTTTTCTTCATTCTTATCGTTTGTCCATATCAGCGCTATTCTATTCGGGTCTTCGCAAGCCCATTTGTCGGATACGTCGTATGCAAAATTGAAGTTTTGCGGAATGTTTATTGCGAAGTTATTATAAAAGTCGTCGTAATCTTTAAACTCTTTTTTGAAAAAATCCATCGCTTGAATCTCCTTTCTGTTGTTTTAACTTTATGATATAACTACTGCGAGAAATTTTGCCTTTTTATTATTTAACGGAATCATAGCGTGCTTCTCTTCCGAATTGAAGTAGATAGAGTCGCCTTCGTTTAAAATTATCTCATTGTTATTCAACATTATTTTCAGCGACCCCTCTATTACGTAGTTGAACTCTTGACCTTGATGGGAATACAAATTTATATTCTCCTCTTTTTTTGGCTCTACCGTAACCAAAAAGGTCTCGGCTTTTTTGTTCACAAAATTATACGATAAATCCTGATATTTATATTCCCTTCTACGTTGGATGATCGGCGCTTTGTCTTTTCTGACGACGCTGTATTTGCGTAACCTTGGATCTTCGCCGGTAATAATCGAAGTTAAATCTATATTGAACTTACGGGCGAGCTGACTTAACAAACCGATAGGGGGATCGAGCTCGCCGTTTTCATATTTTTGATATATATCGGATTGAATATTTAATTCGCGGGCAAGGGACTCTATAGAGATATTTTCCGACTCTCTGAGTCCCTTTATTCTTTCGGAAATCTCTTTGACCTTATTGTCCATACCGTCTCCCTGATTAATAATATTTGCCCTATTTTAAAATAATTTCTACTAAAAGTGAACCTCTTTTTTGCAAAATATTGAAAAGATTTTTACGCTCCATATGTGTCAATTCGTCTGCGATATAAATTGACGCATATGAAACAGATATTTTCTATTTCCCAAAAAACTGACAAGTTACAAAAAAATAGTATTTTTATTTGACAAATTAAGACAAGTGTATTACATTGTAATATGTGATATATTATGAGCAGGAAGTAAAAAAAAATACAAAAAAGGGTGAAATCCCGAAAAATGTATTACAAAATATCCATAACGTTTTTTTATCTTTAGACATGACCAAAGATTTAAACCTGTTTGATATTAAGCAGGTTAAAGGCGATTACTCTAAAGTATATTATAGATTGAGAAAAGGAAAATACAGGGCAATTTTTTTTATTGAAAATAATGATTTTTTCGTTGTATATATCGGAAAAAGAGAGGAGGTTTACAAATTATGGCAATAACATCTATAAGATTTAACAAAGATGAGGAAAAAGTATTAAATTATTTAAAAGAACATCTGCATTACGATACTTCAACGCTTTTAAAAAAAGCGTTATTTGATTTATATGAAGACTTTAAGGACAGAGAGATAATTGACAAAGTAGAAGAGAAATCAAGAAATAATAGTTTAAGTTTTTGTAGTTTTAATGATTTGCTTTCAGATTAGTTTTGTTTATTTTATGGGGGAGTCCATCTGACAGCAGCGTAAATAACTGGAATTCCCGTTTTTTACGGAAGCCCGATTGCCCCGAATGCGCGTCCCACGCATAACCGCCGCGGCTACTCCCTGGTGAAAAATGACACATATGGGTCTCATATCCGCCGCGGCTACTTCCCGATAAAAATTGACACATATGGGTCTCATAGCCGCCGCGTCGCGCCCTGATGAAGATTGACACATATGCGTCGCATATCCGCCGCGGCTACTTCCCGATAAAAATTGACACATATGCGCCTTATAACCGCCGCGGCTACTCCCTGATAAAAAATGACACATATGCGCCTCATATCCGCCGCGCCGCTCCTCGATGAAAATTCGACGCATATGCGGCGGGCGCATGTAAAAATTGACCGGCGCCCCTTGACAAAATATTGCTATTATATTAGATTATAAAATGTGAGGTTTAATTTATGATAGAAACGTTAACTAAACAGGTATTATCTTTATCAGTTGAAGAAAAGATAAAATTAGCGGATAAAATATTGGAAAATTTAAATCCTTCAATAAATAACGACATTGAAAGCGATTGGATAAAAGAATCAAATAATCGTTTTAAGAACTATTTAAATGGTAAAACGGTTTGTATAGATGGGGAAGAGTTCATAGGTAATTTAAAAAAGAAATATGAATTATAAGATCGTTTTTGAAGCCTCAAAAGAAATTGAAGAGGCAATTGAATACTACGATCTATTAAATAAAGGACTGGGATCGAAATTATTGAAAGAACTGGAGAATTCATTAAAAATTATTTGCGAATATCCGGAGTCATGCGTTAGAATTAGTAAAAAATTTAGGAGATGTTTGTTGAGAAGATTTCCTTATGGAATTATATATACAATTTATAATAATGAAATAATAATTACGGCTTTTATGAATTTATATAGAAAACCAAATTATTGGAAAAACCGGAGTACAGAAGTTTAAAATAACAATCTGACGGATTTGTTCTATGGTATATTAGCGCATTCAAAACTGGAATTCCCGTTTTTTATGGAAGCCCGATTGCCCCGAATGCGCGTCCCACGCATAGCCGCCGCGGCTACTCCCTGCTGAAAAAATGACACATATGTGTCAAACTGCCCTGCGACAAAAAAATGACACATATGCGCTTCATAACCGCCGCGCCGCTCCCCGATAAAATTGACACATATGCGATACATAACCGCCGCGGCTACTCCCTGGTGAAAAATGACACATATGGGTCGCATACCGCCGCGGCTACTCCCCGCTATAAAATGACACATATGAGCTACATAACCGCCGCGGCTACTCCCCGATAAAATTGACACATATGCGTCAAACTGCCCCGCGCCAAAAAAATGACACATATGCGCTTCATAACCGCCGCGGCTACTCCCCGATAAAAAATGACACATATGTGTCAAATTACTTCCCGCTATAAAATCGACACATATGTGTCAAACTGCCCTCGCCAAAAAAAAATCCCCCCTGAGAAGGGGGGATATAAATCGCGTAAAGACGCCTTAAGGCTGATATTGAGTCAAGTCGGCGGAACTCATCTCTAAATAATACGGCGGCGAATACTCCCCGGTTTCGACTGAATATATGAAAGGGTAGGTATTGGTATACCATTCGTCGGCATCTATTTCTTTGTTTCCGTTTGCGTCTACGAAAAAATCGACCTTATAAGCTTTGCCGTTTTCATAAGCTCCCCTCATATCAAGCATAAATCGGTTGTATTCAGGACTAGCGTCAAGGATAAGTTTGCATTTAGCGTATCCTGTTGACGGCTCAATCTGATTGCCGGATGCGTCTAATATTCTTATATAAGCGTCTGGCTCTGTAGTCAAATTTAAGTCTCCGGCCGCGTCCGTTAAGGTGAAATACAAGGTTGGCTGGACGTAAGGTATCTCTACCCAATCGCCGATCCAGGTTCCATAGGTCTCTTCATAATAGTCGGGATCGCCAGGGTTTCCATAGGTATATTTTTCATAGTTCATATAGAGCATAGGAATATAGTTTGACATATTGAGATTTATATCTCCGTCTTCGGGGTATATGCCTGGATAGTTGGAGGTAGAATATGTATCGCCAACAATCATATCATTATTGATAGGATCATTCCAGTCGATGAAAGCCCTTACCTTGTAGTCATATTTTGGTATGTTGTTAAAAACCGCTTTTGCGCCAAAATATTCCCATCCATCGGCAGAAACATTGCCAATTTGGACTTTCATTATATACAGCGACGCATGGCTATCGTCCATAAGCTCGACGTAAGCGTATTTGGTTTCTAGCTTGGCAAAGGTGTACTGTCCATATTCGTTCGGGATCTCTAAACGTACCTCCGCGTTGTCTGTATTGTTGGGATCAAAACCGTACGCCTCTCCTTCGACCAAGTTTATACGAACGCAGTTGTTATCGCCGATTTTAACTTCGGCGCTTCCGGAGAATTTTACGTTACCCATAGCGGGGTTCCATGCGTCTTGCGATACTGAGAACTTATACTCGGCGTTGTTGTCCGCTTTGGAACAGGTAAAATTGATGGAGTCCATAGGGCTATTTGATCCGTCCATGAAGTTTGACCAATACTCCGTAACGTGCGTCCATGCTGTTCCAACCTTCTTCTCAATCTTTATTCCGAAATGGACGTCGTTCAACCAGTATGGTCTATCAGTAGTCATATATGTCGGATCCATAAAACCTACGCTGACATAAACCGATTTGTCGCCGTTTCCGATCTCCAAGCCGCTTCCGCCTCCCGGCGCGGCGCTCATATAGAGCCCATAGAGACCTGATATGTTGAGTATCATATCGTTCTCGTCTAGCGGGGCGCCCGGAACTTGGTTGGGTCCGTCCCAACTAATGTCTACCAGAGTTCCCGACGTATTGAAGGTTATCCCTAGCGGAGAATCGTAAAAATTTGTTCCGGTTCCATCATCTTGCCAATCTCCATTTTCGTCAAAAATCGGATAAGTATACTCAAACGAAACGAGTTTCAAAACGAGTATATCCTCTTGATAAGGCATTCTGAGTTTATCGTAGTTTGCGTCAAAATTCTTATAACCTACGGCGACTATGAAGTAGTAGTTCGGCGTATTTTGATCATTGTCTTTGAATTTTTTGACGTTCTTGAATTCGAAAGTTCCATAGTTGTCGACTTTAGCGAACGCTACGGGCTTGGTTGCGGCGCCATCCTGGGGGTTGTTAACGCCGGCCGCCGGCATAAGTATCGCAAACCAAGCGTCCGCCTGATACCTATCGATCTGTCCGGGATTGTTGCCAAAGTCTATCTTGCCGTTTATAGTAGCTCTTTGCGGCGAATCGTCATAATATTCGCTAGCGCTAGCGCCGCCGCTTGGATACGGTATGCCGTCTGTGGGATATATAGAGTAGTCTACGCCCGTGTTTTGATCCTCTTCCGAATAAACGAATTCCGGTATAGATATATAATACTTATTGTTGTAATTATCAAATTTCAGCGCGGTTGCGGTAATAGGCGTATCCATATAATAGAAAGCTCCCGGTACGTCTTCTGCATAGAGTCTCGCGGCTACGATATACTTCTCTTTGTTCTTCAGATCGACTATGCCGTTTATATACAACTTGCCCGTCAAAGTCGAGTTGACCGCATTATTTCCCACGTCTATGTAGCCGTATCCTACAGGATTGTTCATGTCGATCCCCATAGCGCTGATTTCGAAGAGACCTACCTCTACCGTTTTACCCGCTATGGCGGTGTTTGTAAAAAGATCGTTCCTATCGCTGGATAACTTTACGTCTACCTTTAACGAAGGTCTGGCGTCCCCGGCTCCGAACTTCATCCATCCCGGTTCGCCGTAAGCCGCGTTGCCGATATTAACGGTCGTATCTCCGTCTCTTCCGTCGACAAACACGCCGATGCTGTAAGCGTAGAAGTCGTCGTCTACAGTCTTCCCTATGTCGTCTGAAAGATCTTTTGGAAAGTCGCCGTTAGGATCGATTATAGCGTAAACTACGTAACTTCCTCCGGCTACGTCGTCAAATGTAAAAGAAGCCCCGTAAGCGCTGCTTACTACTCCGTTGGCTGTCTTAGCGGGATCTATTTTTCCAAATTCCGGACAAACGAATTCGTCGCCGTATATCATATTTTCAGGTTTAGCTATCCATACTTTTACGGATTTGCCTTTGGCGCTAGTCGGACATTTGCTGAGATTAACGATTATCTTTCCATTGGTTGCGTCTGCGTCGGCATCGCCCAGATTGGCGACGTTTATATTATCTGCGTTGCCCCCTAGGTTCACGGCGAGAGTATCCGAGTTTATGTTTATCTTCTTAGCGTCCTGTTCCGTCTTGTTCTCGGTTATAACGCCGTTTCTATCTTTCCTCATAGTCGTTATGGTGTACGCGACCTCCGTCGGAATACCTTTACTATTGTTTAAGGTAGTCGCCTGTTTAACGACCGTTAGAGTGCTCCCGTCGGCGTCCTTAGTAACGACGGTCGAATTTTCGATAACTTTCGACGAGTTGTCTTTCGCTATGTCTATCGTTATGGTCAAATTGGTTACGTTAAAAAAGCCCGACGTCTTCGTTCCGGTATATTTTATATAACCGTCCTCGACTTTTACGTACTTTTTACCGTTTGTGCTATTTTTTGACCATGCGACGGTAGCGGATCCTCTATAATCTCCCGACGTCGCCGCAAAAGTTCCCGATCCGGAAAAATCCTCGTCGTCGCCGATGCCGTTCGCCTTCAACTCGAAATGTTGAGTGGGGTCGAAAGGATTGCTTATCTCTTGATTTAAACTCCATTTTATGTCTGAGAAATCTTCAAAAGCGGATTTCACATAAACGTCGGCTACCCACTTATCCTTCTTAGTATCGATAGCCTTATTCTTATCGACATCCTGCCAATATTCAAACAGCATCGCGTATTTGTATCTGTCGTCGGTATTATCCGCCGTTTTATCTTCTACGCGCAAAATTACCGGCGACCCCATATAGAAGCCGATCCAGGTTTTTTCAATACCGGAACTCAAGTCTTCTGCGGTCGGTTTTTTCAACCCCGTAAAAAGCGGCATAAAGAGTTCCGATAGTTTTTCCGGATTTAATATCCCGGAGTCTCCTCTCTTTGCCTTGTTAAAAAAATAAGCGAACGGGAAATTTGGCAGACTTATATTTCCCGAAGCCGCGGCCGCAAGTTCCGGCGAAGTTGAGAATACCGCGGTCGGCATGATGCTCAGCGACGAATCGCCTCCGCTCCCTCCGTCGTCTCCTCCTCCTCCGGTCGTAGGACCTTCCGTTATGCCGCATGCGAAAATCAGTATCATCGATAATAATACCGTCGCAAGCGCAGTTGAAATTTTTGCAAAGCGTTTATTCATAGCGCTTCCTCCTTTTGTAAAATATTAATTTTTTTAAAAAAAATCTATACAAACATTATATTACTTATTTACAAAAAAACCATAAATTTTTGACAAAATGCGCTAATTAACAAAATAGTCGTCGGTCGAGTCTATCCTAAATACCTTTTCGTCGCCCTCTTCAAGCTCTAAATAGTCGGTCGAACAGTCGTAAACGTTGTAACTATCCTCCGAAGCGTCGTAAAATCCGAAAGAAAAAGCAAACTTTACCGATCCGTAACCGCCGCCCCAGACCAAGTCGAGGTAGTCTCTCTCCCCTACGGGCAGAGGGCGTCGCGCCGGCGGTACGACCTTAACTATCATATCTCCGCTCGCGTCTCCGGACTGTTCGTCGATAAAAAGCCCGACGTAGACCATATTCTTGTCGTAATTATTGACTATCCCGACCCTCGCATGGTTATATCTTACCGCGCACCCCGTCGAGCAGATACCGATAAAGACGACCAAACCGATAAAAAATAAATTTAAATTTTTTTTCATACTCAAAACCATGTTATCACCGACGCTATCTCCCATCTAAAAACAAAATCGGTACTCTCTACCGAAGTCCGCGGAAGACGAGTCCTCCAATGGAAGTTAAATTTTGTCTCTATCCCTACGACAAATCTGGTAATCCTAAAAATGTCGCTGTAAAAATTTATATCGAAGATATTCCCCTCTTCAAGAACTACTCTCAAAAATTCCGTCTCCCTGTTAGAAGTATCGTTATCCTTTACGCCGTCGCCGTCCGAATCAAGATCCGGATCTACGTCGTAATAGTAATGTTCGTTCATATAGTAAGGGGCTACTATATTTCTCTCGTCCCCCAATCTGTAATGTCTGTAATGCAGTTGAAACTTAAAGAGCCTGTCGACGAATTTTTTCTTCTTAAAAGAGTCGTAATAAACGTCCGTCTGATACTCCGCTCCGTAATCCTTCGTCCGCTCTAAGTCGTTCCTCCAACCGACGGCGATATCAATCGAATCCGCGTTATTGCCGTACATATATCCGATGAAATTTCCGACGCGCTGTACTCTGTCGAGTTCGGTTTGAGATATCGGATTTCGCGGATCGTAAGCTTTTTGATACTCCTCGCGGACGTATTCGTAGTTGCATACATGATCGCGCGAATAGACATATTTGCTCGTAATGGCGTATTCAAAGTTGATATAGAGGTTTTTTAGAAAAAATTCCGCCGCTTTTGGCGGTTTTAGATAGCGGGTAAAGAGATACCCTCTGATCTCTCCGCCGAGGACCGCGCCGATCCGGTTGGGGAATATGGGATATTTAAACATAAGGAAAAAAGCGTCGGAGTCGTCCACCAAAAGTTCCCCGTAAACGCGCCATCCGTTAAATCCTATCTGAAAGTCGAGACCTATTTTTAGATCCGACGCGCCTGTGTTTAGACCGCTCCCGAATTTTTCATCGTAAAACTTGTTGAGAGAGAGCGTGATAAAATATATAGAAAACGGATTCATAAACCATATATTGAAATTCTCGCCCAAAAAATAGACCGAATCCGACAGCCCTATGCGTATCCACGGGAGCGGTCTAAAATTGAATTTCTTGACGAATAAAGACTTGCCGTAAAGCTCGCCCTTTTTATATAGAGTAGTCAAATTCGGCGACCATTCCCCCTGATGCGGTCTTATAAACGAATATATAAGGTCCATATCGACGTATCTGGATAGCAACTGACTCCATCTTAGCGCAAAAATGGGACCCGAATAGTCGTCAAGCAACAACCTATGATATATAGCGTCCGAAGATATAAGATTTTGAAAGCCGAACTTAACGGACGTCCATTTATTCTTAAAACCGATATACGCTTCGCCGTAAAAGAGCATAGTGTTGCCGGTCTTTTCAAATTCGCCCCCCGCGTCTCTTTTGTCCGAGTTGCTGAAAAGTATCTCCGATACCAGATAAAAACCTATCAACTCCGGAGGTCCTATATTTAGTCTCATGCGTCCCAGAATTTCGGTATAGCCGTTTGTGTCAAAACCGCCGAACAGATAAGAGTGGTTGCTTCGCTTGTAAGACTCAAAGTTGAACGTTCCGTTTTTTTCGATCAAATTTATATCGTAATAGTCGTTGGTATCGATTATCCCGAAAATCGGAAGGGCGAGCGTAAATAATATTATCAATAAAAACGATTTTTTCATAAAATTCCTGAAAAAGAGATATACTAACATCATTGACTATTAAAATCAATTTATTTTTACTACTTAAGGTAAAAATATTTTTGACATTTATAAAAAAAAAGCGTATTATACCAAACGACGTATAAAATTCAGAATTGGAGTTTAGAATGAGAAAATATTTGATAGCCGGCAACTGGAAGATGAATATGAAGCCTTCCGAAGCTAAAGTATTTGCAAAACAATTAACAGATTCTATAAAAGACGTATCGTCCGACGTTATAGTCATGATAGCCCCGCCGTTTACGGCTTTACAGGCGGTCGGAGAGGCGATAAAGGGCTCCGTTATCAAACTGGGCGCGCAAAACATGAACGACAACGAAAAAGGCGCTTTTACCGGAGAGATTTCGGCGGATATGCTTCTGGACGTCGGGGTCGAGTATGTTATTTTAGGGCATTCCGAAAGAAGACAAATTTACAAAGAATCTAACGAATTTATAAATAAAAAAGTCCTATTTGCGCTTAAAAAAGGTCTAAAGCCGGTTTTGTGCATAGGCGAGCTTCTTGAAGAGAGAGAGAGCGGAAAAACGAATTCCGTATTGAAAACTCAACTAGTCGAAGGGTTAAAAAACGTCGCCAAAGACGATATGAAAAATATCGTTATCGCCTACGAGCCGGTGTGGGCTATCGGCACGGGAAAGGTAGCCACTCCGGAGGTCGCGGAGGAGACTCACAAATTTGTAAGAGATACGCTGGCTGAAATTTTCGACAAAACCGTCGCCGAAAATACTATTATCCAATACGGCGGGTCGGTAACGGACGCGAGCGTCGACGGCTTGATGAAACAGCCCGATATAGACGGAGCGCTGGTGGGCGGAGCGTCGTTAAAGGCGGACTCCTTTACGCGAATAGTTAAGTTTGTAAGGTAAATTTTAAAAATATTATAGTTAAAGAAGGAAAATATGGGGACAGTATTAATTATTATTTTTACCGTAGTTATGTTTATAGTCTGTTTTTTGATAGTTTCGAGCGTAATGTTGCAGGAGGACAAAGCGGGAGGCGGTATGGGGATAATCGGCGGATCGTCTCAGTCCTTTTTCGGCGCGAGTTCCGGCACCCTGTTGTCAAAAATAACGTCCGTTTTGTTGACGATATTTTTTGTGTTATCCATAGTATTGGCTCTTATATCTTCGAGTTTTACCAAAGGGTCGGTTATTTCGGAGATGGACATTTACGAAAGCGAAACCAGCGAGTATGAAGCTCCGGTAAGAAAAATGTTAAAAGACTTGCCGGCTAAAATTCAAACGGACGATTTTGATAAAAACATTTTAGGCAAAATTACGGACGAAGAGATTAAAGCGACTATAACGTCGTTTTATACTTTAGACAAAACGGAGAAGTACTACGAATTAAAAAGTAAACTCAATAAGGAAGATACTAAAAAGGTTTTAAAAATATTAAACGACGTCGGTTTTTCTATGGAAGCCGTTAAAACAGAATTTGGACCGACGGAGAGCGACGAGGCTTCCGATTAAAATTATGGAGTAATAAATTGGCGGATAGAAAAGATTTAATAAAAACAATTTTGGATATTATTAACGATAGCGAGGTGAAAGAGGACAGTATTACCGACGAAACCGTCCTAATCGGCGAAGACGGGCTGTTTTTTGATTCTATCGACGTTTTAGAACTGGTAGTTCAAATTGAAAAAAAATATGGCGTTAAAGTCAAAGATAACGATCTTATTCAGGAGAAATTCAAAGATTTTAAAACTTTTTTTGATTTTATAAACGAAAATGAAAAAAAATAGGGTATTCGTATCGGCTTATTCTACCGTTTCCGCTTTAGGGCTTGGAGTCGACGAAACTTTGATTAATTTACAAAAAGGCAAACAACTCTTTACCGCAGACGAGGATAGCGATTTTTCGCGCCCATGTTTCGCCGTCAACAGGTTTGAAAAAAGCGACGACTTGACGAAAAGTTCGAGTATATGTCTGTTTCTTCTTAAAGATATCGAGGATAGCTTTCGAGAATACGGCGATATACCGCTCTTTATGGCTACCTCTACCGGCGGCATCAGAGAGACAGAGAGCGTTTACAAACGCCTGGTCGACAAGTCGATCTCGTATCCTCTATTTAAGAGACATTTTTTTAACAAAACGATAAACGACGTTAAGGCTCGGTATCCAAACTTTAACGATAGTTTTACATTCTCGACGGCGTGCTCCTCGTCGGGGCATTCGATTTATCAAGCTTACAGAATGATGCGGTCGGGGCTTATAAAAAGAGCCGTTTTGATCGGTTACGACACGCTTTCGTATACCACTATGATAGGTTTTGATTCCCTCAAGCTGGTAAGTCATACCGGAACGAAGCCGTTGACCAAATCGCGCGACGGTTTGACTTTAGGCGACGGCGGAGGGATAATTTTTCTGGAATCCGAGCCGAAAGGCGAGCCGCTTGCCGAAATTATCGGCGTAGCGTCGAATTCCGACGGGCATCATATCTCGTCGCCCGAGCCGGACGGCTTTTCGCAGAAAAAATGTATAAACGACGCGCTCGAACAAGCCGAATTGAGCGCCGACGATATAAAGTATATCTGCGCTCACGGCACCGGCACGTTGATGAACGACGAAGTCGAGATTAACGTTTTAGACTCTTTGTTTAAAGGGGAAGTCGCGGTTACCTCTCTCAAATCGTTTATAGGTCATACTCTCGGCGCGTCGGCTATAACCGAAGTGGTAATATCGACGGCTATGCTGAAAAGCGGCAAGATTTATCAACCGAACGACTTTGCGGATTCGATGAACGAGAGGATTATTCCGTCGGCGTCGGTCGATATGAGATCGAAGTATTTTTTGAAGAACTCTTTTGGGTTTGGCGGGAATAACGTTAGCGCTTTGTTTGAAGTTTTTTAATATTAATAGTTAGGGAATGATAGCGATGAACGATAAATATTCAATGATTGAGGACGCGTCGATAGTAGGCTCCGGTCTTGAAAATAGTGAAAATAGTGAAAATATTGAAATTATAAAAAAGTATTTTGAAAACGGATATTTTAAAGAAAATAAAAAATTGCCGGAATCGGACGGCAATAAAGACGCGCCGGATCTATCTAAATACGTAAACTCCCCGCTAAAAAAGAGAATGAGTTCGTTATCGATGGGGATTTGCGCGGCTCTATCTCTCGGACCCGATCGAAATCTTACTCCCGAAGAGGAGATATATCTGTTTACCGCCTTCGCCGAGATAGATACGACGAATAAGATAATAAACTCGATTAAGATCGAAAATTCCGAGTTGGTCAGCCCGACGCTGTTTCACAATTCGGTGCACAATACTCCGCTCGGATATTTTACTATACTGCATAAACTCCGCAACTACTGCCTCGCAATATCGGACGGGCTTGATACGGGCGCCTCTTTTGCAAACTTTATCAAATATCGAACCTTGATGAAAGAGCCCTTTATCGTAGCGTGCGGCGAGGAGTATTCCGATTTTTACAAATTGGACTACTCTCAAAAACCCGATATAAGACCGGTTTTTTGTTCGTATAGAGTCGTTCCGTTTTGCGATAAAGGATTTAGACATCTGGAGCCGCTCTCAGACCTCTCGTCGCGCGATTTTAGCGGATTCGACTACGTTTTTGCGGACAAATCGACGTATTCTCTGCTGAAAGAAAAAGCAGATAACGTATATACCGAATATTTTCTTACCGGAGATAATCCAAGCTCCGTCGCCGCGCGTTTGTCTATTCCGTTTATATTGGGACTCAAAGGCAAAGGGGCGATAATTGATAAAAACGATAATAAATATCTGATTTTCGAGGTGAATCTTTGATTAATAACTTATTTGACGTATTTTTAGACTCCGATCCGGCGACTTTTTGCTTAATAAAACATAGCGTAAGATTTGAAAAAAGTTATATTGAAAAGAGTATTTCGACTCTTGAAAAAAATCTTACGGAGATATACCCCGACTGGGAAGGGCTGAAAGTATTTATAGATATTAAAGACCGCGCTCTTTACATAATAGTATTTTTGACTCTTCTCAAACTAAAAAGCAAGCCCGTTCTTGTTCCGATAGAGGTTAAGGAGGAAGATTATAAAAATTCGGAAGATGTTTTTATGTCCGATAATAAAAACCTCGATTTTGGACTGTTTATAAATACGGAGTTTAACGTCGCGGTCGGCTCAAATTTCAACAAAAATAGTTTAGTTAAGACTTCGGACGCCACCGCGTTATATCTATACACCTCCGGTTCGACCGGCAAACCGAAACTTATAGAAAAATCCGTTCAAAATATTGCCGTCGAACTGGAAGAGTTAAAAAAAATATTTCCGATTAACAAAAAAACTACTTTTTATTTTACCCCTCCGATTTATCATATATACGGGCTTTTGTTTGATCTTTTTCTTCCTATGAGTTGCAGTTGCGCTATATACGTAGATTATCTTTTTACTCCTGAAACTATCGCGCAGTATGTTTTGGACAACCGCATAGAGTTTTTCGTTTCTATACCCTCTTATTACAAAATGTTTGTTACGCTTAATCTCGTCGGGAGTTTTGCAAGTTGTAAATATCTGACAAATTCCTCCGCCCCTTTGGATAAAGAGACGTCCAAAGTTTTTTATAAAAGGGGGTTGAATATCGTCGAGATATACGGCTCGACCGAAACGGGCGGCATAGCCCGCAGAGTTAGTCCTAAAGATGAGAATTGGGAGCTGTTCTCCTACGTCGATATAGTCAAATCGCGGGAGAATGAAGACGAAAAGGCGAGGGAGTTATTGATATTATCCCCTTCCGTTTCGGTAGATTTCGACAAAACGGTCGGATTTAACACCGGAGATATAGTGGAATTTACGGGCGATAACAAGTTCATTCTTTTAAGAAGAAATACGCGGTTTGTTAAAATATCCGGTAAAAGAGTAGACCTCAACTACGTTTTTAGCAAAATTCGCGACTATTTTCATTCAAAAGGTCTGGAAAACGTCGACGAACAAAATTTATACGTCGGTTGTTATAAAGAAAAATTATTTGTTATATTTAGCGACGAATATCCCGACGAGTTTCATATTATAAAGGAAGAGTTAAAAAAGCGTCTGCCGGGATATTCGTCGCCGAGGTATTTTGTCAAAAAAGAGATACCAAGAAACTCTATGGGTAAAATAAATAGAGTCGAGATCGAAAAAATTGCAGAGAAACTGTTTGGCGGTAATAAATAGAATAAGGGCGAATATGACGCGTAATGAAACAACCGGCGGAGTTGTAAAATTTATTGAAAAGGGCGAATTAGACTCGGACTCGGTCGTAATATTTTCATCATTCTTTCCGTTTAACAATAACGCTCCCGCCGAGTTTTTTTCATTTCTAGACGATAATATATACAAAAAAGTATTTACTGAATTTATAAGACCTAAAAATGGAAAAAAAGAGTTTACTTTCGACGCTTTGATAAACGCTTACGTCGAATATATCTCTACTTTAGAAAAAAAAAGAATTCATATAGTCGCCTTTGGAGTATTCTCAAACGTTTTTATTAATATCGCTAATTTGCTGAAAGGTAAAATTAATTCTTTGACGCTCATAGAGCCTGATTTTGCCAATTCTATCTTAATGAAGATATTCGATTCTAAGGAAGTACATTTTTTTAAATTCAGTTCTCTAAAAAATCAATATATTCAAGACTCTAAGCAAAATTATAAACGTTATTTATCAAAAACCCCTCTTTCTTTGATGAAATATTACTATTACAGTTTGAAAGAGTATTTACCCGAGAGTATGATATTAAAACAGATTGTAGATTCGGACGTTGAAATTTTGATACTATGGAAGTTAATGGAGAAAGAGCTATGGCCCCTGCCCCAGATATTAACGGATGATTATGAAATTAGCGCTTTTAGCTTATCGGAGAGCGCAATCGACGCGCTAATCGGTAAAAATCCCGATATAACGGATCAAATTAGAAGTCATATTGAAAAAAATATTATTTTAGAAAATTACTGAATTATTTTTAATAAAAAATATCTTTATTCTTGACACAATATATCTTTTATACTACACTCGTGAAAATTTTATTTATGGAGAGTAAAATGATTGGAAACGGCGACTGTTTATTAGAGGGACTTCAATTTATCGGCGAATCTTCTGAAGAACGTTTGTATGATATAGTTTTGGCAAATCTCGACGACGACGATTTTGACGACGACGAAGAAGATATGGACGACGACTTTGACGACGATGAAGATTTTGACGACGACGACTTCGACGACGATGATTTTGACGATGATGATGATTTTGACGACGACGACTTTGACGACGATGATGATTTTGACGACGACGACTTTGACGATGATGAAGATTTTGACGACGACGAAGATATGGACGACGACTTTGACGACGACGATGATTTTGACGACGACGATCTCGACGACGACGACTTTGACGATGATGATGATTTTGACGAATTAGACGACGACGAAGATTACGACGAAGATTACGACGACTACGAGGATGAAGATTTTGAAGAATAAAAAAATCGGGCTATAACCCGATTTTTTTTTATCTCTATTATAATACTTTTATAGTATCTCGTCAGTTTTTTTGGAATAAAAAATGTTTGCTTCATATGTGTCAATTTTTATCAGGGAATAGTCGCAGCGGATATGAAGCGCATATGTGTCATTTTTTTATCAGGGAGCGGCGCGGCAGCTATGAATCCCATATGTGTCAAATTTTCAGGACGACCGCCGCGCGCCTATCTGCCCCATATGATGCTAAGGTAAAAGTATTGATTAAATCTGCTAAAGCGGTTATATTGAACCTGTTTGGTTAAGTACGATGAAAGATTGTTAGGACGCATGAGCTTCGAGCTCGTACATATGATTAATATATTTAATC
>MWDO01000055.1 GCA_002070605.1 Spirochaetes bacterium ADurb.Bin133
AAACAAAAAACATTTATTTCACTTTATAGTGTCAGAATCTATGAATAGTAAAGTCATAGATTTTCTGTTAAAAGAATTCAAAATTAATACGTTCAGCGAGTTATTTGAAACTATGTTTCGTCTTGTTAACAAAAAAATACCAAAGATGAAAAGAATAATCGGGAATTATCGCTCCGAATACGCCGTTATAGACAATACCGACGATAAAAGGGTGGATAAATACCTTAGAATCAGCGAAGCGGATTATCTCAGAATTAAAAAATGGCATTCTTTGTATAACGAATTTGGTATGGCTTCGACGGTTCGCGATATTATCTTGTTTTTCTATAACGGCGTTATGAAATACGGATTGGAAGGATTTCTTGAGATTGTTGGTAAGAAATTAAGGATTGATAAGTTGAAAAACGACTTTTTGGGTAAAATGACACAACTGTTAAATATAACCGCTCGAAAACGGCTATTATACGCCCTCGTAATCGAAAATTACCCCGAATACGCCTGCTCTACCTAAAATTATCCCGCCAAAAAACCGGCTGACTACGTTAGAATAATACACCCCCAAAACGGCGTCGAGTTTATAAGGTAGATAGGAGAAGAAAATTAATCGCAAGTCGTTCGGTTGCGCGAACGACTTGCGATCCGCTTACTCTACCGTAACTCTTACCCCTTCCGAATTACTCGTAAATTCCGGAGCGTACATACATTGCAGCGTTGTTATGCCGTTTGAGAAGTTTCCTTTATGAGTTATTCTTAGGGAGTATTCAAAGACGTAACTTCCTTTTACAAGCCATGGGATAAAGAAATTTGTCGAGGCGTCTTTTGTCGCTTCGTAATACCAAAGCCCGTCCCGGTATTTGTAGCCCGACAAGACGTTGGTCGGTTCAAACGCCGACGACCTCGCGTCTTTCAAGTGGACGTATTCCATATTGCGGTCCGTCGTTATTTCGATTCGGACTTTAATTAGGTCCCCGACGGCGAGCTTGGTCTTATCGGTTACCGCCTCGATAATCGGACCTCTATCGCTTTTTCTTTCTACAAAGAGTTTTTTGTTAATTTTAACGTTTGTTTCGGACGAAGTAATTTTATCGAGCTGTTCAAAATACTGCCAATACAACGCTCCCCAGGAGACGCCGTCGGTCTTTTTGGTAAGTTTTACGTTACCCATATCGGGAAAGATTTTATCCTTATCCCAGATCATTTTTAAGTATCCCGTCCCGCTTTCGGTCTTTATCGACGCGTCGTTAGCCGGATCGATTACTATAGAGCCGAGTTCGATTTTAACAAAGCTGTCGTCGGTTATCAATTTATTTCCTTGGAGCAATAGGGCGTAGCACGCTTCGCTTGTAGCTTTGGTCGTCTTCCAATCGCCGGTTTGTTTCTGTTTCAGCAACCACGCCTTCATATCTTCGACCGAGTCGAGGTCGTTCGCTACGTCCAGGAACGCCTCTATCAATACCGCTTGAGTTTCGATCGGCGCTTGATACCAATAGTAACTCGAAACGTTCTCTTTCCAGTACATGCCGAGTTCGTCGCTAACTATGCAGTTCTCTTTTAGCGATTTGATAATATCGTTTGCCGTCGTTTTTTCGCCGTTTCTATAGAGAGCCAAGGCGAGCAGTCCCTTCATATATAGACTCTTATTGAGCCAGTATTTTTTCGCCTGATCCATCCAGTAATCGTAACTCTTTTTGTTAAAAGCGCCGACCGGTATATCATTAAAAAAACTTCTCATATAGAGATAGTGCATTTGAGTATAACCGATGTTGTCGTCGGATAAATTGGCTTTGTTTTTTATCAGATAGTCGTAATCCTCTTTCATCTTATTATCGAGGTACGGAATCGCTTTTTTTATCATGGAGGAAATTTTGTTGTTGTCCGTAATATTTGTAATATTTAACTTTTTAAGATGTCCAAATCCGGCTATAATGTGTTGAGTAATGTATCTATCCTCGGGAAGCCCTTTAAACCACGCAAATCCGCCGTTAAGAAGCTGCCCCTCTTCAAGTTTTTTAACGCATTTGTTTATCTCTTCCTTCATTCTCTTTAGGTCGAATAACGTCCCCATCATTTTTTTTCTGCTCGACTCGTCCTTCGCTTGACGCAGCCACGGGGACTCTTCCAATAAAACGTTTTTCAGTTCTTCGTTCTTTTCAAGGTTGGATAACAGAGCGTCGGTATTTTTCCAACTCTCAAAAATATCTTTAATCAGCGGGTCGGAGTTTGCGATATGGCTTGCAATGCCGTTGGAATATAGCCTGCTAAAGGTCTGCTCGAGACATTCGTATGGGTACTCCATCATATAAGGAAGCGCCTGAACTGCGTACCATACCGGGTTAGAGGTAAATTCGAGCGTTACCCGTTCGTGAGCAAGCGTATCGGACTTGGCGGACTCGATCAGTTTGGTAAACTTCATCTCTTTAGTCCCTTTTTTCCTGATTGGGAGCGGAAGCGACTCCGTTACGAGCGTTCTGTTAACGAGTATCGGGAGGGTAGACTCCTCGCCGTCGGAAAATCTATCCGCTCTTGCGACTATTCTATACGTTACGCCGTCGATGCCTTCCGGAATAGAGATAGTCCACTCGACGTTTACGCTAAGTCCCGCTTTGGCGGTAAACGGCTTTTTGTTTAAAGAGTTGCCGAACTTTTCGTTAATCGGCTTCATCGTCGTTACGTCGAGAAGTTCAAGTTCCGCCGTTCCGCTTAGAGCCGTTTCGCTTAGGTTGGTAATCTTGGAAGTAAGAGTAATTTTGTCGTTTTCTCTTAAGAATCGCGGAATATTCGGGACGAGCATAAGGTCTTTTTGAGTAACGAGAGTTTTTTCGATAAATCCGTACTCCAGTTCTTTTGAATGCGCGAATCCCAACATTCTCCACTTTGTCAAAGATTCCGGTATGGTAAACGATACGATTATCTCCCCTTTATCGTTAGTTTTTAAATGAGGATAAAAGAACGCCGTTTCGTTAAAATTTGTCCTTATTTGCATTTCCTCCGCGTCGAATTTGCTTTCTGCGCCGGACGAATCTTCCCGTTTTTCGACGTTCGGTTCGGGTTTATCTTCGAGCATTTCGGAGTCGGCGACGGACGGCGCCGCTAAATAATCTTCTTTCCCTTCGACTTCGTTTAGCGACTCCATCGCGGACTCTTCCGTTTTCATAGCGTATTTTCTGCCGCTATCTCTACTTCTAGACTTGGTATAAATGCGATAGCCTCCGCTTCCAAAGTAATAGTTAAACCAATCGAGCGTAGAATATTCCCTTGACCGGGCGTAGACGTATTTATTCCAATTAAATTGCAGATCGTTGAAATTCGCCGTTCCAAAAGAATCTTTATATCCCCAGCTAAATTGAGGGTAGTAGTTCTGAAAAATGTTAAAATACCAATCGTGGGGCTTGAAAGCGTTCAAAGAGGCGTCGTATAACGTTGCGACCATTTCGCTTGCGATCTTATCTCTGTTTTTCCCCGAAATTCTTAATCTCCACTCCTCCTTTTCGCCGGGGCGGAGTTTGTCTCTAAAGGTCTCAAATTTTATATCCAACTCTTTATTACTCCAGGGAACGTAAACTACCCGTCGCCAATTATAATTTCTGTTATGTTTTGTAAAAATGGCGTGAATGACAAAATTGCCTCGATAATCCTCAATAACTGGGATATTTATCAATTTTTTTTCAGAATTTAGTTTTATAAACTCTTTTTTAACGATTTTCTTGTCGGATTCTATCTCCAACAGGATATTTACCTCTTTAGCGGACGATCCTATTTCGAAACTGAAATTCTCCCCCGGCTCGACGCGCGTATCGATAAAATTCGCGTAACCTAACGCAGGATAAGGAAGCGTTTTTTCGGATTTGGAAGTAATAGTAAAATATTTTTCAATCTCGACCGTTTTGCCGAATTTATCCTGAGATTTTATCGTTAGGATATATTTTCCGGAATCAACGTTAGAAATAGAGTTAAATACGGTTTTTTTACTTACTCCCGTATCAAATTTTTCGTCGAATACTTTTACATCTTTGGGCCAAAGGTAAAAATTGTTCTCGTCGTCGTACATATCCAATTTGAATTTTGAATGAAATTCGGTTTCCGTTAAAATATGATCTTGAGGTTTCGCCCACGCTCTCTCTCTATAATAGTTGTCGGGATTTTTTAATCTATATATCGCTATCTGCCCTTTAGCGCTAACAAACTCGCCGTCGAGATTATACGAATTTATATCAAACTCCGCGGCTCCTTTATCTTTATATAAGACTTCAGGAACGTCGATAGAAAGATTCAGCGCCGCATATCCGACGTTTACCGTCGTTTGGGAAGATCTGGTCTCGCCGTTAATATCCGTTACGTCGGCGTATATTAGGTAGTTAAATATAGGAAGATTCTCTTTCGATATAGATTTGTCGGGTATAGCGTCAAATTTCACTTTAAATTCGCCGTTTTCGTCGGTTTTTGACTCTCCGTTTACTATTTGTTGGTCTGCGATAGCCGGATAGACTCCCCAATACCATCTCCAATACGGAAGGCGGGTTTTTCTGACTACGCGGTATTTCACCGCCGCGCCGTCGACAAAGGCGCCCGAATAGGATTTGGCGAGCCCGACGACTTCGACTTGATCGCCTACTTTATAACTCTCTTTTATAGGGATAAACTCTACTTCGAATTTCGGTCTTTTGTATTCCTCGACGGATATCGACGCCGCGCCGGTCCCGTCCGAGGCGTATATCGTCATAGCTCCCGTTAATCTTCCGACCGGCGATACAAAGCTTCCCGATATCGTTCCGAATTCGTTAGTAGTAAGCGTCTGCTCGTCGATTTTTTGCCAATTTACGTCGTAAAATATTACGGAAACGGCTTTGTTTGTAAGAATTTTATTTGATTTCCCAAAAGATTCAACTACGACTCCTTTATAATATACGGTCTGTCCAGGGCGGTATATAGACCTATCCGTAAAAAAATGCGTAGATATTCGCGGCAAAACGACATTTTCATTAGAGGAAAAATAACGGTACTCCTTAGAAGATAGTTTGTCGTCCCCTTTAGAAATATTGTAAGCCAGATAATTTGAGTTCTTTTCGGAATTGATTATAGCGAGTCCGGATTTATCCGTTTTATAAGATTTGCCGCGGACGTTCTCGTAGGAGCTTTTAATTTGGTTATATCTTTGATAATACGTCTCTACCAAAGCCCCTTCGATAGGAAGACCGGTATCTCTGTCTAGAACGTACAACTCGTAGTTTTTCTCGCAAGGGTTGTTTTTTTCTATGTAAGAAAGCCGGGTTATCTGTACCGGCGCGAAGAAAACCGCGTTTTCATTTTTGGAATACTCCGGATTCGCCGAGCAACATACGTAGTATAGTCCTATCGGTAAACCGGGTATTTCTAACTCAAGCGAACGGTAATTGAAGTCGTTATCGTCGATAAGAGCTTGTTCCCACTCTTTTACCGGCTTGACGCCGTTAAGTAAATTTAACATGGATTCGTTATCGTAATTTTTCCTCTCTATCTCTTTTGCTTTCGCCTCGCTTATCGGCAATATTTTGAAATACAGTTTTGATACGTTTCTATAATTTATATAAGCCAAAAACGGGACGTCGGGAATAGTCGCTTTTTCGATAGTCAATTTGACCTCTTTGTTTTTTAAATTGTTCATAATAGAGAGGCACCGGCTTGCTCCGACGTCTTTAGGATACAATTTTTGAGCCTCGTCGAGCGCTTTATATACGTTTAGCCGAACGTTTTTATAATCGGGATTTCTGTCGTTATCGTATTTTGACGCTTGAAGTAACTTTTTTTCGGCGATTTTGCATATAATCTCCGGGTATATCCACGACTTTTTACTTTTTTCGGCAATATTTTCGAGACGGGCGAGATACAAACTCTCTTTATCCTCGACTACCGAATTTGTATAAACGTATGAAATTCTCTTTAGATCCAGATCGGTTAGCGCGTCTATCGTTTTGTCGTTAATATGGAAGCCGATCGTATCCTGAAAAAGCAGCAGGGTTTTGTATATTCTGCTCGTTTCGTCTTTCGTTTCGATCTTGAGATTCTTAAAAGAGGCGGCGTCGGCAAAATATTTTTTATCGTCAATCTCAAATTTATAAGCCGGCTCGGTTAGGCAACTTCTGCCGTTTGTAAAATAGTCGATAGCCCTATGCGCAAGAAAATCGTATAAAAACGGTCTGACCTCTTCGGATTTATACCCTCGCGATAGAATATCTTTAAAATCCGTTATTTTTATTTTTTTTGAAACCTCTTTATTTTGTAGCGAGAGATCGTATAGCTCCCAGATTTTTTTACTGAATTTTTCGGCGTCCCAAAACTGCATCTTTTTGGGATCGGCGTCGGCGGTAATCGATCTTGATATTATATTATAATAATTAGCGTCGAGATAGAGCGTATACATCTCCGCCAATACGGAGTAGAGTATCTCTTTAGTCGGCGAAGACTCGCTCTTAGCCAACTCTTCAACCTCGTTGAGAAGCGTTTCTTCTATATTCTCTTCCAGTATGCTCCTATATTTCATACTGTAGATCAACGATTTGATAATCTGAGGCGATTTCTTATCTTTAATCGAAGTCTTTAGGAGTTTGGCGGTCTCGTCGAGAGCCTGTTTGGTTAATCCTCTGTTTTCTAATTGTATAATTTTATTCCACATATCTTCGTACTCTCCTTTGTACGCCGGCGTCGTAGGAACGTCGTTATTATTTGAAGTATCGTTGCTTACTTTGCAACAAACAAGCGCAAATAAAAAAAACAGGATAAATAAAAATTTGATTCGCATAAAATTTTCCTTAACGAAAATGAAAGTAAAAATATAATTAATAATAGCATTTAAATTAGAAAAAAAAATATAATTTAAAATAATATTAAAAATTGTAGTTTTTTTATAAAAAATTTGAAATATCGTTTTTTAATGGTATAATAAAATTAACTTATTTTTGGAGGCAGGTTATGAAAAAATTTATATTTGCGATTTTATTTTTTGTCGCCGTTTACGTCTATCCGGAAGATATGAAGATTAAGGTCGACGATATGTGGATAAAGTCAATCGAGACAAAAAGAGACGTTTTTTATGAGAAAGCCGAAGTTTACGATATCGTCGAATACGACAGAGATCTTCTGGAAAGTTTGAGAGGCGGTAGTATAGATTTCTCGGAGTACGAACAAGAAATATCCGCTTTGCTGTATAAAATAATGCTCGATAATAACAAGTACAACGTCGATAACATTCTAATAGGATACGACGTTCTGGTTTATAAATTTTCCGATAAAAGTTATTTCTTCAAATTTGCTCAAAATATTTCGAGTACAAAAAAAGCCGATAACTTTAAAATTGTGGCGAAGACTCTTGAAGGGCTGACGGCTTTACTTAACGCCGAACATCAGAAGGGGGTTTTTGATATATTGGGGCTTATTTCAACTAAAATCAATAGATATATCTATAGGAATAAAGAGAATGAGAGCAAAACTACCGTATCGTATTTGATGAAGTTTTTGTTGCGGTATATGACTTTAGTAGACGACGGAAAGATCGAAGATAAAAACAGAAAGAAAGTTATAGAGTTGTGCGATAAACTCCAGCTCGATCAAAAAGTTTCGGAGTTTGAAGAACTGCCTTACGGTCAAGAGTTGAAAGAGGCGTACTTTTTTTACAAAGAGTTGGAAAAATAAACTAAAAATTTGGGGAGGAGACGCGGTGGGGTATCAGAAGGTTCTATTTTTAGACGCTTCGACGGGATTTTACAAAATAAAAAGATATAAGATAGGGGATTATTTTGGACCGGTCGATCTGGGTATACATTTGTCGGATAATTACGGTTCGACGAATATCGGAGCGGGACTATTTGCCGGATCGATATTTCCCGGATCAAACAGATTGATATTTTCAGGATACTCGCCTTGCTGGAGAGGTTTTTATATATCCTCGATGGGGGGAGCCGGCTTGGTATTTGACAATCTCGGTATAAATATGTTGAGTATTATCGGGAAAGCGTCCGTTCCTTCGGTTATGTATCTAAACAGAAATCACGGCGAAGAGATAGAAGTAGAAATAGAACCGGTCGACATAAAAAAAATATGGTCGTCCGGCAGAAAGGGCGTATATTCGTTGACCGACTTTATGTACGAGAAATACGGCTCCAGATATGAAAACGATCCGAGAATATTGGCTACAGGTCCGGCGTCCGCCTCTACGGATATAGGCGGAGTACTCTCCGTCCCCATTGTCAATAAAAAAATTACCTTTACCGACACCTGGGCAGGACGGGGCGGCTTTGGAACAAAGCTATACAAAGACTGCGGTTTGGTCGCTATTATTTACGGCGGGACCTTTATCGACGAAGACTTTAGGGACAGAAAGGTCGCCGACGAATGGTTTGAAAATAAATACAACCAAAAATTGATCGCAAAAGATTTTGAAAGCACCAAAAAATACAGATTTGATCCTAAATTCGGAACAGGCGGAACGTTTGGAGTAAATTTCGCCACTTTAAAAGGTAAAATCATAGCTTTTAACTATAAATCTATCTATAATACCGAAGACGAAAGATTGTCGATTAATGAAAAGTTAATAGCGGCTCATTATCTAAAACAGTTTAACGAAGAGACTATGGCCAATAAACAACAGAACAACTGCGGAGAGCCCTGTTCCGCTATGTGCAAAAAGATGAACGGCGAATACAAGAAAGATTACGAACCGTATCAAACTATGGGCCCGCTTTGCGGTATTTTCGATCAAAGAGCGGCGGAGAAACTCAACCATCATTGCGACGCCAACGGATTCGACGCCATTAGTCTCGGCGGCGTATTGTCATGGTTTATGGAGTTGCTGGACGAAAATATTCTTACAAAAGAGGAGTTAGGGGTTAGCGGAAAACCAAAGTTTGATGCGGAGAACTTCGACGTCGTTAACGACTCTATGAAAAACGCCGATTTGGGAATAGAGCTTATCGACGCTATTCTTGAGAAAAAAGGGATAATCGATCTGTCGGAAGGGATACGCAAATGGGCGAGAAGAATTAATAGAGATAAAGGGGTAAAAATCGTCGATAAAATGGTTTTTACGGCGTTTGGTCGGAAAGGATGGATGGTCCCCAATCAATATTGGACTCCGGGAGCCCTAGCCCCGATGGCGATAATGGGAAAATATTATATGTATTACGGCGGCGATTTTGTCGAACCGAGGAAACTGGGAAGGTTGTGCGCCGATAGATTGAAAAACGAGTTGATACTTGACAACGCCGGCATTTGCAGATTTCATAGGGGCTGGGCGGAGGAGATGCTCCCCGATATAATGGAGTCGGTTTACGGAATGAAAGATAAATATCTGGCTTCGATATCCTATACGGCGAGCCGGATAAACAGCAGGAACGCGAGCGTTTTTTGGGAGTCGGAGCGGGATTTTGACTTCGTTTATACCTTTTTAAAAAGAGCGAAAGAAGTTGAAAAAAAAGAGGATCCGGAATTAGATAAATGGATAGCCGAATTTGAAAAAGACAAATTCGAAGCGGGGCTGAATTTCTGGTTTTTAGTACTTAAAGGGATCGCCGAATCGCTAAGGGATTTTTCTTAAAACTTTCCGGATAGAATTATCGCGCCCCGCCGGTCTTTTGGGGCGAGAAAAATAAATTGACACATATGAGACGGATTGCGGCGCCCCTTAAATTGACACATATGGAGCTATATGCGCCGCGCGACAATTGTCGCATAAAAAAAATTGACACATATGGGTTACGTAACTGTCGCGGCGCTTCCTGATGAAATTCGACGCATATGGAGTTATTAATAAAAAAACGGGAATTCCCGTTTTTATGAGTAAATAATTTATTTTTTCAGTTTATTTCTGACAAAATATAAAAATTCCCTTAACCCTTTATACATATCTTTACTGATATAACTTTCTTCAACAATATTTTCATTAATTTAATCTTTTTAAAATCGTTTCAATTTTTTCTTTTTTAAATTCAAGCCGGTCAAAATTTTTATAGTCTTCAAACGTATTATTTTCTGATATTTTTCCAGATCTATACAAATTCTCAAATTCGTCAATAGTCGTAATATTATACTTAGTTCCTATCTGAAATAATTTAATTTTTAAATCTTTCAATTCTTTTTCGAGATAATATCTAATACTATCGTTTAATAATTTTTCTTTTGATATATTAAAATCTTTTGCAATTTCATTAATGACTGCAGTTGTTTTCATCCTATACCTCGACTATTTTTTATATATAGATAATATAACTTCTTTTCAATAAAAAATCAAACTAATTTCATTTTAAGGAATATTTAGAAAATACGTAACCCGCCGGTCTTTTGAGGCAAGAAAAATAAATTGACACATATGGAGCTCATAACCGCCGCCGCGCCCCGATGAATAAAATGACACATACGAGGCTTTTTTTGACACATATGAGACGGATTGCGGCGCCCCTTAATTTGACACATATGGGGCGCGTCGATAACGCGCGACAATTGTCTATTTTCTTAATTTTCTATCAAAAAAACAACGTAACTACCTTGTTCGGATTAACATTCTGATTCGTAAAACTGATAGTTTGCTTAGTTTTTTAGAAGATTGATAATTCTTAATTTATTTTCAATTAATTGATTATGTTGTAAATCTTCTGAATATAAAATATTACAATTATTTTCTAAAGCCGTTGAAATAATTAAACTATCATAATATGAGTACTTATACTTATTAGAAATATGAATTGCATTAATAATAGTATCAAGATTAAATTTAACAATAAAAGTTAGAATCAAAAAAGAATTTATCTGGCATTGGCTTTTTCTCTATCAAACTTAAAATTCTTAGTTTTTATTTTTATAACATTAAATCTATTTGTATTTGCTTCTTTAATTATATTTGACGTTTTATCTTTTTCCGGTAAATCGTCGATAATCTCAGAGATAAGGGCGTCTATGGATTTCCCATATTGATTGGCAATATTCGCTAACTTGGCGTATCTTGTCTCGTCTAATGAAATAGTTATGCCGGACATACCTAATATCCTCAAAAATAGTTAAACTACATATTATATAATAATAAAATTCTTCAAATTAATCAAGATATACCTTAAGAAGAATTTATTCAAAACGGGAATTCCCGTTTTGAATATACTAATATACAAACAAAGACCTGTCGGGGTTGAGCATTGCGCCGCCCCAACGGGTCTAGTTCTAAACAGACTCAAAACAACTTAATATATGTATATTCAGTTTGATCTGTAATATTACCGGACGAGTCTTTTCTAACATACTTAGTTTGATTGCCATTAGAATCGTAAGTATATTCATATTGACCTGTAATATTACCGGACGAGTCTTTATATATCTCTTTAATTCGATTGCCATTAGAATCATAGGTATACTCGTATTGGCTAGTAACATTATAAGACTTATGTACCTCTTTAATTCGATTGCCATTAGAATCGTAAGTATATTCATATTGATACGTAATATTACCGAGCGAGCCTTTGTCAACATACTTGATTACATTGCCATTAGAATCGTAGTAGGTATATTTCCATTGATTTGTAATATTACCCAAAGCATCTTTGGAAACAGACTTGGTTTGTTGATTGCCATTAGAATCGTAGGTATATTCAGTTTGACCTGTAATATTACCCAAAGCATCTTTGGAAACAGACTTGGTTCGATTGCCATTAGAATCGTAAGTATATTCAGATTGAGACGAGCCATTGTCAACATACTTGATTTCATTGCCATTAGAATCGTAAGTATATTCGAATTGTCTAGCAATATTACCAGACGAGCCTTTTTCAACATACTTAGTTCGATTGCCATTAGAATCGTAGGTAGATTCCCTTTGATTTGTAATATTACCGGACGAGTCTTTTTCAACATACTTAGTTTGATTGCCATTAGAATCGTAGGTATACTCGTATTGTCTAGTAACATTACCAGACGAGTCTTTATATACCTCTTTAGTTTGATTGCCATTAGAATCGTAAGTATATTCAGTTTGACCTGTAATATTACCGGACGAGTCTTTTTTAACATACTTAGTTTGATAATATCCCGTAACTACTATAATCCGGCTATTTGAACTCTCTATGCCCGAACATTTTGATTTAATCGTATACGTTCCCGGTATATTTGTAGAAAATATATCGCTTTCCAACTTGACGTCGTTGGCGTAATATTCTATCAAATTTCTATTCGCCGGTAATAAAGTCCCATATTTATTATAACCAAGCGTAGGACCTAATTTTATATTCTGCGCTTTGCTACCTCTTATTTTTGAGGTTTTTTTAAGAAGACAAGAAACCGGCGTAGTATCTAGCGCTGCGTTTATGATAAAATTGTATTCTTCTACGTCAATTTCGTTTGTTAAGATTTTTACCGAGCAAGTATAGTTTACTACGCCTATTTTAGGAGTAAGCCGTATAGTAAACGTAGTAGTTTTTCCGCTAAGCAGGGTCGTAACCGAAGTATCGGATTTCAACGAAAAGTTGTCTCCGGATAAATCGACCTTTGTTGGATTTGAAATAAAGACCAAATCCCCGATTCCGCTATTTTCTATTGTAAAAACATAATCTATCGGTTCGTAGTCCTGTAAATACCCCGGATTAAAATCCGTAGAGCCGTCGAGGATATTAATAGATCCGTACTTAATATTCATCTTAGGATTACCCGACGCAGAACTACCGCCGTCCTTACCGTCTTTCGCCAATATCTGCCAAGCCGTTCCGTCGTAAATATAGGATACCCCTTCGGTCGAGTTGTAGTAAGCCCAGCCGGCTTCCGGATTTGCCGGAGCGGCATCCAAAGTCCCTTTCCATATAATAATGCTGTATTGAGCGGCAGTTACCCTCGATATCGTATAGCCGAACTTATACGTTACCGCTTTCAACGTCGAAGTTTTGTCGATAGTTACAGCGCCTCTGTAGAGCGTCCCATCGTTTTTGGTCGGCTCGCTTCCGTCTAACGTGTATCGGATATACGCGCCCTCCGTAGCGCTGGTCATAGTTACCGTCTGAGCTCCAAAATACTGCCCCTGACTCAAACTAAATACCGGCGCGTCCGCATATATATCGTATTGCGACATATAATCGGGATTTGAACATTGAGCAAACAAAATCATTAACGCAATAAAAACCAACGGCGCTAATAAAAATCTCTTTTTCATAATCCTCTCCTAAATTTAATATAATCTTGTAAAGTATATATTATCATTTTAATTTATATATACAATATTTTTTTTGTTTTTATAATATTTAATAAATTTTCTTGAAAATGGAGATAAAATAAGCTCCCTTTTTAGCGAATAGTCGCCGGCTACATAAAAACGGGAATTCCCGTTTTGAATATACTAATATACTACAATTAGCGGAGACGCGCGCCCCGCCCGTCTTTTGGAAAATGACACATATGCGTCTCGTCGATAACGCGCGGCAATTGTCGTATAAAAAAATTTGACACATATGAGACGGATTGCGGCGCCCCTTAAATTGACACATATGGAGCTCATAACCGCCGCCGCGGGGCGCAAATTATTCTGTAAAATATCTTGATATTTGCTTTCAAATATTATAAAAACTCTTGTATGAGGCGCGCGTTTTTATTATTAGTAATTTTTGCGCTTATTTCTTGCAAGACTACTACCAAACCTATAGTTTACGATAAGACTCGGGACGCCGTAGAGAAGGAAGCGGAGTTGATACATTATCTTATCGCCAACGATAATTTGGAAGAGGCCGGCGCTCTTTTGGAGAAAAATCTTCAACTATACCCCGACGACGAGAGTCTGTTAATACTTAAGGGGTGGGCTCTTTTGCAAGGGAAAAAGTACGGCGAAAGCGAGGAGTTGTTTTTACAAATATTAAAGAAAAACGCTAAAAACCCCATTGTTTACGCCGGTTTGTCAAGAATATATCGCAATACGGGCGCTTACGACAAGGCAAACGAATATATCGATAAGGGTCTTGCGCTATCAAAAAGTTTTGCAGTATTGTGGTTTGAGAAGGGATTGTCCCAATACGGCGCGCATAAATACAGAGAAGCGCTTTTGTCTTTCGCAAAATCGTATAATCTCGATAAAAACAACGCCGACGCGCTTTTTTTTAAATATATGTCTCAATTATATTCGGGATACGAACTGAACGATATCAAGTATCAATGGGAGAATCTTGTCAAGTCCGGCAAGATCAAAAACTACTGCTACTTGTATCACGCCGAGGCTCTTTATAAAATAGGCGATAAAGAGCTTGGTTATAGAATTTTGACGGAAGGTAAAACTAAATACCCCGAAGATCCGTATATTCTCAACTTTTACTCTTACGTTTCGGCGGAAAAATACAGATCGGGGGAGATAGATTCGCTCGACGAGGCGACGAGGTCGATGGAAGTCTGTTTGACAGACGCCAAATCTATCCATCCCGAATTTGTCGACACTTACCTTCAAATATTAGAGTTAATCGACGATAGAGCTAAAATGGAGGAGGTAATCGATAAGTATTATCTTTTATTTCCCGAATCCGCCGAGATTATGGCATGGATAAAAAAAATCAAATCGTCGGAATAGAGGCGTTATGAATATGAGATTATTTTGGATAATTGCGGCGGTTACCGCATTAATTGGTTGCTCCGGCGACGACGGCGTTCAATACGAGGAGCTTTTTTCTTTAAACTTCGGATACAACGACAATGAGATCGGAATAAATTTAAATTCCGAGAATATGCTGGAATACGGATTTGATTTTGATTATAAAAACAATTTCTTCTACATTTCCGACCGCATTAATAACAAAGTAATAAAAATAACAGAAAAAGGGGAACTGCTTTTAATAATTTACAACCCCGAGACAAATTCTATCCTCAAATCGACCGACGCAACTACGGCGACCGGCGACGAGATACTGTTTACAAAGCTTTATAGAGAATACGGTCTTTACGCGCCGGAAATTATAGCGTCGGACGGCGATAGAAATATCTATGTCGTTAATAAAGATCCAAAACTAAAAAAAATAAACGACAATCAGTCCGTTTCTGAGCAATTAATACTGAAATTTAATAATAACGGCGATTTACTGTATATTTTAGGAATCGAAGGCAAAGGGAGTCCGACGCCTTTTACCCATATTACGGATATAAAAATCGACGAAAAGAACAACTTGCTGCTCAAAGAAGATTTTGACGAAAATACGCTTATATATAAATTTGATCAAAACGGCGCTCCGTTGAAAAAGTCTGTTATAAATAAAAAAGAGATACCGCTTCAAAAAAACGAGGAGGATTTGATCGCTATACAATCGGGGGCGTTTCTTGGATATAAAGAGGACGAACTGTATATTACAAGTCAATTCATCAAAGAGAATTTAGAGAGCAGTCTCATTTTAAGATACGAAACGCTTTATGAGAAACTTTTTGGTTATTCTTTACAAAACGACAAATATCAAAGATTAATAATGAAAATCCAGCAAAAATTTACCGATATATCAAAATTATCCAATTATTCGGATATTAAAGACCTTTACGGAGATAACAAGATAATTGCCAGACCTATCGACGATTTTGTAGGAATAGATATAAATTCGAATATATATTTTATTCAGAGAGATATTTCTATAAAGGGCAAAAATATAAACGATTTTACGTTGGCGGAATACGACGCTAACGGCAGGTTGAAAAAAAATTACGTTATAAATTATCCTCCGGATATCGAAGTAACTTCCGGCTTATTAATTTCAGATTTTGGCGCCGCTCTCTCTTATTACATAAAAGGGGAGGAGATTACCTTTGTCAAGATCAAGTAGCCCGATTATTTCTCCCGAAGACTCAAAAATTCTTGATTTAAAAGCGTCCGAAATTAATAAAATTCCTCCGATCGTTTTGATGGAAGAGGCGTCCTCTCAGATATTAAACCGACTTCAAATTGATTTTGATCTTACGGCGCTAAACGTCGCGATTATTGCCGGATGGGGTAATAACGGAGGAGACGCGCTGAGTTTGGCTCGAAAGTTGAAGAATATCGGAGTCAAAGTTAAAGTCTTTGTTTTTCCCAACGAAAAAGGGTCGGAGTTGTATTTTATCCAGAAAAATATCCTTATCAATTCGGATTTTATACTATCGGACGTAGAGCGGTTTGAAGAGGAAGCCGGCGATTTTTCTTTGATAATCGACGGAATATTCGGCGTCGGCTACAAATATAGAAAAAACGCCGGTATGGATAAACTATTCGAGATAATAAACCGTTCCGGCGCGACAATTGTCGCGCTCGACGTTCCGTCGGGACTAAATACGGACGGCGGCGCCTCGGTCAAAGCCGATTATACCTATTCGATAGGTTTTATGAAGGACGTTTTTTTTAACATATCCGCCAGAAAATTTTGCGGAACAGTTATAAATCTTCCTATCAGCTTTAATATTAACAATATCAAAAGCGCGGAAAAATTTTATATAGACAATATAGAAGAAGATAAAGCCGAAAAAAAAAGCGATTTTGTTCACAAATATCAAAGGGGCGCGGTCTGTTCGATCGGCGGAAGTCCCGGCAAATACGGCTCAATTATCTTTTGCGGCTTGAGCGCGCTGAGAGGGGGAGCCGGCGTTAGTCTGGTCTTGACTAACCGGGATAATATAAATACGCTCTCCGCGATAAACGCCGTATTAATTTACGATTCGATTATTAATTTTAAAGAGTATCTTTCAAAATACGATACTTTTGTAGTAGGACCGGGGCTGACGGCGGACGATCCGGAAAGAGCCGCTTTAACGGAGCTTTTTTCGAGCAATAAAAAGTTTGTTTTGGACGCGTCCTTCTTTACCGTTTTTGATAAAAATACTCTGAAAAATTTTAAAAATTCGCCGATATTGACGCCTCATGTCGGCGAGTTTAAGCGCTTCTTCAGAGCCGACGCGGCCGATCTTGAAAAAGATACCATAAATACGGTAAAAAATAGCGCGGTCAAATACGGTTGTTTCATACTGCTGAAATCTTCTTTTATAACGCTGGCGACGCCCGACGGAAAAATTTATATTTTTGACCGCAGTAATAGAATATTAGCTCAAGCCGGCAGCGGCGATCTGTTGGCCGGATTGATAGGATCGAAGTTATCCGGAGGATCGGAGAGTTTGGATTCGATATTTAGCGCGGTCGGGATATTTTATAAAATCGCCGAATATTTTAGAGATAACGGATATTTGACTTACGACATGGAGAGATTTATAGACCGGATAGGTATGGAGGTATAGATTGGCGAAAAACGTCGTCGAGATCAAAAACAGCGATAACAAAAAAGAGTTGATAATCGAAGGGGAGAGAGTAAAATTTCATTACGACAGAGCGGAGCGTCTTGCGATGACTCGCAATAAATCCGATGAAAAAAAGAATTGTTTCTTTTGTAAAAAAAACGCCTCCGTTCTACTTACTTTTATCAATCTGGCGTTGATATTTGTCGTAATAACCGTTTACGCCGGGCTATTGGGAAAATCTAAGAATATTGTCGAAAATGGAATACAATACCATCTCACAAAAAGGATTTTTGGCAATTACGACGACATAAATTTTATTTTTCAGATAAAGAATAATTCAAAAAACAAAACGTATCTAGACGTAAAAGAGGGCGTTTTGGAAATTTACGACAAAAACTCCGTTTTGACTCATACCGTTAGATTTGAAATAACCAAAGACGCTTTAGAACCGAAAGAGTCGTTTATCAAAAGTTTAGCCGTCGAAAAACCCGCGAAAGGCAAATACGACGCTAAAATAAATTTAACTAACAAAGAAGATATTAAACTAACAACCTCCTTTAGCGTCAAATAACTATTTTCGATAATATTGCGCCCCCGGTTTTTTGGGGCGGAGAAATAAATTTGACACATATGGCGCAAGCGCTCCTCGATGAGAAAATTTGACGCATATGCGCCGCGCGACAATTGTCGCGTAAAATTTGACACATCTATGGGGTATTAATAAAAAAACGGGAATTCCCGTTTTGAATATACTAAAATACTTATTATTTATAATGATTTGTTATAGCGATTATTTCTACTTCTTCCTTATCCGTATATATGAAAAGCGCTCTATATTTTTTATCT
>MWDO01000056.1 GCA_002070605.1 Spirochaetes bacterium ADurb.Bin133
TACTTTTAGTTGTTATATATATAAAAGAAAAGGAGAAAACTTTATGAAAAACAAAAAACATCTATTCCATTTTATCGTGTCAGAATCTATGAATAATAACGTTATAGATTTTCTACTAAAAGAGTTCAAAGTTAATACGTTCAGTAAACTATTTGAAACAATGTTTCGCCTTATTGACAAAAAAATCTCAAAAATGAAGGGAATAGTCGGAAATTGCCGCTCCGAATACGCCGTTATAGACAATACAGACGATAAAAGGCTGGATAAATATCTTAGAATCAGCGAAGCGGACTATCTTCAAATAAAAAGATGGCATTCCTTGTATAACGAATTCGGTATGGCTTCGACGGTTCGAGATATTATCTTGTTTTTCTATAACGGCGTTATGAAATACGGGTTGGAAGGATTTCTTGAACTTGTTGGCAAAAAATTAAGAATTGAGAAGTTGAAAAACGACTTTTTGGGTAAAATGACACAACTGTTAAGTATAACCGCTCGAAAACTGCTGTTATACGCGCTCCTAATCGAAAATTATCCCAAATACGTCTATTCTACGTAAAATTAATTTTATCCTACAAAAAAAACGGCGGGGCGCAACCAAATATTGATTTCTTTTGACTTTTATAATAAATTATAATACTATAAACGGAAGAGTTATTCTGAAATAATTAATTTTCATCAATATAAAGGAGTATCGAATGGGTAAGGGCGATAAGAGGACAAAAAAGGGTAAGATTTCTAGAGGAACTTTTGGAAAAAAACGAATGAAGAAAGTTAAAAAGAGTTTTGAAACTTCAAACAAACCTGCGGAAAAAAAGAAATAATTGGGCTTTATTATGATTATCGAAAAAGACTCGGTATAAATAGAGAACTATCAAAAGAGATAGTCGAAAGATCTCGCGGTTCGAGTATGAACGGAAATCCGGTAGATTACGACGACGACGAACTTATAGATTTTATATCAAAACTTTTATAGTTAAAATTCCTTACTTTACGGAGAGGTTCGATGAAAAAAATCAGTTATTTGCTCCTATTTGTTATTATCGTAAGTTGCGTCTCTTTCGGTCCAAATTCGGAATCCGAGACTAAAACCGGCTTTCATATTATAATATTAAACAACGGAGCGGAATACAAAGGCAAATTGATATCTGCAACCGATAAAGAGGTCGTCTTTATGATTAATGGGGAAAACAGAACGTTTAACAAGGAGTCTGTAAATAAAATTCAATTCAGACAATATCGAGAATATGAAAACGTAAAAAAGGTCGACGAGATAAAAGACAAAGATATACAATTTATCAGAAAATCGTCAAAAAAATGGGGACGCTCTCAAGAAAACGGTTACGTTACGCTTCTTTCAAAAATGTCTTACGAAATATTAGACAATAATACCTACCGATTAAATATTAAAAAGGGGATAAAAATTTTAAACGAAGATGGAAAAAAGGCTTCGACGCAATATTTTTACTATCTAAAAACAAATTCCGACGTAAAGTTAAAATACGCTTTCACAATATTGAAAGACGGCGGTATCTCTACGGTAGACGAAGAGGCGGTTAACGACGAGCCTATAAATAATTCATACCCTAACTACGACGAGTTGAGAAGAGTAAAATTCGGTCTGAAAGACGTCGATTTAGAATCGGTTTTTGTTTGGGAAGCTGAGATTGTTCGGAAAATCGACGGTTTGTCGTCGCCGTTTTATATAGAAGAAAATATTCTTGAATCGGAGCCGGTTGAAAAAAAAATTATTGAAATTAATAATCCGTTGTCTATAAAATTAAACGTCAAATTTTACGACGGGTATATCGATTATCCAAAGCCGAATATTGTCCGAAACTCAAAATATTTTTCGGCAAGTTTTGATAATCTTCCCGGTTACGTCGTAGACGAGGACAATATACCTTCGTATAGCATGATACTTCCTAAAGCGTACGCGTCGTTAGGGGGGGATTTTGACGCAATAAAAGAAAATTATAAAAATAAATATTTTAAAAACGATTATTCCGACGAAATAAAGGATTATAGCTTAAAATATGCGGGAGTTTGTAAAAACGAAATAGAGACGCTGGATCAAATTTACGACCGCATAAACAGGAATATAGAATTGGCAAGAGTTCCTTTCAGTCAAGCGAGATATACTCCGTTAGACGATAAAACTCTTGTTAATAGTTCTTATCTGAACGTCCTGGATAAATCGTATTATTTTACCCGTCTGGCAAACGCGCTCGGCGTCAACGTAGAGATGATTTTTTATAAAGATTACAAAGATTGCGCCGTAGTTTCAGAATGTCCTTCGTTAAGACAATACGACTCGGTATTGTGCAAATACGATAACGGCGGTATTAGTCTATATTATAGCTTTGAAAATCAAGATTATTCGTCGGGACAAAGACCCTTATCTTCAAATTACGCCGAAGCTCTTAATATATCAAGATCGGACGAATCGTTAACGCGGCTCGATAAACTTAACGCCGAAGAAAACGGGATAGAAATAAATTATATATGCGATATTTCAGGCGCCGACCTAACTTTAAAAAGGACGACGACGCTTACCGGAGTATATCAAACTTCATGGAGAGATAAGCGGCGCTTGTCTAAGGAGAAATTTGAGAATTGGTTGAGAATGAGAACAAAATCTTTAGGATCGGACGTTGCAATAAAAAATTACTCTTTCCTAAACGATCTATCGGATTATAAAAAAGAGGTAGCGTTTCAGGAAGAATATTTAATCCGTAATTTTACGTTTTCTTCGGGAGAAAATTTCAAATTTTTTACTATGCCTTCCATACAAAGAGACGCGTCGTCGACGGCAAAAGCGTATAGGCGATTTCCGTACGACGCGGGAGACGTCTCTTATGAGAGGATAAAATTTGTTATCGGAGTCCCCGATGGATACAAATTTTATCATTATCCCGAGGACCTAAACGTAAAATTTAGCGGCGGAGTCTTTTCGGGAAAATATAGCATAAAAGACGAAAAACTTATACTTGAAATTTCGACGGTTTACGACGACGCGTTGGTTTTTCCGGATAAATATGCGGAATACAAAAAATGGTCTGAAGAGACCGCCCGTTTTTGTAAAGAGTGGATTATGATAAAAAAATAGCGACCTGATGGGCTATAATTTTTTGACCCCGCCGGTTTTTTGGGGCGAGGGAATCGACGCATATGGCGTTAAGGATAAAAATGACACATATGCGACGCTGTGTTTTATCTTATAGTTTGACGCATATGTGTCATTTTAAAGGAACTGTCTCAAAAGATGTCATTCCTCCCCAAAAAACCGACGGAATTTGCGTTGACAACAGGGCTTGGCATACTATTTTATAAAAACTAAGTTAGGGGAAAACCGGAATGGTAGAGTGGGAAGATATGACTCCGGACGAGAGAGACCGGCTTATTTATCTTTTGTTAAGCGAGAACGATCTGATGGCGATAATTCTTATTCTTCGGAGGAAGTTCAAAAGAGAGCCCTCAAACGAAGAGGTAATGAGATTTGCTTTTAAGGTTGCGCGGAATAAAATGATTCCGGCGCATTTAAAAAATAAAAATAAAAAATAAGGAGGCGTTATGCCAATACACATTGAAGCGCAAAAAGGGGATGTTGCAAAAATAGTTCTGCTTTGCGGAGACCCGAAACGAGCCGAGTATATCGCAAAGAATTTTTTGGAATCGGCAAAATTATTCAACGAGTATAGACTTATGTACGGATTTACCGGAAAATATAAAGGGAGAGATATTTCCGTTCAGACGACCGGGATGGGCAGTCCGTCTATATCGATTGTTTTAGAAGAGTTGAATATGTTAGGGGTAAAAAGTTTGATCAGAGTCGGAACTTGCGGTTCGATAAATAAGAAGGTTAATATCTCGGATATAGTTCTCGCGTTCAACGCTCACTCCTCTCACGGAATTTATAACAGCTACTTTAACGGAGGAGCGTTTTCGGCTGGCGCTGATTTTGGATTGACGCGGGCTCTGTTTGACAAGTCTGCCGGCAAATCGTACAAAACTCATTGCGGCTCGATTTTGACTTCCGAGACTTTTTACGAGGATAGTTTTGATCTTTACGAAAAATACGCCAAATTTGGCGCCCTTGCCGTCGAAATGGAGTCTTACGCCTTATTTCTTCTCTCGGCGAAGTATAATATAAAAGCCGCGACGATGTTAGCCGTATCCGATATAGTTTTTGAGAAAAAAAGAGGCGAGAAAGAGCTGATAAAAAAAGGGATTGACAATATTCTGGAAATTGTCTTGGATACTGTAGTTGAGAATTACGATTACTTATCGAATGATTAACAACCGGAGCGGCCCCGCTCCCCTTAATATATAAAAATGACACATATGCGTCAAAAAAAATTGACGCATATGTGTCATTTTAAACTTCTCGTCTTCAAGGTGAAAAACGCCCGTCCCCGACGCTCGCTTTATATTACGGCGTTTTACATACTAAGCGTAGAGCGCCGATTTTTTTCGTATCCCGTCAGTTTTTTGGGGAATAAAAAATATTTGTTTCATATGTGTCATTTTTTTTGAGACAGACCGCGTTATCCATTTCTTTACCCCAAAAAACTGACGGATTACATTTTTTTCAATTTATTTTATTTACAATAAATAATAAATATTTTTTCATTTATTGTATTGTAAAACCGATAATTTTTTTATATACTGTATTTAACGATAAACAAGAGTATTGATAAGTAAAGAATATTTCTTGACAGGGGGAGTGTCATGGCGCCTCGAATGATAAATTTTAAACCGGGATCGATTATTTATTTTATGGGCGATAAAGCCGATTCCGTTTATCTATTAAAAGAGGGGAAGGTTACTCTAGAATTTGAAGATTTGCAAACAGGCGAAGAGCAGGCGGAATTTATATCTAACGGAGAATTTTTTGGAGTAAAATCCGGTCTTATTAAGTTTCCTAGAGAAGAGACTGCGAAAGTTTCTGCAAATTCGACAATTATAGAATTTAATTCGAATGATTTTGAAGCGCTGATAACCAAGAATACCGGCATAATACTAAAAATGCTGAAAGTTTTTTCTAATCAACTCAGGAGGATCGGCAAACAGGTGCAGTCTCTCGTTACGGACAAGGTGACAAGCGATCCGTCCGACGATTTTTTCAATATAGGCGAATATTACTTGAAAAATAAGAAATATTCTCAAGCGATTACCGTTTATAACAGATATCTCGATTATTATCCAACGGGTAAGTTGTCTACGATATCCAAACAGCGCTTGGCGATGGCGAAGTCGGCTCTGGATAATTATGGAGAAGGGGGAGGTCCGACTCCGAATTTGGAGAATCCGACTACAAATCCGGCTTATACGGAAAAAAAAGCCGTTGAAGAAGATAAGTCGTACTCCTCGGAAGAGGAAAAGATATATTATAAAGGCGTCTCTTTTATGAGTAGCTCCAAATACGGCGACGCTTTTAATGAGTTTAAAAAGGTATTAAAATCGGATAACGAAGAGTATAAAATATTAGCGACTTTTGAGATCGGCAAATGCTTGTATTATGTAAAGAAATATAACGATTGTATAAAGCATTTTTCTTCTTTTCTCTCAAAAAATCCGAAATTTAACGACGCGGCGGTTGCTCTCTATTTTATGGGGAATTCTTATAAGATGATTAATGACAAATCAAAGGCGACCGAGATTTTTCAGAAAATATTGAGTATAACAAAACCTAGCGACGATATATATAGAAAAACTCACAAAGCTCTGAAGGAGATTTAATATGGCCGGCTTAATGGATTTTGGTCCAGCTTTTATTGAAAAATTTGGTAAAAATTATAAAAAAAATGAGATAATATTTTGCGAGTACGAACCGGGCAATACATTTTATTTTTTGTTGAAAGGTAGGGTAAAAATAAACAAAATTTCTTCAGATTCTGAAAAAACTCTGGATATACTCGAACCGGGGGAGATATTTGGAGAGATGTCGATCCTCGAAGAGGCGCCAAGAAGCGCGACTATAATTGCAATGGACGACGTTAAAGTCCTTGAATTTAACAAGGCTAATTTTGAGTCATTAATGACGGCTAAGCCCGAGTTGGCGATCAAGTTGCTGAAGATTTTTGCAAAAAGAATTTACGACCAAAAAAGAAGGTTGATGATTCTTGTTTTAAACGAACCTGAAGCGAGAGTCGCGGACGTATTTCTTATGCTTGCCGAAAACAAGAATATTAATATTACGGATACAAAAGAGGTCTCTTTTAATATTAATTCCGAACAGGTTGCAAATTGGTGCGGACTTGATAAAGTTAAATGTTCCGAGATATTGAATCACCTTTCCAGACAAAATAGGGTTACTATTAAACCTAACGAAATAACGATACATAATATGAACGAGTTTTACAGGCTGGTTACTTCAAAGAGAAAATCTGTATTCGCCGACAAATAGTCTGGCGCTTTGGTTTTTATTCCAGGTTAGGCTCAGGAAGGTCAAAATTCTCTATATCAAAATATTCCGCGAGTTTGGATTTGTATTTTTTAACCAGAAAAACAGACGGTTTTGAAATATCTTCGAGCAATACGTCGTCGTAATTGCCAAAGACTTCCGAATAGGATAGCGCGTCGAGAGTAGCTCCGACTACGTATAAGAAATTCTCAAATTTCTCATAACTCCAATTATTTTTCTCTAGAAATATTTTAGTTTCGTTTTTAACGGATTCGTTATCGAGATAAAAAGTTTCGCTGAGTTTAAGATTTTTTTCTTCTTCGCTTAATAAACCGGATAATAAAACTTTATATTCCTCCGCCAAAGATAAAAAAATAATTATATCCTGCTCTTTGATAGAGTATTTTTTTGAGAACAAAGAAAAGGGGATAACAAAAACAAAAAGCGCGAAAAATAGAAGTTTTTTCATAAAGTCTCGACGTTAAATTCTTTTTAAGACATTTTTTATATTATCGTAAATGCTTTTAATCTGCCTGCTTTTGTTCATTGTATACAAATGAATGCCGTCTACGCCGTTGTTAATCAAATCTATCGCTTGATTAGAAGAGTATTCGACTCCAATTTTCTCAACTTCGTCCGGATTATCCTGATTTTTCTCCAATATTTCGTTTAGTTTTGCCGGGAATTTAGCTCCGCTGAGTTCTGTGGATTTCTTTATCCCTTTGTAGTTTAAAATCGGAAAAATTCCCGGTACTATCGGGACGTTTATCCCTTTTTTAACGCAAAGATCTCTAAATTTGTAAAAATCCGCGTTGTCAAAGAAAAGTTGAGTTATAACAAAATCTCCGCCGTTATCAATCTTCTTTTTTAAAAAATCAACGTCTCTGGACAAATCCCTATTTTCTATATGCCCTTCGGGGTAGCCTGCCACTCCGATAGACCAATCCCCGTTGTCGCTGATATACTTTACCAACTCCGAAGCGTAACCAAATCCGCCGATAGTTTTAGTGAAATTGACCGACCCCATAGGAGGATCGCCTCGCAAAGCTAAAATATTTTTGATTTTTGCGTTTTTTAGCTGATCCAAAACAATTTTTATATCTTCAACTGTGGAATTAACGCAGGTAAGATGAGCCATTACCTCTATACCGATCTTGTTTTTTACCGTGGAAACTATTTCAACAGCTTTGCCTCTATTGCTCCCCCCCGCTCCGTAGGTAACCGAAACGTAGTCGGGATTGAGAGATTTTAATTCATTTATAGTATCGTAAAGTTTGTCAAGATCGTCGTCTCTCTTCGGCGGGAAAACCTCAAAGGAAACGACTTGCTTTCCTTTTTCAAAAAGATTTTTTATAAACATTTTATCTCCAAATATCTTATTATTTATCGCAAGTATAACTTATAAAAAAAGTTTTGTCAAAATATTTATAAAGCGTCGTTTCCTTAAGTTTTCTTTGATCGATAGTAATAAGTTAATTCTTTTTATAAATATCTTCGATCTCCTTTTTATATTTCTCCGAGATAACGTTTCTTTTCATCTTGAGAGAATTTGTTAGTTCTTTTCCCACTTCAAAAGGATCGGGCAATAATACAAAGCCGGTTATTTTTTCAAAATTCTTAAATCCCGTATGATGACTTATCCTATGTTTTATAATTTTTGAGTATTCTTCTAAAACTTTATCGTTTTTACACAAATCTTTAAAGTCTTTAAAAGCGATGCCGTTCTGTTTAGCGAACTCTTCCAGCGGTTCTCTCGCCGGAACTACGAGAGCGCCAAGAGTTTTTTTGTCTTGACCGACTACCATAACTTGATTAATAAGCGGTTCTTCTAAAAGTTTATCTTCAATTGGATTTGGCTCGATGTTCTCGCCGCCCGTTAGTACGATAGTGTCTTTTGCTCTTCCGGATAATTGAATCTCGCCTGTTATTGTAAGTCTCCCAAGATCGCCCGTGTTAAACCAATTATCCTTTATTATGGCGTCTGTTTTCTCTTTGTCTTTGTAATATCCGGCCATAACAAGATCCCCCTTTACATATACGATCCCTTTTTCGTGTTGATTGGGGAGCTTATTCCAGTTATCGTCGCCAATCATAACTTCGACTCCCGGAGCCGGCTTGCCGACTGTTTTTGCGACGGGTCTGTAAAAATCTCTGACCGATACTATCGGAGACGTTTCGGTTAGACCGTATCCTTCAAAAATATTAATTTTGATCGTTGAAAAAAAGTTGTCGACGTACTCGGGCAACGCGCCGCCGCCGGAAATCGGACATATTAAAGCGCCGCCGGTTTTCTCTCGAATTTTTGAAAAGACAAGTATGTCTCCAAGCGCGTCTAAAACAAATAAAAGAGAGATAGTTATAACCGCCCGTAATTTTTTGAAAAATGTTACAAGGAAAAAAGGTTTCTTAAAAATAGGAACTCTATTTAGTAAAATTCGCTTTTGTTTCATATAGACCGTTCCTATAGCCACAAAAAACTTAAATAGAAAACCCTTTATTTTTGAACCTTTTTTAACGTTCGCTATAATGCCGGTATAGAGAGCTTCCCAAACTCTGGGAACAGAAACCATAAAGGTCGGTCTAATTTCCGCTAAATCCGGAAGTAAATATTTTGCAACAGGTTTTGAATAAGCCATCGAGCCGCATGTAACCATTATACAATATTCAACCGTTCTCTCAAATACGTGCCAAACCGGTAGAATCGATACCCATCTATCCTTTTCGGTAGCGGGCATTATTGACGGCATAGAGTGTAAATTTTGTAGAATATTTTTATGTAAAAGCATAACCCCTTTGGGAAGACCGGTAGTGCCGGACGTATAGATTATAGTAGCCAAATCCTCCTCCGTTATTGAATTTCGAATTTCTTCTAACTCGCGCTTATACCTGTTTTTTAACTGTTCGCCGTCTTTCAAAAGATTGTCAAAATGATGAAATCTTATCGTTTTATCGGAGGATTTGATATCTTCTATTTTTCCAAAAAGAATAATAAAGTCTTTTATACCGGAGAAATTATCATATTCGGTTAGAATCTTATTTACCTGCGCGGGATCTTCGGCAATACAAAATTTTGAATCGCTATGATTGAGTATATAAGATATTTCGTCGGCTGTAGAGTCCGACCCCCTCGGGACGTCGGCGGCTCCAAGCGATTGTATCGCCATATCTGCAATTAACCATTTGTAACAGTTGTCCGAAATAAATCCGATCTTATCCCCTTTTCTAACGCCAATGCCGTAAAGAGACGCCGATAAGTTTTCCATAAAAACTACGAATTCTCTGTATGAAATAGATTGAAATTTGTTTTCGACGCCCCTATCCTTATGCTGTAAAAAATCCTTATCCGGAAATCTCTCTTTGGAATTATAGATAACGTCGACCAAGGTTCTTAAATTTTCGTACATAAAATCTCCAAAAATAATAATATTTGAAAAATATTATTTTAACTGACCGCGCGGTCGTTTGTCAAGAAATAATTTAAAAAATTTATTTTGAACAAAATTTTTATAATTTGAATTTGAAAACGTTATGCAGAAAGATAAAAAAAACGGCGTTTTTTTTTGAACGCCGTTTTTTTTAAGGGTTAGATTATTGACTTAAAGCCATATCCGCTTTTATTTGATCCGCAGTTAGAGCTGTATCGTAAATTCTAATTTCGTCTAACAATCCCTTATAAACATAACCTCCTGAGTTTCCGCCTACAGCTCCTATAGAAATATTTCCTGATGAACTTGGTTCCCTTTCTGCTGTAATTTCATTTACTTCTACTCCGTTCGTGTAGATAGTAACTTTATATTTCCCGGAAGAAGCGTCAAATTTCCAAACTGCAGAAACGTGAGTCCAAACATTTTTAGAGATCGTCGTAGTATTATCAGTTACTTGACGTCCTCCAGTTATGAAAGCTGATAATCTATTATTATCTATTTTCATTGCTATTTCTATTCCGGAAGTATTATTTTTATCAGTCATACTAAAAATATAACTTGTACTGTTTTCTCTTGCTACCCACATACAGACTGAAAATCCTTCAGTTAGAGCAAGATTGTCAAATGCCGGAAATCCGCTTCCATACAGATATGTCCCGCTTGAAGACATGTCGTTATTTGATAATCTAATCGAGTTTCCTTTTTTAGCGTGACTTGTTGATAACTGCCAATTAGTACCATTCCTTGTCAGCGTTCTGTTATTCCCGCTATCATCTGCTAAAATGTTATCGACAACATCAGCATCGCAGGAATAATAAGCGTAAGGCGCGGGGAGATTTGACGGAATTGTCGTAGTAGTCGTAGCGTTGGGATTTGTGGTGGTAGTAGCGTTAGGATCGACTTCTCCTTCTGTTAGCAAATATCTTGGGGTTGTAACGGCTCCCTCTGAATTGTAAACTGTTTTATATATTATATAGCTTCCCGACGTTACTATTCCGTTTTGATCGTTGTTTGTCGTAATGTTTCTCTCCAGTTTAACTTTGTTCCCGGAAGAGTCTATTTCTTCCGTCGTGGTAACCTCTCTTACTTCTGAAGCGTTTGTGGTCGAATTTATCTCAATGGTTATATTCAGGCTCGGAACTTGAAAATAATCAGCCGTCATAGTCGTTTTTGGCATTATAGAGCCGTCTCTGACTCTAATGGTTTTGTATCCGCCGACTTCCGTCCATGTAACGTCGAAATTACCGGAGTAATCGTTAGTCGCTATAACGAATTTCCCGTTTCCCAGAAATCCGGTCGGACCGTAATCGCCGCTTGCGTCGAGTTTGAAACTTTCTCCGCCAAAAGGGTTATTTAATGACTGGGAAAATTCCCAACTGCCGTGAGACGGGGTATTCGCTTGAGCGTAAGCAACGGTCGCCGTACCTATCTCTATATCGGTCGAATCTTTTATCGTATCGTTGTCTACGTCCTGATAGTATTTTATCACGGTGCCGGAAGAACTTGGTTTAACGTTGATAAGAACGGATCTATTCATGTATTTTCCAAAATGTCTTTTGATAGTAAAAGAATCGTCAGACTCTTTTGTCGTTTCAAGATTTTCAGTAGTAAGTTTAATTCCAGTAAAAAGAGGCATAAGAAGTTTGCCTACCGTATCGACGGTCAAAAACTCGTTGCCGGCTCTGTTTCTGTTGACGCTTCTGTCTATAATGCCGGCTAGATCCCCCGTAGAAAAAACAGCCGAAGGTATAATCTTAACGTCGCTCGCCGAATCGTCGATCGCCGTTTCGCCTCCTCCGCTTGCTCCGGGGCATCCAATTGAGAACAACAGAGCTAATGCCGCAAGTACATAAAATACCGGTTTAAAAGTTTTCTTGATATTATTTTTCATAATACCCTCCTTATTCATAATTAGTCTCATTGTTTAATATACTACATATATTCAAAAAAAAACAATAAAAACATTGATTGTTTTAATTGATTTTACAAAAAAACGTAAATATTTTAGATTTTTAATAAAAATATAATCCATCTATAAAATTATTATATACTCTTTACCAGCTTCCGGACGCTCCGCCCCCGCCGAAGCTGCCTCCTCCTCCTGAGAAGCCCCCTCCGCCGCTAAACGAACCGCCTCCCCCGGACGATCCGCCGCCCGAATCGCTTGCAAGAAGGTAAAAAACGGTCGATCCGAGAGTACCGAGTATCATGGCTATCAGAAATATTATCGCCGTTCCTTGAAGTAGAACGAATAGCGCTATTAACAACAACGTCGCGATCGGCGCTAAAATGGATAGAGCTATTTTGGGAGCCGTTCCGCTATAGTTGATCAAAGATTTAAAAGCTCTTCTTATTCCAAGTCCTAGAGCGTAACAAACAGCCAAAACTGGGAATAAAAATTTATTTTTTAATTTCTCCGTATTTTGTTTCCGTATTTTAGAGGCGTATTTTGAGTCGTTTATATAAGCGTTCTTACTATCCGTTTTATAACCTACAAGTTTTGCCAGACCTATCGCCGCCGATTTGAGCCCCAAATAGTAGTCTCCGTTTACAAAATGCGGTTTCATAAATTTTTCTATTACTTTCCACGCTAAAACGTCGGTAATAGTCCCTTCCAGCCCGTATCCGACTTCGATTCGCATTTTTCTATCGCGGAGAGATACAAGGATTATAACGCCGTCGTCGATTCCCTTTCGCCCGATTTGCCACTTTTCGGCGAGCTTGATAGAATAATCTTCTATGCTGTAGCCGCTCAAAGTATCTATTATAGCGACTACCATCTGAGCGCCGGTAGATTTTTCGAAGTTCTCAAGGAATTTCTCAATATCGTTTTTTTCGGCCGGGCTTAGAGTTCCCGTTACGTCGACGACTCTGCCCGTTAATTCCGGAAGATTTTGAGTATAAACGAGAGATATTAAAGCCGAATATACCAAAACTAACGCTAATCTTTTCATAAAGATACTCCTTATGAATCCTATTGGATCTGTTATTAATTCTGAATCAAATATACTAAATATAATTTATCAAGTCAAACTAGATTTTCATTTTAAAATTTTAAAAATTGACTTTATAAAACTAAAATATTATATTCATAAAGAGGATGTTGAAATGATCGCCGACTTGATAAATAAAAAAATAGAAAATTTACCGGAAGATTTGAAAAGCGAAGCGCTGCTTTTTATCGATTTTTTATTAGAGAAAAAAGTTGAAAAAAAACGATTGAAAAGCCGTCCCATTGGGCTTGCCCAAAATACCTTTACAATGAGTTCCGACTTTTCGACTCCCCTATCTGAAGAAGAACTAAAAGTTTTAGGTTTTGAATGAAATATTTGCTAGATACTCATATTTTTCTTTGGTATATTGGGAATGACTCAAAACTTGACGAGGAAATTTCTAAAATTATAACAGATTTCGATAACGAGATATATTTAAGCGTTATTTCGGCATGGGAACTTATTATAAAATCAACCATAGGAAAATTTAAAACGGAAGAAAATATCGTAGATTTCATCGTCAAAAATTGTAAAAGACATTCTATACGACTTTTGGATTTAACAATCGATGATTTGCAAAAATTAGACGATATTCCGCTAATTCACAAAGATCCGTTTGATCGGGCGTTATTAATACAATCTGTAAACCGAGGCATATCTTTATTAACCGACGATTATTATTTGAAACAATATAATAAACTTTAAGGTTAATTTATCAAGTCAAACTAGATTTTCATTTTAAAATAATCGAAGCGTTTGCGGAATTACTATTGTAAAAGAGGAAAAAAAATATTATAATGAGATATCTCTTAAAGCGCTCGGGGAGTTGTAGTCGGTAATGATATCAAACCAGCTAATAACAGACGTTGTCGTAAAGCAGCTATTTAATAGTCAAGATTTGGCGGAGAATTTTTTGTCGCAGAAGGAGAATCTTCCCTCGAATCTGCAGAATTTGCAAACGATAGAGACGGATAAGGCGGTATCGCATATCGACGTTTTGATAAGCAGATATGATAACTACCCTTTTTATCCGGATAATAATAAATTCAAAGAGCTCAAAAGCGATCTCGCTACTTTAGATTTTTTGTTGAACAAACTTGCGCATATCGACGCGGAGCTTGATTTTGATAAAAAACGTTATTATATCTCCTATATCTCTCTCAGGTTATACGTTAACGCGAGGGAGCTGAACGACCCGAATGAAATAAATTTATATCTGGATATTGCAAAAAACATTCTTGAATCGGCGGACGTTAAAGACGCCGACGAAAATGAAAAGTTATTAATTAATAACCTCGGAAGAAATTATTGCGCGTTATATTACTTTGCCAATTTTGAACCGTCCCCCGGCTGTTTTTCCTATTGCTCAAAGTATCTCCGCGACGATTTAAACTATTCCAAATCGCAAAATATGCACAATTATATAACGGCTCTTACAAAATATCTATGTTTTTGTATCGATTATATTAAAGACGATATTTACAGAGGCTCGGTTATCGTAAATCTTGAAGAATTCGCCTCTTATCGAGAAGATTTCGTCAATACTCTGATTAAATATTTTCAACATAAAGAGGCTAAAAAAGAGATATTGCTGAGATCGGCGCTTTTTTTTCTTAACGAAACGGCTCTGGATATAGCGCGCGATATTAAAAAAAACGGCGCGTTTGATAAAGCGCTAAAAACAAGAATATTTGTTTTAACGATCTGTATGGTTAAACTGCTGAATAAAGAGGAGTTTGATTATAGAGCGCTTTTTAACGTAGAACATGCGTATTATAAGGAAGAGTCCTCTTCTATTATCAAAAATCTTAGCAAATATCTCTCTCTTTTACTCTGTTCGCAAGCCGAAGGGGCGGAAGAGATCTTGCGCTCTGTTATGGCGATTTACTCCAATTTTAAAGAGTACTCTAAATTGATGAATCATTTTTACGCAAGGGCGCTCTATCTCGACGCCAACAGATATAGATGCAGGAGAAGGATAACTCTATCAAGGATAAATTTTGTCAAATCGATCAAGGATATAATTCCCTATAAAAACGAGATCGTCAAGTTAAGAAAGGATATCGAGCGGTATCCCATTAAAGCGCTTATTAATTATTACAATATAGAGTTGTCGAGATCGGATATTTCTCAAGACGCCAAAAACGTATTTAAAATAAATCCGCTGATTATCGATATAAACAGCTACATACTGAAAGTCAAACGAATTATATCCGACGAGATTGCGGAGTTTAAAAAAAATCTTGAAGTTACAAAGCAGTATGAGACAAAATCCGACTACCTCAAATTTTTTGAAAACGAGATGTCAAACGTTATCAAATTTGCATCGGATACGTATCTTTTACAAGATCTCGGTAAAATTTACGGCGATATTCTCGACTCTTACATAAAGCGCGAGGAACTGGACTATAGAGAGGACTATACGATAAAGGCGTCGAAGATAAAAATGGCCGTCGTCGACGTAAATCCCTATTTTTTTGCATTAGCGCTGTTATTTTCAAAACTGGGTAAAATGCGCTTAATAATGGATACCGACGAGATATTTAAACTTGGATTAAAAAAGAAAACTCTTACCGAGTCCGAGAAGGAGAGAATAGGAAAATTTTTTGAATATTCTATAAAATATCTAAATAAATGCAAGGACGATACGACCGTAAACTGGCGGCAAATCGGGGACATTATATCAAACGTAAGAAGTCCCGCGGAATCTGCGAACGGTAGCGCCCCCATAGAGTCGCGGCTTATTAAGATAATATCGGCGATAATTAATAAAATAACCCGTCAAGACGCCGATATTGTTAAACTATTTAACTTTCTTTACGACGAAGCGTATCTTCACGCAAAAAGGGAGTGGTCGCTAGATCCGATCTTGATCTACTACCTCAACCGCTATATGAGTAAGAAAGGCAAAATATCGCTCAAATTTGAGTTAACCGGCGAAAAAATAGAGTTTGCTATATTGAGACAGACAAACTCTCTTATTCTTGAAAATATCTACCAATACGCGCGCTATATTCTTGATAAACGCTCTTCCGAGGATACCGATGTTATGGCGCAAATGGAAGAGCTTAAAGAGATGAACTCCGAGTCTCTTATCGACGCTAAAGGCGTTCGAAAAAATATTGCATATCTTGACGTTATGAAATTCTTAAAATCGGATAAGAGCGTCTATTATGAGACGAAATACTTAGAATACCCGGACAAAATTTACATATTCGATATATTGGCAAACTATCTCACCGCTATGGGTAAAACTAACCTTATTACGACTTTCAAATTTGTTATAACGCAATTGATGAACAACGCTAATAAATCAAATTTAAAACGGATTTATTTCAAACAGAAGAATATGGACATAAATCAAAAGTATCTGATTGGAATAAAAGATTTTATGGAGTACTCCGCCGCCAATCAAGATAAAATGCTGGAGGATTTGCGTCAAGAAGATTTTAAAATAAAAATCGGATTTCAGTCGTTTAACAATACGCTCGTTTTGAGCATTAGCAATAATTTTAAAATCCACGGCGAAGAGATACGGCTTATTAACGAAGCGATATATAACTCCAAACGGCTCGGCAATCTCAAAGACGCGTACAAACGTCCGGTCAAATCGATGGAAGGGGACGGACTCGGTATTATAATGACGTTTCTTTTTTTTAGAAAGATCGGACTGCCCCGCGAAAATTTTAAAATGAACGTAAAAGAGAACGAAACCGTTATAAAAATAACTGTTCCGTTTAGTTTTGTCTCAAAAGAGGAAGAACAAACGATAGCCGAGGAGATAGCAAAAGAAATCGATACTATTCCGATGATTCCTGAAAATATCAATCGATTGAGACGGCTTTTAAACGACAAAGAGGCGAAAATCGAAGATATAGAAAAAGAGGTGCTTATGGATCCGTCCCTTACGGCGGACGTTTTGAAAATGGCGAACTCCGCTTACTATACGCGGCTTAACGCCGTTAGAAATATCCGCGACGCTATACAGATACTTGGCACTACCGCAATAAGCAACTTCATACTATTGTCGAGTAGTTTGAGATTATTGAAAGACAAAGTTACTCAGGATAGAATAGAGGAGATAATGAAGCACTCCGAAACGGCGGCGTTCTACGCTAACGACCTTATGAGATATAAAAAACTCAACCTGAACGTGGACGATATATATCTGGCGACGCTCTTGCACGATATCGGAAAAATCGTCGTCGAAGGGATCAATCCGGATATTTATAAAAGAATTCAACAAACGATGGAGAATAAAGACCTCCCGATAGAAGTTATAGAAGATATCGCCGGCGGTTTGAGCCATAGTTTGACGGGAGCGCTGCTCGCTAAAAAGTGGAACTTCCCCGATATAGTTTACGAAGTCATAAAGTGCCATCACAATCCCCGAACCGCCGAAAACAATCCCGACGCCGTTTTTGTCGTATATCTTGCCAACGCCATGACCTACTTTAATAAAGAGAAGATACTTTTTGAGAATATCGATATGAACGTTCTGGAATTCCTGGAACTGAACGATAAAGAGAAATTTAACAAACTCGCCGTATCGCTAATGGAATCTTACAATCAAAAACGTAAGTAAATTTTTTTATTTGTCATGAATTATTATTGACTATTCATGAAATATTATTATATTTGATTGATGAGGATATATTGATCTATAGTCTAAAAAATAATGAAAAACATTTTAATAAAATTGAAGGGTTGAAAATAGAAAATTGGAGTAGAAATTAATGGAACGGCAAGCGGGGGCCAAAGCTAAAATTTTAATTTCGTTTTTGGGGTGGGAAAATGCCACATATGATGCTAAGGTAAAAGTATTGATTAAATCTGCTAAAGCGGTTATAATTGAACCTGTTTGGTTAAGTACGATGAAAGATTGTTAGGACGCATGAGCTTCGAGCTCGTACATATGATTAATATATTTAATC
>MWDO01000057.1 GCA_002070605.1 Spirochaetes bacterium ADurb.Bin133
GATTAAATATATTAATCATATGTACGAGCTCGAAGCTCATGCGTCCTAACAATCTTTCATCGTACTTAACCAAACAGGTTCAATATAACCGCTTTAGCAGATTTAATCAATACTTTTACCTTAGCATCATATGTGTCAAATTTGTTTTGACGCATATGTGTCAATTTTCATCGGGGAGTAGCCGCGGCGTATGCAGCTCCATATGTGTCAAATTTTCATCGGGAAGCGCCGCGGCGCGTATAGCTCCATATGTGTCAATTTCTCTCAAGGAGCATGTTTCGGTTAAAACGTCTTGACATTATATATATTTTTTAATATTATGATTTTAATGTTTTTTTAACTTTTTGACGCCAGGCGCTATTTTTTCGCTTTTTACCCGGACATACGGGTAATAAAAATTTTATTTACGGATAATTAATATGTCGGATCAGAATTTTTCGTTTGACGCTATAGTCGTAGGGTCGGGACTCGGCGGGCTATCGACGGCGGGTCTTTTATCAAAAATTAATAAGAAAAGAGTTTTGGTTCTTGAAAAACATTACGAGATAGGAGGACTTACTCACGAGTTTAAAAGAGGAGCGTATAGTTGGGATGTGGGGTTACACTATATCGGCAATCTTGAAAAGAGATTTCTGGATAATATGGGATTGCAAATGTTTAGCTTTCTGACCGAAGGTAATTTGAAGTGGAATAAGATGCCTGAAATATTTGAAAAACTGATATTTCCGGACTTTACAATCGACGTTAAAGGCGGCGTTAAAAATTATAAAAAGGCGTTATTTGAATTATTTCCAAAAGATAAAAAAAGTATCAATAGATATATAAAAGACGTATATTTATCAAGAATTTGGTATTTGCTCTATTTTTTCTCCAGATTTTTCAAATCCCCTATTAAGCAAGCGATTATTTTTTTATCTCTTTTTCTAAAAAAGAAAGCGTTAATGACGACCGAAGAATATTTAAACAAATATATTAAAAATGAAAAACTAAGGGCGGTTTTAGCGGCAAGATGGGGAAATTACGGAGTTCCGGCAACGGACAGCGCGTTTGCAGTACACGCTTTAATAGAGCATCACTATTATAATGGCGGAATATTTCCCGACGGCGGCGCCGAAAAAATTTCAATACATATAGAGCAGACTATTGAGAAATACGGCGGAAGAATTTTTACAAACTTCGAGGTATTAGAAATACTAATCAAAGATAATAAAGCTTACGGCGTCAAAGCGAGGAATTTATCTTCAATCGATAGAGAGATTGTTGAATTTTACGCTCCGATTGTCGTATCGGCGACGGGAGTTCAATCGACGTATTTGAAATTGTTGCCCGATATGGGATTTAATATTCAAAAGGAGTTAAAAAAATTTTATACCGGTTATAGCGGAATTAATGTCTATCTCGGACTTAGAGAATCTCCCGAAAAACTTGGAATTAAGGGGGAGAATTACTGGATTACCGAAGGGTATGATTTGGATATGTTTAACAAAAAATTAAACGATCTTTCAAAAGGTCAAGCCTGCTACTGTTTTTTATCTTTTCCGTCAATGAAAAGCGGTAAACCCGGCGGTCATACTGCCGATATAGTTTCGATTATTCCTTATAGTCTTTTCGAAGAGTGGAAAAATGAATACTGGAAAGAGCGGGACAATCAATATTACGACGTAAAAGACAAAATATGCGAAGGTTTACTGGATCTTATAGAGAAATATATTCCCGGTTTTAAAGAGCTGATAGTCTATAAAGAGGTCGCGACTCCTCTCACCTTCAAACATTTTACCGGAAAAAAAGACGGAGCATTTTACGGTCTTCCTGAAATTCCCGCAAGATACAAGATCAAAGATTTGCAAGTAAAAACCCCCGTTAAAAATCTTTACCTGACCGGAACGGACATTATCAGCAACGGCATACTTCCGGCTCTTTTTAGCGGTATGGCGACGACGAGCTATATAAACGGTTTTTTTGGAATAATAAAAGTTATGAGTAAAGTTTTCGCGTATAATCCAAAAAAACAAAAAAAACGCGACGTTGCTGATAAAATATATCGCAAATGTTATGATAAAAAATACGGAGTATTAGTAAAAAAAATAAACGTATCTCCCAATCTGATAGAATTGACCTTTAGGTTTGATAAAAATCCAATTTTTATACCGGGACAACATGTAAAAATAAACGTAGCTTTTTCGGAATGGCGAGCGTATTCCGTCGCAAAAGTTGAAAATAGCGAGATTACGGTCGTTATCGACACTCGCCCATCAGGATACGGCTCAAAATTCGCTCAAAATGTCAATATTGGAGATAAGGCTATTTTCAGAATGCCGATTACCGATTTGACGTATCGCAAAACGGATAGAGATATCGCCTTTATCGCCACCGGAACGGGAATCGTCCCTTTCCTACATATAATCGACGAAATAAATAAAGATAAAATAAAAAAGAATATCAAAATATTTTTTGGTTGTATGTCGGAATCGGATAATTTTATTGAACGGTATATCAATCCGTATAAAAAAACCATGAATATTGAAAATATAATTTGCATTGAAAAACCTATTTCAAAAAATGAATGCGAAAAAGAATTTTATACGGGTAGAGTAACGGATTTGATCAAAGAAAAAATATCCGATTTTACAAAATATGATTTTTATATTTGCGGTCATCCAAATATGACCGAATCCGCAGTCAAATTGTTAAGGACTATGGGAGCGGATAAGATTTATTATTAAAACTACAGTTCTATATTAAAAGGACCGGATTTTAAGAAATAATTATGCTTTTTTTCAAATTCGACGTTTGTAAACGGTCCGTGTCCGGGATATAGCATAAATTCGTCGGATATTTTCGAAAACAACTTCTTTATGGATTTAAAAATATCGTCGTAAGAACTGCCGGGAAGGTCGGTCCTTCCGATACTGCCGTAAAATATCGTATCGCCCGAAAAAACTATTTTTTCATCGGGCAATATGTAAACAAGCGAATCTTCAGAGTGTCCCGGACTCTCTAAAGCTACAATTCTTTTACCTTTCCACTCTACTACGGCGTTATCGTAAAGAATTTCGGCATTGTCTAACTTAACGTCTAAAACGTCGCGATAAAATTCTTTAGGAATAGAACATAACAAATTCTTACTTTTATCGTTAATGTTTTTATAGGCTATTTGAGACATATATAGTTTAAAATCGTATCTTTTTTGGAAGTCAAAAAGATTTTCAAAATGGTCAAAATGAATATGCGTAAGAAATACATTCTCAACTTTTAATTTGCGGTTTTTGATAAAATCTTCGACTTCGGGAACAAAGTCAAATAACGAGCAAGAATTACCGCTTATTATAATATAACAGTTTGTCTGTATGCTTCCGCCTACGATCGTTTCAACTTTCATTAAAACCCCCTTTTTGAATCTAACAATATGGTAACCGGTCCGTCGTTTATAAGATTTACTTCCATCATTTCGGCAAATACTCCCGTTTTTATTTTATGCGAAGCAATAACGGATTCAAGAGCGGTTAGAAACTCCTCATATATAATTTTGGCGCTTTCTCCGTTTGCCGCTTTATCAAAAGAAGGACGTCTCCCCTTTCGCGCGTCGCCGTATAGAGTAAATTGCGATACTACGAGAATTTCTCCGTTTATATCGATAAGGCTCTTATTCATTTTATTCGAATCGTCCTGAAAAATCCTCAAATTCGTTATTTTATCTACCATATATTTAATATCTTCTTCCCCGTCTTCCGGCGAAATTCCAAGTAAACATAAAAGACCGTTATTAATTGAGGAATAAACTTGATTGTTAATCGATACGCCGGCGGTTTTTACTCTTTGGACGACAGACCTCATAATTAATTCCTAATAACGTATTTACCTTCGATATATATCTTTTTATCTTCAAACTTGATTTTACCAAACAAATGTATATTCTCGTTGTTCTCTATGATAACAGCTTTGTCAAAAACCGCCGGAATTATAGCGTCTATAGTCCCGGTCGTCTCGTCGCCGATAACAATATCAAACGCTATTCTATCTTTATAGATAGACTTATTGATAACTCTTCCGGACCAAATTATGTACACATTCTCATACAAGTTAGGCTCTTTAATGAAGTCGTTGTAAGCGACTACGTTTTTAAAAAGAGCGTAATCGGGCTCGTTAATAAAATCTTGTAAAATATCCATCTTCATTTTAACGGCGGGCGAGGCGTTAGACATCTTAATCTGGTTGATATTTATTTGAGCGGACACGGCGTCGTCTTCAAGTATTCTGTTTTTTATTCTATCGAATTTATCTTTAATCTCCTTTTCAGAATACGAATATTTATTAAGTTCGTTTTTGGGACTTTCCAATATTTGAGGATTAAAGTCTTGCAGAAATATTTTTTCAAGCTCGGTTCTTTTGTCGATATTTTTGGACTTGTAAATTTTATAAAGGTATTTACCCCCGATAACGGAGAAATAACCCGCTAAACCAATAACTAAAATCAATACGATTAAGACAATAATCTTTCTTACGGGTATATAAAACGGCTCCCCCGGAAGTATCTTCTCAAAATACTCGTCCTCCGATAAATTAATATCTCTCCCCTTTTCTTTTAAATAATCCAGAGATTTTTTTGCAATTTTATTAGAGCCGTCTATATCGAGAGCTTTACACCACGTCAAAAGCGCTTTCTCTTTTTCATTGTGTCTTGCGTACATATAAGCGAGATAGTTCAGATCCTTACTGTTAGCGCGCTTTTTCTCCTGCAAAATCTCGTAACACATTTTCGAATGATAATAATTTTTCTTGTAGAAAGAAGAAACGCCTTGAAATCTTAATATTTCAGGGTCAATTTTGTCGATATTTCCGCCGATCTTAAAGGCGGTTTTTGAAAGAATTTTATCATAATCTCTTTGATGCAGTAAATAAGATAAATAAATTCTTTTAAAAAAATTCAAACCTTAACTCTCTCCAAATACTCGGCGGTTCTAGTGTCAATTTTTAAAACGTCGTCTTCATTTATAAAAAGAGGAACTAATATCTCAAACCCCGTTTCCAACTCGACAGATTTAGTCGCTTTAGTCGCCGTATCCCCTTTTATACCGGGCTCAGATTTGACTACCTTAAGCGTTACAAAATTTGGCGCGCTAACCGATAATACGTTTCCGTCATGTATAGACAACGTTACCTTTCCGTTAAGAACTACAAACTTCTCTACGTCCTCGCACAAATCGGGAGCGACGTGATATTGCTCGTAGGTTTCTTCGTCCATAAAAACATACTGCTCCCCTTCTTTATAGAGATAAGTAGCGTCTTTCTCAAAAACTTGTATATCTTCAATCTTTTCTCCCGATCTAAAGTTGATCTCCTTAGAATTACCCGTTTTGTGACTTCTCGCTCTTACTTTTACGAAAGCCGCTCCTTTGCCCGGCGTAACGTGCTGCATAGACATAACGGTCCACAAATCGCCGTCCATTTTGTATATCATTCCTTTTCGTATATCCTGTACGTTGATCATAATAAATCCTCAAAAATAAAAAAATATTTCAATAATTTAAGATATTTTTTTATTTTTGTCAAATAAATTCAACTTATAATAGTCCCCGTCGGTTTTTTATTATAAATATTTCTTGACAAATTTTAAAATAGTATTATACTATGTATTATAGTTCAGGGGATGCTCTGGATTCGATTGAAATTGTTGTGTTTAGAGTTTGCATGCAGCGGTACGGGTCCGCTTATAAATCCGTAATTGCAATAAACGCAAACGAAAATTACGCTTTAGCGGCATAAGCCGTTACGGCCTCCGCGGAGTTTTCCCCGTACTTCAAAGATGCGCCGTAAACCAACGGGGATGGGTTGTTCGATATCTCTAAGGACGACTAAGATTTAGAGGTTGCCGGAAATAATAGGAGCGTCGGTTGCCGGTTATTTCCCTAAGAACTAATTACCGAATAAGCATGTAGTATGCTCGAATGCAGATTTTAAGACGCGGGTTCGATTCCCGCCATCTCCATTTTATTATCAATCTAAAAAAAGGAAATATTATTCAAATCAAAGATAATTACGATAAGATTGTTCTGGATAACGGCGTTACTTTGCTGCTTGAGCGCATAGAGGGGTATCAGTCCGCTTCTATCGGTTTTTTTGTTAATTCGGGATCGAGAGATGAGAAATATGAACAAAGCGGTTTTTCTCATTTTTGCGAACATATGATTTTTAAAGGAACGACTAATTATAACAAAAATCAAATAGCAAATATGTTTGACAGGATGGGCGGATTTATCAACGCTTATACTACGCATGAATTAATATTTATTTATAATAGAACGCCTTATTTATCGTTAATTGATAATCTTAGTTTAATCGCCGAATTATACAATAATTCGATATTTGATAAAACTGAAATGGATCTTGAAAGAGACGTTATCATAAATGAGATCAAATCTACTTTAGAAAATCCTGAGGACAAAATTCAGGAAGATTTTTTTGGCAATTTATTTGACGGTTATTCGCTGGGACGCCCGATAATCGGAACCGAAAAAAACATCTCTTCCGTTACAAGAGACGAATTGTACGACTTTTATTGCAATCTATTTACTTCCGACAATCTTACGATCTCTATATCGGGAAATTTTAATAAACAAGAGGCAATCGATTTAATTTCAAAAATAAAATTCAGAAGATCAAAAGTTATTAAGTCGGAAAAGGCGCTACAGAGTATAAAAACAAAAGATTTTAGTTTGATACATTCGGAGCAATTACATATCTTAATGGGAACTTCAAATTTTAAATTAACTGAAGAAGAATATTTTAGATGCGGCCTGCTTAACGTTGTCGTAGGCGAATCTATGTCGTCAAAATTGTTTCAACGAATCAGAGAAGAGCTGGGATTATGTTACTATATTTACTCGTATTTTAACAAATACAGATATGAAAATATGTTTTCAATATACGTTTCGGTATTGCCAAAAAACGCAGATAAAACTATAGTCGAAATATCAAACGCGTTAAAAGAGATAAAATCAAAAGGAATCAATAAAAAAGAATTAGAACAAATAAAAAATCAAAAAACAAACGAAATATTGCTTAATTACGACGTTCTTCAAAAAAGAATGCAGAGATTGGCTTTGATAAACTTAAAATACGATAAATATTATTCGCATTCGGATATTATTGAATTAATAAAAAATACCAAAATTGACGACATTAACAGCTTGATTGAACGAATTTTTAATAAAGATCTGTTTTTTACTCAATATCTATACAAGAAGAAATTAAATTTAGTTGATTGGGATTTTTGATGAACGTAAATATTGTTTTATTAAACGAAAAAGCTTTTATTCCGCAAAAACAAACCGAACGCTCTTCGGGGTTTGATCTGTTTTCATCTGAAGATAAAATATTGAAACCGCGCTGTTTTGAACTTATTTCAACGGGTATCTCTATAGAAATACCGCGCGGTTACGAAGCTCAAGTCCGACCTCGAAGCGGATTGGCGGCAAAAAACGGCGTTACGGTCTTAAATTCTCCGGGAACTATAGACGCGGACTATCGCGGAGAGATAAAAGTTTGTTTGATAAATCACTCTGATAAAGAATTTAAAATAACTGTTGGAACAAGAATCGCTCAGATGGTTTTTTCGGAAGTAAAAGATGCGGTATTCCATAAATCTGAGCGCTTAACCGATACAAATAGAGGCGCAGGCGGATTTGGTTCTACCGGGTTGAAATAAAAAATCGGTATTTTATATCAAATTATTCTTGATAAATATGATTTTTTTATATATAGTTGCGCATTAAAGTAATTAAGGAGAAAATAATGGCTGAAGAAAAAAAGGAAGTATTGGCGGTTATGTCTAAAGTTAAGGCGTATATTAAGAATACGGCCGGAATGAATACGTCCGCCGCAGTAGCCGACGTTTTGTCCGCTAAGGTTAAAGAACTTTGCGACAACGCTATTGCTAACGCAAAAAAAGCAAATCGAAAAACCGTAATGGATAAAGATTTTTAATCTGTCCAAGCGGTAATGTTAGTTGTTAATTTTAAAAAAAACGCCCTTGATAAAGAGGCGTTTTTTTTTAACTTTTAATCTAAAATTATTTTATTTATGCGTCATGATCGTAGTGCCGTCCCAATCGTCTTCGGGAGGGTTGTTTCTAAATACTTTTATATCTTCCAAATATTTTTCTGTCAAAAAGTCGTTTTTCAAAATATCTAAAGCGTTTAGAAATAATTTTTCCGATTCGTTCCATCTTCTTTCCAGAAAACTTCTTACGCCGCTATTATACAGAGTCCACGCTTTTTTTTGCTCGGCTGTTAATTTTCTTGCCGGTTCAAATATTTTTACGGGCTTAAATTTTCCTTTAACCCTGACTCTGTCAATTTCTCTGACATAAAAGTAATCCTTAACGGCTTCATAAGTCCCTTCTGAAATTATAATTTTGACGCGGTACTCTTTTGTTAATCCTTCCAATCTTGAAGCTAAGTTTACGGCGTCGCCTATAACGGTATAATCCATTTTCTGAGAAGTGCCTATGTTGCCGACCGTTACAAGTCCATAATTTATCCCGATTCCGATATGAAATTCTTTAAAGCCTCTCTCTCTTTGACCTTGATTAAATTTTTCCAGATTTTCAAGCATTTCAAGACCGGATAATACGGCTTGTTGGGGATCGTCTCCATACTGTTTTGGAGCTCCAAAAATCGCCATAATAGCGTCGCCTATATATTTGTCGATAACTCCCCTGCGTTTATAAATAATATCTACCATAATAATAAAATATCTATTTAACGAGTCTACCAACGTTTCGGGCGACATAGTCTCGGAGATAGTGGTAAAACTTCGAATATCGGAGAAAAGAATCGACACGTTGGAGTTTTTACCGACAAGAGCTTGATCCGGATTGTGCACTATCTCGTTTACTACGTCTTGAGGCACATATTTTTGGAACATATTTTTTATTCGTTCCTCTTTTTTTTGAGCCAGCACCGATTGATAAGCGTATTCTTTGATTTGATCGTATGCGGTTTGAAGTTCGTTAAGCATATTATTGAAAGTAAAAGATAGTTCGCCGATCTCGTCGTTAAATTTTACGGGCACTCTAGCGGACATATCGTTTTTTTTAATAATCTCCCGCATTGCGTCTACTACTATTTTTAAAGGGCTTAAAATGTAATTAATAAACAGGAACAAAAGTATTACCGTAATAGAAATACTTACCGATAGTATCAAAATCGAATTTGAGAAGAGATTATTTGCGTCTTTATAAAACATTGACGAATAAACCGATAATAAAAAATAATAATCCCACTCTTGAAAATATTTGTAAAAACCTACCTTGCTCAGACCGTTTACTTTAAACTCTATCCAATCGGATTCTTTTGAGCTGAACAAATGAAAAAAGTCGACTTCCTGTCCCGTTTTTAAAAACGAATCCGTCGATATTCGGATTATACCTTTGCCGTCTATCGCCAAAACCGACTCAATGTCTCGTTTTGTAATACTTCCGGCGTAAGATTCGACGCCTTTTTTTATTTCTTCTACAAACATAGGATCCGAACCGAACCCGGATTCCTTCAAAGTCTCGACTTCGTTAGCGGCTTTCTGAATAATCTCATTAATTTTATATCCCAAAAATTCAGTCGCTATTTTGGTAATACCGTTTCGAGCAAAACCTACCGACACTATCGTTAGCAATATCATGCTGGCGGATAATAAAGGAACTACTACTACCAATATTTTATATCTAATGCTTATCAAAAAAAACTCCGCTATTTAAATATTTTAATCTTATACGTAGTCTCTTTCATAAATTAATCTTCATTTCTCATAATTTCTTCTATAGAATTAATTTTTAACGCGTCTATCATTTCGTCAAGTTCTCCCAACATAAAAAAATCCAATTTGTATAAAGTAAGATTAATTCTATGATCGGTAACTCTATTTTGAGGAAAGTTATAAGTGCGTATTTTTTGCGATCTGTCTCCCGATCCCACTTGTTCCTTTCTCATCGACGATCTTTCATTTTGAAGTTTCTCCATCTCTCTTTCAAACAATCTCGATCTCAATACTTTCATTGCGGACGCTTTATTTTTGTGTTGACTTCTATCGTCTTGACATTTTACGACAATACCGCTGGGAATATGAGTTATTCGAACGGCGGACTCGGTTTTATTGACGTGTTGTCCCCCGGCCCCGCCGGATCTTAGAACGTCGATCCTCAAATCGTCCTGATTTATCTCTACGTCGGCCTCTTCAGCTTCCGGCATAATGGCTACCGTTACGGCGGAAGTGTGAACCCTGCCGTTTGCTTCCGTTACAGGAATTCTTTGAACTCGATGACCGCCGTATTCAAACTTAAGATTTTCGTACACTTTTTTTCCGCTAATTGAGAATATAATCTCCTTATACCCCCCGACTCCTGAATCGTTATAATCTATAATTTCGATTTTCCAATTCTTTTTTTCGGCATATCTGCTATACATTCTAAATAAATCTCCGCAAAATATTGCCGCTTCGTCTCCGCCGGTTCCAGCTCTGATTTCAACTATTATATTTTTATCCGCAAGAGGATCGGGGGGGACTAAAAGAAATTTTAATTCGTCTTTAACTTTTTCAAATTTGTTTTCAATATCGGCGACTTCTTCTTTTGCCATATCGATCATATCGCAATCGCTTTCGTATTTTATAATCTCGGACGCGCCTTGATAGTTTTTTAATAAAGAGTCGTATTCGTCGTATTTTTTTGAAATGTCCTCAATATTAGACATCTCTTTAGATAATTCTTTATATAAATTCTGATCGTTTATAACTTCCATGTCGGACAGTTTAACGATAAGTTCTTTGTATCTTTTCCTAATGTTTTCAAGTTTCGCTATCGTTTTTTCGTTAAATTTATTATCGTCTATATACATAAGATCCCTTTTTACTACTACTACTTACAATACCGGATTATAACATAGTTTTTAAATAAACAAAATATTTTTTTTTAAGAATTAAAATGTAGAATTTCTTAAAAATTCATTGATATTTATAAAAAATGAAATATAATATACCTAACAGGAGGCTTCTATGAAGAAATTTTTAATACTTACGGTTATGTTATTTGTAGCTTTCGCTATAAATTCTCAGACTTACGAGTTGGTAACCTCTTTAAATCCGTCTAACGATTATAATGAAAACATTATATGGGTAGACACTTATAACGGAAGAGTTACCCCTTTTTACTGGAATTATAACGCTAGCGAATATCAATTATGGGGGACGTCTTTTCCAAATTACGCCGGAGCAAGACCCGCTCCCGAAAGATATCGAATGTTGACGACGCAAAAAAAGGAGGGCAAGTATATCTATATAACCAACGTCATTTGGTTTGATACCTACACAGGCGACCCCCAAGCTTATTACTGGAACAGTAAGAATAAGAGATTTGAACTTTGGTCAGCTTATTTTCCGGATTTTCCCGATCCTAAAAGATCAAATTCAAAAAGATACGAACTTCAAGTTGATTTTAACCCCGAATCGGGTTATATCATTAACGTTTTCTGGATTGACACTGTAACCGGAGACGCAAGAGCGTTTTACTGGAACAACGATTCAAGCAAGTTTGAACCTTGGTTGCTCGATTTTCCGAGCATTGGTTATTAATATTAGTTAATAATAATTTCAAACGATATCGCGAGCGTTATGCTCCGGTATCGTTTTTATTTTATCTATCGGTCTACTTTAATATCCGATCTATCTCCCAGCTTCCCCGTCGGTTTTTTGGGGAATAACAACTTTTGAGACAGTTTCTTTAAAATGACACATATGTGTCGCGTTAATAACGCGCGACAATTGTCGCATAAAAATTCGACACATATGCGTCATTTTCCAAAAAAACGACGGGGCGTTAAATCCTATTATATAATTCTTGACAATAAAGTTAAAATAATTTAAATTTTTTATTATTAATAATCATTTACTATGGAGACAAATATGCCTTTTAATAAAGAAGAAATTTTAAAAAGAGCGATTGAATGGACCAAAAGTCCTTTTGGAGAAGAGTGTAGAAATGAAATTCAAAAATTAATAGACGATAATAACGAGAAGGAGTTGGCTGAAAGATTTGCAGTCGATCTTGATTTTGGCACCGGCGGTATGAGAGGTATCATAAGAAACGGCGCTAACGGTATGAATATTTACGTCGTATCTAAAGCTACGCAGGGGCTTGCTAATTATGTGAATAGTAAAAATTTCGATTCTCCGAAAGCGGCTATAGCGTACGACTCCAGAAAATATTCTAAAGAATTTGCTCAGGAAGCCGCAGCCGTATTGGCTTCAAACGGCATTAAAACTTATATTTTTAAAGATATTAGACCGACGCCGGAACTGAGCTTTGCCGTCAGAGAATTTGGCTGCGTTACGGGGATTGTGATTACGGCAAGCCACAATCCAAAAGAGTATAACGGATATAAAGTTTATTGGAAAGACGGCGCGCAGGTAATAAATCCGGACGATAAAGCTATAATATCCGAAGTTAGAAAAGTTGTTACGCTAAACGACGTTAAAAAAGACGATTTTGAGCAATTAGTAAAAAAAGGGGCGATCGAATATATAGACGAAACTTTTGACGATAAATTTCTCAATTCCGCTTACAATTTATTAATGCATAAAGATATGGCTAAATTTAGCGACTTAAAAATCGTTTATACTCCTTTGCACGGAACGGGCGGCGTTCTTATACCAAAAGCGTTAAATGCGTTAGGATACAAAAACGTTTTTTTGGTTGATAAACAAATGATACCGGATCCCGATTTTTCGACGGTAAAGTCGCCAAACCCTGAAGACAAGGTCGCTTTAGAGATGGGGATAGACGTTTTATTGAAAAACGACGCCGATATATTAATTGCGACGGATCCGGACGCCGATAGGATGGGCGTCGTAGTAAGAGATAAAACCGGAGGGTATATAATTATAACCGGCAATCAGATAGGCGCTATTTTGGAATATTATCTTTTGTCCGAGCTTAAGAAATCCGGTAAACTTCCTAAAAACGCCGCCGTAGTTAAAACCGTCGTTACGTCAAATTTGCAGGACGTAATCGGAGAGTATTTTGGGGTTAAGGTTTTCAACGTATTGACGGGATTTAAGTTTATAGCCGATAAGATTAACAATTTTGAAAAGGACGGCAATTATACTTATGTTTTCGGTTGCGAAGAGAGCTACGGCTATCTTCCGGGAACTTACGCGCGAGATAAAGACTCGATCTCTTCCGCTTTGATTATTGCCGAATGCGCCGCGTTTTTAAAATCGATAAACAGCTCTATTGCGGATTATCTTGAGACGATATTTAGAAAGTTCGGGTATTTTTACGATGAAACAGAGTCTATAACCATAGGCGGCATCGTAGGAATGCAAAAAATCAGAGATATGATGACCTTTTTTAAAAACAAAAATTTTTCTAAAATCGGCGACGATGAAGTAGTAAAAAAGATAGATTACGAGAAAGATACGGTTTACGACTCGACGGACGGCGTATATACTCTGCCCAAATCAAACGTAATTCAATATTTATTAGGAGATAATTCTAAAATTACAATCAGACCTTCCGGGACGGAACCAAAAATAAAATTCTACTATTCGACAAAAGCCGATTCAAAAAGCGAAGCCGTAAAGAAAGTCAAAAGTTATAAAGAATTTTTTAAACCTATAATCGAAGAAATATCAAAATAAAATATTTTGATAAATAACAAAATTACAAGATTTGCTTATTCATGGCGCTTATTCATAATTGAGAGCGTTAGAATACGTAATATTTATTGTACAAAGAAGGTTTTTATGTTATTAGCGATAGATATCGGAAACACCAACATTGAAGCTGGAGTATTATCTTTCAAAGCCGGAGAGATAAAAATATTGAAAGAGGTAAGGTTTTATACTCGTCAAAATATTACCTCCGACGAGCTTGGTATATTTTTACTAAACTTCTTATCTATTAATCAGATAGATAGATACAAGATTAAATCGTTGATTTATTCTTCAGTGGTTTTACCGCTAAATAGGATTGTTGAAGATATGTTTTCGACATTTTTTAATGAAAATATTTTGAAAGTATCGACGTCTAACAATTTGAAAATGGGTATAACTAACTCGTATAAAAATCCCCGCGAGGTAGGCGCCGATAGGCTTGTCAACGCGTCCGCCGTTTACAATATTTACAAAAAGGACGCAATCGTAGTCGATATGGGAACCGCCACCACAATCGACGTAGTGTCTAAAGACGGGAGATACCTCGGCGGAACTATATTTCCGGGAATAGCGACGGCAACGCAAGCGTTAAAAGAAAAAACCTCCAGATTGCCCTCTATCGACATATGCTATTGCGATAGGTTGCTGACCGACGATACTTTATCGGCGATCGAGTCGGGAGTATATTTCTCTAACTATTACGCTTTGAAAGGGATGATCGAAAGAATAGCCGAAGAGGCTCAATTTTCCGATTATATCAAAATCGCGACCGGCGGCATATCTAAAATATTTTTAAAATCAGGCCTTTTTGATTTTATAGACGACGTTCTGCCTTTAAAAGGCTTAAAAATTATATTCGACCTAAACAACGTCCAATGAACGATACCAAATTTATAAACAACTATGCATTTTCAGCTAACGCTTTAAACGCTCGAGCTTGTAATGATTATTATTACGGCGAAGTTAAGGCGTTAACCGTTTGTAAAAACGAGAATAATGTAATAGAATTCAAATTTTATCAAAAAACTTCCATATTATCGCCCGAAGAATTAGCGGCGTTTGGAAACGCCAGGTTTGACTATAAAGATATTTTAAAAAATAGTTCCCGCGTAATTAAATATAAATTTGTTATAGCTCAATCTGAAAATATTTTTTTACTGATAGATTTGTCTTATAAAAATGATATAAAAATTGAATTCTTTGAAAAAGAGCGCCAAACGCTGTCGTTTTCTTCAAGCGATGAAATAGATTTTTCTATTTATCTATCGGATACCTTAAACGAATTAATTAAGAAAAACGTAAATCAACAAAAAACCGACGATTTTGACAAAACTTTTTCTGTAATTATCGATTATAAGAAGTTCTTGTCAAATAATATGAAAATATCCGAGATAAAAAAAACTTTTCCGAATTTTACCGACTCTATAACAATTAAAAACTGGAACGGTAATCTACAAACCGACGAAGAGCGCCGTTTTTTAGAAAATATTTTTCAAAAAACGTCAATAAACGATATTGGTTTACTTATTTTTTACGACGATACAATTAGGAGCGCAAAAAACGACGAAACGATATATATTAAAAATATAAAAGAAGATTACGTTATTACCGGCGGAAGAAAAATATGCGACTTAGTATCAAAAGAGGGAGGTAAAGTTATATCGGATAATTTGTCCGCTCTGTCAAAATACTGCGACGGTATAGTATTCCTGCCATATTTAGTAGAATATAACAAAAATATCGATAATCTCCAATATTTATCGTTTAGAACGGAAACAAGCGTCGAACAGTTTTATAATAATTTAAGATTATACTATATAAGTCTGAACTCTGCCGTAAAAGGTAGAATTTTTGTGAAAAATCTGCTGGCGGAAGAGATTCCTAATCTGAGAAAAATCGTTTCTATTTATACCGATAAGGATTTGACAAATTTAAAAGACTGTTTTATACAAGGGTATTGCGATTTAGATTTAATTGTCGAAGACATAAAAAAAATTACCAATAAGTCCGCAATTAAAAATATCTATCTTTTTTCTCTCCTATTCTCCAACGTATTTGTCGATTACAAAATAACCGTCGGACTAAACAAAAAATTTAAATTGTTTAATTATTTTGAAAAAGTAATTAAATTGAAAAAAGAGTTATCTACGATATTTGATATATTTTATTATAATCTTAAAAATTTTGGACGCATAAATCTCGATTATATAATAAAAAACAACAAACTTTTCGGTTTTATTATTAATAGTTCCTGCGCGTTTGTTAATACTTTCTCGTATATTTTGAAAAAAATAGCGTATATTCCGGAAGGAGAGTGGTTTGATATTGAAAATAGCGTCTTTTTGACCGAAGGTTGGACGGTAGTTCCAAAAGATATTGAACTATTTGTATTACTGAAAATAAATAACGCGTTAGTTAAAAAAGTCATACGATCGAAACTTATGTATAACTATGAAATTATTATTTACGCAGATAAAGATTTTGATAACGATTTTTTTGTTACCGATCGACCAAATCCGGGGTTAAATAAAATTAAATTGCGATACGACGAAAAATCCGTTACTATTTCGTTTAATACGCCCGAAGATATTCAAGGTAAAAGCTGTAATTTTAGACTTATATTAAATAAAAATATCAATAAAGTTCAAATTAACAAATATAGAATTTCTTTCAAGCAAATATACGGTATTATTTATTTTGAATACAATAAACTTCAATACGAGAATACCATAGAGTTATCCTAACCCCTATTATAAGCGCTCCGTCGGTTTCTTTGGAAAAAAAATGACACATATGATGTTGCGGAGAAATTCGACGCATATGCGCCGTACGCTCTTTGATGAAAAATTCGACGCATATGGGACAAATAAATTGACACATATGGAATATTTTTTTTAATTAGCAAATTAGTTGTTATTCCACAAAAAAACCGATGGGATAAATAAAAAGGCGCTTTGACTAGCAAAGCGCCTTTT
>MWDO01000058.1 GCA_002070605.1 Spirochaetes bacterium ADurb.Bin133
GCGGACTATCGAAGCCATACCGAATTCGTTATACAAGGAATGCCATCTTTTTATTTGAAGATAGTCCGCTTCGCTAATTCTGAGGTATTTATCCAGCCTTTTATCGTCGGTATTATCTATAACGGCGTATTCGGAGCGATGATTCCCAATTATTCTCTTCATTTTTGGGATTTTTTTATCAATAAGGCGAAACATAGTTTCAAATAACTCGCTAAACGTATTGATTTTGAACTCTTTTAGTAGAAAATCTATGACGTTGTTATTCATAGATTCTGATACTATAAAATGAAATAAATGTTTTTTGTTTTTCATAAAGTTTTCTCCTTTTTTTTATATATATAACAACTAAAAGTAGAAAACGTTATACAAAAACTTGGATAATTTTTAATAAATGACAAATATTTTACTGATTAAAAATATCTGTTACATATGTGTCAATTTTGTTCTTAACATCATATGCGTCGATTTTCAAAAAACCGACGGGGCGCTCGGAAAATTTATATATTCCTTGACTTATCTAAGATAAAATATTATAAGCAGGTATTGTTTTATTTTCAGAGGAAGACGGTTAGATTCCGTCGCGGTTTGCGCCGCCGTATGCGGGGACCGACGTTATGTTTTACAACCACGAGGTATCGGAAGGTTATAACGAAGGGAAGATCCATAAGCCGGAAGACTTAAATAAGACAAATATAACGACAGCGTTTCGCAATAAAACGGAGTCGTATAATGCTTATTATATTATAATATTTCTTCAATAGTTTTTGATTTATTATCGGGAAGGTAATAAGAATCGGATTTGTATGAGAAGGAACTGTTTTCTGATATTTTTGATTTTTCTTAAAGCGTTGTTATACTCGGGAGATACGACTGCGGACGTTTCGGACGATTATAGTATTATTTTGGAAGACGAAAAGGGACTCGACGTTATAGGATTTACTTGCGAGGTTAACAACAAATATACGATTAGTAAAGAAAATATTGATATGATTAATCCAAAAGATTTAACGGAATTATTGGAGAAAGCCGCGAATATTTCGATTATTAGATACGGCAGTTATGGAAGTATTTCTTCGATAAATATTCGCGGAATGTCTCAAAATAGAGTTTTGATTTTATTAAACGGCGTCCCTATGAATTCGGCGCAGACCGGAGGGGCGGATCTAGGTTCTATTCCGATTGGAATAGTTAAGAAAGTTGAGGTTGTTAAAGGAGGAGCTGATACTAATTATAGTTATAGCGGAGCGGTAGGAGGGGTAATTAACATAATTACCGAGACTGATATAAAGAGAGATACTATAGGATTTTTTTTCGACGCAAATAATATATTTTATTATCCAAATTATTATTACAAATCCGGAGATTCTACAAAATATTTTAGCGGGATCAGGGATGTTTTCGATACTCAGAAGGTAAATACCGGTTTTTTTATTGGAAATAAGGTAGTTTCGTGGAATTTATCTTGCGAAGGCGCTTACGCTAACAACGGTTATATTTACAAAGATTTAAAGTCAAATAATAAAAAAATGAATAATAACGAAATATGGGAAATTTCTCCAAAGACGTCGTTAAATTTCAATCTACCGCATTATATGAAATTATTTATAAACGGATACTACTATCGCGGCGACAAGAATATTCCGGGGTCTTTGACTTCGGCGAATTTATCTAAACAGATAGACGATAATTGTTTTGTTAATATAAAATACGACGCCGATATGGTTGGGGTTGATACAATCGACGCGGAATTAACTTTTAGCTATAAAATGAACAATAACTTATGGAAAGAAAAATACTCGCAAGATTCGCATTTGTTGCATTCGATATTTACGTCTAATAGATGGAATTTTCTACCGCTTAATTGGCTTAAAATTACTTTTGGCGGCGATTTTCAGTTTGATTATTTACTAAGCTCTTCTATAGGAGAAAAGTATCGGATAAACGGCGGGGGATTTGTAACGGTCGAATTTGATATTAAGAAGATTATATCCATAGCGCCTTCGATAAAGATTGTTTATTATAAAGATTATCCGATTCCGATACCTAAAATTGGTTTTGCGGCTGTTTTAGGGAAATATTTTATTTTTAAAAATAATTTCTACGGAAATTACCGCGCGCCTACTTTAAACGATCTTTATTGGAGAGAAGACGCTTACGCCGTAGGGAATCAAAATCTCAAATATGAAATTGGAGTCGGCGGGGACGCGTCTTTAGAATTTTATAAAAAAGGATATCTTAGGGCTTCTTCGTCCGTTTACGTAAATTGGACTAAAGATCTGATATTGTGGCATTCGAGCGGAGGCAAATGGAAACCGTCTAACGTTGGACAAGCGCTAGTTATTGGCAGCGAAAATTTTATTGAAACAGATTTTTCAAAATACTTTTCTATGAATATTGCGTATAATTACGCAAAAACGTTTTGCGTTAACGAAGTTTACGATTACGCGGACGACAAAAGGATTCCGTATACTCCCGAACATTCGTTTAGTTTTGGGATAAAGGTTAATTGGATTAGCGGCAATATTTCTATGAACGGTATTTATGAAAGTTTGAAATATACGACAATAGTCAACTATTCAAAAATTGATCCCTATTTTAAATTGGATATATCGATTAATCAAAAACTGAATAAATATCTGGAAATATATTCAGTTTTTAATAATATTTTTAATACGTCGTATTTTCTAATCGAAAATTATCCGTTGCCGGGAGGCGGCGTTACCGTAGGGTTGAAAGTTAATTATGAAGCAAATCCGTCGTTTGGCGGAAAAAAATAAAATTGGAGGAAAATATGTTTAAGAGAAGAATTTTTAGTTTTGGAGTATTTGTAGCGCTGTTGTTATCTATCGTTTCTTGTCCGAATTTACCGACAAGTAGCGCGGAAGCTAGTTTATCGGGATACTGGATATCGGCTTTCGGAGACGGTTTTTCTATTTCGGATTCAAACGTATATACTCAATACGATAACGCCGCTAAAGACGTAAGTTTTGCCGGAGATATTGTAAAAAAATCTGACGAAAATTTAGTTGACTCGGAAGGGTATATTGTGATAGAAATAACAAACGCCGGAACTTGGGGCAAAACGGTTGGAAAATTTCACGTTATCAGATGGAAAGAACTAACCGATAATAAATGTAAACAAGCGTGCGCCGCAAAATTTGTGGGGACTAACGATCCGGAAAACGATTTTGAAGCGGTTAGAGATACGGTAGAACTTGCCGAAACCGAACTAACCGAATCAAACGGCTATTTTGGCTCTTACGGAGATTACGAACGGCAATAGCGCGGGACCGGGATAAAAAGCGGGATGAAAAGAAAGAGATATACGTTATTAACGTTGCTTGAGAAACAACCAAAAGCGTTAAAAAAATGTAGCGAATTTATATATTTAGCGAATTTATTTAACTCCTCGTCGGTTTTAAAGCAGATGTCTCTTTCTTTAGCCGCCTATCGTCTACTAAATAGAGTTCAGATCAAATCGGATTCTATCGAGAGGTTTTTAAAATTTTACAAACTGCCGGCTAACGCTTTTTTCCCTCTCTTTCTTTTGATGAAAAAGAAATATCTGGATAAAACGACCGCTTTGAAAAAGAAAAAAGAGGAGAATATTCGCAAAATATTAAATAATCTAAGCAGTTCCAAAAAAATTATTCTTAAATCGTTACTCGAGGACGAGAAAAAGTATAACATTAAAATTACTCTTTGGCGAAAATATTTTTTTCCAAATTCCTTAAAAAAAGCCGAAAAACTTATTAAAATTTCAAATATCGAATTGAGCGAGATTATTGAGAGTTTCATGGAGGATTTCAAAAAAAAGTACGACAATTGTATTTCGATTAAATATAAAAAGGTACTATGTAAATTCATTATGGAAACGGCTCTAAATAAAATATCTCCCGGCGTAGTGAGAAAGAATTATAGAGAGTTATCAAAAAAATACCACCCAGACTTAGGGGGAGATCCCGCCCATTTCAAAAAGTTATCCGAGGCAAAAAATATTTTATTAGGTTACTGAGTTGCGTTTCCTATAAGTTTATTAATTTGATCTTTTAGAGAACAATTGTCGCCTAAATTTATATTCCCGACTTTTGAACATATTTTTTCCAGATATTCCATCTCTTTTAATTTATAAAGGACTGCGTTTTCTTCCATTAGTTTAGCGGTATTTAACAAACTTCTAGTCGAAGCCGTCTCTTCTCTACGCATAATAACGTTTGCCTGCGCCTCTTTTTGAGCTATAAGCACTTTATTGAGAATATCTTTTATTTCGCCGGGGAGTATTACGTCTTTCAGTCCGGCGGATAAAAACTCGACTCCAAAACTATCTTTTTTTTCAGACAATTGTCGCAGTACAAAATTCCCGATTTCCTCTTTTTTTAAAAGCAGGTCGTCAAGTTTTATCGAACCGACGTATTCTCTTAAAATCAGTTGTAACAGAATATAAAGTTGACCTTCTAAATCTTTTATCTCTACTAACGCTTTATAAGGATTAACAATTTTATATTGACAAACAAAATTCAAGCGTAATGTTATTTTATCCTCGGTCATTATTTCTTGACCGTTCATATCTATCTGTTTTTGCCTCATATCGACTTTTTCAATTTTAGCCGTAACGTTGCCCTTGAGATGATGATACTTTCCCGGTTGGAGATTTTTTTGATAGACGCCGTTATAGAATAGCAAGCCCGTTTCATAACTCTCGACAATTGTCGTATCAACAAATTTTGAGGCGTTTTCGTCGGAAAATATAGAAATATCGACGTCCTTTGGAAGTTCTGAATTATTTAGCGAAATCTTTTGAAAATTATGTTTTTTTAAGATATTCCAGTAAGCGTATTTTCCGCTTTTTAAAATTCTAGAAAAGACTCCGTCGGAATAAAGCAGAGCAATCTCATTATCCGCCACTTCTATTACGTCTAAAAATTTTGAAATTTCAGGATTTTCGAGAAATTGATTTATATTGAAACCTTTAATGAAGAATCTTTTATTAATATTTACAATTTTTATTTCAGTATTTTTCGTTAGCGGAGTAAAATACTTTCCCGGTTCAAGAAATTTCTGAAACTTACCGTTCTTAAAAAGAAATCCGCGTTCCTGTTCATTGATAATCATTCTTTTCCTCCTAAAAAATAAAAGTCGAAAGGTTTGACCCGTACGATTAAAACGGGAACCGGCTTTAGTCGTAAGAAAATTTTCAAGTACTTTAGAGCCCGCGCGACAATCGTTTACGCAGTTAGCGCTTCAAATAATTGTCGCGCAAACCGGAGGTAAAAAATTAATCGCGCCTAGCTTCTTCAATAGTTGAAAATAATTTTACAACGGTATCCGCTCGCTCTCAAAGTAATAAACGTACCGATCCGGCTTAAGCCGAATCAGGATCTCCCCTAACGACCCGTTTCAATTAAGGACGCCGCTCTGCCAATGAGCTAAACAAAGTCGCCTCTGCTTAAGGAATCGAACCTTATACGCGCGCCTAAAAATTTGGATCGACCCCTCTTACCGAAACGTCCGGTTTCAAACGAAAAGGACGCCGCAGGATTTCAGAAATCCGAGCTTCAAGATAAGATAAGCGATCCTTTAGATATGTTATATTTTTTTATAATAAAGTCAAATTTTATCTGATAAAATACGCGTCTCGTCGGTTTTTTTGAAATTGGACGCATATGCGGCGCTATACGCGCGACTATTGAACCCTCGATTTCGCGTCCCGAGCGGATGTGAGGAGAAATCGAGGGTTCAGTTCTACACATACTCGCCGCTCCCCGACGAATAATTTGACACATATGCGACGCATAACCGCCGCGCCGCTCCCCGACGAATAATTTGACACATATGGAGCTATACGCCGCGTCGCTCCTCGATATAAATTGACGCATATGCGTTAAATCGCCCTGCGACAAAAAAATTGACACATATGCGTCAATTATAAACCGGCGTAAACTTTTTCAGGACGGAGCGACGGCTGACGCTTCGTTTTTTTTGTTCAATCGTTTTAGGAGATTTGAAAAAATATTCTCGTCGGCGGAGTCGTCGTCGTTTGCGTCGCCTAGTTTTACGATAAGATTCTCGGGGATTTCTTTCATGAAGGGAGAGGAGGTTTTATGTAGAGTTTCGTAAAATTTTACTCTCGTTTTGGGATAAGATAAAAAAAGTTTTTCTCTCGCTCTTGTAACCGCTACGTAAAACAATCTTCTCTCCTCTTCTTCGTTGCCGTTCTCTTCAGCGGATTTTGCATGAGGTATGAGCCCCTCTTCGACCCCGGCGATGAAAACAATTTTAAATTCCAATCCTTTAGAGGAGTGTATACTCATCATATTGACCTGATTGTCCTTATCGTTGTCGTCGTCGTCTTTTTGCATAAGAGTAACTCTCTGAAGGTATTCAAAAAGATTGGGATCAAAATTATCCGGATTAAATTCATATCTTGAGATGGACTGGACTAATTGGTTAATATTGTTCATTCGCTGAACGACTTTTTTCAGATTCTTTACTTCCATGAGTAATTTACTTTGGTAGTCAATCTCTTCGATAAGTTTATTCAACGTTTTAGCTATGTTTTTTGGTTTAAAGACCATTTCGCGGTATTTTTCAATAAGTTTAACAAAATCTTCCAAATAAGGGGTAGTTTTATTCCCAAGCGTATTGTTTTCGATAAAGGTCTTTATTGAAGCAAATATCGGGCATTTGTACTCTTTAGAAAACTCCATCAACGCTTGAATTGTAGTATTCCCTATGCCTCTTTTAGGATTATTTATTATCCTATGAAGAGCGACTTCGTCGTCGGTATTAGCAAGGAATCTTAGATAACTTAACGCGTCGCGTATCTCGGGTCTGTCGAAAAACTTTCTTGACCCTACGACTTTATATGGAATATCGTATTCTCTAAACGACTCTTCGATAGGTCTTGACTGAGAATTCATTCTGAATAGTATTCCTATATCTTTATATTTGTAACCTTCGTTAATATATCTTATCGTTTGATCTCTGATAAACGCCGCCTCTTCCTCTTCGTTTTCGGCTTCATAAAAACCAATCTTATCTCCGACGCCTCGATCCGTCCATAGTTTTTTTTCTTTTCTTGAAGAGTTGTTTTTTATTATGGAGTTAGCCGCTTCGAGAATTGTCGTAGTCGATCGATAATTTTGTTCCAATCTGACTTCGTAAACGGGATCGAAATCCCTTTCGAGCATTGTAAAAATATTGGAATTAGCGCCTCGCCATGAGTATATAGATTGATCGTCGTCCCCTACGACCGATAAATTCTTATGGCTCATAGCGATCTTTTTGATAAATTGGTATTGCATAAACGAAGCGTCTTGGTACTCGTCTATAAGAATATATTCCCATTTTTTTTGATATTTTTGAAGAACTTCGGGGAAAGAGTCGAATAGCTCGAGCGGCAATTTAATCAAGTCGTCAAAGTCTACGGCGTTGTGAAGTTTTAGGTATTCCTCGTATTTTACGTAAATCTTTTTTAGATTCTCGTCCAATACTTCCGTTTTTAGATTCATTTTCATCAGACTGATTTTAAAGGAAATCTCGTAGACGTCGTATAAATCTTCGGGAAGTTTAAGCTCGTAGATTATATCTTTTAACAATTTTTGACAATCTTTATCGTCGTAAATTGAAAATTTTCTACCGTATCCCAGTTTTTGAATTTCAGTTTTTAATATATACAAACCTAAAGAGTGAAAAGTAGAAATCATCGGCGGGTCTTTCATTCTACCGATTAACTCCGTTACTCTTTGCCCCATCTCTCTAGCCGCTTTGTTGGTGAAAGTTACCGCCAATATTTTATGGGGAGCGACTCCCTTCTCTATTAAGTAGGCGATTTTATAAGTTATTACTCTGGTCTTTCCCGAACCGGCTCCGGCTATAATCAGCGACGTCCCTTTTTGACGGGTTACCGATAAAAACTGTTCTTTATTTAATAAATTATGAAGGTTTTGCATATTAAAAAAGGCAATATAACTTATATAATTTTTAAGTCAATAAATTTTTCATTTTTTTATTGACATACTTGTATTTTTTTTGTTGAATAGCAATAGGAGAGGATAAAGATGGAATTATCGATAACAGATAAAGATTTGATCAAAATAGTAAAACTTAAAGGAGATTTTACTATCGTTAATCTCCAGTTATTTCAGGAAAACGTATTTCCCTTTTTCAAAGATAAAGTAGAGACCATAGCTATAGATATGGCGGAAGTAAATTTTGTCGATTCTTCAGGGATAGGTAAGCTCGTGCAGTCTTTAAATTTAGCCAGAAACGGCGGAAAGAATTTTATACTTATAAAAGTTACCGACAGAGTGCTGCAGCTGTTTAAAACGGTAAAACTTGATAACTTTTTTAATATTCTTGATTACAACGAATTTGAGAGAAAATTTTTAAGATAATACTTAAAAATCTTTTTTTATTGCTATTTTTTTTCGATAAATAACTGTATGAATAATATTTTGCGCGGTTTTAACAAAATATTTGTCGTCTCCAAATTCTCCGGTATGGATTCTATAATAAAATTTAAAGAGGAATTTGATCTGGTTTTAAATATTAAAGAGATCAACCTTTTTTTACGGGAAGTCGAAGAGGATAATGAAAATTATCTGGATACTATAATGTTTTTTGATAATTACGCGAATCACTTGGATCTTTTGATCGCCTCTCTTGCGTCTAATAGTTATAAATCGCAGGCATACGAACTGCAAAAAAATTTAATTACTTTAAGGGATTATATCGGTCTCATACCCAGAAACCGAACCGATTTTTCTAAATTTGTTGCGACTGTTGGGGGCGAAGCGCTTGATACCGAATCGAGTATTAACGATTTTATCCAAAAAAAAGACGCTCAAGATGAAAATTCGCCGGATATAATACCGGATAGTTTGGATGAAGCATATAGACCGAGCTCTTCCGGCGAAGCGGAAAATATTGCGTCTGATAATTTGATTGAAAAAAGCGCTTACGAGAAGCAATCAAATTTCCTAAAAAGGACTCAAATTGATAAAAATGAGATACAAAAACGCATAACAATCAGAAATTCATTAATTCAGACGCTTGTCGATATTTACCATGAGAAAAAAAACGGTTACAGATTGATGATCGGATTATTTAGAGGGCTCGACATTTTTAGAAGAATGAGTCTCAGTCGGGAAAATTTTGACAAGCGTCTGTTTATGAGGAATTTTAGAAAATATATTAGTTATTATCAAGACGCCAACCTTTTAGAATTGTGTTATGCAAAAAATCCCGCTCTCTCTCAAGAAGAGATATCTAATTATATTGTAGATTGCTTGAAAATAATTAATAAACAGATTGATAAATCCAGATTTAAAATATATTTCGACGACAAACTAAATTTCAGATCGGGTTTCGCTTATGAATTTCAGCAAAGAGTAGAATGGCTCTACTTTCCCGAAAAAAGAAGACCCGTTCGAAATATTGACGAATTATATACAATTAAAAGCGTTACTATGGATAGTTCAAAAAGGACTAAATATAACGTTAATTCATATAAATCTTATATCGCGCTTCTTTCAAGAAGAGACGTTAATATTGTTAATCAGATTCTTCCTAAAATGCATACGTTATATTATAAGAGAAACGATTTTAAAAAATTTCTTATAAAAATTTTTCATTCCTTAGATAATTTTGAATATTCATTTTACGAAATGAACGAGGAGCAGAAGAATAGATTTAAAGATAATTTTAATAAAGTTATATTGAATAAAAATAAAAATAGTAATTATCCCGACCTTTACGACAAAATGGTTGAATTAAATTCAAAACTAAACCCGGACGATATCAAAAATCTTTTGCCGACTTGCGTAAGAATAATGAAAGAGAAGATAGATATCGGATACGAAAGAATTAAGCGCCGCAATCCTCATCTGGATAACAGCTTTAACCCTTTGGAAAAATATAGACAAATATATGATAAAAAGAATTTTATTATATATAAAAGAGTCTAATTTAAACTTAAAAAATTCTATACAAAAGCGTAATAATTCTTGATTTTTATAGTTTAATATTATATAAAATTATATACCTTATTATTGGGAGTTATCAATGTATAATATAGCTGCGATTGGCGGCGACGGTACCGGTCCGGAAGTAATTGCGGAGGGTAAGAAAGTTATATCCGCTATTTGTTCAAAGAAAAATGTTAAAATAAATTTTACCGATATAGACGTTAACGGCGAGAGATATTTGAGAACCGGCGAGATTCTGCCCGCTTCCGTATTAAACGACTTAAAAAAATTTGACGCTATATATTTGGGAGCTATCGGACACCCGGACGTTAAACCGGGCATATTGGAGAAAGGCATACTGTTGAAGATAAGATTTGAGCTTGATCAATATATTAATTTGCGTCCCGTTAAACTTTTTGAGGGCGTCGAGACTCCGTTAAAAGATAAATCGCCCGAAGATATAGACTTCGTAGTAGTTAGAGAAAATACGGGCGGCATTTATACCGGACACGGCGGAGTAACCCGCGAGAACACGCAGGACGAGATAGCGTCGCAGACCATGATATACGATAGAAGAACCGTCGATAGATGCGTTAAATACGCCTACGAACTGAAAAGAAAAAGAGACGCTATTAATCAAAAGTATAAGGATAAGCCGATACATCTTGTTCATAAAAGAAACGTTTTGACTTATTGCGGCGATTTATGGTATCGCGCGTTTGAAGAGATGGGCGACAGGGAGTATAAAGATTTAAAAAGAGAGTACGCTCACATAGACGCGTGCAATATGTGGTTTGTTAAAAATCCCGAATGGTTCGACGTTATCGTTACGGAGAATCTATTCGGAGATATAATTACAGATCTTGGAGCTATGATACAAGGCGGTATGGGGGTATCGGCCGGCGGAAATATAAATCCAAACGGCGCGAGTATGTTTGAGCCTATCGGAGGGTCGGCGCCAAAATATAAAGGGTTGAACGCTATCAATCCTACCGCGGCGATTTTAGCCGGAGCGATGATGATGGAGTTTCTTGGAGAGACGCAAATCGCTATGGAGATCGAGTCTGCGATGAAAAAAGTATTAAAAGAGATGAAGTCGACAAACGCCGGCAAAATGGGGATGACTACTTCGGAAGTAGGGGATAGAGTAGCTAAATATTGCGTTTAATTGTCTCCGGCGTTTATTTTTAGAGCGCTTGATTAGCGATTTTTTTACGAGGGATAACAATGGCGGCTGTAGAGAGATACACGTTAAGAGAACTAGACGATCTAATAAAGGAAGGGAAAAAGTATCGATTATTTAAACCTTTTTTTTATAACGGTCAGATATTATTTAATATCGAAAAGATCCTTACTGAAAAGGATATTCTTAGACTTGAAGGAAAAATTTACGGACCTGTAGAGGTTGTTCCGGCTGTCGAGCATACGACGGACGATAAAATAAGAAACGCCGTTATTGAAAATTGCATAAAGATATTGAAAAAATCCTCCCTGTTTCACGTTGACGACGTAAGACATTTGGAATTTGCTATGCGAAAAGAGTGCGAAAAACTTTTTACCGGCATACTTTCTAACAGTCCTCACGTCGCCCAAAAGGTCTTGGAGATCTTTCAATTTTCGAAGAAACTGTTTCTTCATAGCGTAAACGTCGCGATAATATCGACCGTAATAGATTTGGGACTGCAAAATAAGAGAAAGATGCATAACGCTCTTCGTAGCGAAGAGCTTTTGGTCGCCGCGCTGCTGCACGACGTCGGCTTTTTAAATCTCCCCGTATCTTTGGTAGAAAAACGTAGACTTGAATATACCGAAGAGGAGAAAAAGATCTATTTAACGTATCCGGAGGAGAGCAAAAAGATCGCGGTCGCTTTAGGAGATAATATAAGAAGTAAAACAATCGACGTGATATATCAACATCAAGAGAGATTGACCGGACAGGGATTTCCTCAACGTCTGAAGGGAAACAAAATAGAGGAAATGGCTTTAATTATTGGTTTAGCCGACGAATTTGACCTGCTTATATCAAAAGAGACGGCCGAACATCAACGAAGCGTTTCTGAAGCGATGAGTCGTTTTTCCAGATACGGGCAGATAATCGGAAACGATATTGTAGATTCGTTTTATACATGGTTTAGATATTTAAAGTAAATTAGAGGATTTTATGCCGTTGGAAGAGTTTAATAGGATTGACGAAGAGTATTTTAAGACTATATTGGAGGACGATTTTGTTTTTGAGGGGGCTATTAAGATACCCGATTCTTTGATAGTAAAAGGGAAGATAAAAGGTAAATTGGAGTCTAATAGCCTTGTCGTAATCGGACCCGATTCCATAATCGACGCCGATATTACTTCAAAACAGCTGCAATGTTACGGAAAGATTAACGGAAACCTTACTATAGAAGACGAAGTTTATTTTCACTCGCCGTCGGTAATAAACGGCGATATAACTACTAATTTGATAACGGTAGAAAAAGGGTGTAAAATTAACGGAAAAATCCGAATGTTAACGGAATAATTATTGTAAAAGGATTCATTATGAAAAATATACCTATTTTGATATTGTTGTTGTTATGCGCGGCTCAGGCGTTTTATTCGCAAGACGCGACCGGAGACGTTAAGGTAAAAAACGGTTGGGACTACTATTCCGAGGGGAATTATAGAGAGTCGCTCGAAGCCCTTCAGACGGAAAAGAGATATTTCCCGGACAGGGTAAATATATACGTTATATCCGGCTGGAATTACAGAGAATTGAAGGAGTTTAACAATATGGAGGCGACCTCCTTAGAGGGGCTAAAATACCAACCGACAGATTTTAGACTGCTTAGAAATTTAGGCGAAGCGTATTACTATCAAGGTAAATTTTCAGATTCGGCAAGGGCTTTTGAGACTTATCTAAAATATAAATATCAGCCGAAAAACGACGCGTATATGCCGACTGCGTATTATTATTTAGGCGTTTGCTATTTAAATTTGAAGCAATATCGCAAGGCGGATATCTGTTTTTCGTATTCAAAATATTATACTCCCAACAATTCGCAGACCATTTTATTTTTAGCGGAGTGCAAAGAGAATTTGGCTGAATACGATAAGGCGTACAAGTTATATGAAGAGTCGCTACGTATCAGACCAAACAATACAAAGGGATTGGAAGGTTTGAACAGACTAAAAAATAAGATTACAAAAGCAAATTAGATTTTAGATTGAATACCTTCAGCGTTATAACCCTCGGATGCAAATTAAACATCTATGAATCGGAGTCGATATCCGGCGCTTTGATCAGCGACGGTTACGTTAAATCCGACGATTTTTCAAAATCCGGTCTTGTCGTCGTTAATACGTGTACCGTAACTTCCAGAGCCGATTCAAAATGTAGGAATATAATCAGAAGAGTAAAAAAAATAAATCCGAATTGTATTTTGGTCGCTACGGGGTGCCTTGTCGATACCGATTATAAAACTTTAAAAGAGATACCGGAAATAGATGTTTTCATCGGAAATAAGAGTAAAGATAAAATAACAGACGCTCTAAAAAAAATCGACAATAATAACAAAAAAGCGTTTTTATATAAAAGCGAACTCGACGGTAGATTTAATTTCTTTCAGTCCCAAAATTCGAAACGTTCGCGCGGATTCGTAAAAATCCAGGACGGTTGCGATAATTATTGCAGTTACTGTAAAATTCCTTTTGCCAGAGGCAATAACGTTAGCAGAGAGATAAAAGACATTTTTTCAGAAATAGAACTCCTTGCGTCTAACGGGTATAAAGAGATAGTCTTTACCGGCATAAATATCGGCAGTTATAATAATAGCGGACGCAATTTTAGCGCATTTCTAGACGAGACCTCAAAGAATTTCAGAGAAATAAGATTCAGACTCGGATCTATCGAGCCGCAATATATAGACTCCGATTTTATTTCGGCTTTTACTAACGATAATATCTGCCCGCATATCCATATATCTCTGCAAAGCGGCTCGGACGCAATTTTAAAGTCGATGAATAGAAGATACGACATTAAAAGTTTTAAAAACATTGTAGGAAATATAAAAAAAAGCCGCGACAATATTTTTTTATCTACCGATTTGATTGTCGGATTTCCCGGAGAAACAGATACGGATTTTGAAAACTCTAAAAACCTAATTGAAGAAATCGGGTTTTCTTACGTTCATCTGTTCACTTTTTCGCCGCGAGAGGGGACTGCGGCTTATACTATGAGCGGCAAGGTCGCCGACGGCGTCGTAGAAAACCGTATGAATAAACTTGAAAATATTGTAACAAAATTAAATTATAATTATAAAAGATCAAATATCGGAAGAATATTGAAGGTATTAATAGAAAGAAGTAAAAATAATAATATAACCGGGAAAAGCGAGAATTATCTAGATATTATTGTAAAAACCAATCTCACGCTTGAAAGAAAATCAATTTATGAAGTAAAAGTAGTCGATATGATAGACGGTAATTTATACGGCGAATTAAAATAAAAAAGAGCCTGTCTCAAAAGGCAGTCTCTTTTTTATTTGTTCTATTTTAATGGGGTAATGGGCCCTCAGGGACTTGAACCCTGGACCCGCGGATTATGAGTCCGCTGCTCTAACCAACTGAGCTAAAGGCCCGACGGTTGATTTTATATATTAATTCGTCTTTTTTGTCAATATTTTTTTGGAATTTTAAGTAAATTGTCAGTTTTTTGGGGAATAGAAAATATCTGTTTCATATGCGTCGAATTTCTCCCCCTCCCCAAAAAACTGACGGATTACAATTTTAAATCTATAAAAATTAATAATCGTTCCTAACTAATCTAAAGCCTAAGTCGTCTTTGCAGTAGTTTTTGTTTCTTTTATCGCGATAAGAAACTTTCGTCGCTAATTTACTTTTAGAATACGATCCGCCTCTAACGACTCTTTTTGAACCGCGAACTGGACCTTGCGGATCAATTTGGTTGTCTTTGTAATATTTTCTGTCGTAATAGTCCCAACACCATTCGCGGACGTTTCCGGTCATATCGTAAATCCCAAGATCGTTAGGTTTCTTTGTTCCGACAACGCTTGTTTTATCGTCCGAATTTTTATTGTAAACGGCAACTTCTCCTATATTTTCGCTTCCGCTGAATTTATATTTTTTATTATTCTTGCCGCCTCGAGCCGCGTATTCCCATTCCGCTTCCGTCGGTAGTCTATAGCCGTTAGCTTTTATGTCGAACTTTACTTCGCCGTCTTCGATAGAATAAACCTTAGTTAATCCCTCTTTCTCGCTTTTTTTATTGCAAAATTCAATCGCGTTAAGCCATGATACGCGCTCGACAGGTCTGTCGTCGTTTTTGTACCGCGAAGGATTGTCGTTCATTATAGATTTCCACTCTTTTTGAGTAACCTCGTATTTGCCGATCCAAAAACTCGATACTGTTACTGAATGAAATTTTTCGGCGCTTAACTTTTTACCCGTACTTCCTATAATAAATTCGCCGCCTTGAACGAATATCATATCAGCCGAAACGCTCGGCGTTTTATTATTAACGGAAGAATTCTTATCGACGACATTTTTTGTCTTGTTGAGTCCGTCGTTCGTAAAAACTAGTATAGCTAGATTTTGAATAAGTCCGGGAATTTCGTCTTCATTTTTGGTAGTAATGCTTTTTGCAAATTTTGCAAGACCCGTAGAAACTTCAACGCCGCGCATATTAATTGTTATCGTAGAACCGATTTTTGTAACGCTGCCAAGAATAACGAGCTTTACTCCGTGAAGATTACCTAACTCTTCTCTTAATTTATCGTTAAAATCGTCGGAATTTTGTAAATTCAGCTCTTTCATAAGTTTATCAAGTTGATTTCTCTCTATTACATTAAAATCGCTCGTATTTATGATTGAAGTCGTAAGATTCTCTACAATCGCTTCAGCTAATATGGGTTCGACGCCCTTGGGCGTGAAATTTAATATCGCAACTCTTGTTTTTGTATTTTCAGTTGAATTCAAGAAAACGCCGAATAGAAGTAATAACGTTAACATTATATTTTTTTTCATACAAAACTCCTCGTATGATTTTTTTGATATAATAATACATTTATTTTAAATAACAAGATTTATATAATATTTTACATTTCAAATAAATTATATAGCTCGTCGGTTTCTTGGGAGATTGACACATATGCTTCGCGCCGATAACGCGCGACAATTGTCGCATAAAAATTGACGCATCTATGGTAAAAGTCAACGATAATCTTTGTTTTTTTTTAACATTTTAATCTATCGTCTATAAATACAGCCTCA
>MWDO01000059.1 GCA_002070605.1 Spirochaetes bacterium ADurb.Bin133
TTTATAGACGATAGATTAAAATGTTAAAAAAAAACAAAGATTATCGTTGACTTTTACCATAGATGTGTCAATTTCTGTACGACAATTGTCGCGCCCCGATAAAAGCGGGAATTCCCGTTTTGAATATACTAAAATACTAAATGACGCTCATGCAGGGACTTTATCGGGGGCTTGCGCCGGCGCCCATATGTGTCAAATTATTTTTGACACATATGGGACTTTTTTATTTATCAGGGCGCGGCGCGTCGGGTCACATATGCGTTAATTTCCAAAAAAGCGACGGAGGCGCAGGGAGTTCGGTTTAAGCTTCGTTATCGGCGGTTTTTATATCTTGATCGTAACTCTTGAAAGTTTTGGTCCATGAAAAATATCCGTTTAGAGCTATGAGACCGAAAATTATGTATTCGATAGCGACGAGATTAATCCCTTTTATAAAATAGATAACGGTCGCGACGACGTCCGTAGCGACCCAAAACAGCCAGCAATCCGCTTTTTTTCTGGTCATAAGAAACGTCGCGACGACGCTGGCTATCGTTGTAAAAGCGTCTCCAAACGGGAAACTTGCCGCTTTTTTAAAGATAATAGGTAAGAATATATGAATTTTTCTCATAATCAGTCCCAAAACGACTGTGGAGACGATTGTAATCGCGATCATATATATAACGCCTTTTTTTGTTAAAAATGAAATTTTAAGTTCGTTATTTTTGTTTTTTTCTTTTTCATTTCTGGGATTAGCCCAACTATACCAACCGTATATGGTGGTAACAAGAAAAAATATTTGAAGCAAAGCGTCGGAATAGAGCTGTATTTGAAAAAACATAACCAGAAAACATAAAATATTTAATATTCCGACGGGCCAGCATATTATTTTTTCTTTTGCCGTGAGCCACACGCAAGCCAAGCCGCTTATTACTCCGACAAGTTCTATTAAAGAAAGTTCGTAGTCCAATACGGTTAGTATTATAAAATTAATGTCAATCAATTTAAAAAATAGATCCATTTAAAACTCCAATTTTATTAAACTACGCGATAATTCTCTGTTTTTACAAAACATATTTGAAATATCGCCTTTATTCGACTATATAAGCGGTTATTTTACTGTTTTTTGTTATAAAATTATCGCTTATAGTTATATCGATATCGTTATTAAATAAAGCGCGCATCTCTTTAATTATTTCGTCTTCATATAGAGAAATATTCTTTGCGTCCAGATTCATTATCAAATTTTTATCCTTATTTTGAATAACTTGATGCCTGTATATGGGATATTTCCTCAAAATCCTGCTAATATCTATACTGTTTATTCTATTTCCGCTATTTGTTAAAAATATTACGGGTTTTCTTGAATCAAGGAGTTTTAACAAGGGCGTTTTGCCGTCGAATTTATGGTTATAGAATATCGCTCCGGTATCTCCTGTTTTGTATCTAAGCGCCGGGAAGTATGGATTCCTCCCTCCCGTAACGGTAATCTCGCCGTATTCTCCTTCGGGGAGCCGTCTGCCGGCGTCGTCGACGATTTCAACGTAAATATCCGTCGGCAATATCTGAAAATATTCGGGATCATCGGGTAGAGAAAAGGCGATAGGTCCCGTTTCGTTAAGAGAATATAGATCGATTACGGGACAATTGTATTTGGTTTCGAGCTCGCGTCTTAACTCGCCGGATAACTGCAGGGCGCTTGATAAAAACGCTTTGGGTTTATAATCGATACCCTGTTTCATCATCTCCATAAAAGATATCGGATCGCCCGACAAAAAGATTGGCGAGAGGTCTTTAATGAAGTTCTTTGCGGAGTCGGGCGCCCGCCAATCTTTTGGGTTGAGATTAATTTTGGCAAACCCCGCGCCGTCGAGATAGGAGTGGACGGCGTTGTAAACAATTGTCGCGTTTTGAAAGCATAACTGAACTGCGGCTATTTTTTTATAATCGTAACGTTCGTCGACTCCGTTTCGTTTCAGGCAGTATTGAATTAGCGGATCGTAACACCCTTGAGTAATCGGATGACTCGGAGCTTTTATAGAATGCCCCGTAGTTCCCGAAGTGCTATTCACTATAAGGCGCGACAAATCGGCGTTATCCGGAACTATTTCTTCCAATCTATTTGTTAAGTCCTCTCTGCTCATAAACCTTATATTCTCAAAATCGCGCTTTAAATCAATATTAAAAAGGGCTTTTTTAAAATACAATACGTCGTTGCGCTTTGCATCGATCCATTTTAGGATAGAGTCCGGCGGATAATCCGAAAAACCGGCTCTTTCGTTAAATAACTTGCTCTCAAATTGTTTGATAATCTCTATGTCGTTTTGATTTAGCCGATCGCCGATTTCGATATTCCATCTAGGCGCGTCGACGTTCTCTCTCATTCTTTGCAAAGTAGCGAGCCATTCGGGCTTGAAAAGCGGCGTCCGTATTTTGATGAAATCCGGTATGCTATCCATGCTTACTCCCTCGTCATTTTTGACGCCGCCTCTTCCGCCTCTTTTCGCGTCAACGCTTCTTGAAGTTCTTTAACTCTTTTTTGCGACTGTTTTGAAAGTTCTATGACTCTCTTTCTTTCGATCGAATCGATAGAAGCCAATCTGTCTTTAGCTTCGGCTTCCGTTTCGCCTTCCGGAATTAACGTCAAAGATTTGAATAAAAGACGCGACAACTCTTCTCTGCCTTCGCCGTCGTAAACAAAACGCTCCGCCTTATTTATTTTTGAATATTCCGCCAAATCTGTAAATAAAAAATGTTTAAGAGCGTCAATTTTATTCATATTCGATTTGAAATAATCTCTAAACCATTTATCGTTTAAAATATAGCAGATTATTTGAATTATTTTTAAATAATTCAAATCCGACTTGATAGACGTAAACGATCTGTTAATCTCGCTTCTCTCCATAGGTTTTCCAAAAATTTCGTATAACAAATCGCTAAGTATTATGGAAGTTGTGGTAAATCCGTCGATAACCTCAGGAATATTGAGAAATACCGGCGGCAACTCTGAAATTCTGAGATCAATGTAATTTATCGACGGTCCCTTATCCATTATTACGATTTCTCCGTTTATATCCGGTTTAAAATATTTTTTTTAGACGTTTGGTCGTCTCGTCTATCAGTTTGTTTTTTGTATTTTCTTCAATCTGTTTTTTTATTGATTCGAGTTTAGTTTGCGCCTCTTTAAGTTTTGTTTCGGAGAATTTAAACTGCTCGATTACAATTTTGTTTTTATCGTTTAAAAAAGAGAGATTTTTGAGTTTATCGGCGCTAATTTGAGAAAGAAGCTCTTTTTTAGGACCCGATATATAAGAGTTGAACCTTTTTTCAAAATCCGTTTTAAATTTTAATAATTTTTGCATAAATATTCTATTGATATTCTCATAGAGGATTTTATCTAAATTAGAAGAGATATGAAGAGAAGGTTTGCCGTTTAAGACGGAAAAATCCACCCCCATATTGAGATGTTTGACGCTTTGGAAGATCTCCTTCAAAATTTGCGAAAATTCGTTTAAAGTTTGCGTCTCGTCGAATTCAAAGTCTATATTATTTAGATTCATATCGAACTTTGTTTTGAAAACGTCGTTTCCAACCTCTACGATCCCATCGATTTTTCCGTCGGAGTCCAATAATTTCTTTGGAGCGCCGTATAAGCCGCCGAAATTCAAATTTTTTATCGGGATATTGTCGGCGGCTACGTTGTAAAAGTCCAGGAATTTGCCGTCCCTTCTGTCGAAGGAGGCGTTTAGCGATAAGCTTAGATCTTCTAAAATCGGCAAAATAACTTTAGTTTCAATTCGCAACGGTTTTTGAATCAAGTCCTGATTGCTTACGATGTCGTAAATACTGCCGGATACCGTCGGGAAGTTTTTTATGTCGCTCCCTTCGCCCGACGCCGAAACGGAGATTTTTTTTATGTGATAATCGGGATAAGTTGTGTAATCTGGGAAAAAAACGTCGTATCCTCTTTGTCCAAAAACGAACTTTTTTTTGACTTTCTTTTCTTTGGTTTTAACTTTTTTGACCTTGCCTCTATTATTTGGGACAAAACTTCTTATTCTATAAAACAACGAAGTTATTTTATCTACGTTATTCATAAATCCGTCCGCAAAAATCAACGACCCGATATCGTCGAATGAAATTTCTTTTAAATTCATTTTTCCGAGTATTTCGTTTAACTCTTCCCGCGTAACTTTTTCTAATTCGCGAACGCTGGTCTCCATTGCGTTATAATCGGCTATGAATTCGTTTTTTTTGGAGTCTATATCTTTAATTATCGCTTCGGTCTTCTCTTTTACCTTAAGAATCGTCTGAATGTCGGACTGTATTTTTGCTATCGACGAGACGTCGGGGGTATAGTTAAAGTTGATTTTCTTAATCTCCTCCGCAAATTGAATAGCGTCTTTATCGTATCTCGTCTCGGTTATGGTTTTATACCATTTTTGAGAGAGTTCCGTTCCTTGAGTTTTGAGTTTATTAATTTCCGATATTGTTTTGAGATCGCCTTTGATATATTTTTCAACGTCGAGACTTTTTATCATTTCATTAATATCCGTATTAAAAATATTCTCGTTCTTAAAATCAAATTTATAATCCGAAAGATTTGAAATAGGATTATTAATCGTAATTTTCTTTTTTTTAGGATCAATCTTTATTTTACCGTCGTATTTTCTCGCAGTTCCTATTCTGACGTTTTCTATAGACGCCTCTTCGATTAGGATTTTCTTTTCAAGCGCCGCAAGGAGATCGAGTTTAAAAGCAAATCTGGCGACTTCAAAGAGATTTTTCATCGTATTGCCGGGGTTTGTAACTTGCAGATCTTTTCCTACGACGGATAGGGCGAATATGTCGACTTTTAGCTCTCTCATCTCTACTCTAGCCCCGACCGCGGCGCTTGCGTATTTTTCGATTAAGTTTTTTGCGATGGGGGAGGCGAATATTACGTTAAACGTTATAGCGGCGATCGTAACGACGCTGATTATTATTAAATTTATTATGCGCATAAAAATTCTCCCTCGAAATTAATTTATCGTTTTGTTTATTTTAAAAAAAAGATTTACTATCGGTAATCCTTTAAAAATCTTAACAAACTTTGATTTAGCGATCTTTTCTCTATATTTTTCTTTGTATATGATATATAACTTTCTAAAAATCAGAGTAACTGGTATAAAACCGACGATACCGACGACTAAGCCCCCCATAACCGAAGTATTATAGAATTTAGTATAGGGGATTATCGGCGCGCTTCTTAACGAAGTCCAAAAAGGTTCTAACGCGGGAATTCCTTCGAGCAGTAAAGAGCCGATTGGAACTATAAGAGGTTCCGTTATAAAAGCGACAAATTTAAAAATAAACAAACTTATAAATCCGGCCGTTTTATTTACTTTAATAATCCAAAATATAAAGAAAAAAATAACGCTTAATAGCGTAAAAGGTTGAAAACTTATCAGAAACCCCATCGCAAATCCCAAGCCGACTTGAGTCGGGTTGTTATCCTTAGTAAAAAGTTTAAAAAAATTCGATAATAATTTTATAATAAACATAAATATCTCCAAATTATAAGACGTCGTAACTATCTTATAACAAAAACGAAGCAATATCAAATAAAAATAAACTAAATGTAAAAAATAATTAAAATTATTCATTTTTTATATTCGATATTGTAAATACAATTAATATATAATTAATTGACGAAGAGTTTGAGTATTAGTTTGTTTAGGGGCAAAATTTAAAATAAGAATTTTATTTTATTAAAAAACTGCATTTTATTAATGAATTTTGTTGATTTTATTTTAATATTTTATTATCATGGCGGTAATAACTTGAATGAACGATAAAATCTCAACTATTAAGTTTTAGGGGCTTATATGGGCGATAATATTTTTGTCGGAATCGATATCGGCGGAACAACCGCAAAGATTGGATTGGTTAACGATAAAGGGAAGATTTTAGAGAAAGAGGTAGTTCATACTTTAAGCAGTAGAGATTGGCGCGAGATTATAGACGAGTTTTTGAAACCGGTAGACAAATGGTTTGGAAAAAATGTGAAATTTAAAGGGATCGGTATAGGAGCGCCGGGGTTTATTAATAAAAAATCTGGGATTCTTTTTAATTGCGAGAATATACCCGGACTTATTAACGCCCCTTTTGTGGATTATATAAAAGACAGGTATAAGTTGCCGGTTATGGCGGATAACGACGCTACCTGCGCGGCGATCGGCGAACATATTTTCGGGGCGGGGAAGGATTTTACGGATTTCTTGATGGTTACGGTAGGCACCGGTATAGGCGGCGGTCTGATACTCAACGACAAAGTTTACCGCGGCATGGACGGTTACGCCGGCGAGTTGGGGCATATCATAGTCGTGGCCGAAGGAAGGGAGTGCACTTGCGGCAACAAGGGGTGTATAGAGCCTTACGCTTCCGCCACTTCTATTGTGAAAAGGATCAGGGACGGTATCAAAAAGGGATACATAAAGAGCTATAACGATGTGGATTCGAAAAGTATCGACGCTAAGCTGGTTTTTGAGAAAGCTATAGCGGGGGATCTTCATTCGATCGACGCCATAGAGAGCGCCGCCAGATATTTGGGGCGTTTGCTGGGCGGTATTGTGAATCTGCTTAATTTACAGGCTATTATAATCGGCGGAGGGATCGCGGCTTCCGGAGATTATTATATAGAAAAGATTAAATTTTATTGCTCTCAAGTCGCTTGGTACTCTTTTACCAAAGACTTAAAAATAGTTCCGGCTAAGTTGTTAAACGACGCGGGGATTATTGGAGCGGCTTCTTTGATTTTAGAAGAAGAAAAAGAAAAAAATATTTTAAAACGGAGTGTATTATGACAGAAGAAGAGAAAATTATTCATCACGCGGAAATTTTTAAAGCTTTGGGACATCCTACGCGATTAGCGATTGTTAAAGGCTTGGTTGAGAAAGACGAATGCAACGTTACTAAAATGGTAAACAATATGGATATTTCTCAGTCTATTATATCTCAACATCTTGCAATATTGAGAAGAATCCATATCGTAAAATGTACAAAAAGAGGTCAAGAGGTTTGTTATAAAGTAGAAGACGAAAAAATTAAGAAGATTATCGCTTCTATATCATAACTAAATCATAACTAACAGGGGGAGTATTGTGAACTGGAATAGGGTTGTTTTTTTTCTGTCTCTTTTGTTGTTGATATTGGGGACGTCGTGTAAAAAAAAAGTCGTCGATAATGTCGTTAAAATCGATGAAAAAGCGGTATATATAGATAATATTAAAGACGATCCAGGTCCGTTAACGATTGAAGATTATTCCCCCAAGGGCGTAATGCCGATTGAAACGACCGATTCGCAGGTATGGGTCTCGTTTTCCAAACCGATGGTTCCTTTGGCGCGGTTGGGTAAGGAGATTAACGAATCGGTCGTTGAGATTTTTCCGGCAATCGAGGGGGTTTTTAGATGGTACGGCTCCAGATTGTTGGCTTTTGAACCTAAAGGGAGATTGCTTCCTTCGCAATTATATACCGTCAAGGTCAAAAATAGCGCCGCTTCGTTGTCCGGCGCTAAACTTGAAGGGAAGAGGGAATTTACCTTTACTACCGAAACTTTAAAAGCGCTGAATTTTTATCCTAAAGGGGGAAACGTAGCTCCCGATCAGAGCAAAAATATAGTAATTACCTTCAATATGGCGTTTGATCCTAACGAGCTTATTAAGTTTGTCGAGGTAAAGGATAAAAAAAAGGTTATAAATTACAATATTGAGATCCCCAATAAGACGAAGTATAAGGATTACGACGAAGATCTTTTAAAAAGGATGTTAGTCCTAAACCTTAAGGAGACCCCTTCGGTCGATAGCGACGTAATTATTACTATCAAAAAAGGCGCCAGACCCGGTCCGAATTCTATCGGAACCGAATCCGATATCGAATTGAAGTATCATACGTTGACTCCGTTTAAGTTTGTAAAATTTTTTAGCGGAGAGTATGAATACGGATCGAGGGACTACAGATGCGCGACAATTGTTTTTTCGCAACCCGTTCAAAAAAAGGATATTGAAAAATTTGTTTTCGTTTCCCTTCCCGGAATAGAGGATATTAAAAAACACATCTCCGTGGATTCTCCGTTAAGCGAGGGCGAAGACGACTATTACGGTTATTCGGACAATTATTACGACGATTATTATTACGGTTACGGTAGTTCGTACGGCAGTTCGATTCGGTTATCGGGACTCCCCGTCGAATATAACTCTTCTTACTCGATTACCGTGAACAAAGGTCTAAAAGATATTTACGGGCAGACTTTGGGGGAGGCCGTTATTCAAGAAGTCGAGGTGGGAGACGCCAATTCTTACTACAGCGTCCGCGATTCCGGCAATAAGATATTGGAATCGCAGTTTTCTAATAAATATTATATTGAATTTCAAAATATTTTTCAGGGAAAATACGCTATAAAGTCTTCCGACGATCCTTTTTATAAATTCAAAATAGAAGAACTTCAACCGATGGATTTCAGCGGTATAAGAAAGAACTATATACATTATGAACAGTATGATTTGGCAAATTATTTAAAAAACGGTAAAGGCGTCGTCAATATGAGCTGGAGTCTTGGCGAACGTATGAACGATGATTACAATATGAACAGCTTGAACCTTCAAGTTACAGATATAGGAATTAGTTTAAGATACGCTTATAATAAATTTGACGTACTTGTAGGAAAATTAAGCGACGGCGCTCCGATATCCGACGCGACGGTAAATATAAAAAATGCCAAAAGGGTATTAGCGAGCGGTAAAACCGACAATTTCGGACTCGCCTCTATTAACTTTGAGAAATTTGATTGGAACGAAAGTTTTATTAACTTTAAGAATTACGACGACAGGTTTATCGAAGTCGAAGTAGAAAAGGGCGACGATAAACTTCGGTATAAAGTAGACCCTTATTCGCATAATTTGTGGAAATTTAATATATATTACTCCTCTTCTCCCGAAAATATAAAGGAAGAGAAGAAAGCCGCATTTATTTTTACAGACCGCGGATTGTATAAACCCGGCGAAACCGTTACGTATAAGGGGATTGATAGAAGTATAATACTTGGAGAATTCAGTTGTTATAACGGCGCTTCTAAGATAAAAGTAATGGACAACTATTACAGCGACGACGTAATACATAGTTCCGATATTTTTACTTCAGAAATCGGTAGTTTCGACGGGAGTTTTACTTTACCCGGGGATATAGAACCGGGGTTTTATACTATATATTACAATAGGAAGAAATCTACGTCAAAAGGCTCCGAATACGAAGGGTCGGCGACGTTTCAAGTGGCTAATTTTAGAAGATTGAATTTTTCCGCTAAAGCGAGCGTCGCTCCGATAATTTGGCGTACTGGAGATACTATATCCGCGACAATTTCCGCCGAGTATTTGGGCGGCGGGGCTCTTCGGAACGGCAAAGTCGAGACTTATTGGGAGAAACGCCCTTATAATTTACGTCCAAAAGACGAGAAATTGCAGAGTTATCTGTATGGACCTCAAGAATACGGCGGTTTAACGTTTCTTACCAGCGAATCCGGCGTATTATCCGGAAACGGCTCTTATACTTCAAAGCAGGTTGCGGAAAAAGGGATCGAAGGGCAGGCGTACTTATACGAAGTTACGGGAAACGTCAGCGATATAGATAGACAGACGATAAGCTGTAGGGCGAACGCCGTAGTTCATCCGGCCGATTTTTACATCGGAGCGAAGTTGTCGTCGGGGGCGAACGAAGGTTATTGGTCGACGTTTGTCTCTAAAGGCAAAGAGTTTGGCGTCGACATTGTAACTATAAATCCCGACGAAAAAAGTTACGACAAGAGCGCTAAAATTTCAGTTAAACTGATTTACGAAGATTGGAAACTAATAAAACAAAAAGGAATCGGCGGAAGAATTCAGACGAGATATGAGAAAGTTGAGACCGTCGAAAAAGAGACCTCGGTAAACGCGAGCGGAGGCAAAGGAAGTTTTAAAATAAGCGCTCAAAAATCCGGTTCTTACTCGATTATCTTTGAGTCTCTCGACTCTAAGCTCAGAAAAGTTATAACCAAGATAAAATTTTATTCGACCGGATCGGATTGGGTCGTTTGGAACGGCCGTAGCGGAAATAGTATAGATATGGTTCCGGATAAATCGATTTACAAGCCGGGGGACGTAGCTAATATTCTCATGAAAAGTCCTTTAAAAGCCGGTAATTATTTGATAACGGTGGAAAGAGAGGGGATAATAGATGAAAAGGTCGTCAAACTGGATGGAAACGCCCATACTATCCCGATTACAATAAAAGAAGATTATATTCCGCAAGTATATGTCGCGGTAACGTCCTACTCGGGAAGAACCGAAGCTCCGCCTTCCGCTAAAGATATTCCGGATCTTGGCAAACCGAAGGGGTATTTTGGAATAGTAAGGATTCCGGTAGACGTTTCGGCAAAATCGATACAACTTACGATAACAAAGGATAAAAATAACTATAGACCAAAAGACGAAGTTACCGTTAAAATAAAAGCTACGATAAAAGGCGAGCCGCTTGAAGGGGCGGAAATAACGTATTTAGCTGCAGATCGAGGGGTATTGGATCTTATTGATTATCATATACCCAATCCTATCGACTTCTTCTATTCGGAATATTACTTTCCGTTGGGAGTCAGAGGAGGCGATTCGAGAGACCTTTTGATTGATCCGATAACTTACGAATTGGAAGATCAGCCCGGCGGGGACGGCGACGACGCTAAACAAAACGTTAGAAAGGATTTTAGAGCTACGGCGGTTTTTGAACCTACTTTGATAACCGACGCTAACGGAGAAGCTACGCTTAAATTCAAATTGCCGGATTCGTTAACGACCTTCAGAGATACGGCTTTTGCCGTTACCGCCGATTTGTTTGGCATTAAAGAGGGGGAGATTAAAACCGGCAATCCCATTAATGTCAGAACGGCTTTCCCGAGGAAATTAAGGATTTTCGACAAGACAAAATGCGGCGTAATCGTTACGAATTTGACGGATTCCAATCAAAAAGTAACGGTATCCGTCGAGAACGATTTGATTAAGATACTATCCGGCGGCGTTAAGGAGGTTACCGTAAAATCCGGTATGAGCGAAGAGGTCGCTTTTGATATGGAGGCGGTCGTATCCGGAAAAGCTAATTTTAAATTTACTATAAAATCCGACGCGTTGAACGAAACTTTATTAGATACTATTGTCGTTGAAGAACCGACTATATTTGAAGCCTTTACTATTGTCGGTAAGACTGAAACCGAAGTTACCGAAGGTCTTGAGATACCGAAAGATGTAAAAAATAGCGAAGGCGGAGCGTCTATTTCGATAGATTCGTCAAGATTCGCTTCGCTGAAAGGCGCTTTCGATTATTTTAGAAAATACCCGTACGAATGTTTAGAACAAAGGGTGTCGCGTATTTTTCCTCTGGTAATGTTTGGAGACGCGGCGAAAGATTTTGGGCTGGACGGCGGCGAAAAGGACGTAAAAGGCGCGGTTTCTTCTTTACTAAAAGAGTTGTCGGCGTATCAGAAGTATAACGGGGGATTTTCTTATTGGACCGAATCTTGGAGCTACGCTAACTATTATCTTTCGCTTAGGGTCGCCCATCTTCTCATTAGAGCAAAAGAATTCGGGTTTAAGATTCCTAAAAACCTGGATTTGGAGTTGTTAAAAACTTATATAAAAACCGAATACGTTAATTCCAAATATTTATCCGCGTTTAATAAAGCGTACGCTTGTTATGTTTTATCGCTCGACGGCGAAAATATAAAAACAAGAGGAAACGAACTTGAAAATGTTATGAATTATCTGCCGATTTCGGGAAGAGCTTTATTGGCTTTAGCGTATATAAACAACGGATATAATTGGGAAGCGAAGAAAATATTTAACGCCCTGTCAAATTATATTACGGTGGGAACAAAAACCGTCGATATTACTCAACCTAAAGAGGCGGTTAACGACTGTTATTTTTGGAATGAAGAGGCGGATATGGCTCTGTTGTTGACGCTTTATTCAAAATTGAAGGCGGATTCCGGAATAATAGAAGGTCTTGTAAATAGTATAATGAGCAGACAAAAAAGCGGTTATTGGGGAAATACTCATTCAACCGGTTGGATATTATACTCCTTTGCAAACCTTTTTAGAACCGAATCCGGTAAAAACACAAACTTTCTCGCTAAAATAAGTCTCGGCGGCAATGAAATTATTAACAACAAATTTAAAGGGATAAGCGAAAGTCCCGTAGTATACGATATAAGCATAACCGAACTGCTGAAATTATCTGCCGGTAAAACTTTGCCCTTATCTTTCAAGAAGGACGGCGACGGAACTCTGTTTTATTCGGCTACTTTGAAATACGCCCTGAATTCTGACAAAATAGAAGCGCGGGACGAGGGAATTTCAGTTTATTCAAAAATAACGGACGATTCGTCCGTAGAATACGATAATACCTATAAGCTTGGTCAAACTTATAAGTATACCGTTTATATATCTAGCGGACGCGACCGGGAATTTATGGCGGTTCGAATACCGCTTCCTTCCGGAGCCGAACCGATAGACGGATCGTTTGTTACTTCGGCGGGATATAGTAAAACTTCAGAGGTCGAATACGATTCCGGTTCCGAATATTCGCGAAGTAATACAGATTTGTATTGGTATTCGCCGTATCCGGTTCAAAAGATATACGATAATGAAGTCAGGTATCATATAGACAGATATTATAAGGGGACTCTGAAGCTATCTTTCCAATTTAGAACGACGACTCCCGGCGTTTATCCTACGCCTCCTTGTACGGTAGAATTAATGTACGAGCCGGAGGTTTTTGGAAGAACCGCTGGAAAGATTATTGAGATAAAATAGAATGTTTGTTATAATCGCGCCGTAGAGATTGAAGGGACATTGCCGGATGATAAAAAAGTTTATTGCGAAGAACAATATTGAGAGTAGACTTAACGACGCGGTTAATAATATTCTGGATAGCGTTAATAGTGAATCTATGCTTTATCATATTAATAAGTATCCCATTCCGTCGAAAAAAGAGATTATTAAGATATTGAACGGTTTAATTGATATAATATTTCCGGGATGTTTTACGGAAAAAGAGTTAAACGGCGTTAATATCAAATATTTTTTAATCGATAAAGCTAACGACGTATTTGAAAAGCTATCGATTGAAATTGCAAAATCTTTTCGGCATAATCACGATATTAAAAGCGAGCAGTGCGAACTATGCGACGATTGCGTAGAAAATGGGATCGAAACTGCGATGTTTCTATTAGATTCGATACCGGAACTGCGAAGAAAAATTGTTCTTGACGTTAAAGCCGCGTTTAAAGGCGATCCGGCCGCTAAAAGTTATAATGAGATAATATTTAGCTATCCCGGACTAACGGCTATTACAATACATAGAATAGCTCATATTCTTTATAATAGAGATATTCCATTAATACCGAGAATAATGTCGGAATATTCGCATAGTTTAACCGGAATAGATATACATCCTGGGGCGAAGATAGGGGAAAATTTTTTTATAGACCACGGAACGGGAGTAGTTATAGGAGAGACTACGGAGATAGGAGACGACGTTAAGATATATCAAGGCGTAACTTTAGGCGGTAAAAGCTTTCCCAAAGACGAAAAGGGAGATGTTATAAAGGGACGTAAGAGACATCCGACAATTGAAGATAACGTTACAATCTATTCGGGCGCCACTATATTGGGCGGCGATACGGTTATCGGTAAAAATTCGATTATCGGCGGCAACGTCTGGATAGTAAATTCTATCGCTCCGAATTCTTTAGTTACTCTGAGTGAGAATCAGACAAAAATGAATATTAAAACTTGCGTCGTTTCGTAGGTAGTTAAATACGTTAAAACGACTGTTTTTTTAATTAAGGATTAAGGCGGAAATATTATGGGGATACAAATTGGAGCCGTTACGGCGGAAGATACTTTATACAAAAAAATATTAGGCACTATTAATAACGTTTGTAGTAAGGATAAAAACCTAAACGATTCGGTAACTCTCATTCATTTAAAAACTACGTCTCAAGCAAGCGATTACATCAATTACGAATTTCCCGATTTTATAATTATCAATCTCAACGAGAAATCTATAGATTCGGTAGAATTGCTGAAAGAGATAAACAGCGATCCTTGGTTTCATTCGACCGGACTTATAGTAATTACGGATAGAAACGATACCGATACGCTTCCGGAAGAGTTTAATAAATTAAACGTTTTATCTAATATCGATATAACCGAAATAGATTATATGTTGTCTAAAATATTGGAAATTGTCCTTCAAAACAGACAGGTTGCCGTACAAAAAAATTTGTCTAATATAATTCTTGATAAGCGATCGGGAACTTTTGTTATCGATAACGATCCCTCTATGATTACTTCGTACGTAAATATAATTACTTCGTCGTTGGCTAATGAAAAATATATAAATTCAAATAAAGAGACCGCTTTGAGGATAGCTTTAACGGAACTTATTATGAACGGTATAGAGCATGGCAACTGTGAAATTAATTTTGAAGAGAAATCCGCTTTTCTTAATAACGGCGGCGATATTAATGAACTAATAAAAGAAAAATGCAAAGATCCTAAAATTAACGCAAGAAAAGTAACTTTGGATTATATTTTTACGAACGAAAAGTTGACGTTTGTCGTTAAAGACTGCGGTAAAGGTTTTAATTTTAAGAAGAGAGCTTACGCCCCAATATCCGAGGAAGACCTTTGGAGACAACACGGCAGAGGGATATATATGACTAGAATGTACGTCGATTCGTTGACTTACAACGATATTGGAAACGAGGCGACAGTTGTCGTAAAGACCGATAGAGACGCTAAAACGGCTCCGTTAGGGTTTCAATCTCAAAAAGATATATTTGTCAAACCCGGAGACGTTATTTCAAAACAAGGAGATGTTTCAGATTGTCTTTATTATATTGTAACCGGCGTTTATAATATCTTTGTTAATAAAAAGAAAGTTGCCGAATTAAATCCCGGCGATATATTTTTGGGAGAAATGTCGTTTTTACTGAATAGTAGAAGAACTGCCGATATAGTCGCTAAATCTGAAGGACATCTAATAGAAATTCCAAAAAAAGACTTTATGGGAATTATAAAAAAATATCCTCATTATGGATTATTTATTTCAAAATTACTTGCCAAACGGCTTGAAAAGCTAAATAAAAATGTGTATTAACTATTTTTTTGTAGCGTCAAAAGTTTTATGAAAACATGTTATAAAATTATAAAATGTTCTTTTGAAGTAAATATTATACGGTTGAACTAAGAAGCCTGGTCCGTCTACGTAGAGTAGACGTATTTGGGATAATTTTCGATTACGAGCTCGTATAATAGCTGTTTTCGAGCGGCGATGTTTAACAGTTGTGTCATTTTACCCAAAAAGTCGTTTTTCAATTTATCAATCCTTAATTCCTTTCCAACAATCTCAAGAAATCCTTCCAACCCATATTTTACAACGCCGTTATAGAAAAACAAGATAATATCGCGAACCGTTGAAGCCATACCGAATTCGTTATACAAGGAATGCCATCTTTTTATTCGAAGATAATCCGCTTCGCTGATTCTAAGGTATTTATCCAACCTTTTATCGTCGGAGCTATCTATAACGGCGTATTCGGAGCGGCAATTTCCGATTATTCTCTTCATTTTTGGGATTTTTTTATCAATAAGGCGAAACATAGTTTCA
>MWDO01000060.1 GCA_002070605.1 Spirochaetes bacterium ADurb.Bin133
TACCATATTCTCAGACTTGGCTCGAAATATATCAAGATTACCAAATGTCCGATAAATTGTCTGCCCTCCAAATGAAATGTTTTCTTTATAAAGTTTATCATTAATATAAATATCGCAGGTTCCCGACGTTGATACATCGTAAGAGTGAATAATCAAAGTATATATTTTATGATACTTATTGTCTGACAAGTATTTATAATTATTTATTTTCCCATCCGATAAAAGCCGAATATTTTCATTCCGGTTATCAAATCCTAAGTGAAAAGGAACTCCCGTTAATTCAAAATCAGACGAATAATCCGGTTCTTTAAAATTATCGCCCGACAAATCCATATCATATAGAGTTCTTTTATTAATATAATTTAAATTTTTAATAGTTAAAGTATATGAAAGTAATATTTTATTATCAAAAACCGCAATAATATTATAATACCTATCGTTTAAATATGAGTTATATTCCGGATATAAATCTGCTATACTAAAAACAATTTCATTTATTTTTATCATGTTTTCCTTATTATATATATTAATAATATTGTTATGTAAAATATAAAATTTACTATCGTATTCTGTAAATTGAATATTTTTATATTTGCTTTCAGTTATAATAGCAGAGATATCATAACTGTCGATTATCTCTGCGCCTGCTTTTTGCGGATCGTAAGGTTTTATAGTAGGGGAAGATCCGACGGTTCAATAACGCAACTACAAATTAATGAGAACGCGATACAATATAATAAAATAAAAGTAATGTATTCTTTATAACCCATTTATTTTTCCTTTTTTTTAAAATTTACAAGGAGACCGCTCTCTTTAAAATCATCCGGATTATAACCGTTCCATTCAAAAAAAAGGAGACTCGTCGTAAATTCTAATGCCATTTTTTAAACTGACGTATAGTTGAAAATGAATTATTAATCCAAATAAAATTACCGTCAAAAAGAACTATATCTTGAATATCTGTAAATTTTCTCGTAAATTCTATTTCATTTATCATTTTTAAATCTATGAGACTATACTCGTATATTTTGTAATATTTAATATAATTATCAAAATATAAGTAATATCCGTTGTATGTATAAAACCATAAACTATCATAAAACACATTAAATCTTGGGAAAGTAATTTCAGAATATTCATTTTCATAGTAGAAATTATTTATTATACCATCAACATATTCGACAAGATGAAACGAATCGTCGGTAATCTCATATTTAAATTTTAATATCTTTATAATACGTTTTCCATCAATAACTACAGTCTGAGCTCCAACGAATGAATCATCTTTCTCATAATATTTAACTCCTCTAATTAATGATATATCTGAAGATAAATCTACTAACGAATAAATTTTTACCGTATCAAAATTAGATGTTTCAATAAATTTAAAACTGTAATTTACATCTTTAAAACATTTTACTGTTATAAGATATTTATCTTGGTATCGCGTCATGTCCATAATTGAGCAATTTGTTAAATCGCTATTATCACTAAAAATCGTATATTTATCTATACAATTGGAATTGCCATCTAAAGATAATTTTTCGCCATATTTTCTTATGTAATTTTGATCATCGTAGAAAAAAATATAATCAATTTCCGACATTAAATAGTATTCTTCAATTCCTACTGTAGTAGGAAACTCTTTATAGCCGACAATATATTCATCGGATGGTACAATTTCGGGACCTTTCTCAACCAGACACTCAAAATTTAAAGAGAAAATTATAGTAACAGTTATTAGTAAATAAGAAGTTTTTTTCATATTATTTACTCATACTCAAATCTTCAAAATATATCGAATCCGGCGGCATATCAGATAAAAATTTACTATATGGATAAGTTTCCCATTCAATACCGTTACTTAAATCGTCGTTTTTTGCAAAATTTAAATCATATGGAACTTCGCCTATTCTTGTCATGATAGACGCCATCATGTGATACGCTCCAACCGGATTAAAATTAAGATACTTTCTGTGATTTCTCATCATTCCATCTTCGGATGGTCTGTATATATAGCTATCTGCCATATATCCGCCCCCCTGTTTAATGTCTATTTTTAGAAAATCCGATTTGACCTTATCGTATCCCATATCAAAAAAACTTTTCCATTTTACTACTTCCCTATCAATCCTACTGTCTATGTCAAGATTTCTAGATACCTTTTGGATATATTCTCTCGAATAAAAATACTCCAATACAGATTCAATTATAAAATTATTATTTTGAGTATATTCGTCGTCTAACTCTGCGATTCCATGCCCAAGCTCATGGGGTAAAATTAACGACATAATATTCTTAAAATCAGAGTCTAAATCCCATCCATCAGATATTAATTCCGGTATCGCTTTCATAATAACAAAGTTAATCGGTTGTTTATTTCTTTCTCTGCTATAAGGAAATAGAAAATCGCAGACAGCTTCTCTATTTGAAGTTACATATAGATGAGTAACCCCTTTATTTAGAAAGATAACTATCGCATCGATATTATTTTCTGACAATTTATATGGCGATAGTTTACTATAGTTCGCGGTTTGTAATATTTTTTGAATCCTAAGAAAATTTGGTCTTGTGGTTCCAGCAAATAATGCCGTTTGCAATATAGTCTCGCTCGGATAATTATTACCGATGGATACAGTATCAAATCTAAACACATTAATAATATCAAGAGTGTTGTCGCAATATCTAAAGACGTTGCTCCGAAAAAAATCACCTTTTTTACCGCTAATAGAGTTTGTTCTATTAAAAGATTCAACTAATGATTGTTCAACAAGTTTCTTATATAAATCCATCTGATCTTCTCTATATCCATCGACCATGGTTACAATATTTAAACTATTTTTAGGATCTTTTCTATTGTACTTTATGGGCTCAACATTTACATTATAATTAAACTTATTTGAAACTATAGTATCGTTCATACTGTTTATTATACCATCTATTTTTAAATTTACAACCGAGGTATTATCTGCATTAATATTAAGTTTTAAATTATGTCTTTCCTTGTTATTCAATGAAAAATGTTTGTTATTATATTTCTTAATTAATGTGTTCGCAGAATTAAAGACTATTGTATCAACGCTAAGATCGCTTGTATTATCAGTTAGTGATTTTAATGTAAAAAAATTTAGAGAATTAAAGTTTTCAAGATAAGGTCTATTAGACGCGTCATATTCTATATTATATTTTTTAAAATATGGACTAACAGCCTCATTTTGTTTTTCTAATCTCATATTGAGACATAGAGAATCTATACCTTCAATATTTCTTAAATTTGTCCAATCTCCGCCAAAATTTATATTATAACTAATCATCATTTCTTTATCTTCTAATTCATAATAAATAAAATTATTATTTATATTTGAAAATAGTGATATGAAAAACATCCATAGTTGAAATATCTCTAATAAACCGCAACTACTAAGTAAGATTATGATTAATGGCAAAAATTTATAACTCTTTTTCATTATTTATTCCTCCTATCTGATTAAATTTACAGAATCCATGAACATAGCTCCAGTTTTATTTGTAGTATCAAGACCACATGAAGAATCTAGAACAAAAACTTCTATCCTTACAACATCTCCGGGTTTTATAGGTAAATCAGTAAAATCGATTGGATTATATGGATTTTTAACTATAAATTTATCAGAATATATCTGAATATTTGTACTATTAGTCCATTTTGAAAATATTATATCCCAATTTGTATTACCATCATTATCATAAGCAATATCTTCTTCCTCGTATTGATCTTTTATTAAAACAATTACAAAATAACCATTCTCAGCCCCGGGATAAGCATCCCAACTTATAATCGGATTGTTAGAAGACCAATCATTCGGAGTCACTTTCAAATTTAATCTTTTTGGGAATGAAATATTTATTTCTTTATTCTGATCTTTTGTTACGCTTACTTCAATATTATCCTGCCATGGATTCTCTGTTATTTCGCTAAAGTTAGCTCCTGTTACAACCGGTACTAATTTTTTACCAGATAAACCTAAATCAATATTTTCTTTACTGTTTTCATCAAAAAGATATGCTGTTATAAAATATTTAATTGGACTTAAATCTAAGAAATTAGAACTTTCAATATTAATAAATACTTCACTTTTATTTCCATTAAATGTTCCATATTCAAAAAGCGACGTTGCGCTATTATTTTTAGGAACTATCTCTACAATAACTTTTTTCCCATTTTTACTATTATCAGGATAGAAGACATTAACTTTTAATTTTGTATATGAATAGTTTTTACTAAAATTATAATTATCAACTTTATAAAATATTAGTTGGTTATCCGGCCCCCCATCAATGGAGACTAACATATCGGGCGTCCATTGCTTAATAGGAATTTCAATAGAATCAGGGGCATTGCCATTTAATTCCTTAATATTTTTCCTTTCGGAGTAGATAACATTACCAAACCAATCTTTTATTTCAATATCGATTTTTAAATTCTTGAATATTAATTTTTTTGAAGAAGAATTATATATATAATCGCCAAAAAGTTCTTTATCGGGATATAAAGACATCTTAGATGAAAAAGTGTTGTTGTCATATAGACAAAAAACAATATCATTTCCTCCAAGTTCTCCATTGAAATACCCCAGTATCTCTCTATTCTCGATATCCGATATTTTTATTACCGGTTTCATTATATATCCCTGTCCTTTATTATAAATAACCGACTTTTCAGGGATAAAATCGAGATCAAGCCGAAAAAACTTTCCTCTTATACTAAAATTACCGTCAAGTTTAACGCCGGATTGCTCTCCGCTCGGTATTTTTATATCGTAACTAACGCCGTCTACAACAATTGTCGCATTATTTTTGATAACGAGCCGTAACTGTTCGTAATCTCCCGACGGAACGGATACGTCGGATAAAACGACGGGATTATTTTTACTTATTTCGAGTATATTCATCTCTTTTTCTTCGGTTATAGGGCAATTTATAATTTCTCCGGTTCCGGCTTTGACAATATCTACCTTAACGACGGTAATATTTAATTCGGTTACCGTTTTCCCCGAACTTTTAAACGGTTCATCGTGAATTCTGACTTGAAACTGCGTCGTTCCGTTATTATCGTTTAAAATCCGGTAGTTTGAACATGTAATTAGCGCTAAAACTGCCAAAACGGCTGCAATAGCTGTAAAAATTGATAATACTGAAAATAATTTAAATTTCTTCATATAAACTCCATAATTATCCTGATAATATCACAATTATACGACTAATAACCGCATTGTCAATTATATTTCTTATTTTTAACGCGCCGCGGTGCCGGTGTTTTGGGAAAAATGACACATATGATACCAAAAATAAAACGACGCATATGGCGTCCAATTTCCATCGAGGAGCGGCGCGACGGCTATGAGACCCATATGTGTCAAATTTTACATTAACATCATATGCGGCTTTGGTTTGACACATATGTAACAAATATTTTTTATTCCCCAAAAAACCGGCGGGATACCCGAAAATAATTTAAATTTCTTCATAGTAAACTCTGTAATTATTCTAACAAAAAATGAATTTTTGTCAAAAGATATATTTAAATTTTGAATTTTCCCTACAAAATGATATAAGGGACTTTATGAACGTAGCGGAATTAAAACAGAGGATTTCTAAAAACCGGATCGAGCATATCTATCTATTTTCCGGACCTGAAATCGGCGAAAAAAAAGAGATAATAGAACTGCTGGAAAACAGAATTTTTAACGGCGACGAACCGGTCGTTTACAATTTTTATATAAACGGCGATCTTGCAACCAACGAACTTATCGACGCTATCGAGGGGGAGCTCCTTTTTTCGGACTCGAAGATCGTATATCTCAAGAATATAGAAGAGATTAATCAAAAGATCATTAAAATTATTGAGAATTTTATTATCCCTTCGCGATTGAGCAAGGCTCTATACGATCAAATCGTCGAATCGTTTAAAAACGATAAAGAGTCGGCCGGTATTCTGAATAATTGTTATCAATTCGACGATGCGCTTGGAACTTACGCTATCAAAGATATTAAGGAGAGCGACAAAAAGCGTCTGATCGGGATATTAAACAGACTGAAATTTTCGGTCGCCAAAGAAAATACATATATCGTAATGCTAAACGAAACTAACGATAAAATTCCTGCCGGACTGTTAAATTTGTTAAATCAGGATCAGCATGTAATTTTCTGGGAGATGTTTGACAATCAAAAGCCCGCGTGGATCAGGGGGGAGTTTAGGAAATATAATCTTTTGATCGACGACGACGCAATTAATTTTATCATAGATACGGTTGAGAACAACAAGTACGATTTTGAAAGAGCGATCGAAAAGATTTTTATTTATTACAGCAATCTGGAATCAAAAAATAATATCGTAGATAAAACGGTTATCGAAAATTATCTGTATTACTCCAAAGAGGAGAGCCCGTTCTCGTTATACTCCGCGCTCCTTGCCAAAAATTGCGAAAAGGCGCTTAGTATATTAAATAAAATATTTTTGACGGACGAGGACGGAATCGTCGGCGGCTTGATGTGGTCGCATAGACGTTTCCTGAAAATTTTGCATCTGGTCGAAAATGAAAAAAAATCTCCGGACGCGGCGCTTGATAAAATGTTTATAAAATCCAAAAAGATTCGCGAAGAGTTGGAAAAGGGGATCAAAAATTACAACTTTCTCAAAGCGTCTCTGATGTCGAACGATCTATCCGAGCTTGAATACTATCAAAGAGCGTTGCCTTCGGACTTAAAATTGATTAAATTTCAAGAGTTTATCGTCAGATCTATTTATGGAGATAGTCGTAAATCTTTTTTGCAAGGGAAGAACCAATTTCTTTTATACTAGCGATCTCTTCAACCTCGGCGGCTTTGATTCTTTTTAGCGATTTAAATTTTTTAAGAAGAGCGGTAGATTTTTTATCCCCCACCCCTTTAATTTTCAACAATTCCGTCGCCAAAGCGCTTTTCCTATACCTTCCGCTTAGTCTCGTATTGCTAAATCTGTGAGCTTCGTCCCGCGCAAGTTGTATGATTTTTAGCGCTTTTGAGTCCCTTGGAAGTATCAGGGACTTTCCGGTATTTGGGAAGAATATCTCTTCGTTCTTTTTAGCAAGCCCGATTAGAGGAATTTGTATATCGAGAATGTCCAACGCCGTTTTTGCCGATTTTACCTGCCCTTTGCCCCCGTCGACTACTATCAGATCGGGCAGAGGCAGACCTTCGTTTTTCAATCTCTGGTATCTTCGCCCCACTACTTCGATCATCATGGCGTAGTCGTCGGGATACCCCTCCCCTTCGACGTTAAATTGCCTGTAACCGCTCTTATTTGGTTTGCCGTCGACTAAGCTTACCAACGAGGCGGTGTTGAATTTTCCATTTAACGTCGCGATATCAAAACACTCTATCGTTCTGGGAAGTTTGTTTAATTTTAGCGCTTTTTGAACCTCCCTGAGTATATGAATTTTATCAATTTTGTACTGTTTTTCTTGAAACAGAATCTCCGCGTTTTTGATCGATAATCGAGTTAAATTTTTGTCGGCAAGAGTAGAAGGGACAAGTATTGATACGGATTTGTTAAATTTCTTTAAAAGAGCTTCGTAAAGCGGTTTTACCTCTTCTATTTCAGTTTGAATGAATATTTTTTCAGGCAATTCGGCTATATTCAAGTAATACGATTTTAAAAAATCTTCGAGAACTACGGTAAAATCCATAACGTTTGATACGATAAAATTCTCTTTACCGATAATTTTACCTTCTCTCTGTTTGATTACTGAAAAAGCGGCGGCGTTGAAATCCGTATAATAGCCCACATAATCGTTGTTATCCGGGTTTGAAAGCTCTACAAGCTGTTTTTCTTCAATATTCTCAAGTATTATTATTTTATCGCGAATTTCCGCCGCTTTTTCATAATTAAATTTTGCCGAATTCTCTTCCATTTCTCTGCGTAGAGCCGAAACCGCGCCGGATATGTCCCCCTTTAAGATGTCGCGCGCCAAGCGGATATTATCGTTATACTCCTCTTCCGTTATCTTCGACGCGCACGGCGCGAGGCATCTTTTTATATGATAGTTCAGACAGGGGACGGCGCGGCTGCCGGAAGAGAGTTTTCTTGAGCACAGCCTAAGTTTTAGATTTTTCTTAAAAAAGTCCATTAATATAGATATTTTGTTATTATCTACAAAAGGACCGTAATATTCGTCGTTTCTATTGTTTTTTTCTCTACATTTTAATATTCTTGGATATTTTTCTTTTACTATCTTGATCATCGGATACGATTTGGAGTCTTTTAGCCGAATGTTATATCTCGGCATATTCTCTTTGATGAGGTTGTTTTCTAGAATCAAAGCCTCCGCCTCGCCGTTTGTTACGAAATATTCGATATCTGATATTTTTTTTTGCAGCGCGCCGGTTTTGGCGTCTTTTACTCCGAGGAAATACGACCGAACTCTTTTAAATAAGTTTTTCGCTTTACCGACGTAAATTATTTTCCCGCCGGCGTCTTTAAATAGGTATACCCCGGGATATTGGGGGAGGCGATCTAATATGCTTTTAAATTTATCCATGACTATTTTTATATAAATTTTAATTTATATTCTACTTATTTTTACTTATTTTTACGCCGCTTCGAAAATAATATTTTATAATAAAATAACAAATACTTGACATTTAAAATTTGTTTTGATATTATCAATACAAAATATTGAGATACCGACTTATCTTTTATTCTAGGTAAGTTTTATAATTTTAGGAGAAAAAATGGGCGTCAAAAATTCGACTATAAAGAGAGAGAGACAGAACGTTGAGAGAAGAGCGCGAAACAGAGCTATTAAATCCAAAGTTCATACCGCTTTTTTGAATCTTAGCAAAGCTATCGGTAATAAAGACAGAGAAGACGTAGAGGCGCGATTAAGAATATACATGAGCGAGGTCGATAAAGCCGTTAAGAGAAACGCGCTTCACAAAAATAACGGGGCTCGAAAAAAATCAAGAATCGTAAAAAGAATTAAAACAGTTTTTAATGAAAACGCTTAACGTTGATTTTGGCGGCGCGTTTGCCGCGGCCGTCAAGCGTTAAATTTATTTGCATAGGAAATATGTAATTATGACAAAATTAGAGATAGCGTATTTGATACAGGAAAATATCCTAAAAACGAGGCTTGATCTAAAAAAGAAGGACTTATCTAACAAAATTATTCTATCGGTGTTGGATAATTTTTTTGAGGTCGTAAAGACGACTCTTGCAAAAGGCGAACATATAGAGCTGAGGGGATTCGGCACTTTTGAAACGCGCGTTAGGAAACAGAAACGAAAAATAAATCCCAAAACTAAAGAATTTGTTAACGTCGAAGAACATTTAGTTCCGATTTTCAGACCGGGAAAGGATTTGAAAAAGATTGTTAACGATAGCTACAAAAAAAATAATTAAATAGCAAATATTTTATTTCTTTATTGAAAATTAAAAAAAAATGTTGTTTAATAATAGATATAAGTAAAAATCAAAAAATATAAAGATTGTGTTGCGGCGCGTTTATTCGTTGATTGCGATTATTTATTTTTAAAAAGGAACGCATTATGAAATTAACGGGAAAAATTTTAATAGTCGACGACGACAAGGTAACTCTTGATTTCTTCGACATTATGCTAACTAAACTTGATTACGAAGTAATTAAGGCTAAAGACGGCATAGAAGCTCTTGAAAAAGTTAAAATTCACAATCCCGATCTTATGCTGCTCGACAACCTCTTGCCGAAAATGACGGGGTTTGAAGTAACGCAAATCATAAAGAAAGATAAGTCGTTCAGCGATTTTAAAGACCTTCCTATAATAATGTTTTCCGCTCTCGACGATCCCGAAGATAAGGTGCTTGGGTTGGAGATGGGGATAGAAGATTACATTACTAAACCGTTTAATTTTAGCGAGGTGCTCGCGCGCATAAGGAACGTTATCAGGCATAAAGAACTAGTTAAACAACTGTTAAAAAGAGAGAGACGTCTCGCCGTTCTCGAATCTCTTAATACTAACTTGATCGCGTTCACAAGGCATATCAAAGAGCCGTTAGCCGCTCTTAACGACGAGGCGTCAAAACTTGACATTAATAACAAAGAAGATCTAAGCGCTTTCGTTTTAAAATTTAAAGACGACTATAACAGTATGATGGCTATGCAGGATGGAATTGAAGAGCAGATAAGGGATATTGAAAATAAAAAAAATAAGTTAAAAGAAGACGAGTTATCTCTGGAAGAGCTTGAAAAAAAAATATCTAAATATTTAAAAAACATTTCTAAAGATGAACGATAACTTTTACCTTTGATATTAGGAATTACCGATCTATGGCGAACATGCTTGAAAATTATTACAACAACAAAAAGATAAAGACGATTTTGGGTAAAAACAGCGTATTCAACGGCAAATTAAACTTTAAAGATTCGCTTAAAATAAACGGCTCTTTTATAGGCGAAATTAATGCCGAAGGATTGCTCGTTATAGGAGAGGGCGCAATTATACAGGCAAACATTTCCGCCGGTTCGGTAGTCGTTTCCGGAACTATCAAGGGGGACGTTACCGCTTTAGAGAAAGTCGAGATGCTTCCCACCGGCAGAGTTTATGGAAATATAAAAGCCAGAAAGGTAAAAATATCCGACGGCGTAGTTTTTAACGGCAGATGCGAGATAATAAGAAATTAATTTACATTATGATAAAAAATTTAATAATCAATATCTATTGATATGGGAGTTCTAACTTTGGAAAATCAAGAAAACGAAATTAATAACGCTATGGAGAAAAACGAAGAAAATCAAGGCGCTAACGCTCAAATCAACGGCTCAGGATCTTTATTTGACGATAAAACTGAGAACGGCAATCAATCAAACATTGAAAGCGAAAATTCGGCAAATAACGGCGATTCTGCCGACGGCGTAAAAACGACCGGCGGTAAGAGAGCTAAAAAACTTGTCGTAGTCGAATCAAAAGCTCAGACGAAACGAGGCAGAATTAGCAGAGAAGGATACGCCGTTAGAAAAAATGGAAATTCCGATAAAAATGCGGAAAAAATCATAACCGATCCCAACGCGCCCAGATTAAATATCAACGATCTTACAAATATGTCCATACAAAAGCTGAAAGAAGAAGCTGAAAACATGAAAATTAATCTTGAAAATCTCAATACGATGAAAAAACAGGATCTTATATTCGCTATATTAAAAAATCATACCGATAACATCGGGGCGATTTACGCGTCGGGGGTGCTTGATATATTATCGGACGGATACGGATTCTTAAGATCCGTCAACTACAATTACCTCTCCGGCCCGGACGATATATATATATCGCCGAGCCAAATACGGCTTTTTGGATTAAAATCCGGCGACACCGTCAGCGGTCAGATAAGACCCCCAAAAGAGGGCGAAAAATATTTCGCGCTACTGAGAGTCGAAAGCGTCAACTGGGAATCGCCGGAAACGGCCGCTAATAGAATTTTATTCGACAACCTCACGCCGCTTCACCCCGATGAAAAATTTAATTTATCAAATTCTGAGCAGTCCCGTAATCTTATTACAAGAATTATAGATCTTTTTGTGCCGCTTGGAAAAGGACAGAGAACGTTGATCGTTTCTCCTCCGAGGGCGGGAAAGACGACGATTCTGCAAACTATCGCTAACGCTATATCGATAAATCATCCCGAAGTGTATATGATTATACTTCTTATAGACGAACGCCCGGAAGAGGTAACGGAGATGCAGAGAAGCGTAAAGGGCGAAGTCGTCAGCTCGACTTTTGACGAACCGTCTACGCGGCACGTCCAGGTAGCCGAGATGGTTATCGAAAAGGCGAAACGTCTTGTAGAACACAAAAAAGACGTCGTTATACTTCTCGACTCTATAACGAGACTCGCCAGAGCGTATAATCAGGTTGTGCCGACTTCGGGTAAGATACTATCGGGCGGCGTCGATTCAAACGCTCTCCACAAACCGAAAAGATTTTTCGGCGCGGCGCGAAATATCGAAGAAGGCGGCAGTTTGACTATAATCGCCACCGGCTTGATCGAGACCGGGTCAAAGATGGACGAAGTAATATTTGAGGAATTCAAAGGCACCGGCAATATGGAGATATATTTGGACAGACGCCTCGCCGATAAGAGAGTTTTTCCCGCGATTAATGTTAAAAAATCGGGCACTAGAAAAGAAGAGTTGCTTTTATCAGAATTTGAGCTACAAAAGCTTTGGATTTTAAGAAAAGTGTTGTATAATATGGAGGACGTCGAGATGCAGGAGTTCCTAATCGATAAGATGAAAAAAACCAAAGACAACGAGGCGTTTTTAAATTCTATGAACCAATAAACTATTTTTCAAAAAGGAGATATGTATGAGAAAAGGGATACATCCTAAGTATGATGAAGTCAATGTTACCTGCGTTTGCGGAAATACGTTTAAAACAAAATCAACGTCTAAAGAGATAAGAGTTGAGATTTGTTCGCAATGTCACCCTTTTTTTACGGGTAAACAAATCCTAGTCGATACGGCGGGAAGAATCGAAAGATTTAAAACGAAATACAAAATTAAGTAGTATTAAAAGCGCCGTCCCAACGTTGTTTGGACGGCGCTTTTTTTATAAAATACATCCAATTCCGTTAAAGCATTTTGATTGAAAAAAAGGCTTGCAGAAATAGAAAAAAAATTGGATAATAGTCAAAAAATTTAAAGGATTTTGTTTTGCTGAATTTTAAAGATTTTTTTGATAAGAAATTAATATTTTCTCTAATTTTAGGCGTTATATCTATAGTAATCATAATATTCTCGACTAAGCTTATAAACTTCAACTCTTCTTTGCAAAATTTGTTCCCGCCCGATGAAGATATGACAAGAAGCGCCTCTTTAATGGAAAAGTCGCCCGTTTCGGATAAGGTAGTTCTGTTTATTAATAACGATGCGCCGGAGAAACTGCCCAGTTATATAAATAAATTCAAGCAATTAATCGATCAAAGCGAGATTAATTTTACCAATACGATTCCAAGCGACCGGGACGTAGCGGAAGTAATGGAGTACTGTCAAAGAAATTCTTTACTGCTTTATCCGTACGAATCTAAAGATAATCCTTTTACTTCGGATAATATAAAAAAGGGATTTGAGACAAAAGCCGCTTATATAGAAAATATGCCGTTTTTCAATCCCGACGAATACTTTTTCATGGATCCTCTCTCGAAAGGGCTTGAGGTCTTGAAAACGATAAATTCTACGGGGCAAAATAAATTCAATTCAAAGTACGGCGGAATATTAAATAACGACGGAACTTCTTTTATGTTAGTTCTAAAAAGCGGTATTGCGCCGAACGATTACGACAATTCAGAGGCAATAGTCGAATTAGATAAAAACGTCAAAGCTCTTTCAAACGAACTAAAATGCAAAGCTTTTATTTTATCTTCTCACTTATATTATCAAGAGAGTTATCATAGCATCCAGTTTGAAACTTCGATTATGTTTATCGTTTCGACCCTTCTGACTCTTATTATTTTCTTCTTTTTTTTCCGGGATATTAAAATTCTTTACTACAGCATTCTGCCTATGCTTCTCGGAATATCTCTAACTTTTTTATGTATCGCTATATTCAAAAGAAACTTCGGCGGAGTAGCGTTCGGTTTTGGCTCTACAATTTTGGGGATTTCAAGCGATTATACGGTTCATTATCTTGTAAAGCGTCAAATCTGCAAAAATATGGAAGAAACCGAAGATAAGATCGGGAAAGCTCTGGTTATTGGTTTTATTACGACAATTGCGCCGCTTGCTATACTTCCGCTTTCCGGCATCGTATCTCTGCAGGAAATCGCATTTTTGGGGATTCTTTCCGTAGGCTTTTCTTTCATTTTCACGTGGTTTTTATTAAGACGCCTCGCTCCCCCCGGAGATTCTTGCGAAACGAGACTTTATAATTTTAAATACTTGGGATTTAAGGGATTTATAGCTTTTATAATACTTTTTCTACCTTTATTGATTGCGGTATTTTTCCTGAAATTTGAAGACAACATTTCCAACCTCGACATGGTTCATCATGAAATGAACAGAAGAGTCGAAAAGATCAAAAACTCGTTCAACTATACCGCCGACGCGACGATGCTCTGTTTTTCGGGCGATACGAAAGACGAAGTTTTGTCAAAAAGTCTTAAAGCGCTGTACCATCTCGAAAAGAGCGGCGCGCCGGGATTTCTTACCCCAGCGATATTCGCGCCCGACGCAGAGACTTTAAAAAAACGAAAAATATTTATAAAAGAAAACTTTAACGCCTTAGACTTCAAAAACGAACTTAAAAACTCAATTTTTGAAGAAAATTCTTTTGACGCCTGGGAAAACTCCGTTAAGAATATCGATAATGTCGCGCTCTCAGCGCTCCCGACTTACGTCGAAAACGAAATAAATTCAATGTTTGTCGATTACGAAGGTAAAATTTATCTTGTCATCCCTATTCAAAGCAGACAGAATTTCAAAGAGATCGAAACCGAACTTAAAAACGGCGACCTTGATTTTTTTACTATCGACCTGATGAGAGACAACGCGCCGCGCCTCCTAAAATTCGAAAAAATCGCGGCGCTCGCCCTATTAATATCTCTTGCGGTAATAATTATTATTCTACTGATCGCTTATAGAAACATTTTATACGCCGCATCGGCGCTGATTCCGGCGCTGACCGGCCTAATCGCCTGCTTTGGAATATCGCCGATAATCGGAAAATCTATAAACATCATGCATATCGTAGCCTCTATGATCCTGATCGGAATCTGCGTCGATTACGGAGTATTTGTTACCTCGTCTTATAAAGATTATCACGGCGAAGAAGGAATCAACATCACATTTCTTTCTATTCTAATATGCGCGCTCATTACGCTCGCCGGATTTGGAGCTCTAATGATTTCGTCAAATCAAGCGATATTCACTCTTGGAGTTTCGGTATTCTTCGGAATAGTATTCTCATTTCTATCTTCATGGTTTGTTATCCCATTTTTAATGAAAAATAAAAAAAATTAGTTTCAACTCGTTAATTTTTTTTATGGGAATTTTGTAATGAACAGCGTATATGGTTATTTGTATATTCTAAACGGGAATTCCCAGTTTATTAACATTATTTTCTAATTTTTTTCTTCTTTTTGTAAATCGTTTTCATCTTTTAGTTGTTAATTATATATGAGAGTTTTTTGCTTTCTAATACTTTTCGAGGACGGATAAAATGAAATACGATTTTTCTTTAACAATTAATAGCGATATTAGGGATTCGATCCATAATGTTCAAAAATTCTTTGATACAAATCGGACGTCTACAACTATTACTAAGATTATCAATCTCATGTACCCCTATATCAAACGTTACCTTTTAGTAACGGAAGAATATATCCCGGTTTATGAAAATATTTCATGGGATCAAAAAATTCACATTTGCATTGA
>MWDO01000061.1 GCA_002070605.1 Spirochaetes bacterium ADurb.Bin133
TACTTAACCAAACTTGGTTCAATTATAACCGCTTTAGCAGATTTAATCAATACTTTTACCTTAGCATCATATGGGGTAAAGATAAAATTGACGCATATGGAGTGGAGTAAATTATTTTATTCCCCCAAAAACCGACGGGGTAGGTTGATTTGGAAAAATATAATAGACTTTTTTAAAATTAAAGATTATAAACAACCATAAAGAGGAAGAGGTATGAAAGGAGTCGAGTAAAAAATGAAAGAGATATTTAGAAGTTATCTGTTTTTTTTTGTTACGGGGATTGTATTGCTGAATTCCTGCGTAACGGGCGGCGATAAAGTTTTAGTTCAGACGATAGACGCAGAATCTTTGGAGATGATTGATAAGGTCGATCTGTTGTTATTGGATTACAAAATTTCTAAGGATAAAAATAAAATCGAAGAAGCGGAAAAATTGATTGGGGATTTGGAAAGCAGATCGTTAAAAAACAAAGCGTTTGAAGCGAAAGTATTAGGGCTATTCGGCGAGATGGAGTATTGTAAAGGACAAACGATAAATCTAAAATCTTACGTCGGCGGTATAGAGGCTCGAAATAAATATGAAGAGCGGCTTTATATATTAAAAACCTATATTGTCGGCGATCCGGTTGAAAAAGAGAAGATACTTTTACAAGGGATAGAAAAAGCCGACGAGAATTTAAAGCTAAAACTTTATCTTGGCGATATATATTTTTTGTCCGGTCAATTTGGTAAGGCTACGGCTCTATACGACTCGGTATTTACCGAAATTTCGGAAGAATACAAAAGTTATTATATTAAAAAGAGAGAAATATCAAAAAACTTTATAGACAAAAAGGTCGTAGGTAAAAATACGATTTTATCGTTGTTAAAAGATAGAATTACGGTTGGCGATTTAGTAGCGACGATTTTCGACGAGACCGATTTGCTGAACGCCTATAAATCTCAGAAGATAAAGGACGGTTATAACAACTTAGTTAATGACAAATTCTTTTACGATATCGCTCTGACTTTAGAAAAAGAGATAAAAAGGAAAGATATCGCTTTTTTTCTGTTAAAAACGTTGTCGATTAAAGAAAACGATCCGGATATGATTAATAAATACGTAGTTTTGCCGTCAAACGAGCGTTCGGACGCAGAGTCGATCGTTTTAAGTCCGGTCCCCGACATATCGACCCGGGATTATTTTTATACGGCGGCGTTAATTCTTGTTGAAAGAGAAATAATGGATTTACCCGACGGGGAGCGGTTTTTTCCGGAAGATTTTATGAGCGGCATTGAGTTTTTTGGCGTCCTAAAAAAACTATAATTTGGCTTGACAAATATTCGCATTTTTTATAGACTGTAGGACACTATTTTTTTGAGGCGCTTGGTTAATGTTAGACGGGATTAGTAAATCTTTAACCGACATTTTCAGGAATATGAGCGGAAAGTCGGTTATTAATGAGAATAATATAAAATCTGCCATACAAGAGATCCGAATAGCTCTTCTTGAAGCCGACGTTAATATTTCAGTCGTACGAAGTTTTGTTAAGTTTGTTACGGAAGAGTCTATCGGCGAGAAGGTTATTCGATCGGTAAATCCGCGCGAATACTTTATAAAAATAGTAAACGACAAACTGGTAGAAATACTCGGAAGTAAAAATCAAGATATTATTTTAAAACCGAAGGATACCTTATCGGTAATTATGCTGGCGGGCTTGCAAGGATCGGGTAAAACGACGTCCGCCGGAAAACTTGCCTACTATCTGAAGAAAAAAGAGGAAAGGAAAATATTGCTAGCCGCTTGCGACGTGTATAGGCCGGCCGCTATTGATCAGTTGATAAGGGTCGGAGAGATAGCGGACGTCGAGGTATTTACGGGGGATAAGAAAGACCCGATAAAGATAGCTAAAGAGGCGTTGAAGTACGCCCGCGAAAATAAGTTTGATACATTAATACTCGACACCGCGGGAAGGCTTCATATCGACGTCGACATGATGAACGAAGTCCAAAAGCTTGCAAAAGAGACCAAGCCGGACGAGGTTCTTTTTGTCGCGGATTCGATGACGGGGCAGACCGCGGCGGATATCGCAAAGGAGTTTGACAATTATCTTGGAGTGTCGGGGATAATTCTGACAAAGTTTGATTCGGACGCGAGAGGCGGCGCGGCGTTATCGATAAAGAGCGTTCTCAATAAACCGATAAAGTTTATCGGAGTATCGGAGAAAGTAGACGGGCTGGAAGTTTTTTATCCGGACAGGATCGCTTCGAGAATATTGGGGATGGGGGATATCGTATCTCTTGTCGAGAAAGCCGAGGAGATTTACGATCAAGAAGAGGCGGAGAAGCTTGAGAAAAAGATCAGGAAATCGGAGTTTACTCTTCAAGACTTTTTGGATCAGCTAAATCAGATGAACAAAATGGGGTCGATTGAAAATATACTAGAGATGATACCCGGTATGAAGGGACGGATGGGCGATATTAATATCGACGAAAAAAAAATAGCGAGACAAAAAGCTATTATTCAGTCGATGACTATGAGAGAAAGGGAAGATTTTCGATTGATTATGGGACCGAGAAAGAGGCGTATCGCCAAAGGCGCCGGCGTTACGATATTGGACGTTGATAATTTGTTAAAAAATTTTCAAAAATCGAGACAAATGATGAAAAATGTGATAAAAGGAAAAGGTAAATACGGAAATTTAGATATGGGTAAAATGTTTTAACCCTATTTATATAGAATAAATTTTTAATAAGGAGGTAATAATTGGTAGCTATACGGATGAAGAGAATTGGAACAAAAAAGAGACCGTTTTACAGAATTGTGGTAATTGATTCCAGAAAATCAAGAGACGGAATATTTATCGAACAACTTGGAATTTATCAACCGTTAAACGAAGAATCAAAACAGTTGAAATTTGACGCGGAAAAAATGAAAAAATGGTTTCTAGCGGGAGCGCGCCCTTCGCCAATCGTAAGGAAATTGCTGAACAAAAGCGCTTTTAGATTTGACAGAAATTTGCTTTTAGCTGAATAAATTTTTAATAAAAATATTAAAATCTAAAGGAGTATGGAATGAATGAAAAGGAACTGGTTGAATTTATTGCAAAGTCGTTGGTAGACGATGCAAGTAAGGTACAGGTCAATATGATCGAAAGCGAAAAATCCACCATATTGGAATTATCTGTCGACGAAGCGGATATAGGTAAGATTATAGGTAAACACGGTAGAATAGCTAAAGCTATCAGGACTATTTTAAGCGCGGTATCTAATAAAAGCAATAAGAGAGTGTTATTAGATATTATTGATTAAAATGGATTTATTGAAAATTGGTTTTATTACAAAACCTCGCGGATTGAAGGGAGAACTTAAAGTTTTCCCTTTGACCGACGATGTTGAGAGATTTAAAAAGTTAGATTATATAATAATTAAAAAAGAGGACGGGGACGTTCGGTATAAGGTTCAATACTCTTCTATTACGCCGAAAGAGGCGATTGTCAAACTGGAAGGCTACGATAGGCTGGAGTCGGTTGAGTTCTTGATTAAAAATTCTGTTTATATAGAAAAAAAAGACGGCGCAGACCTAAAAGAGTGGGAGTATTATACTCAAGATTTGGTCGGTTGTAAAGTATTCTATAACGATAGCGAGATAGGGTTGGTCAAAGGGGTATTCAACGCCGGCGCAAACGATAATATTGTAGTTGATTTTAAAGGGGACGAGGTCTACTACCCTTTCGTTCGCCATTATTTCGATAAAATAGACGTTGCAAATAAAAGTTTAGTTATAAATCAGTACGAGGGCTTCTTTGATTAATTTTCACATTTTAACTCTATTTCCGGATTTTTTTTTTCTTTCTCAAATTCCGGCGTAATGAAAAAGGGGATTAATAACGGGCTATTAAATTTAAATATTAAAAATATAAGGGATTACTCGATTAATAATCAGAATCAAGTCGACGATACCCCTTTTGGCGGAGGTCCAGGGATGTTGTTGAGACCCGAGCCGCTTTTCGACGCCTTCAAATCTTTAAACCTGGATAAAAACGGTAGAAAAACGATATACTTCTCTCCTAAAGGGGAAAAGTTATCACAAAACTATATAAAAAACTTGACAAATTACCAAAATATAGTATTAATATGCGGACGTTACGAGGGGATTGACGAGAGAGTTATCGAAAGTTTTGTCGACGATCAGGTGAGCATTGGGGATTACGTATTAACCGGCGGCGAACTTCCCGCAATGATTTTGATCGATTGCGCCTCGAGATTTATCGAAGGCTTTATAAAGAAAGAGTCCTTAGCAAACGAGTCTTTCAGCAGAGGTTTGTTGGAGCATAGACAATATACGAAACCAAGAGAGTATATGGGGATGAAAGTCCCGGACGTTTTGGTATCCGGCAATCATAAAGAGATAGATAGATATAAACTTGAAGATTCTCTTCGCGAGACTTTAAAATATAGACCGGATTTAATAGAAAACGGTAGTTTTGACGAGAATATAATTAAAATTATTGATAATATAAAAAAGGAGTTGGAAAATGAATCTTATCGATCAAATTGAGGATATAGAGGTTAATAATGTTTTAGAGGAGTTGATAAAGGGAAAAGACCCCGAGAAAGACGCCGCTTCGATAGATAAAATCAAGGAAGAATTTTTAAATAGAAATAAAAGCTTTACCGTAGGGGATTTGGTAAAAGTAAACGTGAGGATTGTCGAAGGAAAAAGAGAAAGAATTCAGGTTTTTGAGGGATACGTTATATCGATTAAAGGAAGCGGAATTACTCGTTCCGTTAAGGTAAGGAAGAACTCTTTTGGAGTAGGCGTAGAGAGGACGTTTCCTTTATTTTCTCCAAAAGTAGAAAGTTTTAATCTGGTTAGAAGAGGTAAAATAAGAAGAGCGAAGCTTTACTATTTGAGAAAGAGGACGGGAAAGAAAGCTCAAATCAGAGAAGATATAAACTTCAAAACTGCCGAGTAGAATTTGATAAGGATAAATATATCCGAAGGGCAAATTAAATTATTTAAAAACTTAAGTAATTTGAGAGTTAAAATCCTGAGGGCGAGAGGGACGACGACGGACGTCGTAATAAACGGGGGTAAGCTGACCTTGCCTTACCCTCTCTCGCCAAACAAATCTTATACCGCTAGAATTTCCGGAAATTCGTTAGAGATAGTAGAGGCGAAAGAAAGTTTTCTTAAACCTGAGAGCGCGCGGGAGACGGAATCGGCGGATAAATTTACAAACAAAAAAAACGATAGTATTTCTCCTGAAAACGCGGCGCTGAATTTCATACTAAACGATCTGTTTAAAATAAACATTTTTGAAAGGAATAAACAAAAAAAGTTTGTCGCCTTAAAAGAAAAAAGTAATAATATCTACTTTTTTGTATTTGATACCTTTTTTTATAACGCTAGGTCTAAAATAATATTGAAAATCGATAATCTAAAAAATGTTACGATGAATGTTTTTATTGAAGATAAAAATGTAGATCGGGATAAAATATTTCAGGATATCGAATCAAATTTATCCGGCAAATTTACTTCGATCAAAACGAATATATCTTTCTTAAAAGAAACTTTTCTAAAAGAGGTCTCCCTTTTGTTTAAAGACAAATCGATAGATATCAAAGTTTAATAAAATTCTGAGCGTCCGTCGGTTTTTTGGGGCGAGAGAAAAATGACGCATATGCGTCAAAATAAATTGACACATATGATACCGAGAATAAATTTGACATATGCGGCGGACTGAGACGCCCCCTTTAAATCGACGCATATGCGTCAATTTAAAGTCGCATATGGGTCAAATTTTCCCATAACAAAAAACCGACGGGGCGCTAAAATAATGAAAATTATATTGAAAAATAATACAAATAGCGCTAAAAATAATCCATGAGCAAATTCTTTAAGAATTTATTTTGGCGATTGTATCCAAAAAAAATCTACGGTTTAATAGGTCCCCCCGGCTCGGGTAAAAGTTTTCGCGCGTTTTTACTTGCCGACAAATATAAAATAGAGTTTATCATAGACGACGGACTTTTGATACAGGGGCAACATATTATAGCGGGCAGGTCGGCTAAAAGAGAGCAGTATCACGTAGCCGCGGTAAAGAGGGCTATTTTTCATGAACCTAAGCACGCCCGCGAGGTCCGTAAACAGCTTTATAAACTAAAATTTACCAGCGTTCTCATTTTGGCTACTTCGGAGAATATGCTAAATAAAATTGTTGAAAAACTTCATCTTTCCAAACCAACGAAAATCATAAGAATAGAGGATATCGCTACCGAAGATGAGATACGACTCGCTCAAAAAAGCAGACTTAGATACGGAAAGCACGTTATGCCTATACCTTTGATGGAGGTAAAGAAAATATATCCAAATATAGCGCTTCATGCTATTCATATGTTTGTAAACGAGCCCAAAGGATTTTTTTTTAAGAAAAATAAGAAACGTTTGATAGAAAAAACTATCGTCAGACCAAATTTTGGAAATAATGGAAATATTTCCATATCCGAAACCGCGTTGCTTCAAATGGTAAATCATTGTATAGCGGAGTATTCTAATAACATAAAACTCCTCAAAGTATCTGTAATCGAGAAGGAGGAGGGGTTTTCTCTGGATTTAAATATATCGGTGGAATACTCTATGAATAGTCCGGATACTATCAAAACTATACAAAAGATAGTTAAAGATAAAATTGAGCAGTTCACGGGGATCCCGATTATAAAGGTAAACGTTCAAATTGTCAAATCTCACTACGAATAAAATTGACAAACGGCGCATCTTAAGGTATAATTTATCAATACTTTTGAAGGTGAAAAATATGAAAAGAGTCATGCTATCGATAATATGCGCGATTATTCCTATCGCGTTGTTTGCTCAGATATCTTTGGAGAAAAGATATTCGAAAAATATTTTTAACGGCGGAAAAGAATATATTAAATTTGCGGACGAAGATGATAAAGAGTCTATATTGATATCTTATCAGTTAGTTAAGGTTGATTTATATGAGAATTTTTCTAAAATAAATATTTCTTACATAATCATTAACAAATCAAGTTCAAAAATTGAATTTGATTTTTGTTACCCAAAACTTGATACGGCGATTTCAAAAAATATCGTAAAATTTTCGGCTTTAGACGGAACGATTGTCGACAAGTCCGTAGTAGAATATACGATCAACGGCAATTATACGGATTATAAGATAACCGTAAACGGGTTAAAGAAAGATTTCTTGATAATATCCGGAATTTATCAGGAAAAAAATGTTCCTTTTTTTAGCGGAGATACAAAAGATTATATAGACGGAGATAAAAATGTAAGCGAAAATATTGACTCGTTTTTATATAATTACGGTTGGTATAAAACGCCGATTTCTATAGAGGCAAAAAAGAAGATATTGATTAATATTTCTTATTCGACGTCTCACTATTTTAATGAAATAATACAGGATAAGGGGGCTAAAATTTTGAGCGAAGATCCCGCGCTTAACTATAATTACGTCGATATTGAAGATAAGAGGATTTATAATAGCGATAAAATATTTTCCTTCTATTTTTTTACAGATTATGTAGATCAGATTCTTCCCGCTAATAAAAGAGTCGTCAAGATTGTCAATCATCTTATAGACGACGACTATATTAATATATCCCCAAAAAAGTTCAAGAAGAAATCAGGAAGTACTTATATTTATAAAACCAGAAATAAAAGAACGACTTCTTTAGATAATATTTTTATAAAAATTTCGGATACGTACAATCCAAAAACTATATCTTCTTTATATTTTAAATCGACTCCGCAAAAAACTACCAGGGATCACTCTTCCTTTTATACGATCGATAAATTTAATAAAGAGATAACGCTCGAATACTTGCCTAATAATAAGAGCGCCGATTCGTCTTTATATCCGGACAACGACGATATTGCGGTTAGCGAAATACGAATATTACCCAAAATTTATACTAGGAAAGAGGCGATCAAAGAGTCTAACAATCCTTTGAAATTTGAAATATTATTTTCCGATAACGCCGGATTCTCAAACGCCGTTTCTGCAATAAAAACCATCAAACTACGTGAATATTTTACATTAATAAAAAAGAAGAATTATATCTCGATTTATAAAGGGGATCGGGCGACCTGTAAGTTTATAAAAATCAAATTTCTGGAGACGAGTTTGTCTCCGGAAGATTCTATCCATATAAACGATATAGAAATATTGCGATAGCGGTATGTTTACATCAAATTTAGTTTTTTTATGAGATAAAGCATAATAAAAAGTTTTGCCGTATTGGCTTTGGTTGTTGAATTTTCGCCCATAATCTTGTGAATAATGTACTCGATGTAGACGTCTTTGCGGTCGTTTAGTTTATCGAGCTCCGATTTAAACCAATCTTTTGTTCTGCTAGATAAGAGGGAGACCGATTTTTTAAGGTTTTCATGAACTTTTGGTTTTAAAATATCTGCGACGTTTGTTCTATATCTTGATAATGTTTGTAAGAATAAGAATTGCTTGCCTGTATCGAAAGACAAAAACTCTTTTGCAAGGTTGAAGGAGAAGTTGTTAAAAATTGTAACGGATTCGACTTCGTCGGCGTTTAGATCGTTAATGAAATTGTCAAAACTGTCTTTTAAAAATTGATCCGCTAAAATTTCTTTTGTCAAAATCGGTCGGGATCTTTGCTTCTCGTTTTCTCTTCGCAGAGTGTTGAGCAACTCTTGAACTAACGCCTCCTCTTTACCGGGTAAAACCACTTGCGAGTTTGATTTGATAAACTCGGGATTTTCGCCGCTTTTTTGTAACGAATACTGTTTACACGCCTCCATAATAGCCATTAACAAAAAAGCGAGTCTCTTATCGTTGGACCTTTGAAGGATAAACTCGGCTAAAAGAAAATTCATCGCTCTCAAAACGTTTTTGTCGTAGAAATCTGTTTTGTTTTCAAGAGAGGGATATATAAAAGTGGTGTAAATTCCAACCCATTGCAGAAAATTGCCTATAATGTCTTGAGACGCGTTATCGCTGACGCCGGCCGTAAGATGATTGTCTTCCAACTGTTTAAGGTTTTTCAATATAGGCTCTATCAGCGAGACGTCTAACTCGTCGCTTGGAATCTTAGAGATCTCTTCTATCTCTTTTTTGGCGGAGGTAAGATCTGCCGTAAAATTATAACAAACTCTGTTTATAGACAAAAGCCAGAGCGCGATTTTTTTGTTGTTTCCTTCAAATCTAAGATATTCGCCTAAAATATCGTGAATCAGCAACAAGTCGACGTTGTTGAATTTTGATACTAATACCGGTTTGCCAAACCAATTTGCGCAAAATTTATCGATAATTTTATAATAATGCAGAAGTTCCTCTTCGCTGTCGTTGAAATACTCTAAAGCCGACAAAATCGGCTTTATCATGCTCCTATCTTCCATATAATCCTTATATTCGTTATAAATGAAGTAATATACTTTTAGCATAAATTAACGTTAATTACAATAAAATTTATTGATATAATGTACTCCGTCAGTTTTTTGGGGTGGGAAAACAAATTTGACACATATGATGCTCGCGCGCGCTCATCGATGGAAATTGACGCATATGGCGTTAAGAATAAAATTGACACATATGATGCGCCGCGCCGCATCGCCTCTTTATTTTTACTAATAGAAGCGATACTTGCATCGCGCCTTCTTGTTAAACTGATGGAAGCGATACTTGCATCGCATCCTTTTTGTTTTCACGGAAGCGATACTTGCATCGCCTCTTTATTTTTACTAATAGAAGCGATACTTGACAAATTTGTCATTGTTTATTATTATCGGTATCGTAACAAGGAGAGGAAAATAGTGTTTGAAAATATTATCGGACAAAAAAATGTTACGTCTCTTCTGTCAAACGACATTTCTAAAGGCGCTCTCCCAAACTCTTTGATATTTCACGGAGACAACTCTACCGGCAAACTTACTACCGCTTTGGAATTAGTCAAAATATTGAATTGCAAAACCAACGGTAGCCATGATTGCGAATGCTCAAACTGCAAACGGATAGAATCTTTAGATTTTGAAGGGCTTATCTTTCTTAGCAGAAGGGATTTTTATTTCTATATTAAAGAATACGCGAATTCATATAAGATTTTGGGGGATAAGAAATATCTTCAAAAATTGCTGAAATATGCAAAATTACAATTTTTACCGCTGCAGGATTTTTTGATTAAAGACGTTTTTACGGACGCCGAAAAAAAACAGATACAGTCTTATAGCGAAGAGATTTACGACGCTATGACTAAAGAGAGTTTAGACGCCGATATGGCAGATAAGATTGCAATCGCAATATCCGAAATTAATGCTTTATATAAAAAACAAAATATTCCGGTTGACTCTATCCGCGCTACTTTGGATTGGAGCTATATAAATCAGCCGGATATCAATAGATGCGTTATAATAGATCAGATAGATTATCTGGAGGATTCTTCGCGGAATATTTTATTGAAAAGACTTGAAGAGCCGTCGAAAAATTTGTTTTTTATCTTAATAGCGGAAAATAAAAACAGAATTATTCAGACTATCCTTTCAAGATGCCGCGCTTTTTATTTTCAAAGACTTGGAGAGCGCGAAACTGCCGAAGTACTTCAAAGAGAATTCGGCGAAAATAGTATTTATAAAACTGTCGAAGATTTTTTGTATCGACACGACCAAACCTCCTTTAACAATATTTTACCGACGGTAGAGAAGATTATAAATTATGTGTTTATAAAAGAGCATAGTTTTCTTGAACTGGAAGCGTTTCTCCAAAAATTTAACGATAAAAAAATCGCTAAAGCTCTTTTAAGATGCGCTTCGGTAGCTATCGAAAGAGAACTGCTGGACAGGGAGTTGGATTCCGAAATTAATGAGAATATAAAAATATTAAGAAATGTACCGTCAATGAGACTGCATTATATAAAAGAATTTATACAAGATAAATACAAAAAAATGGATGTTTTTGGATTGAATCCCGTTTGGTCGTTGGAAGGGGTATTTTATCCTTTAAAAGGACTTGCTTTAAATGATAAACTCTAGTTTCTTATCCTCAATCAGAAAAAAGTTAGATAAAATCGATGGAAATACGTTAAAAGAGCTTGTTTTAGAGCTTATTGAAGAAAATGAGACAATCAAAACAGTTTTTAACTCTATGTCCGAAGGCGTCCTTGTGCTTGATAAAGAAAAAAAAATTATCTTTGTTAATAAAATATTCTCAAAAATATTAGGATTTAATCAGGCGGACGCTCTCGGCAATCCTTTCGAGAATATTTTAAAAAACGCCCCGATCGTCGACGCGATAAACTCGGCTATCTTGAACGAGGATAAAATATTGTCGGACGAATTGAAAATTGATTCAAACATTGCCGCCTTTATCTCTCTATCTCTTCATCCTCTGGTTGCCGATGGTAAAATTATCGGCAATATCGTTATTATTACGGACATATCCCAATCAAAAGAGAATGAAAAGAGATTGAGACAAGCGGAGAGTCTTGCCGCTCTTACCACAATTTCGGCGGGTATAGCTCACGAGATAAAAAATCCGCTGGGAGCTATGAGTATTCACATACAACTGCTTGACCGCGAAGTTAACGAATGTCAAAACGGCGTCTCGGAGGAGATTAAATATTCGGTCGACGCGCTTAAAGAGGAAACCGAGCGGCTAAGCGAAATAGTAAACAAATTTCTCTTTACCGTTCGCCCCCTTAAAGCCGAACTGATGCTTGTCAATCTTCAAAATTATCTCGATAAATTTATAGAGTTTATCAAACCCGAACTGAAAGACAAAAATATACGTCTGGAAAAAAATTATAAAAATCTCCCCGACGTATGGCTTGACGAAAAATATTTTAGAATGGCTCTGCTTAATCTTGTTCAAAATAGTATAGCGGCGTTGAAAAATACGCGCAAACCGGTTATTGAGATTGATTCTTATATGGATCAAAATTACGTTATTATCGAGATTATCGATAACGGCGACGGTATTCCCGACGAAATACAAAATAAAGTTTTTGATCCCTATTTTACGACAAAAAGTTACGGGACCGGTCTGGGACTTACAATTTTTTATAAAATAATTAAAGAACATAACGGCGAAGTAAAATTTTCTTCTAAAAAAGGCGAGACGGTTTTTTCTATAAAATTACCCGCGCCTTTTATAGAACAAGGGCTTTTGGAATATGATAAAACAGGGGGTAAAAATGACGGCTAACATATTGATCGTCGACGATGAAAAAAACATAAGAGAAGGACTGCGATTAGCGCTAATAAAAGACGGACACAATATTTTTTTAGCGAGCGACGGTCGCGAAGCGTTAACGACTCTTCAGAATAACGAAATAGACGCGGTAATAACGGATCTAAAAATGCCGAATATGGACGGCGAACAACTGATGAAAATAATAATTAAAGATTATTTTAACGTTCCCGTCATAATTCTAACGGGACACGGCACGGTCGAAAGCGCGGTTCAAGCTATGCGCGAAGGGGCGTACGATTTTATTACCAAACCGCTCAACTTGGATAAACTATCGCTTATTGTATCCAGAGCGCTCTCGCAAAGAAGATTGATTATCGAGAATAGAAATTTACAATCAAAAATCGATAATTTGGGTAAAGGGGCGATTATCGGAAAGTCCGGTAAAATGGAAAAAATATTCGATATAATTCAGAACGTAGCTCCGACAAAATCCTCAGTTTTGATATTGGGGGAAAACGGCGTCGGAAAGGAGCTTGTCGCTAATCTGATATACGAGCTGTCTAAAAGAAACGACAAACCGTTTATTAAAGCTCATTGCGCCGCTCTGTCCGAATCTCTTTTAGAAAGCGAGCTGTTTGGGCATGATAAAGGGGCTTTTACCGGCGCTATAAAAACAAAAAAAGGGAGATTTGAACTTGCAGACGGCGGAACTCTGTTTCTCGACGAAATAGGAGAAATCTCGCCGCAAACTCAGGTAAAACTGCTTAGAGTTTTACAAGAGCGCTCTTTTGAGAGAGTAGGCGGCGAAGAAACTTTGAACGTCGACGTAAGAATAATTTCAGCGACAAATTTGGATTTGAAAAAAGAAGTGGAAGAGGGAAGATTTCGCGAGGACCTATATTACCGTTTAAACGTCGTTCAAATCGACGTTCCTCCGCTTAGAGAAAGGAGGGAAGATATACCGCTCATGACGTCGAAGTTTATATCCGATTTTTCTAAGGAAAATAATAAAATAATAAAAGAGATTACGACTAAAGCGACGACCTGTTTATATAACTATCAATGGCCGGGGAATATTCGCGAATTGAGAAACGTCATAGAATCTGCCGTCGTTCTCTGCAAAGGAGACGTTATCGACGCGGACGATCTGCCGCCGCACATCAGAAACGAAGAAGAGTCGGGAAATCTTTTAAAAGTAGAACTACCGACTACTATGAAAAATATTGAGAAAAAAGCGATTATGGCGACGCTAAAAATCACAAACGGTAATAAATCCAAAGCGGCTGAGATTCTCGATCTTAACAGAAAAACCCTTCACACTAAAATTGCCGAATACGATATAAAATTATAGAAACTCTAATGCGGCGAAAAGCCAAAGACGCGGCGCATATAGCTCCATATGTGTCGGTTTTTATGCAACAATTGTCGCGCGTTATTGGCGACGCGGCGCATATAGCTCCACATGTGTCAATTTATATCGGGGAGCGACGCATATGTGTCAAAATTATTCCCCGACTTGTCGTTTTGCTCTGAAGGACGCGCGAGAGATAAAAATGGGAATTCCCGTTTTGAATATTTTTATATTCTCATAATCAAAAAAATCGAAGATTACGCGTCCCGCGCGTATGCGAGGGGAAATCGAGGGTTCAATGAACGCATATGCTGCTCTTAACAAAATAAATTCGTATCCGCCAAATTAGATCGGGTTGAGCAAATTATCAATATTACCTTAATCTTAATTTTAATTTTTTATAAAAATTTTCTCTTTTACCTATCATTAACAATCTTACGATTTTTTCATTTTCAAATATTTGGTAAATAATTCTATAATCAATACCAATATACCTAAAATGATAAGATCTTAAACCCGAAAAATCTCCCGCTAAACTTTCCGACTGATAAGGGTCATTTTTAATAATTTCCAAATAATGTTTCTGAATTAGTTCGCTAACTTTGGGATGAAGTTTTTTTATATCTTGTTTTACAGGATTAACAGCTTTTAATAAATACATTATTAATCAAAAAGATCTTCTTCGTTAATATCTAGACTTCTTGGTAAAGACATTCTTTTAATAAGTTCGTCTTTTTCTTTTTTATCTATTAGAAGTTCTAAATAATCCTTCTCCTGAGGAGAAAGCGAATCAATCTTTTTTAAAATTTTTTCAGGAACTGATAAAGCCATCTTTTTATTTCCTTTTTCTATAAAAACGCTAAATTTATAAATACGATGTATTATTGATACTACTAAATATACTACGTAATAATTTAAAAATCAAGGAATACAAGGATTAATTATTGCAGAATTTTAATAAATTAGAAATTTATATTTCAAATCTTGTAAAAATTGAAACAACGACGATTTTAAAACCAATGGAGTTTTATAAAATATAGACGAGGGTTTAAGCCTACTGTTTCCTGTAAACCAATCGAAGTCTACCTCCATTATACAATAATTTTTATCATAATCAAATATTTTTCAATATAGTTCGCGCGACTTGGCAGTTCTTTGAAAAATTCGATGCATAGGGGATGCATACGTTTCTAGATGAAAAAAACGTCGCATATGCGTCGAATTTTTATGCGACAATTGTCGCGCGTTATCGGCGACGCGGCGGCTATGAGCTCCATATGTGTCAAAATTATTCCCCGACTTGTCGTTCCGTTCCGAAGGACGTGCGCAAGCTAAAAACGGGAATTCCCGTTTTGAATATTTTTATATTCTCATGGTTAAAAAGAATCGGAGATTACGCGTCCCGCGCGCCCGACGCATATGCGTTAATTTTATCTTTAACACCATATGTGTCATTTTTCTTTTCCCCCAAAAAAACGATAGGGATACGGCGGGGAGAATGTTTTAAAAAAAGAATATTTTTTTAAAATATTCTTGACAGTTGATATAATATTAATTATAACTGCTTCTAACAACGATAAAAAAGGGATTATTATGATAGAAAAATCGCTATCTATCTATCTATCTATCTATCTATCTATCTATCTATCTATCTATCTATCTATCTATCTATCTATCTATCTA
>MWDO01000062.1 GCA_002070605.1 Spirochaetes bacterium ADurb.Bin133
TTAAAATTACTGCAAGCGCAAAATATAAACCTTTTTTCATACTTACCTCCATTTTATATTTAATTCCTATTTAGCGATTTAAACTAAATATTAAGCCCCCAAGCTTGTCGCGGACGACAAGCTTGGGCATAAATCGCCGGACTAAAAACTCTCTCCGGTTTCAGGCAATACTTCAAAAATAATATTATCCGGACTATTTATTGTTACTCGTAAAGAATATAATGTATTTTTTAAATATCCTCTTATATTCCCATTTGAATCGTCGCTATCAATTGAAAATGTAATGTATGGTTCTGTTCCGGTCCAATAATCCCATATTTTTTTATCAAAATTAACAAAGTTATAACAAAATCCATATTTAACGACATTTGAAAGTTTACTATAATAATATTTTGGCCAACCGGCTAAAATTTTTTCAATATTATTACTAAACTTAATTTTAACTGATATAGACGATAAAGGTCTCAACATATTATCTTCGTAGTAAATTAAATCATCAGAACTATCTACTAAAACTATACCTTTATAATTGACGTCGTCAAACCGTCCTTCTCCGGATATTATAACTGGCGTTTCTTTAAAATCTTCGTTTATAGAATAACGATTTTTAAAGTTCAAATACTCTTCATAGTTTCTAAATATATCAGGAGTATTATCTAAACCGGTAACGCCAATTTCAACATTATTGATAGAATAATCAAATGTTAAGTCGGAATTATTAATAAAATTTACCTTTAATTTTATAACAGGATGATATGGCGCTTCAGTTATGGTTTCAGATTCTGAATCAAGAACGCAACTGTAATTGATTATCATTAATAAGGGAAAAATAAGTAAAATTATTTTCTTCATAAAATTCTCCTATTTACCATATAACGCCTTTACTGTTCTTATATCCTTGTCAGTAATATTTAATACGTCGGTATCATATGTGTCAATTTTTTTATTCCCCAAAAAAATACCTCCTTATTAATAAATTAATAATATTTCAGATTGGGAGAGTAACGTTTGACCGGTATGTTACGGTAATTTGTCAAAAAAAACAAGGGTATATTTCTTTACCTTTTGGGGTATATTTCTTTACCCCCTCCATATTTTATATAGAATTTGGATTTTTTGTAATTTTATTTGCAAGTTCTACTCTGTTTGAAGAGTTCGTTTTAGCAAATATCTCGGATATTTTCTTTCCGACGTAGTTTTCGGACAGTTTCGGGAAAAAGCCAATTTGATTGGCTCGGTAACGCGGCGCGCTATTTAAAAGTTTGACACATATGGAGCTACATAGCCGCCGCGCCCCTCCCCAAAAAACTGACGGGATACTTTTCAATGAAGAATAATATTATTATCAGTTAAGCATTGTCGACACGTCCCGTCTTCGTTAAGGTTTTTTATATCGGCCGTATAATAGTCGCGGTTTATAAGTATATTTCCGCAATTTTTACAATAAGTATCGTTACTAAAAGAGACGTTGCCCGCGTAGACGTAGTTTAGTCTCAGGCTTGCCTCCATTGTCCACTCCATTATCGTCGATTCGCTTGTCGGTCTTTTATTCAGTTTGTAAGCCGGATGATATTTAGATATATGATACGGAATATCTTTTGATAGAGAAGAGATAAATTCTGATATTTCAACGCACTCTTCAATATTGTCGTTCAAGTCTGTGATAACCAGAGTCGTAAGTTCTATATGAACATTTTTATTAAACGCTATTTTTATAAATTCTTTAACCGGCGTTAAATGCCCCGAGCACATTTCGACGTAAAAATCGTCTTTTGACGATTTAAAATCAATATTTGCCGCGTCTATAAAATTTAGCAGTTCGTTCGCAGGCTCGGGATTAATATATCCGTTTGTTACAAGAACGGTTTTGACGCCTTTCTCTTTACATAATTTCGACGTCTTATAGACCCACTCGTAATATAGAAGCGGCTCGGAATAGGTAAAAGCTACCGATTTATAATTATTTTTAATAAGAAAATTAACGAATTCCTCCGGAGTTATCGCTTGAGGCGCTCTTGGAGCGAACTGGCTGATAGCGTAATTTTGACAAAATTTACATTTTAGAGTACAACCAAAAAAACCTATAGAATAAATTTTAGAACCCGGCAAGAAATGATATAACGGTTTTTTTTCTATCGGATCGAGCGACGAAGAAGATATGATCCCTTCGTATGGATTGATTATCTTTGAGTCGACGTTTTTCCTGATATTACACGCTCCGAATTTTAGATTATCCGGCTTACACAAATTTGGACATAAATCGCATTGAATTTTATTATCCACTTTTTTATACAACTTGACCATATAACGCCCTTGTAAAAAATTTTCTATAAACTATATTACAAATATAACCGTTTGCAAATCCAAAAATAAGACCTATAGAAATAATAAAATACCCGATTAGTAAAGCGCTTTTTGCCGGTAAAAAAATAAGAGATGCGAATATTTGACCTAAATTATGAGATATCGCGCCAATTAATCCTAACGATATGAAACTTATACGCTTTTTAAAAATTTGATAAAAGGGAAAAGTTATAAAAATAAATAGTAAATTTCCCGATAAGGCGATTAGAAAAACGTAAGAAAAAAGAGTTCCTCGAAACAAATGGGAAAATATAGTTTTAAATAGAACGATGAACAATAACTCCTTAAAATTAAACAGTACAAAACCTAAAGATACGGGTATATTAGAAATTCCTATTCTTAAAAAAGGGACCGGTATAGGAATAAAGTTTTCAAATACGGCTAGAAAAGAAGATAATCCCGCAAAAAGCGCTATTTTATTATTAGAGCCGTTCATCTTGTTACTCCGTCGTATAGGGAAGCGTCTTTATCCCCCTCTTTCATTATATACGCAGAAACTCTGTTGGGCAGACATACTACCGGAAAATTCGCCGAACGAACCCAACCGGAATTTACGCAATTTTTGTTTTTGCAGGGCGATTCTAAAAATCTGAATTTTCCGTTATCTATCTCAATTTTAGTTAATCCGAGATCGCCCGAAATATCCGCTACTATTTTTTGATCAATTGAATAGGCGAATTTATCTTTCGAAGTCTGAATAAGTATAGTACTGCCGTTTTTTCCAAAAAAGAGTTTCAAGAAAAACAGCGATACTACGCATATAACCAAAGCGCCGGTTAGAAATAAATCAAATAACGTTGCGTTGCTTTTCATTAATAACAGTTTAATTCATAATAATAAAAAAATAAAGCAAAATTTAAAAGTAACTCGTCGGTTTTTTGGGGAATTAAAAATATTTGTCCCATATGTGTCAATTTATTTGTCCCACATGCGTCAATTTTTCATCAAAGAGCGCTGCGTCCCATATGCGTTAATTTTCCCGCCCCAAAAAACTGACAGAATACAATTCAAAATATCGGGAAATTTTCAGTAAACCATTATATAGCGTTAAAGCGCCCTTTATGCCGAGAATAACCGCTAGAATTTAACGGTAACTTTAGCGTCGACTTTAACTTCGCCGTTTTGATCTTCAATTGAGAATTTACAGTCGACAAATTTACCGTCTTCGTTTTCGTACTTCTTTCTGACCGTCCCTTTTGCCGTCAAAACGTCGCCGGGCTTTGTCATCGATTTAAAGGTCGCCAAATAACTTTTCACGCTCATTATACCCGCCCAATTGGTTATCGCCTGCCCCAACATTCCCATAACGAGCATACCGTGAGCTATGGTTCCATCCAGCCCCGCCTCTTTTGCGTTCGCTTCGATAGTATGAATAGGATTAAAGTCCCCGGAGGCGCCGGCGTATTTAACGAGTTGCAGTTGGGTTATCGGCTCCTTAGTTAGAGAAGGTATCTCGTATCCTTCGGTTATATCTTCATATTTTGGTAATTTCATATTATTCTCCTTGAGCTACGACCACTATCGTCATTTTTGCGGTTAGCGCCTCTTTTCCTTCGCGAATAAAGGTCGACTTGAAAGTAACCATATCCATAAGACCGCCCGATCGCATCGAATCGACTTTTACCGTTCCGGTCAGAACATCGCCGGGGTATATGGGCTCTATATATTGATACTCTTCCTTAGCGTGAAGAAGACGTTTCACGTCGATGCCTATCTCGCTCATTCTTTTCCATATTTCGGGATATCCCCAAAAATTTATGACCGTCGGAAAGGTCAACGGAGCCGGCGTATCCTTATATCCCTGAGAAACGGCGTAATCTTTGTCGTAAAAAAGCGGATTATCGTCGCCAATGGCTTGCGCCAGCTCTTTTATCTTACACCTCTCCACTTTATACGTAAAAGAGTCGAATACTTTTCCTTCGTATGAAAAATCTAACATATCGTCCCCCTCTTTTATTTTAACGTCAATTTTTATTTTAACATCAATCCGCCGTCTACAACCAACACCTGTCCGGTTATGTATTTGGCTCTATCGGACGCTAGAAAAGCTACCGCTTCGGCTATATCTTCGGGTTGGCCGGCTTTATTCATAGGTATAAGGGATAAAAATTCTTCCCTCGCCTTGTCCGCTACCGCTTTAGTCATATCGGTGTCTATAAAACCCGGAGCCACCGCGTTGACCGTGATGTTTCTCTTAGCGACTTCGCTCGCCAACGTCTTTGTAAGCCCTATGATCCCGGCTTTAGACGCGGCGTAGTTCGCCTGTCCAACATTGCCCCTTATGCCGACTATAGACGACATATTAACGATTCTACCGTATTTTTCTCTCATCATAAGCAAAATCGCCTCTTTGCTGACTATAAAGGCGCTTTTTAGATTTACGTTTATTACAGACTCAAAATCTTCGACGCTCATTCTCATCGAAAGCCCGTCTTTTGTTATACCGGCGTTGTTGACGCATATATCGAGCCGACCAAATTTTTCCATAATAATTTTGAATAGATCTTTCACGTCCGGCTCTTTGGATATGTCGCCGGCGACTCCTATCGCTTCTACGCCGTATTTTTCGGATATCTCTTTTGCGACGTTGTCGATCGAATTTGTCGTAGCCGTTAGGATAAGCTTAGCTTTACCTTTGGCAAATACTTCCGCTACCGCTCTTCCTATTCCTCTCGACGCTCCGGTTACCAGCGCGACCTTATTTTCAAAATCCATAGACGTCTCCTTAAATTTATTTTTTATACTTTTTTACAATTATTACCGCGTTATGACCGCCGAAACCGAAAGAGTTGCTCATTGCGTAATTTACAGTCTTCTCTTTCATTTTATTCGGAGTCAAATCAATATCCATCCCCTCGTCGGGATTATCAAGATTTATCGTCGGCGGTATTTTATCTTCCATGCAGGACTTGATTATAACCATCGCCTCAAAAGCTCCCGCTCCTCCCAAAAGGTGACCGGACATAGACTTAGTCGAACTAACGGTCAACTTGTAAGCGTGTTCGCCGAACGTCTCTTTTATGGCGTTTACCTCCATGCGATCGTTAGCGCTGGTGGAAGTCCCGTGAGCGTTGATATAGTCGATCGACTCTTTATTTATACCCGCGTTATCTATCGCGTCCTTCATAGCTCTAACGGCGCCTTTACCGGACGGTTCCGGGGAAGTAATATGGTAAGCGTCGGCGGTCAGTCCGTATCCGACAAATTCGGCTAAAATATTTGCTCCTCTCTTTAAAGCGTGCTCAAGCTCTTCGAGAACTATGATAGCCCCCCCCTCGCCCATAACAAATCCGTCTCTGTCTTTATCGAAAGGTCTCGACGCCTTTTTAGGTTCGTCGTTTCTCATTGAAAGAGCGCGCATATTAGAAAAACCGGCGTAACCGATCTTGCATATAGCCGACTCAAATCCTCCCGAAACAATAATGTCCGCTCTGTTATTTTTTATCGCAAAAAACGCCTCTCCAAGCGCGTTTGTGCCCGAAGCGCAAGCGGTAACGTTGCAAGAGTTTACCCCCATAGCGTTAATAGCCTGAGCGACCCAGCCGCCGCCCAGATTGGCTATCATCTTAGGTATCATAAAAGGACTAACTTTTCTAGCCCCTTTTACGTGTAGAACGATAGCCTGTTCCTCAAACGTCTTTAGTCCGCCTACCCCTACTCCAAGCATTACTCCCAATCTAAATGGGTCGCTAACGGCGGGCTTCATCCCCTCAAACTCCGGGAATACGACCTCGCGCTCTTCCGGATGCCTCATCGGAATTTTAGCCGAAAGAGCCGCCTCGAACATAGCGCATACGCATAACTGCTGATACGCGTCCATTTTATTAGCCAGTTTATTGTCAATATGATATTTTTCTAAATTCAGATTTTTAACTATTCCGCCGGCGGTACTCCTGATTCCGTCAAGATCAAAAGTATTAACGGTATCGATCCCCGACTCCCCGTCTAAAAGTTTTTTCCACGTCTCTTCAACGGTATGAGCCAAAGGATTGATAGTCCCCATACCGGTAATAACTACTCTTCTATTCATCAAACGCCCCCTAAAAAACCGCCATATGACCATTTGGTCGTTAAAGCATACGTATCAAAATTTCAAACCGTTGTTAATAATTTAAGATAAGCAATAATAAAATATAATTAGAGTTGTGTCAAATAAATTTTTAAATACTTTTTCTTGACTTTGTCCTATTTCGATATATAATAAAAAAGCATTAGAAAAAGATTTAACGACTTCAAGATGGAGAATACTATTTTACCATGATAGTATCGTTAAAGCCAACGATAAACAGATATATGGAAGTAAACTATGTTAAATAAAATCAAATTCAAAAAAGGCGATATCCGCAAATTCTTAATTCTGTCTATATTCTCCGGAGTTATAGTCGGATTAATTTTTCCTATTTTTACGAATATTTTTGTGAAAGAGTATAAGTCTCAATTTCTATTTGTTTTATTCTGCGTTGCCTGCGTCTTAGCAGGTTTACTGGTAGGCGGATTATCGTATCTGATAGGAAAACTTACAGTCTTAAAAGGGATAAGAAGACTGACCTATATTACCAACGGTTTAGCCGAAGGGGAAGGCGATCTAACGATGCGTTTAGAAGAAAACGGCGACGACGATTTGGGTATGATGAGTAAGAATTTTAATAAGTTTTTAGATAAACTCGCAATAAAATTGTTTAGGGTAAAAAATATTGTAAATGAAACTAACCGAAACGGAACAAGATTGTTAGAAGCGATGAATAAATCAAAATCTTCGTCGGAGACAATCAACAATATCGTAAAGGAGGTAAAATCGGCAATACTTCGGCAATCCGCGCTAGTTACGGAAGTCTTTTCAAATACCGAAGAGATAACAAACGCGATAAAAAAACAGGATTTAAAAATAAGTTCGCAAACTTTAAGCGTTGCCGAGAGCTTAAACGAAATAGTTGAGATGAGCGATAAAACCAAATCCATCAGCGCTTTTCTAAACGACAACCTAAACGAGTTTGATAAATTACAAAATGTTTTAAATAACGGTAATTCTAACCTAAACAGACTTAAGGAGATGGTTGGGGCTTTATCCAGTCAATCCGACAGCGTTTTTGAATCAAATAATATCATTAAAAATATCGCATCTCAGACAAATCTTCTTGCAATGAACGCAGCTATTGAAGCGGCTCACGCGGGGGAATATGGTAAAGGATTTTCAGTCGTCGCAGACGAAATAAGAAAACTCGCGGAAGTCTCTAACGAACAATCAAAACTAATATCTACTAATCTTGAAAAATTTAAAAAAACTATCAACATAGCGGTCGATATATCGAATGAAACTTCCGATTCGTTTGATATAATCGTTAAATCGGTCGGAATCGTTATAAATCTTGAAAATGAAATAAGCAAATCTCTTGACGATTATTCTAAAGGCGCCGCTAAAATTTTAGAAAATTTTAAGAATATCAGCCAAATTACCGAAGACGTTCGCGCCGGCTCCGTCGAAATGACCGCCGGGGGCAAGGCGATAATTGATGAAGTAACAAGTCTTTCCGATATTTCAGAAAAAGTCAAGGAGTATGCTAACGATATAGTATCAAAAGAAAACGAGGTCAACGAGATCATTAATCAAGCCGTAGACTTATTAAATATCAATAATGAAAGAATAAACAAAATTGACGAACATTTGTCGGTATTTAAAACTAGTGGAGTTTAGTCAAACGCGCATATGTTAAAGGCGACTCGTTAGTTTTTTTGGGAAATAAGAAAATACTACGTAAGGTAGACGTATTTGGGGTAATTTTCGATTACAAGTTCGTGTAATAGTTGTTTTTGAGCGACGATATTTAACAGTTGTGTCATTTTACTCAAAAAATCGTTTTTCAACTTATCAATCTTCAATTTTTTACCAACAATCCCAAGAAATCCTTCTAGCCCGTATTTCACGACGCCGTTATAGAAAAACATTATAATATCTCGAACCGTCGAAGCCATACCGAATTCGTTATACAAAGAATGCCATCTTTTTATTCGCAAATAGTCTGCTTCGCTGATTCTAAGATATTTGTCCAATCTTTTATCGTCGGAGTTATCTATAACGGCGTATTCGGAGCAATGATTTCCTATTATTCTCTTCATTTTTGGCATTTTTTTGTTAACGAGGCGAAACATAGTCTCAAACAATTTGCTGAAAGTATTAATTTTGAACTCTTTTAGTAAGAAATCTATGACATTATTATTCATAGATTCTGACACTATAAAATGGAACAGATGTTTTTTGTTTTTCATAAAATTTTCTCCTTTTCTTTTATATATATAACAACTAAAAGTAGAAAACTCTTTACAAAAACTTGGATAAATTTTTAGAAAATAACAAATAATTTACTGATTAAAAAAAATTGACACATATGCGTCAATTTTTATCGAGGAGTACTGCATCCCATATGTGTCAATTTCCCTTACCAAAAAACCGACGGCGCTACAAAACCTTAAATAATGATTGACATTAACGTCAAAAAAAGTTTTATTATTCAAAATTAGCTTACGGACAATCTCTTGAGAAATCTAATACTTACGTTGTTGCTTTTTTCTTCGTTATATATTTTTTCAAAAGACGCTTCGACAGACGCTAACGTTATGTTAGATAAAATATTATTAAAAAAGGAGAATAACAACGTTTCATTTTCCATATCAAATACTACGAATATTACCGTTGGAAACAACGCCTCTATATTGATCAAAAAGCCGAACGACGTTTTTTACCCCTACAACGACACTCAAATTCAGGTCGCTTATCATTACCCCATAAATAAAAACGCGGCGATCGGGTGTTCCGGATTTTTTCAAAATGTGTTAAAAATATTTTACGAAGACGTTTCTAGCGATATCCTCTCGTTTCAGTTTAACGGAGTCGTTTTACCGGGATTATCTTTCAGATTTACCCCATTTTTAAAAAAAATCAATATGCCTATTTTTCTTTTGAGTATGGACGTCGGTTTTGGAGCCGAGTTGACTAATAACGACGAAATATCGGGCGCTATGACCGCTAAATTCGGCGGATTTTTGAATTTATTTTTATTAGCGCCGATTGTTCCGGCTCATCTTTTTATCAGCGACATAAATTCTCTGGCTATAATGGCTACCTATACCCCCGACGGATGGTATCCAGGGATAAGAATAAAAAACATTTTGAATATCAAGTTTGCTTTTCTTAATTTTGTTAACAAAAAAATTAATTCGGGCATAAGGGTAAAAAATATATTTAGTTACGTTTTAACCGGCAGACCTGATTTTTACGATCTTACTTCGCAATATACTTACAATAAACTTTTTGTTACTCTGTATTACGGCGGTCTAAAAGGGGTAGAGTTCCATATCGGCTACGGATTTGAATATCTGACGCTCGCCCGCGACCCGTCTTACCATTTGGCTCACAAAGTAATACAGGAGATATCTTGGCAGAAAAGCGGATTTGCCGTCGTTTTTAAGCATACTATCGCTTTTTGGGAGGGCGCAATATTAAAAGGCTTCCCAAATAACGAAGCTGAAATATCTTTTTCATATAGATTGGAATAACCGGATGATTAATAAAGCGATTGAATATCTAAAACAATATTTTCACTACGACGATTTTAGGCTAGGACAAAAGTTGATAATCGAGTCGGTTCTTGATAAAAAGGACACCGTCGGTATAATGCCGACCGGCGGAGGTAAAAGTTTGTGTTATCAAATACCGGCTTTATGCTTCGACGGGGTTACTATCGTAATATCTCCTTTGATATCGCTTATGAAAGATCAAATGGATTTTTTGAACTCCATTAATTATCCGGCCGGAATGTTAAATTCTACCGTGGACTACTTTTATCAAAACGACGTGAAAAACAGAACGGAAAACGGTTCGTTAAAATTGCTATATCTCACTCCCGAAAGATTTAAGAATAAGAATTTTTACGAATGGCTTTTGAAACAAAAAATATCGCTTTTTTGCATAGACGAAGCTCACTGTATATCCGAATGGGGGCACGATTTCCGCCCCGAATATCGCAAACTTTCCGCCATAATCAAGGATTTGAAAAACCCGCCTATTCTCGCCTTAACTGCGACCGCAACCGAAGAGGTAAGAGACGATATTGCTAAATCGCTAGGTATTAATAAACCTAACGTTTTTGTCAGCGGATTTAACAGAGATAATCTTATTTACGGCGTCCAAAATCATATATCTTTTGAAAAAAAAAATAGGGCGTTGATAGAATTCTTAGGTAAAGTCAGTTCGCCCGGAATAATATACGTTTCTTCTATAAAAGAGGGGGAAAATCTTTTAAACGTTCTCTCTTCGAACGTAGATAAAAAATTAGGAATTTATCACGGCAGTTTGGCGCCGAAAATCAGAAAAAAAATTCAGGAGGATTTTCTTGAAAACAGAGTCGATATATTGATTGCGACAAACGCCTTCGGCATGGGGGTAAATAAGCCGGATATCAGATTTGTCGCGCATTACAACGTTCCCGGAACGATCGAGGCGTATTATCAGGAGACCGGTAGAGCCGGTCGAGACGGTAAAACAAGTTACTGTCTTTTAATGCATCTTACCGACGACGAACGCATTCAACAATTTTTTATAGAATCCAAAAATCCTTCTTTTGAAGATCTTGCGAACGTTCTGGATATTATAGTAAACGTTAAGAGAAAACCTCTTTATACCGACGATATAACGCTCTTAGCCGGCGCTAGTAATCTTAATAGCTTTAAGGTAGAAGCCGCGATGAAACAACTACACTTCCTGGGCTACATAGATTTTGAATATATCAGAGATATGAAAGTAAATATTTCTATTATAAAAGACAAAAACGTCGTCGACGACGATTTGAATACTTTTTTTGAGGAGATAAAAAATATTTCTCGAGACAACGAATTAAGTTGTTTTATCGACGCTCTGTATAAACGTACCGGATATATGCGAGACGATATTATTGAAAAACTCGACGCCCTTCAAAAATTAAAATTAATCAAATATAATAAAATAAAAAAGGGTAAAATTATCAAAATTCTTAAAAATAAATTTACCAAAGCGGATAAATTGAATTATATAAATAAAATAAAATTAAAAATGGAATTTGACCAAGCTAAATTTAGAGAAGTCGTAAAATTTTGCTCCATATCAAGCGATTGTAGAAGAAAATTTTTGCTTAATTACTTTGGCGAAGAGTATAACGAGCCAAATTGCGGTAAATGCGACGTATGCAGAGGAACTTATATTTCTAACGTAGAAAATTTTTCGATCCAACTTATTCACAAAAAAATTTTATACTGCGTCTTTCTGCGCGACGGAGAAGTCGGCAAACAAAAAATCGCGAAGATCATGAAGGGGAGTTACGATCTTGAACCAAGATACAGAGATTGGGACGAATTCGGAATGTTAAAAGAGGCAGATATTAAGACAATAGCAAACGAAATAAATTTACTCATTAAAACGAAATATCTCCTTCTTAAACAGGGGAAATACCCAGTCGTAACGCTATCTATCAAAGGGCTGAACGTATTAAAAAGAGAAAGTTTTAAAATTTGAAATTACATCTTTTTTGCTGAAGTAATAAGGGGACTGTTTCAACCCGACGCATATGTGTCATTTTTAACGCATATACGACGATGCGCGCGCCGTTTAGGGTGGAATGACAACTTTTGAGACAACCCCTCGTTTATAAAATGCGCAATTATTTAACCGTCGATTGAGCGTCGTCGCGTTTGAAGTTTAATAAAAACCCAAGCCCGACTACCGCAATAAAAGTAATTATTACCCCTATGAATCCGGCGGCGCTTACAGTCAATATTTCATTATTAATTAAAGATAACGAGTAATCGTTAAACGGGGACGTTAATAACGGAGCCGCCGATTCGTTTAAAAAAGCGTATTTCTCGGCAACCCATTCTAATCCGTCGGGAAAACCGTTTGCAAAGGGGCTCAAAACCAGACCGATAATTACGGCAGATACGGCTAGTATTCCGACAGATAGTTTTTCGGATTTTTGCGCCTTTTCAGACGTCGCAATCAAATATAGCGCTACGGTTATAACTCCTTCAAATATTCCTATCAAACTATGTATTCCGACCATAGACGAAAACACCGTCGTAAAATCTATAGTTCCCGATATTCCTAATTCGGCGCTGCAAAAAAAGGCGGCTATAACTATCGATAGCCACGATCCCGCAAATATTAAAATACTTTTTTGAATTTTATTAAACCTAAAGTTTGATCTGAAAATAAAAGTAAGCGCAGCTCCGGGTATCGCTCCAATCAACGCCATATTTAGAATATTTACTCCCAAAACGGATAATCCGCCGTCGCCAAAAGCCAGACACTGAACGATCAAAACCGCCGTTGTAGAAAGTATGCCGAACGGTATTCCCAACAGTACGACGGCAAAAGTCGTTCCCAGAAAATGCCCCGACGTCCCATTTAAAACCGGAAAATTCATCATCTGAGCGGCAAATATAAACATTGCGATAGCCGCAAATTTCAACGGCGAAGGTTTATCCTTACTTTTAACGGCTAAAACTGCCGCCGTCGCGACTCCCGCGACGCTTATTACCGCCGCCGATACCGGACAAACGGCTCCGTTTAACATATGATCGGGAATATGCATACAAAACTCCTACTATATAAATTATTCTCCCATAGATACAATATCTTATATAATAAACAAATAAAATTTGCAATATCAAATAGCAAAAAAGAAAAAAATTGACACATATGCGACGCATAACCGACGCGACGCTCCCGAAAAATTTGACACATATGGGTAATAACGCCAAAACCGACCGACGTCCACGGATGGACTAGCGCGCGGCGAGGTCGAGCGCTAGTCCATCCTGAAGACGAGAAGGCTAGATTTTAATAGACTTCGCCATGACTACCTATATCAATCAATTGTACTTTTGTCTTATTTTCATCTAAAAATCTGAAAATAATTCTAAATTTATAGTTTATTCTAAAAGCCCAACATCCGGATAATCTACCTGACAAAGAATGAGTTTTTAAAACAGGATTAAAAGGGTTTGTTGAAAATTCAGTAACTCTCATTTCGAAAATATTAGCTAAGTTTTGATTTTTTTGAAACCATTTTTTATATCTTTTTTTAAAATAATCGCCCCAAAATATTTCAATCATTCAAATCTCTAAGCAAATCGTTTACATTACCTTTTTTTATATTGCCATTAACATATTCTTTTTCTGCAATTTTTAGCGATTTAAACAATTTTAACCGTCTTTCTTCAATATATCTTCGTTTCAGAATACCTAAAACCTCTTTTTTTTCATTTATTTTTAATTCGTCAAAATCCTCAATGACAGCGTTGAAAGCAGACATATAAACATCCTTAAGTTATAATTTTATTACTTAAATATAAACAATTCTTGAATAATAATCAATACTATTGTTTATGAAAAAGTATCCTATTAGTTTTTTGACACATATGGGTATAACGCCAAAACCGACCGACGTCCACGGATGGACTAGCGCGCGGCGGGGTCGAGCGCTTTTCATCCTGAAGACGAGAAGTCTAAAACGACGTATATGCGTTATTTTGAATTCTCCGAATTAATCCGGCTTGCGTCCAAACCGGGCGCGCAAAACGCAACATATATAACTATCAAAAAAATTAACCGATAAATCAAAAACTTTACCGCAATTCCCTTTAAAAACAAAAGCTGATATTATAACATTTGTGTCCAATATTATTTTCATGAAATTTTGTTTAAGATATCGTCTTCTGAAGTAAAACCTTTTTTTATAGCTTTTTCTCTTAACTTATTTCTTATTCTATCAATATCAAAATTAAAAACGAACCTTTCTACGGCTAATTTTATTACCTCTGATTCTGTTAAACGACTTTGATCGGCTATCATTACTATTTTTTTCTTAATATCTTCATCAATATTAACAGTCATAGCGGTATTCATGTCATAACCCCATTTTAACCTTACTTAGTAATAGTAATAAGTATAATACTTTTTTAAAAAAATACAAGAAAAAAGCACTCTAACATTTTTTTAGACGATAGGTCTTATATAATCCGGCCTCCGACCTGTCATTCTGAATCTGTCGCATAATAAAATGACACATATGGGTATAACGCCAAAACCGACCGACGTCCACGGATGGACTAGCGCGCGGCGGGGTCTAGCGCTTACCATCCTGAAGACGAGAAGGCTAAAAAGCCGCATATTTTAGCGATTGTCGAATATCCTCAATTTTTATATACGGATAATCTTGTATAATATCGTCAAAAGATTTATTGTTCGCAATAAGATTTAAGATTAAAGAAACCGTAATCCTCATTCCTCTTATGCATGCTTGCCCGTTCATTATATTTTCATCAAACGTTATTCTATCAAATTTTGTCACTTTTCTTACCTCTTGCATTAATTATACCCAAAAACAAAATTAAAGTCAAGAACTTGTCCTACGCGGACAGCGCAAGGGCGAAACGCCCTTGACCCGTATATTGAAACCGTCGCATATGATGCTAAGGTAAAAGTATTGATTAAATCTGCTAAAGCGGTTATAATTGAACCAAGTTTGGTTAAGTACGATGAAAGATTGTT
>MWDO01000063.1 GCA_002070605.1 Spirochaetes bacterium ADurb.Bin133
TGAGGCTGTATTTATAGACGATAGATTAAAATGTTAAAAAAAAACAAAGATTATCGTTGACTTTTACCATAGATGCGTCGGGTTGGGACTGCCCCCTATAAAATGACGCATATGAAGCAAATGTTTTTAATCGGCAAATTCTTTGTTATTCCCCAAAATACCGACGGGCGCAAAATCCCGGGCAATTTTGGCGAAGGCGCTATTCTCTACCGAAACCGGACTTTATATCAAATTTGCCGGGCGTTTTTCAATCGCCCGTTAAATCAAAATTTGAGATTTTAAAATCAAAATTCCCGTCCACCGCCAAATTATAAGGACAGTAGTAGTCGTAATACCAAGATTCCGGAAATCCGTACTCTTTGTTATATTTAACGACAATATCTGTGTAAAACATCTCTTGATCGGTATAACTCTTACCATTATACTCATTGTAAAAACTAAGAATTCCATCAAAATAACCGTCGATATTTTTGCAGTTGTCTTCGTATCCATCGTATCCGTCTCTGGAACAGTCGTAAACGTTATTATTTTTAATAACAATATCGACTATACATCTAGAAAAACCAAAACTTCGATACGTAAACGTATAATTTGAAATATTAAGAGATTTCCACTTATTATAATTTTCATCAAACAATCTCTTATCAAAATTAATATTTCGCGGCAAAGCGCATCCCCAAAGAGACAAAACAAACATAATCAAAATAAAACAAAACTTAAATTTCATAAATCCCCCTCCTCCACCGGACAAATTTGACATAACGCCCCGTAGAGCGTCGGAAACAGCCGATATTTGCAAAAAAAGCGGCGGTTACAGATCTTTCTCGCTATTTCTTAAAGAGTTGTCAAGTTCCATCGTTTTTTGAGCGATGTTAATTTTACGATTTAGATCCTGTATATCTTCGTTTTGCATATTTTCATAATAATTGTTGAAAGTCTCCAGAGCGACCTCCAGTAAAGATAACGTTTTTTGAGTACTCTCGTTGGAAGCGCCTTTATCAAGCGCCGCAAGCTGTATGTAGTTGTTTAAAACAGCCTTGATTTTATCAAGGTAATCGACGAATTGCAAAACGTTAACGTCGTTATGGTCTATGTTTTTCTTATTTATCGCGGATACAATTTTTCCGGCGACCGCGACGACCTCTTCCCCTTTCTTCCTTATATCGTCGCTATTGGTTCGGTATATCAGCCCTCTTATCGCATTGTACCCGGAAAGCAAATCAGAATTTGTTTGATATATTCCGGGACTCTTTTTCTTAAAACGACTTAAAACTATGCCGGTTACTATTAAAGCCAAGCACGCGAATATCGCCGATACAAAAGAGGCAAAACCTAAAAAAAACCTAAAGACTATAAATATCGAAATCGCTTCGACTACAAAGATTATTACTTTTATCGACTTTGACATAATCCAAACCTTCTCTAAATGTGAAAAGAATTATAATACGACTGATATAAAAAGTCAATCAATAATTTTTTATTCCCCAAAAAACCGACAAGGCTCGTAGATTCGGATATTTACTCTTGCGAAAAATATATCTTGTATCGCGCCGTATCTATATCTTTTGAAAATAGCGATCTAAAATTATGATTGGTTTCTAAAACTAGGGCGTCGTCTATCGTATCTCCTTCGTAATAGTTCTTACGAGTAAAATATATCCCTTCGTAAGATAACCTGATTACGCCGGCTAAAAACGAATATCTCGCCGGAATTACTAAATTTGAACTATAAAGAGAGGGATTAACAATAAATTGCTTATCTTTATGTAATATTTTTGAAGATACGTTAGTTATATTGATATTAACTGAGTTTTCGTCGACAAATTCGATGTTCCCTTCGATCGTATATTTCCCGTTATTAAATACTACGCTATTTGGCCCGGTTATCGTCATATCGCCGAGATTTTCCAACGCGCCGCCGGTCGCCGCAATAGCCAAATTGTCTTTTTTAAACGCAAATTTTTTCCATTTTCCCCAAAATGCGCTTGAAAAAAAATCGCTTTTCTGTTTTACGGTTTTTTGCTTTATATTCAGAGAGAGGTCTCTATCTTTCAACTCAAATTTTTCATGAGTCAGATCGTAAGGCGTTTCGGCGGAATACGATATAAATTCATATCTGTTTTTGGGTAGACTCAATTCGGAATCGAGCGCGAATTTACAGATAAAAGAGGCGTCGGCGGACTTAACGTATCCGGAATAGAGAGTGTTGGGAATCTCAACCCTCCATTTTTTCTCCGGACTATTCTCAGAAATAAGCAGATAATAGCCGTCCCGGGAAATATTATATCCGCAATCGATATGTTCGTCTATATTCAACTTATTTCTCTTGAAATTAGCCGGATCAAAATAGAAAAGTTTCGCATTTTGAGCTCTATTTATATAAAATATTTCGACGCCGGAGGTTAAATTTTCAATATAAAAACCGCCTACGACTTTCTCGTCCGCGTCGTCGAGCATATCCGGATAATTAAGTATTGATAAATCTTCAAAAGACAAGGGATTTATATATAATCCCGATTTTCCCGTCGGATCGTTTTGGCAAAATATCCGAAACTCGCAACCGCCGATATTATAATCTCTAATATTCTCTTTTATCTCGACTCGATTTAATTTACGCATAAAAACCGCCGCAATATCCGAATCGGCTTTAACGTAACTTTTCGCGTATCCGGCTTTTTGCAAAATTACGGCAATAGAGTCTGATTTATAGTAAATAAAGCCGTCGTTATCCGAAAAATATTCTCCGCAGACGCAAACCGAGCTTATCGGGTTTAAACTATCCAAATCATAACATTTTATAAGTTTATACCCCTTTCTTAACATTCTCTTTATCTCGGCGGTTTTGTCTATTATGAAGCAAATATCGTTTTTATCGGATATTGAAAACTCAAACCCGTCGCTCTCGTCGACGAGCCTCAAGAACTCCATCCCATCTTCAACGTACGAACCGATAATTCTATATTTTCTTTCGTCTCTAACGTCCTCTTTTTTGATTATAACGTACGCTCCGGCTCTTACGCTCTCTTTATCGATAGAGACGGACTCTTCCAAAATATATCCGACAAATCCGGAATACGCTCCCCCTTTGATCTTTACTTTTAGGACGTCCCCTTGTAGTCCGTTAAAAAACTCGTACTCTTCGATTAACTCAAGTTTAGTTCTGTTATCTATCGCAAAGTAAACTAAAGACGACGCAAACGGCGATAAACCGTCGGTAAAAGAGTCGTAAATATACGTTTTATTTATCGGAGAGAGCGTTATCCCGCCGGAAAATATCTTAAGAGCAGTTATTGCTAAAATAACGGCGAAAAAATAGAATTTTCTCATATTATTATTAATTTTTGAAAATTACTACCAATTAATAATTTCATTATATTTAAGGATGTGTATCTCTTCTTTGGCTTTTTTATTCAAAAAATCTATAAGACTAAACAACTCCGCCTCTTTGTTAGTCCCTTTCGTAAACGCTTTTGAAACGTTAAAAAAATAGTCCTTAATCTCCCGAACGTCGTCTAAATAATAAATATAGCCGATGTAAAACAGCGCTTCGTCTATTATATATTCGTTCGACGAATATTCGTATTTGCCTTTTTCGTTTATAAAATTGACGAAATCGGCCGGTCCGACGTACGTGAAATCAAACTCGCTCTCTTTTATCAACTCCGAATAATACGTCATCCAAACGACGGAAGCCAGCGACAGGTAGTATAACGCGTCCTGCTTTCTCTGTAGCAACGCAGACCTCTTCCCGATGTGAAAAAGGGCTTTGAGATACTCCATCCCTTCTATCCTGTAAATCCTGAACACCCTCGATAACGTGGGATCGTTTTTGATATTTACCTTTATTCTATCCCAATAATCGGACGGTTTTGTTTTGAAAAAACCTTCGACTATCTCCCTATAAACGATATCCCCCAGATCAAAATTACCGCTTTTAGCGTAAACGTCCGCCAATTTATACTTGATCTCTATCCCTTTTTGAGGATATTCAAAATATTTTTCGCCTTCAAGAGCTTTTTTGTATTCATACTCGGCGTCGTTAAGCGCTCCGGTATAAGCGTAAAGGTCGCCGAGCAATTCGTGATATTGAGGATACGTATCTTCGCGAGCCAACTCTTCTCTTTTTGACTCGACTATTTTTTTTATTTCATAATCCGTCTTGTCTCTGTTGGCTTCCCTTGTCTCCTGATAAAACTTGTCGATTTTCTCCTCGATATACAACGCCCGGGCGGTTTGCGCCTCGATAATCGCAAGCGCATATTCGCCCCGTATCTTAAGATTTTCAGACCTTTTGAGATACGTCCAACTCGGATCTTTCCGATCTGTTCGAGAATATAAAAAGACGACCGTAAATAATAAAAAAGCTAATATTTTACTCTTCATAATATTTTTTTATCTGTATTATTAATTCGTCTAAAATATCGCTATTCTTAACTGTTTTTAGCGTTTTTCCTTCGCTAAATATTATAGATTTGTTTTTACCGCAAGCGACTCCAAAGTCGGCGTCTTTCGATTCCCCCGGACCGTTGACTACGCATCCCATTATCGCCGCCTTCAGTTTTTTATTAAATTTTTTACCCTTTATTCTCTCTTTAAATTCCGCTACCAACTTTTCTATGTTTACCTCGGTTCTTCCGCAAGTCGGACAACTTATTACCTCAATATCGGGCGCGAGCTTTCCGACGGCTTCGAGAATTTTCCTACCGGCGACAACCTCGTCCTCCTCCGACGAGGTGAGGCTTACTCTTATCGTATCTCCGATATTGTCCAGTAATAAATTTGACACGCCGACGGCGTTTTTGATAAGCCCGTCAAATTTATCCCCCGCCTCGGTTACTCCGATATGCAAAGGGAGTCCGAATTTCGCCTTGGCGATCTTATTAACCTCTATCGTTTCCATAACGTTTGACGATTTGAAAGAGAGGACTATCTTGTCGTAACCGAATTCTTCGAAATATCCGATCTCCTCGCCGGCGGACTCTATCATAGTATCGACGCGCGAAAGATTTCTACGCAAAATATGCTCCGGCAACGATCCGACGTTTATCCCGATTCTGACGGGAATATTATACTCTTTCAAACAGGCGACAATCTCCCCCACCCTGTTTTTATCGCCGATATTGCCGGGATTGATCCTAATCTTAGCGACTCCCGCCTCTATCGCTTTGATAGCCAATTTATAATCAAAGTGAATATCCGCTACTATCGGCAAGGGCGATTCTCTAATAATAATCGACAAAGAATCGATCGATCTCTCGTCCGGAACGGTAATTCTAACGATATCCGCTCCGACGTCGCAAAGTTTTTCTAACTTCTCGATAGTAGTTTTATGATCGTACGGGGAGTTTTTTATCATAGTTTGAATAGGAATATCCCCGCCGCCGATAGTTTTATTTCCTACCTTTATTATCATTATTTTGCTTCTTTTTCCATTTATTTTTAACTTTAGCGTTATTTTTAATTTTAGAGGTTTCAGTTTTCACGGATACGGACGAAATTTTTATGTAAGCGTTTTTAGCCGCCTCTTTCTCGGCGTCTTTTTTTGATTTGCCTTCCCCTATGCCGATTATTTTGCCGTTCAACTCCACTTCCATTGAAAAACTTTTATCGTGCTCCGGACCAGATTCGCGTATCAAGCGGTAAACCGGACATACTTTGTAGTTTTTCTGAACATATTCCTGAAGAAGAGTTTTATAATCCTTCTCGTGTTTATTTTGAAGCACCAACTCTATCTCTTTTGTAAAAAAATTCACTATAAATTGACGAACTTTTGCCAAGCTATTAGAATCCAAGTAGTAACTTCCTATCAAGGCTTCAAACGTATCCGCCAATATAGTCTTCTTATACCTTCCGCCCGTTTGCTCTTCGCCCTTGCCTATCAAAATATAGCGGCTTAGATCTATTTCGCGAGCAATTTTTGACAAAGAGTCTTCGCTGACTACGTGCGACTTTATCCGAGCCAAGTCGCCTTCGCTTAAATTTTTATAAGTTTTATAAAGATACTCGGATATAACCATTCCCAAAACAGAGTCGCCCAAAAACTCAAGTTTTTCATTATTCTTATCGCTGTTTTGGGTTTCGTTTAAAAAAGATTTGTGAGATAAAGATATATTTAACAAATCAAAACTACGAAAATTAATACGCATTTTTTTTAAGAGTCCCTTCAACTCTCTTTTTCTTTCCGAACTTACGCTCAATTTTTTTTCCTTAAGAACTGCATTTTTTTATAAATAAAAAGAAAAGGGGCGGAATGTAGAGGATAGAAAATCAGATAAAACCAAAAAATTCATAAAACTAGCGTTTTGTATCGCCAAATAATACGCGGAAGCTAAACAAAACCCGACGACGCCGTTAAGGACAAAAAACTCTCTAAAAACTATTACGGATCGTATGTTCGTCCGCAACGTCGCCGCCGCTCGGTCGTTACAATCCGAACTATTTATCCGGATCGAACTTTATAACTACTTTAAATGCTCGTCAATATATTTAACGGCGTCTCCGACCGTCGCTATCTTTTCAGCGTCCTCGTCGGGTATCTGAATTCCAAACGCCTCTTCAAGTTGCATAATAAGCTCGACCGTGTCTAAAGAATCCGCTCCAAGATCGTCGATAAACGAAGAACCCATAGTGATTTTAGATTCGTCGATTGACAATCTTTCCGAAATAATGGATTTAACTTTATCAAAACTGTCTGACATTAAGTCCTCCTCAATCTTTTTTTTTATAACTTAACTATCTTAAAATATACAATCGTTTTTGTCAATATTTTTCTTTCTTAAATTTGCGCCCGTCGGTTTTTTGGGTTGGGAGATGAAAATAATTTGCCCCATATGCGTCAATTTATCTTTGAATACCATATGTGTCAATTTATTTTTATGCGACAATTGTCGCGCGTTATAGACGCGACGCATGCGCGTCAATTTCCCAAAAACCGACGGGCGTCTTAAATTTACTCGTTCTCAGATAGATTCTTCATTATGTATTTCAATAAATTATCGTAGCTATTCAGATAAAAATGAGTGAATTGAAAAGATACGAAAAGCCCGTTTTTTTTGACTATTTTTGCGTCTACGTCGATCTCTTTATTGTCCGCTTCAAATATTATATGTTCCAAAAGATTGCCTTCGGCAAGTTCGAGCGTCTCAAAATCCGAATAGAGAGAGAGAGCCAAACCGCCGATAGATATATCCAAAACTTTTGCCGATATTCTCTTGCCGCTTTTTAATTTAAAAAACGCTCTGACTAAATCGTCCTCTTTCGGAATAATTCTTATATATTTTCGATCCGATACGTGATTTTTAAATTTTTTACATATAACGCTCATCTTTTCCTGCAACCGCTCGTAATCGATCGGTTTAACGTAAAACCCTATAATGTTATCCGACTGAATTCGTTTTATAAAAGAACCGGTCGCCGATAACGCCGTACCGAGAATAAAAATTTGCGACAAAGCTTCGTCGTTTCTTACGGTATCTATCAACTCAAATACTCTCTCTTCCCCAAAATCAAAATCTAAAAACAAAAAATCAAATTTAGACTTTTTTAGTTCTTCATAACAAAAATCAATATTTTCTACAATTTTTCCGGCTATACCCATATTTAAAAAAACGTCGTAAACTTTAGTCGCAGTCGAATTATTTGATATGCAAATTAAACAGTTAATCTGATAATTCATTTTTTCTCCGTTTCTTTCGCTTAATAAGCTCTTAATAAAAAATAATTTCTCATATTAATTAAAAAAAATATTTAATTTTTCAAAAAAATATATTATAATGCTTTATGTATAAAATATTTTCGGCAATTCAACGGCATTATATTTCATAATGTATTTTATTGCAATTATTTATTGACAGATTTACCAATATGTTTAATTATATAGCTTGGCGCTGTTTTTATTTTTTTTAAGAGAGGAGTTATTGATGAGCGATTTTATTGACGAGGGGCTTTTGAAAGACTATTTTGACGAAGCTTATTCTCAGATTGACATTATGGAGACCAATCTTTTATCTTTAGAAAAAAATACAAACGATAAAGAATCCATCGATTCGATATTTAGAGCGGCTCACACCTTAAAGGGGGGATCGGCTACGGTCCAAATGGACGAACTGACTAAATTCACTCATTTACTGGAAGATTCGATGGACGAGATCAGAAGCGGTAAGGTAAAAGTAACTCCGGAAATAGTGGACGTTTTATTAGACGCTCTCGACGTTATCAAAAATATGGTAAGAATGAGATCGGAAGGCTCGATTTACGACAACGATATATCCGCATGCGTCAAAAATCTTAGCGCGATCTCCAAAGGAAGCGCCGAGCCCCAGGCAAAACCGTCTAAAACAAAAGATTCCGCTAAAAAGACGGATAAATCGGCTGACGAGCCTATCGCTACTGAAAAATCTGACGTTTACGACGATGAAGCGTCTAGTATCAGCGAATACGACCTTTTAGAAATTAACGAATCAAATCCGGAAAATCTCCCGTTGTACAAATTGATTGTCTCTTTCGACGAATCAAATCCCATGAGAACGGTCGGCGCGATACAGGTATTTACGTCGCTTAGGGACGTCGCGCTTGTTATCAAGACTATACCGGATTTTGACGATATATATTCCGAAGTCTTCCATAAAGACGTTACGTATATACTGGCTTCCGGAAATTCGGCCGATAAACTTAAAGAGTACGCGACGATACCCGATACTACTACGGACGTTAGAATTTTCCCCATTTCGAGCGACGGGATGATGGAAGTCAAAACGACAGTAACAAAAAGTAAAGAAAGAGAAGACGGAAAGATAAAAGATTCGGCGGTAAACGGCGAGACGACCGATAGCGGCAGATCGTCAAAAGTTACGCCCCCTTCAGAAATGAGAACTCCGGCAAATTTCGACGCGGTTAATAAAGAGATAGACGAGTCGAAATTTAAAGCCCAAAAAGATAGAGACGCTCAAAAAATCGTAACTACTTCGGTGCTTAGAGTCGAATCGTCGAGAATTGACGATTTGTTAAACCTCGTATCCGAAATTGTTATTAATAAAGCAACTTTCAATCAGATCAGCGCTCAATTCTTTGAGAATCTTGAATATTTAGGTTTTACTTTAAGCGATTATAAAGACAAATTAAGATTAATTATAGAAAAAACCCCGAGTCTAATCGACAAGATAAAAGACGGAGCGTCGCATTCGCAGATAAAAAAAGAGATACAGAACGAATTCTCAACTCTTACAAATCAATTTGACAATTTTACGTCGTTATATAAAGGAGCGATCGATAGATTCCGCTCCACCGCGCAAAATCTCGACCGCATCTCTTCTTCGCTTCAGGAAGGGGTTATGAGAGTCAGAATGGTGCAGATAAAGCAGATTTTTACTCGATTTCCCAGATTAGTTAGAGATCTTAGCAGAGACTTAAGAAAAGAGATAGAATTGGTAATCGAAGGGGAAGATACCGAGATAGATAAAGCGATGATAGACGACCTTATCGATCCATTAATTCATATTGTTAGAAACTCTATAGATCACGGTTTTGAAACTCCCGAAGAGAGAGAGAAAGCTGGCAAAAAAAATCCGGCTACGCTCAAACTCTCCGCGCTTAACGAAGGCAATCTAATATCTATATCGATAATAGACGACGGAAAAGGCATCAACGTTGAAAAAGTCAAAAAAAAGGCGATAGAGAGAGGCTTAATAACCTCCGATAAATCTCTTCGAGATCAGGACGCGTTCAATCTTATTTTTGAACCGGGATTTTCAACAGCCGATAAAGTTACCTCGGTATCTGGAAGAGGAGTCGGATTAGACGTCGTTAAAAAAAATATCGAAAAACTAAGCGGTTCGATCAGAGTTAATTCCGAACCGGGGAAAGGGACTTCCTTTTCTATAAAGCTGCCTTTGACTCTAGCAATAATACAGGGATTAATGATAAAAGTTCAGGAAGAAATTTACGCGCTGCCTATATCGTCGGTTTTGGAAAGCATCAGGATAAAACCGGAAAATATAAAAATGATCGACAATTACGAGGTAATAAACGTCAGAGACGACGTGTTGTCTCTATTGCGTCTAAACAGACTGTTTAAAATTGAAGACAATGAAGAGGCGGAATTCTTTTTTGTCGTTATAGTCGGCGCCGGCGATAAGAAAATCGGTCTTTTGGTAGATTCGTTAATCGGCGAAGAAGATATAGTAATAAAGCCGTTAAAAGATAAATACACCTCTACTCCCGGCATAGCCGGCGCGACCATTTTAGGAGACGGAACGGTAAGTCTGATATTAGACGTATCTCAGTTGATAGATTTGGGATTAAAAGAAGGAATAGAGACTAACCAAAAAAAACGATCTAAAAAAAACAATAGTTAACTAGAGGATATTGTGATAAACGCTAAGAATATTGATTATAAATATCTTATGGAGAATCAAAAGAGCATTAACAAGTCTATAAAGTCAAAAAACAAAGCCAAAATAATGGAATACGACTTTAAGATCGTATCGTTCAAAATAGGGGGAGAATATTACGGAATCGATATAATGAAGGTAAAAGAGATATTGAAAGCCAGAAAATTTACCCGTATTCCAAACTCTCTCGATTTCGTCGTAGGAGTGCTCAATCTGAGAGGAGAAATAATCCCTATAATAGACATAGGCAAGATGTTTCATCTGGAAGGGAGCGCCGATTCCGAAGTAAAATCGATTATTATTATCAAAATAGAAAACCTTCAGTTGGGTCTTGCCGTCGAACAGATAAACCACGTTATTCCGTTAAGACGCAGCGACATTCAGCCTCCAAGCCCGCTTCTTGGCTCTATTAATGAAAGATATATCGAAGGGGTTATAGAGCTTAACGATAAGCTTTTTGTAATTCTTGATACCGAGTCTATTTTTTCGGATAAGGAGAAATCAAAAAGAGAGATATTGCCTCAGTCGTCGGACTTGTCGGAAGAATTTTTTACTTTCTTCTCTAATCAAGTCGAGGAGTTTGCCGGGATTCATATCAACGAGTACAATAAGGACATATTCAGAAATTTATACGACGAATACGCTAAAGAGAATAACATTAAAGAACTACCCAAAATCGATAGGGAAGCCGCGACGAACATTGTAAAAAAGGTTTTTTCTCAACACACCGGAACGCTTTGGAAACAACCTTATACCGACAACTTTTTGGACGCGGTAACCCCCAAACTTAACAAAATCTGTTCGGAAGAAGTAAGAATACTCGACGTGGGATGCGGCGACGGACACGAAGCGTACTCTCTGTTTTTTTTAATCAGCGCCGATATGAGAGAGGTCGATATCAGGATGATCGCCGCAGACGTCAACCTCACTGCGGTTAGCAACGCTACGGGCTTTGAAACGCTCAGTTCCGCTATTCCTTCGTGGATAAACCCAGATAAATATTTTATAAAATTATCCGATTCGACTTATAAAATCAAAAAAGAGATAACGGATAAGATTTATTTTGAATTTCACAACGCGCAAAATATAGGATCGTATAACAAAGAATTTGATCTGGTTGTGGCGCGAGATTTATCGTTGTTTTTATCGGCTGAAGATTACAAAACGTTTCTGGAGAATATTTCTTCAAAAATTGTTTCGGGCGGCGTGTTGGTAATCGGCGATAACGAAAAAGTTAGTAATATTAAAAATTTTACTAAAATTCAAGATGAAAATATTACGGCGTATGTAAAAAATTAATTAAAAATTATTAAATATTAGGAGATATAAATGAGAGTAGAATATATCAATCCTTTCGTAGATTCTGCGATGCAGATACTATCCTCGACCGTTTCAAAAGACCTGAAAAGAAGGGATATATCGCTAAAACCCTCTTTAACGCCGATGATGGGCGTAGTAATTATCGTCGGATTAGCGGGACAAGTATCGGGTAGATTGATAATCGATACGGACAAGGATACCGCTCTTAAAATAGCGAGCGCTATGAATCAAGAGGAGCTGAAAGAATTCGACGAAATGACTTACGCGACTCTGACTGAACTCGCAAATATGATTACAGGCAAAGCGGTTACAAAACTACATGAACTGGGATTTCAGTTTGATTTAACCCCTCCCGCGTTATTTACTGGGGATAATATACAAATTTCGGATAATAAGATCGAATCCCTTGTAGTTCCGATTGAAATGCCGCAGGGCAGAGTAGAGATAATCGTAGGAATAAAAGAGAATTAATTTTTTACTTTTTGTAAAATATTTGACAGATTTTAAACTTAATGTTATGAATCAAAATTAAAGGATATTAAAATGAAAAGTAGTTCAGATTTTCCATCATTAAATCAAAAACCGCCGGAGGGCATAAAAGAGGACGGAACCCCTTATAAAGTGCTTATCGTAGACGATTCTATATTTGTAAAGAAGCAGTTGTCTCAGATACTAACTTCCGAACAGTACGACGTAGTAGACACCGCGGGAGACGGCGAAGAGGGGATAGAGAAATACAAAGAAAATTATCCTAACGTCGATTTAGTAACGATGGACATAACTATGCCAAAACTCGACGGCATTTCGGCTCTGGAAAAGATCATTGAATTTGATAAAAACGCAAAAGTTGTAATGGTAAGCGCTTTAGGCAAACAGGAGCTTGTCAAAAAATCGCTTCTTCTCGGAGCAAAAAACTATATAGTAAAGCCGCTGGATAGAAAAAAAGTTTTGGAGCGATTATTGCTGGTTCTGAAAAGATAACCGGTACTCTTTTTACGTTATGAGAACGATATCCCGCTTTTCCATCGTTTTTTTTCTCCTGACGTTGTTTTTTGCCTGTAAAAGTAAAACCGATACGATAAAAAACTATGTAGATACGATAGAAAACGATGTAGTAAAAGAAAAGCGGGACGCCGCCGCTGCAAAAACCGATTTAAAAGAGACCGATAGTTCAGAAAAAGAAGAAGAAAAAGAGCTGGAATTTCTTGATTTCACATACGCTTTTAACTTCGAAAAGACAAAACTAAGCGATAGCGGTTTATATAGCGTTAATTACGATCTGGTTTTCGTTTTTGACAATAAAGACGATAAATTTACCGTTTCTTACGATATTTTTGACGAAGATAACGTTAAAATTTTATCAAAATCCGACGTTAAACCTATTTTTGATCGAAAAAAAAACCTTTATTCTGTTTCAGACAGTTTTTTTGATTTCTTTTCATATAAAACGCTGATATACCATTTAAAAATTAAAACCGACGTTGACGAATCGGAGTATGTCGGAGATTATAAAAGCGATTTTGGACAATCCGTCGAATATTTTGTTATAGGACCGATAATAACGAAATATGAAAATTCCGGAATCAATTCGTATCTATCCGTCGAAATAGTTCTTTCCGGCGACGAAAATCCCGAAAAAATCAAAGTTATCCCCCCTTCCGAGAAGTATTACTGGGACATACCGTATCAATTGGAAGAAGGAAAAATAGTCGGAAAAGGGCTCATAAGCGATAAATACCACAAAAGATACCTTGATAACGGAGATTACTATATCCAGGTTCATTTTGGCAAAAAAGGGATAATTCAAAAAAAATTCAACATAACGGACTTTTTTAACAATACTAAAGGGGCAAACTACGGACTTCCGGTCGCCTCCGAAACCTCTTCGGATAAAAATAAAATTGTCCTGGACCTTTCCCTTGTAGAAAAAATTGATAAAATGGAATTAAAACTTTTTTCTAAAATCGAAGACTCCTTGCAGAACATAGGCAAAGTCGAAATACTAAACGTAACTAACGAACTTGTAAAAAAAGAGTTGATAGATATGTTTTTAGACGACTTTGGTAATAAAATTAAAATCAAATATAACGAAAAATATTATTATCAAATATATTTATACTCAAAAACATTTAACAATCTCTCTTATATCTCCATATCGGATTACGCTCCTTTAGTTTTTCAGGGCTTTAGGATATGGTAGCCAAATTGAGTCTATTCTATCAGAAACATATCCCGTCGGTTTTTTGGGGATTTGCCGATTAAAAATATCTGTCCCATATGTGTCAATTTTATTTTTAGTCCCATATGCGTCGAATTTTTCTCGCCCCAAAATACCGACGGGATACCTTAATAAATAGAATTAAAATTTAATAATAAATAAAATTTATATTTATTAATTTTTTTTCATTTATTATAATTTATACTATACATATATAATATTGTTTTGATTATTTATTTTCCTTTATCTCTTTATTATTAGATTTTTCAGAGTATATAAGGACATATTTAATATATTAAATGATTTTTTTAAAGTTTTTTAGAGTTTTTTAGTCTATTTACGTTATTAATAGCGTCGTAGGCTATTATAACAATCCTATTTACAATTGTAGTTATTATATTTAATAAAATAAATGACTTTTTTGAAAATTTATTCATATTTATCTTTTATTTTTTTTTTTTTGTGTTATATTATACATTAGATAAATTTAATTTTTTTAAAAAAAAGGAGGTATGTATTTTGATGAAACAAAAAAATTTAAAAAGTATGTTTCTTATTGTAGCTTTCATAGCTGCGCTGGGTTTATTAATGGGGTGCTCAAACGGCAACTTATTGTATGTTGAAGAAGACAATATGCAAGAAGCTCTTGTTGAGGAGGACTTAGCCGTCGAGGTTACCGAAATCGGTACCGATAGAGCGATTGGCGAAAAATATCCTACAAAATCGACCAGCAGTTGCTATCCTTATTCGAAATCTACATGGGGAACCGCTACCTGGCCAAAAGGGGTTAGAAGAGTTTCGATCTCTAGCGGAGGCAAGACTAACTATTACTTTGAATTCGGAGTTTACGCTCCAAACGCTACCAAAGTTTTGTTAGAATACTACGGGACTTC
>MWDO01000064.1 GCA_002070605.1 Spirochaetes bacterium ADurb.Bin133
AGCAAATTAGTTGTTATTCCACAAAAAAACCGATGGGATAAATAAAAAGGCGCTTTGACTAGCAAAGCGCCTTTTTAAGAAAATTTTTCTTATCCTTTTACAGACCCTCCGGTTAATCCGGAAATAATCTGATTTTGTAAAGATAACCATAATACTACGATTGGTAAAGAGCCCATTATAGAACAAGCCGCAAATATGCCAAATCGAGCGTCTTGCTGATCGTTCATAAAAAACCTTAATCCTACCGGCAATGTAAAGTTCTCTTGCGAAGTTAATATAACCATCGCTAAAACGAATTCGTTATACTGACCAACAAAAGATAATACTGTGATAACCGCTAATATAGGCCTAACCAACGGTAATATGATCATAGTAAACGCTTGCCAATAAGTCGCTCCGTCTATCATAGCAGACTCTTCCAGAGCTTTCGGAATAGTGTCGAAATACCCCTTAACAAGCCAAATATTAAACGGAATACCGCCGCCAAGATAAATCAATATCAACCCCAACTTTCTATCGATACCGATCGCAGGAACAACGTTACCCAAATATTGTAGCAATAGATATAACGCAACCATCGCCATAGTTCCCGGAAATACCTGAACCGTTAAAATAACCATAAGTCCGGCTTTTTTGCCCGTAAATCTGAATCGGCTTAGCGCGTAGCTAGCCAAAGCCGTAACAGCTACCTGAACTAAAGCGACAGAACCGGCAATTACCAGTGAATTTATAAGCCATTGCATATAAGGAAATTTTGCGTTTTTAGCGTTTGGAACTTCTCCGGTGAAAAAACACTTAAAGTTAAATAAAGACGTTCTAACTTCGTATTTATATCTCGAAAATGATGAATTAGATTTAACAAATAACTGAGAATCTATTTGTTCTTTAAGAGAAAGATTAATAGTTTTTGACCAGTTGTTGTAAGCATTAATATATACTTTATATGTATTCGCTTTTTCGTTAGAATAAATCCAATTTTTTATAGCGTTCTTTAATTCGGATAACTCTTTTGTATCAGCTTTCATATTAATCTTTAATTTCTTATTAAGCTTTTTTTTATTTTCTACTAGTTTCAATTTTTCTTTTTCATATTTTACGATTTCTTTATATTCTTTACCTTCATCCCTCATATTAATAATAACCTCTTCCATTTCTAGTAAATCGTTTACACCTTCAATGTCATTAATCTGTTCTTGAGTTTTTCCATCTAGCACCATAAATATTCTTTTTATAAGACTATCTTTGGACAATTTGTTTTTATTCTTTTCAGGAATATCTTCGTCTACCCATGAATTTGTATCTACCAATGGTCCGAATATCGCCTGATTTGTTCTAAATCCGGCCGAAACGAGATAGAGAATTGGCGTTAATACTATAAGGGCGACAAAAAGGAGAACAACATGCTGTAATACTTCCTTAATGTAATCGGAAGCGGTTTTATTTGATTTACGCATTGTCAACCTCCTTGAACGTACCGGTAAATTTGAATTGTAAGAATGTTATAGTTCCAATTATTAGGAATACTATGATTGCGATAGAGCTTGCTAAGCCGTAATCTTTGTTTTGCTCTCCAAAAGCCAATTTATATGTGTAAGATATCAAAATATCCGTATGCCCCGGCAATACTCCGGCCGCCATAACCGGACCGCCGCTTGTTAACAGGTAAATACCTGCAAAATTATTAAAGGAAAAAGCAAAAGAACCGACTAACATTGGACCTAAAGCTAACAATAACAGAGGCAACGTAATAAGAGTAAATTGTTGTATTTTTGACGCTCCGTCAACATCGGCCGCTTCATACATAGAAGCGTCTATAGACTGCAAAGCTCCAAGACAAATCAACATAAAATATGGAAAAGATAACCATAAATTTACTATTAGAACGCTCACCTTAGCCATCGTTCCGCTTGAAGTAATCCATGGAACATGGATATTAAAAGCTTTGTTTATAACGCCGAAGTCTTCGTTCAAAAATCCTTGCCACATCAATATGGACACGAACCCCGGAATAGCGTAAGGTAAAATAAATATCGTTCTATAAAAATACTTGCCTTTTAAATCGCTGGAATTAAAAACTAAGGCTAAAGCTAATCCCATAGCGAACGACGATAATACGGAAACAAGAGCCCAAATTATAGTCCATATAAAAACTCTAAAGAACGGAGTCGTGATATTCTTATTTGTAAAAATCTTTACAAAATTATTAAAACCTACCGTTACCATATACCCGGGTTCGATAGCCGGAGCGCCGTAGTCTATATTGCTTTTTTCAACTTTTATAACTTTAATAGGTTCAATTTTTGCGAATTTAGACTTTTTAAGGATTTTAATCTGATTTTTCTTCTCGTCGTCGTTCATATAAGAATCTTCTTGTATCTTTTTTATACCTTCGGATATATATTCCGAACGTATTTTCGACATATTTTTATTTATTTCAGATATATCTTTATTAATCTCCGCAAGATCTTTTTTGAGATTTTTAAGATCCGTAGAACTAACGTCTTTTATTCTTTTTCCGGTAATAGAGGACATATCGATATTATCGATTTTATCCATAATACCCATAGCGTCGACTCTGTTCATAATATGCTCTTCCGCTAAAGAATCTTTCTCCAGAGTCATACCGTAATTAAATTCAAATCTAGAAACGCCGTATTCTTTCCAAAACTCAACTTTTTTATTATCTTGAGTTAATACGTAACTGCCGTATTTATTATCTTCAAATACTGGGATTGAATAATCGCCGAGAGATTGGTCGGGATTTATTTCCAGTTTGAAAAAGTTGTTGTCTACAACGGCGAAACTGTGCTTTTTGACAAAAAATTCGTTCGACTGTTCGAGCAAATAATCGACGTCTTGGAATTTCAACGGAGTCTCTTCTCTTAATCCTATATAATATTTATTAAAATCTTCATCAAATACCATTTTAGGAGCTTTATCAACATTTTCTCTTTGATAAACGTAATCGCCGATAAGAAAATACTTCTCCCCTACCGATTTCAAATCTTCCATGGACGCTTCTTTAATCTCTTTAAACGAACTCTGATAAAAATATATTTTTACGTCGTCGTTTAAACCATATTTGAAATTCGGATCGACATACCCCACGGAGTCGAAAATATTTTTTATTTTAGATAATTCCGAGCTATCCGTTTCGTTAAGAGTAAAAACCGTTTTTTTAGCGTCCGGTATGTATTTACTTAAAATAAAAGCTTTATCAGCGGGATTTTGAAGTTTATTCAACGCCTGCTCTTGCAAAACTTTATATTCGATACTATCGGATAAAACGACGCTAAAATCCTCCGAAGTTATTTTTTTCTTGTTATATAAAACTAAGAAAAAATCTTCAGTTTTAACATTTTCGTAGTGTTTCTTTATTATCGCTTTTAACTTTAAATCTATCCAATCGTATTCGGAGTCGGTAGAAATATAATCCACCGAATCTAAAAGTTTTATAAATTTCTTCATATCGCTTTTTTCGATACCGTCTTTCAGGGTATATTCCAAATGCTCGGCGTCAAAATCATACATACTTTTGACATAATCCCTATCTTCCTTATTTTTTAGAAGAGAAAACAAAGAGCTGTCAAACTTATAAGACTCGATAGGCTCTTTTAAGAAATCTTCAACTTCTTGAAAATTGTCGTTTAAAAAAACGTCTCTCTCCTTTTTGTATTCGGTAATATAATCGTTAAATCTCTTATCTTTTTTAAGATAAAACTCAGCGTACAAAGGCTGTCTACTATAATCTACATCCCACACTTTTGTAGTTAGTATCTCTTTTGCTTCCTTACTTGTCTGCATGTGCCCCGTTCCAAAATTTGTAAACGCAATATAAATCGTATAAACAATAGGATACGCGGTAAATATGGCGATAATAAGCATTGCCGGCAAAAGATATCTGTATATATAAAGCGACTTTATCCAGACGGTGCACAATATAATACCGAAAGTTAAAATAATAACAAGCGGCATCAAAAACGTTCTATAAACGTCGTATACTTTATAAACAGCTAAGAAACACAATAAAACAAAAGCAATGGTAATTATTATTCGTCCAAGAGAACTATCTCTCTTTCCCGATTCGTTTGGCGAATATTTTTCATTCGAATTACTCATATATTGCTCCAAAAAAAAATTAAGTTCTGTCTTTTTTTAAAAAGACAGAACCGAAATGAATTAAATTAGCTTATTCGTATCTAGATTGTTTGCTAGATATCTCGTCTCTGATAGTTTTCGTCGCCGATTTAACAGCATTTTCTACAGTGGTCTCTCCGGTTTTGAACTTATCTACCATACCTGCGGCGTAATTGAAAACGACCGCCATAGCTTTTACGTTAGGCATAGCGACTCCGTCGTTAACCGAATCGACAACCGGTTTAACAAAAGGGTCTAATTTCTGAGATTCCAAATTAGCCTTGACATGGGCCGGCGGTCTTCCGCCCGATTTAAACATAGAGAGTTGACCTTCAAATTCGCCGGCGTAATTGATGATAAAGTCTTTCGATTCGTTCATCATTTTACTGGAGTTGTTAATCATAAAGCCTCTCGCGCCTACGAATGGAACCGTCTTCTTTCCGTTTAAAGTCGGCAACTTTGAAACGCCTATGTCCCCAACGGTAGTAGCGTAGCTCTTAATATTCCAAGGTCCGTCCATAATCATCGCTACTTTACCGTCTTTAAACGTAGACTCGACGGTACCGTTGTTTGCCGACGTAGGAACTATGCCTTGTTTAACAAACTCATAGATAAACTTACACCCTTCAAGAGCTCCGGCGTTATCCAAACCTACGTCTAAAATATCGTATTTTCCGCCGACGTTTTTAAATATGTACCCGCCTTGCGAACCGATAAAAGGGAAATTGTTGTAAAAATTGTTATCTATTCCGTATAGAAAACCGTATTTATCCCCTTTAGTCATCCCTTTAGCTTCTTGAACTAATTTTTCCCACGTAGTCGGCGCATTTTTAATTAATTTTTTGTTATAAATTAAAACAAGCGCTTCAACGCAATATGGAATACCGTAAAGCTTAGAGCTGTAGGTAAACCCATCAATAGAAACGGGAAAATATTTCGCTTTATCGCTATCTTTTAAGTTAAGCTCGGTGATAAGACCGTTCTTCGCAAGTTCTCCAACCCAATCGTGAGCGCCGACAAGAATATCGGGTCCCGTTCCCGCTTTTGCGGCTTGAATAAACTTACTTCTAGGTTCCGCTTGGATCTCGGTAATAACGTCGATCCTCGTCTTTTTTTTGAACTCCTTTTTTAAAGGTTCAAAACCGGCAACCTCTTTATCTGTACACCAGATAACGATTTTCTTTCGTTGAGCTATAACCGGAAAAGCCATAAGAACTACCAGTATGCAAACAACGACAAGTTTGAATGAATTCTTCATCTCTTCAAATCCTCCTTAAAAAATTTTCTTAAATAAAGTTTTAATACGTTATCAAAATAATACTTTAAATATAAAACATTTTACATTTTTATTAACGTTATTTTAAACATTAAAACATAATTAATGATTTTATACAAGAAGAAATTTCAGAAAATGAAAAATATTATTTTTTTTAATTATTTTCGCTAAAAGCGTCGGGAAGATCGTTTTCAAATAAAATAACGTCGCCGATTTTAACAATTTTAGCTAAAATACTTTTTGACTCTTCAAGAGAATTAACGACATACATATTATTCTTTAAAAAACCGGATTTTAATAAGCTTTCCTGAATTTTTTTTGTCTTCATTTTTCCTACTAATATAGCCACATCGCAATATTTACATATTCTTTCGCCAAATATCTTGTTGTGTTCTTCCTCTTTGTCGCCTAAATCTATCAAACCGGGGGTAACGACAATTTTTTTCCCCCCCTCTATTTCATTTAATACTCTCAACGCCTCCGTCGCGCCCGATAAATTGGCGTTAAAAGCGTCGTCTAAAACTAAAATTCCGTTGTTGTTATCGATAAGTTGCAATCTGTGTTCCACCGGAACTATTTTATCGACGCCTCTGCAAATTTCATCCTTCGACAATCCTATAAGTTTTGCGGTTAATATAGCGGCAAGCAAATTTGAAGCGTTGTGTCTGCCTAATAATGTCGTTTTGACGTTATAAACGTCTCCGTCCCACAAAAAGGCGTCAAATTCTAGTCCTTTTCTAGTATGTTTGATATTTTCTGCATAAATTGATACTTTTTCAAAACTTTTTTCGACAATACTATAACAATATAGGTTGGCTTTCGCTTTATATTGAGACAAGCGCTCGATAATTAATTCAGAATCGTAATTGTAGACTCCAAAATTTTTTTCAGGAATATTTTTTAATATGGCAAATTTAGTTTCAACAATATTATCGATATTCCCGAACGTTTCAAGATGTTGCAGTCCGATAGAAGTTAATATTCCATAATCAATATCAACTAATTTACATAATAAGTCGATTTCCCCTTTATGATCAGCCCCCATTTCCGCGACGAAATATTGGTATTTCTTAAGATCCGCTGAATTTATAATTTTACTAATACCCATCGGAGTATTATACGACGAAGGGGGACAAAGAGTAGCAAATTTTTCGGATAAAATCGTAGATAAAAAGAATTTTGTCGAAGTTTTACCGTAACTACCGGTTATTCCGATTTTGACTATCGAGCTTTTTGCCAGTTTTCTTTTAGCTTTAGTAAAATATCCCCAATGAACGAGCGATTCAATCGGTTGATTTATAGTATTAGCGATTAGAAGTATAATAGGAGTAACGACGCTTACGAATAATAAAAAGGAGTTGAATTTAAAAAACGCCCACGCGTCCAACGTAAACTCCTCTATCGGCGTCGCCGTAAACCAAAATACAAATAAAATAATAACCGCAGAGATAACAATAAGCGTAACGAATAATCTTATAACTCTGGGAGTGTAAACTAGAGGTTTCTTAGTTTTTGCCTTAGCCCGCGGACCTACCCAACCGCTCAAAAAAGGGTGTATAAGTTTCCATATAAAAACTACTAACATTATGCTAGACGTTAAATATTTGTAAATAGGGATAGCTTCAATAGTAAAATATAAGATCAAAATTATAGTAAGCGGAGTCAATAATTCAAAAATGCTCCACATCAACGCGTCTCGAAATTGAGCCCCCTCGAGCCATTTTATATATTTCATATTTTTATATCCGAGTTGCTGAAGTTTGTGGATCAAATATACGCCTTGTATCATTAATTTGGCAAAAGTCATCGTCATAAGTAAAATTAAAAATAAAATTGTAAGCATTTTTTTCCTCTAATCGTTGAATTTATTTAACAAGTTCGCGGATAATACTCGAAATTCTGTCGTCTGCCAAGAATGAATAATGCCCGCCGTTTTTTACGACGAACAACCCGCTATCTTTTATTTTATTATGCATCAATTTAGCCATCCACAGCGGCGTGTCGCGGTCTTTTTCTCCCCAATAGATAAAAGTAGGACATGAAATTTTATCTAAAATATAAGTATAATCCTCGTTTACTATTTTGACGAAAATTTTCTGCATATCTCCGGCGTTTTTATAGTCGTCCGAACCGAATTTATTTCTAAAAGCTTCTATTTTTTTTTCGTCCTTAACAAATTTACTATAAATAAACTTCATTATCTTGTAGAAATAGACTTTAATATACCAAACTACTCCTCTTTTTGGCTTAACGCCCGAACTGTCTATAAGTACCAAATTTTGAATATCAAACATTTTGTTTCCGGCTAAAACCAAACCTAATTTCCCGCCAAAAGAGTGACCTATATATGAAATTTGATTTATGTTTAATTTATTTAAAAATTCTACGATTATTCCAGCGTAATCGTCGCTTCCAATAACCTCTTTTGGGGTAGAACTTTCGCCAAAACCTGGAAGATCGATAGAGATAACGCGGTACTCCCCTTCAAGTTTTTGATAGACCGCCCTCAAATTATCTTTATCGGCGCCCCATCCGTGAACAAAAAGGAGCGGTTTGGAGTCGAACTTCTCATTATCCAGATAAAATATTTTATAATCAAAAATTTCTATACTTTTTTTTTTCATTTTTATGTCTTTATGTCGTCTTTATGTCAAATAAAATCGATATATTGACGGTTTTCAAGATTGTCGGAAAATTTAGCCGATATAATAACCAATATGCCCGTCGTAACGACGTCGACGAATATAGCTATTCTATTTAACAACGGCAGAAAAATCCAAAATAACAGATAACTATTCTCTTCAAGTTTCAGCGGCTTAAAACTGAGAACCATAGCCGCCAGCGCTATAAAACCAAAATCGTTGGCTCCGTCTAATCTGAAAGTAAACAAAAAAAGTATCGCAAATAAGACGAATTGTAATTGAAAACTTATTTTATTGAGATGGAAGGTATATAATATAGTCATTAAAACCACTGAAGCTACGATTATCGTCCCCGTTTTGTTAAAAACGATCCCCAGAGGCGATAATATTTTTGACGCCGACTGATTTACGCCGATATTCCTTTTCAAATGCGCGCTCAAAGGAATTAGAGCCGACGCAGAATTGCCCGTAACAAAACCTATAAGACCGGCTCCCAAAATTCCCAAAAAATATAACGCGACGTTTTTCTTTAAAATAATCCGTAAAAATATAAAACTAAAAAACAAAACTATAGCGGAAGAGAGGATAATAGCTATCAAAGGTTTTAATATAATCAAATAACTAATACCTTCTTTTTTTATAAATTCTTTATAATCAACGTTTAGAAAACCGGTTCCGGTTAAGTAAATTACATAAAAAATCGCTAAAAACGGAAATATTTCAAGAATTTGCTTGATAATTTTATCTACAAACTCCTCAAAAGCTTGCGTTATCTCTATAAAATATTGCATTTTTTTGGAAGAAGAGCGCGACGCAAGAGCAAAAATCAATCCGACAAAAATTAGCGGCAATAAATATTTTATCTGTCCGGTAAAACTGTTTATAAAATTCGGGCTAATTATATTGTTAATAATCTCTCCAAAGGTAAGAAGTTCGACGGGCTTGCCGGATATCTGAAATACTCTAAACTCCTTTCCTTGTTGAAATATTTCAATATTCATTATTCCTATCGATATAATAGCCGAAAAAAGTAACGAAATTACTATAGATAGAAAAAAAATCCAAATAAATTTTTTACTTTTTTCCTTTAAAGAATTAAACCCTATAAAAATTTTTAAAGGGACGTAAAGCGCCGTAAAATAGAGTAAAAGATTGACGGATACGCTAGATATTATTTTTAATACGCTATTAAACCACTCTATATCTTTTGGAACAACGGCTCCAATTATCAAGCCTATTACTATTGAAAAAAGCATTTTTAACCATATTTTCACTTATCTCTCCATTTATAATATCATTTTCCGCAACACTGTTTATATTTTTTCCCGCTACCGCAAGGACATCGTTCGTTTCTTCCTATTTTATTCGCATTAACAATCGTCGTATTTATTTTCATATCTACCGATTCCTGTCTCGGTTGGGCTCCGCTTTTCAGAGAGTTAAAACCGGTAAATTTCTCGTGGTTTGTAACGTAACTTCTATTAGTAGTAGTCGGAATAGCGACGGTTTCTATTTTTATTTTAAACATTTGATTTACTACGCTCTGTTTTATTTTATAAATGAGATCTTCAAATAGATTTGATCCTTCTATTTTATATTCGATTAATGGATTTTTTTGAGAATAAGTTCTTAAATACACGGCGTCTCTTAACTGCTCCATATTTTCAAGATGATTCTGCCAATATTTATCGATTAGAAACAAATACAATCCCATCAACCTTTCATTCAGCTCTTCGCTGCCAAATATTCTATCTTTTTGATTTAATTCGTCTTCCAACGTTTTTTCTATCGAATCGTAAATTTTCTTCGGATCGTCCTGATTGTTTTTTATTATCAAAGTCGGATCTATAAAAAAAGTCTCGCGAATATTTTTTATCAAATTAACGTTTGCGTCGGTTTCTACGTCTTTAAGATCGTCAAAATATTCGTCGGTTATATCTAAAAGAATATCTTTCGTCGATTCAAACACTCTCTTTAAAATATTTTTATCGACAAGAATCTCGTCTCTTATTTCATAAATAAAATTCCTCTGGTTGTTCAAAACGTCGTCGTATTCGAGCAAATGTTTTCTTATCTCAAAATTTCTAGACTCGACCTTTTTCTGAGCCTTTTCTATAGCGTTTGAAATCCACGGGTGTTCTATCGGCTCTCCCGCGTTCATACCAAAACCGGCGAGCATTTTTTGTATCCTTTCGCCGCCAAAAAGCCTCATCAGATCGTCTTCCAACGAAATAAAAAACCTGCTTTTACCCGGATCGCCTTGCCTGCCGGATCGCCCTCTCAATTGATTATCGATTCTCCGCGATTCATGTCTCTCAGTCCCAAGAACGTAAAGACCGCCCAGTTCCTTGACTCTCCTATTTTCCTCTATCCAATCGTAAGCTATTTTTATGATAGAGTCTGCCATCTTTTTAGCCGTTCCCGAAAATTGACCGATCATACTCTCGGCTTGATCAAGTTTCAATTTGTCTACAATCTCTTTAAATACCAAAAGTTTCTCTTTTGTCGATTCGTCTATATCTTCTTCTTGTAAAAGCTCTATAAAAAGTTCGTCGTATTTACGTTCGCCGCCAAGTTTAATATCCGTGCCTCTACCCGCCATATTTGTCGCTATAGTAACCGCGCCGACTTTACCGGCCTCGGCTATAATCTCAGATTCTTTTGCGTGATTTTTGGCGTTCAAAACGTTATGTCTTATATTTAGCTTTCTAAGCATAGCGCTAAATACTTCCGATTTTTCAACGCTGACCGTGCCTATCAAAAGCGGTTGTCCTTTTTTATGAACCTCTTTTATCTCTTCCATTATCGCCGCGGCTTTGTCTTTAAAACCGTAATAAACTCTGTCGGCGCAATCCTCCCTCAAAACGTCGACGTTTGTTGGAATTACTACAACGTCAAGATTGTAAATACTTTTAAATTCCGCCGCTTCCGTGTCGGCGGTTCCGGTCATACCGGCTAATTTTTTATACATTCTGAAGTAGTTCTGGAATGTTATTGAGGCGTAAGTTTTGGATCTTCTCTGGACGGTAATATTCTCCTTCGCTTCGATCGCTTGATGAAGACCGTCCGAATATCTTCTGCCGGATAAAACGCGCCCCGTATGTTCGTCAATAATTTGAACTTCGTTATCTCTGACAATATAATCGACGTCGTTATGAAACATATATTCGGCTTTTAACGCCTGCAAAGTATAATGGACGTATTCAAAATTCTCCTGAGAATATAGAGAACCTCTGATTATATTGCGGTCGTTTAATAACTTTTCAAGTTTATTCATACCGTCGTCTGAAAAAGTTATATTTTTAGATTTTTCGTCTACTTTATAATCCCCTACGGGCTTTTGAGGATTGAAAGGATCCGCTTCGTCCGGATATCTTCCGTCGGGATTTTTTTCGCACTCTTTAAAAAATGGAACAAGTTTTTTTGCATTCAATATATGTTTCGTATCGTTTTCAGCCGCTCCGGATATAATAAGAGGAGTTCTCGCTTCGTCGATTAAAACCGAGTCGACCTCGTCGACGATACAAAAATTAAATCCTCTCTGGACTTTGTATTTCATATCAAAAGCCATATTGTCTCTTAGGTAATCAAATCCGAATTCGTTATTAGTGCCGTAAGTTATGTCTTTTCCGTAATTTTCTCTTCTTTCGTCGTTATCCATATCGGTTAATATTTTTCCGACTGATAATCCTAAAATCTGATAAATAGGTCCCATCCACTCCGAGTCTCTTTTTGCCAAATAGTCGTTTACGGTTACAAGATGAACCCCTTTGCCCATTATGGCGTTTAGATAAACCGCCGGCGTCGCCGCCAGAGTTTTACCCTCTCCGGTCTTCATCTCGGCAATATTGCCGTCGTGCAACGATATAGCTCCAATCATCTGAACGTCGTAATGTCTCTGCCCCAACGTTCGCCAAGACGCCTCTCTGACGCAAGCAAAAGCTTCGGGAAGAACGTCGTCCAGCGTTTCGCCGTTATTTATCCTGTTTTTAAACTCGATAGTTTTATCGGCTAATTTTTTGTCCGATAACTTTTTTATAGACGACTCGAAGTCGTTAATTTTATAAATTATCGGTTGAATTCTTTTTAAATATCTCTCGTTTTGCGAGCCGAATATTTTTGTTAATATCTTCATCATAATAAAGCGCCTTATTTCTATTTATCCGATATAGATAAATTATTTATTTGAAAAACGTATGCGTTTAAGCTTCGTTTTTTTATATTTCATATACAAACGAAATATTTCTACAATAATATAACAAAAAAAATATTTAATGTCAAAAATATAAACAAAATTTACTAACGTCCCGTCGGTCTTTTGAGGCGAGAAAGAAATTGACACATATGATGTTAGGAATAAAATTCGACGCATATGGGATAAACTAACAGCAACGTAAGATTGTTGAACAAATATACTCGACGTCTTCGTCGATTAACTTTGAATACATTGGTAAGGAGATCAAATTCTCATATTTTCTATAAGATTCGGGATATTTTTCTATATCATATCCCAAAGATTTGTACAAACTAAACATCGGTATCGGTATAAAATGAACGTTTGAGCTGATTCCTTCTTCCAACAGTTTCTTCATTAGTTCGTCTCGTTTAGTTTCGTTATAATTTCTAAGTCTTATCGGAAAAAGATGCTTGGATCCGGTTATAATCTCATTATCGAATTCCGGTAAAATAATTTTATCCGATTTTGATAAATATTTTTTGTATAAACTAAATATTTTTTCTCTTTTCGGTAAAATTTCTCCGTCGTAACGAGCAAGTTGAGTTAGCCCTAGAGAGGCGAGAATATCGGTCATATTAAACTTATACCCCGCCAATTCTATGTCGTATCTCCAACTGTTGTTTTTATATTTCTCTAAAGCGTCTTTGTTTTGTCCATGCAGAGAATATAACATAAATTTTTTGTATATATCCTGAAACGATAAAGAGCCGACGTCTGAAAAAGTTACCCCGCCCCCCTCCGCCGTCGTTAAATTTTTGACCGCATGAAAAGAGAATACGGTAAAATCCGCGCCGCTTCCTACTTTTTTACCTTTATAACTTGCGCCAAAAGAGTGCGCCGCGTCTGATATAAACAAAGGCGCGTCGATGAATTCCTGTAAAGTTCCTTTTGACGGTCGAAATAATCCTTTTTTACTCGCAATAATATCCCCGATCCGCTCGTAATCTACAGGCCATCCGCCGTAATCTACTGAAATTACCGCTTTAGTCTTTTCAGTAATACTTTTTTCTAATTTATCGTAATTTAAATTGAAATCCTCGCGATTTATATCCACAAAAACAGGCGTAGCGTCGCAATTCAATATAACGTTGGAAGTCGCGACAAACGTATAAGGAGTAGTAATTACCTCGTCCCCCTTCTTTACGCCAAACATTTTTAGTATCAAAAAAAGCCCGGCGGTGGCGGAGCTTAGCGCGACCGCGCTTTTTGTTTGGCAATAGCGCGACAATTGTTTTTCAAATTCTTTTGTCTTCGGTCCGGTGGTAATCCAGCCGGATTTTAATACTTCTACGACGCCGTCTACATCTCTTTCGTCAATATCCGGCGGAGAAAACGGTATGACTCTCTTCATTCTTGCTGATCCTTGCGTAGCATTAAAGCGCTTATTTTTATAAAAATCAATAACTAATTTCAAAAGTATCTATCGTTTTTTTCGGGGAGAAATAAATTGACACATATGAAACATTTTTTTTGAGTAGTAAAATATTTATTATTTTTTAAAATTTATACAAATTTTTGTAAAGAGTTTTCTACTTTTAGTTGTTATATATATAAAAGAAAAGGAGAAAACTTTATGAAAAACAAAAAACATTTATTTCACTTTATAGTATCCGAATCTATGAATAGAACCGTCATAGATTTTTTACTAAAAGAGTTCAAAATTAATACGTTTAGCGAGTTATTTGAAACGATGTTTCGCCTCGTTAACAAAAAAATCCCAAAAATGAAGAGAATAATCGGGAATTACCGCTCTGAATACGCCGTTATAGACAATACCGACGATAAAAGGGTAAATAAATACCTCAGGATCAGCGAAGCGGACTATCTTCAAATAAAAAGATGGCATTCTTTGTATAACGAATTCGGTATGGCTTCGACG
>MWDO01000065.1 GCA_002070605.1 Spirochaetes bacterium ADurb.Bin133
GATAAATCGCGATACATTCTATATGCAAAGTTTGTAACTAGCGATAATCTTGAAAATCACATAACGGCTTTAAAAAAGTAAATGAAATTAGTTATAAGAATAAATGTTTTCTAATTCCAAAATATAAAAATTGTTCTCTTTCAAATTACGAAGTTGAAGTTAGAGAAAATCCAAATAAATGGATCAAGATTTTCTATAAAGATAATATATTGACTAAATATGATATTGGAGATATAGTATGATAAAAGAATTGTTTCAAAGCGTAAAGTCTCATTTTTTGAAATATGCGTCAAGTCTCAAAGTTGAACGACATAGATTTATTTTAATTTTACGTATCCTATCGGTTTTTTGGGGGCGAAGAAAATTCGGCGCATATGTGTCAAAAAAAGAATTGACACATATGCATATCCATTGAACCCTCGATTTCGCGTCCCGGTTCCGAGCGGATGCGAGGGGAAATCGAGGGGATAATTTTGACGCATATGCGTCAAATTTTGTCGGGAAGCAGCCGCGGCGCATGCAGCTCCATATGTGTCAATTTATATCGGGAAGCGCCGCCGCATATAGCTCCATATGTGTCAATTTTCTATCGGGGAGCGGCGCATACAGCTCCATATGTGTCAATCTTTGTCGGGGAGCGGCGCGGTGGTATGCAACCCATATGTGTCAAATTTATTTTGACACATATGGGTCAAACCCCTAAAAAAACGACGGGTATAAAAAAAGCGTCCGCCGCTTTTTTAGTAAAGACCGTATCTTTTTTTTATCGACTCTATTTGCTCTTTAGTCAGGTATCCTTTTGAAATGATCCTATCCTCCGTTTGTTTCAGTTCTTCGGAGAAATTCTCGCCGCATTTTATAAGGTCTATGTATATATCGTAAATAAAAAGCAAAGTAGTTCGTTCGTCGTCCCTAGGATCAATTTTATTCGAATTTTTTCCATAAGTTTTCAGGTTAAGTTTATATTGATCGTGGTTATAATTTTTCCGGGCTATCGCCGTTTTAAAATTACTTCCCGCGAGAGCTTTTCTGTTGTTTATCAATAAGATTTTACCGATATATTTATAATTATCCGGAAATTTGGGTTCGAGGTCTCTTGAGCGTTGAAACGCCTGCAGAGCTTCGTCGTATTTTTTAAGCGAAAGGTATATTTTACCGACTTCGGTATAAGATTCGTGATCGTAGGGGTCGGCGCTTGTTATTTTTTTTAAATATTGAAGCGCCTCTTCTTTTTTGTTAATTTTGATAAATAGTTTCACCGCTTTTTTTAAGTAGTATTTATCTCGCGGGAAATATTTTAAATACTGAATAATAAAAAGAATAGCTTCGTTATGCTTGCCTTCGGCGATTAGCATATCTATGAGAGTTTTCATATATTCGATTATCGACGCTTCGTCGTTCGGTTGAGTATTTTTTATGGCGGTTTTGATAAGCCGAATAGAATTTTCAATTTGTTCTTTATTTCCCAAGGTTTTACTGGTTAAATATAACGTTTTACCGTAAAAATAGTATAAATAAGGTATGTTTCTGTTGTTTTTTAAGACAACTCTTGGAATTTTAGCAATTATATCTATATATATTTCTTTATAAGATTTAATTTTTTCTATATCTATTTGATTTCTAGTAACAACTTTTTCTAACCCTAACAATCTTTCGTAAGAGGTATTTGCGAATTGGAATAATATTTTAGAATCAACGTCCATTTTATCTTGCGCCGGAAAGTTGTTTATACAGCTCGGTAGAGATGCCCGTTCCCGCGTTTTTCGACATCATCGAAGCGTATTCGTCGTAAAGAAAATCGCTAAAGATCTCTTCCGCCTGTCCTCCGTCTAAAAGTTTGTATTTATTGATAGTTTTTTTCATTGAATTTAAAACCTGCTTCCACAAGAGCGACTCCATCTCCTCGCAGGCGGAAAATAATTTTTTCTCGTCGGCGTCAAGTTTTGAAGTTATAATTTTACCGTTTTTATCCAGTTTTTCGTTAAAAAACTCTTTAAAAGATTTTGTCTCGCCGGTTTCTTTATTATAAAGCCCGGTTTTGGATTTTATTGAGGTTAGCGAATTGAGTTCGCTCGAAAAATTATAGTTATTTATACCGGTTAAAGCGTTTGACATAAAATCCCCTCCCTATCTACAATATAATCAATCGGCAGTTTAGAGCGCCGACTTTATGTATAGCTTCCAAAAGCGCTATTATTTCCGTCGTTTCCAACCCTCCGCTATTTAAGAGCGCCACAAGTTCTCCTACCGTCGTAGTCGCTATTTCAAAAGAGGGTTTATTTTTTTCATAGTCGTCTCTTCCCACTCGAACCTGGATTTGCGGTATGGATACGGCGCACTGTTGTATTACTATATCCGTTCCGGCTACAATAACGCCGGTTTTCTTGTCTATCGCGACCATTGCGACGTTATCCGGCGTAACCGTCAGCGCTTCGAGACGGGCTATAAATCCTACAAGATTTTTCTCTTCCTCTTCCGGAAGTATTATACTAACGAGCCCCGCGTCCGACGCTCCGACTTTTAGTTCGCTATTAAGAGTAAGAATCGCGGAGACAATTTCGTTTGCCGTAATAAAATCGGGGAATCTCAAAACCAAACTCATCGTGTGATTTTCATAGTCGTAAAAGCCCGAAACGACGTCTTTTTCTATTAACGCGCCGGATGGAATAGTCGCGGTCGTTTCGGTTTCGGTAACGGCGCCGCCCGCTATAATTCTGCCCTGAGCCGCCGCGTAAACGACGCCGTCGGCTCCTTTCAACGCCGTTTGTAAAAGAACTCCGCCGTTTAAAGACTTAGCGTCGCCTATCGAACTCAGAGTAATGTCCACCCTGTCTCCGACTCTGGAAAACGGGCTTATGTTTGCCGTAACCATAACGGCGGCGACGTTTTTTGATTTAATATCTTCTTCCGAAACTTTAAAACCGAAATTTGAAGCTAAATTTGCAGTCATCTTTTGAGTAAGTTTAAAACTCTTTGAGTCCCCTTTGCCGTTAAGTCCGGTAATTAAACCAAATCCCATAAGTTGATTATCTTTCAACCCCCTTATGGTCGCTATATCTTTGATTCTCACAGGCGATTTGGCGCAAACATTTGCTAACGCCGTCGCCAATACGATTAATAATAGTAACGTTTTATATTTCGACATATTTATCTCCATCGCGCTCTCTTAATATTCCGATTTTTTCTTTTTTATTGGCAAGTTTTACTCTTATCTTTTCGTTCTCGTAAGCGTCCTGCATAGATTCGCAAAAAATTGTAACCGTCGTCCGGTTTTTCTTTATAACTACTTTTAGCTCTTCGCCTTTGACGACGAGAGGTATCTTCTTTATCGAGCTCCATCTTAAAACCTCGCCCGCTCCAAAGTCCTTTACAAATTTTGATTTATCCGCTTTGTTAATATCAAAAACCAACTGTTCGCCGTTTGAATAGGCGGCGATATCGACGGTTTTTTTAATAAATAAATCTTTATTTATATAATCTCCGCTTACAAAGCTCTTTTTTGATATATAAACGTCCGCAATTACGCTAACTTCAAGTTCGACCAAATATCTCGATTTATCGGCGTTTATGAATACTTTTTTTAGATTGATTATATCCGCAAGCCCTTTTTTAAGTTTATCTATCTCCCATTTATAATCGCCTTTTATACTATTCAGATCAAAATTTTTCGATACTTTGTTAATTGAGACGCTTAATTTCATATTAGGACTATCTATATAGTCGGCGAGATAATTTTCAAGAAATTTTACGGGGGTCGTATTCGTTTCGCTGACTCTGTCGCTTGCGCTTTCGTTATTTTTGAGCTCGTTTTTTTTCAATATTACGACGGTTTGCTTTCCAAATATCGACGCGTCGAAAATATTGTTTTGCGCAAGTTTGACGAGCGCCTCTTTATTCGATATTATAAAATTTTTCTCAATATTTTCCGCCAGGACGATATCGTATTTTGTATCGAGAATATCTTCGTTAACAATATCTTTTAGAGTTAGCGAATTTTTATCTATAACGACGCTCTCCTTCATAGAGATATTTATAGAAAAAAGCGAGAGCGTTACTATGGTAAAAATCAATACGGCGACTCGTTTCATAGCGCTACGGACTTACCTCTTCAAATTTACGGCTGTGTTGAGCATAGCGTCGGAAGTTTGTATCGCTTTTGAGTTGAGATCGTATGCCCTTTGAGCGACGATCATATTAACCATCTCTTCGACTACCTGCACGTTTGACATCTCTATAAAGCCCTGATGGAGCTTGCCCATCCCCTCAAAAGCGGGGATTCCCTCTATCTCTTCGCCGGACGCTTCCGACGCTTTGTATAGGTTTTCGCCGATATTAGTAAGTCCGGCGGGGTTGACAAATCTATATAAATTTATTCTGCCAACTTCGATTATCTCGTCGCTCTCGCCGGTTTTGCAAGTAACGAGCCCGTCTTTACTAATCGCGATAGATTCGTGTAAAAATCCTTCGGGAAATATGATATTCGGCTCCATAAAATATCCGTTGTGATTTACCATCTGTCCGTTTGAATCTATCTTCCACGCTCCGTCTCTCGTGTAAGAGTAAGTGCCGTCGTACATCTGCACTTTAAAGAATCCTTCCCCCTCTATCGCAAGGTCTTTCGGATTATTGCTGTTTTGCAGCGAGCCTTGAAAAAACATTTTTTGAGTCGACGCGGTCTTTACCCCAAGTCCCACGTGAATCCCCGTCGGGTAATTGCTAATCGAGGTCGAGGGCGTTCCGGCCATTCTTAGATTTTGATAGAGCAGATCTTCAAACTCCGCTCGCGTTTTTTTGTAGCCCGTCGTATTGACGTTCGATAAATTGTGCGATATCGTATCGATATTGAACTGCTGTCCTATCATTCCGCTTGCGGCGGTCCATAAAGATCTAACCATGTTATTCTCCTAAAAAATTTGCGCTTATAGAGATGTTCGGTATATTTTAAAAATTTTTTAGGATAATTAGACGCAATATTTTACTAAAACGGATATTTATAGAAGTTTGGAAATACGAAATTATTATCGGACAAACACTTTTTTATACGCTCGTAAATGTCGGTTCTGAAACCGTATTCGTATCTGTGATCGTAAACGTACGCTTTAATTATCATTCTAGTCAACAAAAATTCTCTAAACTCGTCCGAAAAACTGATATAAATCGGTTTATCCAAAAGAGAGTAAGGCGAAGAGTAGACCGCTTCATACGCAATCTCTTTTATTCGCTGCAAATCGACGTTATTCGGAAAGTAGAGCGTAGTCGTAACCTGAAAGAACAGCTCGCCGCCGTTAGCGTTTAAGGTCGAAGACTCGATAAAAGATTTCGCAGGAATATTCACGATCGAGTCGTCGGAATTTAAGATTTTTACTTTTAGAAGGTTTATATCGATAACTTCGCCGTAGTAAGAGCCGACTTCTATTTTATCGCCGATATTAAACGGTCTTGTAAATATGATGACCAATCCGCCGAATACGTTGGCAAGCAAATTCTGTATCGCAAAACCGATCGCCACGCCGGCGGATATGCCGAAAGTAAGGAGGGCGTCTTTAGAAACTTTTAGCACGCCAAACACTATAAAAAACAACCCTGCGAGATTAATGGTAAGAGAGATAATCGGAGCGAAGTTTTTTATTAGTATTCTTTTTACGATATAACGCTCCGATAGTTTGTTGAGAAATTTACGAACAATCTTTGTCAAAAAAAATATCGCGATTATTACTAAAACGATGAGAATAATTTTATTTGAGCCGATTTTATTAAAATAATCTAAAATCTGAGAATTATCTTTCATTATTTACCTCGATAATAAATTTCTGTCTTGAAACATCTTAACGACGCCGGGGTAGTTGTAAGAATTTAGCGAATAATATTCGTCTTTTTTTACGATTAAATTTTTATTTTCAAGAAACAGCAGTTGGTATTCGGCGGTTTTTGGCGGTATCAACAATATTTCGCTAATATCTTCAAATTTTAACGCCCCGTGGAGAGCGATGGTAAATAGTATAAATACATAACTCTGGCGTATATTCGCTATATCCTTATTTTGGGAAGTCGGGGGTATTTCGATAAAAATTGTTTTATCTACGACTCTTTTTATGGATTTTAAAAATATCTCGTTATGGTAAAAAATGTTTTCTTTTCCAAAATTGTAAATTTTCTGGAAGTAAATGCTTTTTAGGTAGTTTAAAATTTCATTTTCTGAAATTATCTTGCGGTTGATCTTTTTTCTCACGTCGGCTATCGTTTTTTTATCCGGTATTACTTTATAATTGTAACCGATACTCGTTATTTTATTATCAAAATATTTATATAAAAAGTCGGAATTGAAATTGGGAAACGAAAAAGAACTTGTAAATATCCCCTCGGAAGGTATAATTTTATTTATAAAATCATAGAATAATTTATTTTCCGAAACAACCCAAAAAATATTATCCGGTCTTGAACCTATAAGAGAAAAGGTTTTTCTTATTAAATCAAATCCTCCGTTTTTTCTCTTAAAAAGCCTTTCCAGCCCGTCGAGAGCTATTATTTTACTTTTATCAACGCTAACTTCAAAATTGTCAATTTGAGAGATAAATTCTTCTCTTTTTAAGGGATCGGTTAAGTCGTAATAAGAAGTTTGCGGATATTTTTTTTCGATATAACGCAATAAAGAGGTCTTTCCTATCCCGCTATGACCCGATATTACTAACGAACCTTTTGATTTGGCGGATAGATGTTTATCTATCTCGTCAATCCAGGGTTGGGGTAAAAAAGGATTTTCTGCAAAAGAGACGTTTTTGAAGACGGAGAACGCCTCCGGAAGCGACTCGATAAATAATAATTTTTGGCGTTCGGTAGTATGCTCTTCCTGTTTTTTCGTCAGATCTTTGAGGAGTAAAGTCTCGTTTAATAGTTGAAATCTTCTCTTTATAAAAGTCCTAATTTTAGATAACAAAACAAAACGTTTTGTAAACTCGTCCACTTTTTTATTCAGAGTCGAGTTAAATTTATGAGGATCTCCGATTATTTCAAATTTCCTGAAATGATCCCAGAAATAATCAAGAAATTTTACGACAAAAAAAGAAATTTTCTTTTCAAATTTTCTTTTTAACTCTTTATAAAACTGCGGCTTTATTAATACCTTTAGTCTCTTTTTGACGTCGTCGGCAAACAATTTTATTTTCTTAAAATAATTAATTCCATGCTTGAAGAAATTTATTAAGTAAGATATTACCGTCAAAACCGCAATAGAAACGAGTACGACGATTATCGCCGTCGATAATAATATTTTATTGGTTTGAAAAAAATTAACTAAACTAATCGAAACGTTCGAGAAGTTTGTTATAAAATACGAAACCTTTGATATAATTTCGCTTTTTAAGCTCTCTATAAAACCGGAAAAATTATATAAAACAATAAAAACAATAGGAATTGTAATATCCGATAAAAAAGCAATCTTATCGGATATGAGTATTTTAAGATTTTCAATCGTTCCGACAAAGGTATCGTAAATTTTCATAAAACCTAACCGACGGGTTTGTATTCTTTAAGTTTCTTTTTCATACTCGGCGATAAAGAATCAAAAAAACTATCGATCTTCTCCTTTTCCTTAAAAAGCGAGTCGTAAACCTTTTCATATTCGGATAATTTTGAAGACCACAGTCCGGAATTGCAATTGTCGCATTCAAAATTATCTAAGAATGTCCAGAAATTGTTTTTATTTGAACAGTTTGGGCATACAAATTCGAGTTTCATCGCCTTGATCTTAATATCCGATCTGGAGGCTGTTACGGCTTTGTATTCGCTCGCCAAATTTTTAAACTCGTTCTCTTTTCTTTTCGAAGGTATAAATTTAACCGAGGCAAAAATGTTTAATAATAAAAACAAAACGAACGATACCAACCATATCGGATAATATTTGGCGTCCGCTACGTAGAAAACCGTTAGAAAAAAAATCAGTTGAAAAAATAAAACAAACAAAAGTCTCTTAATAAATCTTTTCATAAATAACTCCGGTTTAAATTAGAATTGCTTCCGGCGCGACTATATGAATCGCGCAAACTATAATGCTGATAATGCCAATAGGTATCTGAAAAGAGGTAAGTATGTCGTCCCCTTTCTTTATCAATTGCGGCGATAAAATCTTACTGTTGCGTATGAATCCAAAGATCAAAGTTATCGAAATAATCAAAATTACTACCGACGGAATAAAATCTCCCAATATAATAATCGAGTCCGTTTTGGGAAGCGACGGCATAGGAAACAGTATTACCAGCGCCGCAAGAACGATTCCAAAAAAGCCGATATAAGTATGCAGTTTGTTGCCAAATATAATCTTCTTCACCTTATCGTACTCCTCTTTAGAAGAGTAAAACAGAGGCAGAATAAAAATCAACCCGAAAACCAACATATAAAAATTGGAAAAAAAATACACGATAAGGTTTATTTTCATAAAGATATTCTACAAAAATTTTTATTTAATTTCAAGTTAAATAATTATAATTTTTGGCGTCCCGTCGGTTTTTTGGATGGGGAATTTGACACATATGGAGTTATACTCGCCGCGCCCTGATAGAAATTGACACATATGTGTCAAATCGCTCCCGCCCACGCAACCCCGAAAACCCGACGGATTGCGCGATTTGTTTATATATAATTCTTCGACTGTATAGCTCGTCCGAGAGTGTATTTATCGGCGTATTCGAGGCTCCCCCCCATCGGGATGCCGGTCGCAATTTTTGAGATTTTAACGTTTTGATCGGCCAGGAGATTTTGAAGATATAAAAAAGTGGACTCCCCTTCGATTGTAGGATTAGTCGCGATCAGAATTTCTTCAAATACTCCATCTTTTGTCCTTTTTAGCAACTCTCCGATTCTGAGATTATCCGGACCTTTTCCCTCCAGAGGATTGATGTTCCCCATAAGTATATGATATTGCCCTTTATAGCAACCCGTCTCTTCTATCGCCAAAAGATCGGACGGCTCTTCGACGACGCAAAGTATTTTTTTATCCCTGTTCGAAGAGGAGCATATTTCGCAGGGATCTGAAGAGGAAAAATTTCCGCATATTGAGCAGTTGCTAATCTTATCCAGAAAATCGACTATTGATATAAAGATATCTTTGGATTTATCTTTGTTTTTTAATAAAAAATAGGAGAGCCGCGTTGCACTTTTTTTGCCTATTCCGGGAAGTTTTGTTAAGGCGGATATTAGTCTGGTAAAATCGTTTATCATATTATCCCCGGAGGTATCTGACCGGCGAGCTTCTTTTGAAGCTCTTCTCTCATTTTATTTACCGCGTCGTTATGAGCGGCTATAATAAGATCTCTAAACATTTTGATATCTTGTTTTATAAAATCATTTTCCTCATAATCAATATTGAGTATGTTGAAATTACCGTTGATCTTAACCTTAACAAAACCGCCGCCGGATTCGCCGGTTGTCTCGACGTCTTTCATAGAGGCGAGAGCTTCTTCGGCTTTCTTTTTAATATCGTCCAGACTGAAATTTTTCAAAATATCAAAAAAACTCGGCATTCTTTTTCTCCCAAAATTTATAAATTAAAATCCTTCCCATAAAATATCTCTTTCAATTTCATCCTATTATACTCGTCGACGGACATCTCTTTGCTCTCCGAATTTGGCGGTTTATACTCTATTTCAATAATTTGCTCTTTCCCGACGATGGCGCTCGCTTCGTTTGCTATGAGATCTTTAAATTTAAGAGCGTTATCGTAATACATTTTTTGAGAAAAGTAGAGCGTCATTTTAGCGCCCTGCTCTTCTATCGAATCAATATTGTTTAACGCGGATAATAATTGAATATTTGTCGGAGAGACCCTGTCTTTCACAAGTTTTATAATATCGCTTTTTTGCGGAGTAACTTTGATAGTTTTGGGTTGTTGAACGTTTTGAACCGACGGGGCGGTTTTGGTTTCGACAATATTTGCCGGTCCGGTTTGAAACAGCCCTTCGTTTATAAATTCATTTTTTTTGACGCCGCCCCCGACGGCATCTTCTTTCATATATACGGGCGAAGTATTTTGAAAGAAACTCTGTCTCAACATTTTCAGCTCTTTTATAATCTGCTTAGGTCTGATGAATTCTTTAAAATTCAGCAGTTTTATAAGGCACGCCTCTATTTCGAGCTTAATATCCGTCGTATATCTTGATTTTTCATAAGTATTAAATAGTATCTCCAAAATATTCTCAATATCCTCGTAACTAAAAGCTTCTATAATCGCCTTTGAATAACACGTCGCTTGATCGGAAGCGGCGCTGTCAAACGGTAAATTCAACCGGGCAAACAGGATATTTCTAAAATATTTAATAAATTCGGCTATAATTTGTTCGGGCGCAATCCCGCTGATAAGGATATTATCGTACTCCAGCAACAAATCTCGCCTGTTAGAATTTAAAATACATAGCGCCATTTTAGATATTTTTTCTTCGCCGACCAGCCCGAGTTTTTCCTGAATAACTTTTAAAGTAATATCGTTATTGCAAAAAGATACGACTTGATCTAAAAGAGTGTAGGCGTCTCTCATCGAACCGCGCCCTTCCGACGCGATCCATTTTACGGCGTTCTCTTCATATTTAACGTTGTAACTATCGAGAACTTTTGTCAAAGATTTGTAGATAACGTCGGTCGGGATAAGTCTCAAATTGAAAATCTGACACCTCGATCTTATTGTCGCCAAAACTTTATTGATCTCCGTCGTGGCAAAGATAAACACTACCCCTTTAGGAGGTTCTTCTATCGTTTTCAATAGAGCGTTGAAAGCGCTTTTAGAAAGCATATGAACTTCGTCTATGATGTATACTTTATACTTGGCGTTAACGGGGGGATACATTATCTCTTCCTGAATGATTCTAACGTCGTTAATCCCCGTGTTGGACGCGCCGTCTATCTCGATAACGTCGGGGTGGTTGCCGGCCGTTATTGAAACGCAATTTACGCACGCGTTGCACGGAGTCGCCGTCGGTCCGTTAACGCAATTTAGCGCCTTTGCGATGATGCGGGCGGTCGAGGTTTTGCCGACTCCTCTAGGTCCGCTCAACAAATACGCGCGCGCTATTCTCTTATTTTGCATAGAATTTTTAAGCGTTTCAGAGACAAATTCTTGACCGACCAGCTGTTCGAAAGATTGAGGTCTAAATTTTGCGGCGGTAACTTCGTAAGCCATGCAATTATCCTCTATACGCTTTATATTAATTTATAGATTGATAAAAAAAACCTCTTTAACTCCCTTGAAGTTATTTAAGCGCGAAAAAACCTTTCTTACCGCTGCTACCTTCCGGTCCTGACGGGGTTCAGAGGGCTTTTACTACCTAAGACCTCAAGATCACCGCTAAAGAGGAAAAATCCGGAGAAAGAGGGATTCGAACCCTCGGTACCGTAAAACGGTACAACGGATTTCGAGTCCGCCGCATTCGACCGCTCTGCCATCTCTCCATTTTGTCAATTCGAGTCTAAGAGGACTCGAACCTCCGACCTTTAGATCCGCAATCTAACGCTCTATCCATCTGAGCTATAGACTCACATAAATCTTCGGAAAGTGGGGGATTCGAACCCCCGGGGCCTTTCACAACCCGTACGCTTTCCAAGCGTATGCCTTAAACCGCTCGACCAACTTTCCAAAAAAAACGGAGAGGAAGGGATTCGAACCCTTGGAACAGTTGCCCGTTCAACGCCTTAGCAGGGCGCCCGATTCGACCGCTCTCGCACCTCTCCTTCTAATAGAACGACGCCGTTTTAAAAAACGACGCTTGCGGAGAGAGAGGGATTCGAACCCCCGGAAACTCGCGCTTCAACGGTTTTCAAGACCGCCGCATTAAACCGCTCTGCCATCTCTCCAGTACTATAGATAGAAAATATATATTTTATTTTTATAATTGTCAAGAAAAAATCGACGAACTGTCTTTATAATATATTATTGACAAATAAAAAAATCTATCATAGCATATTAATATGAAGATAAACGTCATTATTATCGAATTTGGAATTAAAAACTTTGATTCTTTAAAAGATAATCTTTTAAAATTGGATAACGACCGGTATAACTTCTTTTTTACAAACAGCTTTCTTGATATTGTCGATCTGCTTTATCAGGAAAAAATCCACGTTATTATCTTCAGCGATTTTAGGGGGGATAAATCCACTATCGGATATATCAAAATGTTTAAAACGACTAATAAGGATTTTAAATTAATCGTTTTAAGCGAAGATAAAATAGTAAAAAACGATAAAATTTCAAAATTTATCCAATACGGAGCGGATAGCGTTGTGTCTGTATGGGATTTAGACAAAATATTAAACGCGCTTAAGATTTATTACCACAAAATTGTTGAAATCGACGTTGAGACTACTCATTGGAGAGATTCCACTAAAAAATTTATAAACTACATCAAACAAAATTATAATATCGGCGATAACATTATCGAGCGCCTTTCGGTCGTTACCGGCTATTCGCCCTCTTCAATCAATCGCTACGTCAAGGAAGACACCGGAAAAACGCCGGGAGATTGGATAACCGAAATCAGAATAAAAAGCGCAATACAACTTTTAAAGTCGACCAATTTCCCGATTAAATATATAAGCGAACAGGTCGGTTATAAGTCGCAACAGGGCTTTATTACGGCGCTAAAAAAATCTACCGGCAGATCGCCGAAAGATTATAGAACCTAATTTTTTTAACAATTCTAAATTTAATCGCTTTTTTTCCGAAAATCTCAATAATAAAAAATAAAAAAAAGTTTGCTGGACGCAATAACAGGGGGGGTAAATATGACCAGAAAAAAGACCGGAGGCGAAAATAGAGAAAATAGATCCGGACTTCTATTCATGTTAATAATAATATTTGTTCTGGGAGTTGTCGCTTACGCTTATAAAGATAAATTCCAGGTTTTTTCAAAAAACATATATACCGCCTCCGACAAATTTTTTAATAAAAATTCCAAAGACAAAAACAAAACGGCTCCGGATATAAAAGAAAAAATTATAAAACTGGAAAATTCGGATAAAGTCAGGAATAACAGCGAAAATCAAAATTTTGGAGTAAATAAAACTAAAAATATAAAAAAAACGGACGATAACAAAATATTTACAAAAAAAGCGGATGAAAAAAAAACGGATATAAAAGTAAAGAAGAGCGTTACGACGACTACGACTACCGCGGCGCAGACTGTCGTTGTTAAAGATAATATCTCGCCAAAATCAAATAATAATAAAACTTTAATTTCCAATAAAGAACAAACCAATAAAGAACAAACTAAACCCGATATTGTTAAATCGACCGAAAACGAACAAAAACTATCGGTCGGCAAAGTCTATTTTACAAAAATAAACGACGAAAAGCTTATATTAACGGGGGTCTCCAGAAACATCGCTTACAAAAACGCGCCGCTAACCGAAACTCTAAAAAAATTATTGGAAGGTCCGAGCGCTTCCGAAGAGATAAACGATATTGTTACAAATATTCCGGACAACACGGAGTTGTTGTCCGCGTGGATTAGCGGCGATACGGCGTACGTTAATTTCTCTAAAGATTTTGAAAACAATCGTTACGGAAGAGAGTCTACCATATTGCAAATAAAACAGATTGTTTTTACGGCGACCGAATTTAAAACGGTAAAAAACGTTCAAATATTAATCGAAGGGAAAAATCAAACTTATCTTGGTGGCGAAGGGATTATTATAGGAAAGCCTCTATCCAGAAACGATTTTAGTGTCGTTCAACTTTGAGACTTGACGCATATTTCAAAAAATGAGACTTTACGCTTTGAAACAATTCTTTTATCATACTATATCTCCAATATCATATTTAGTCAATATATTATCTTTATAGAAAATCTTGATCCATTTATTTGGATTTTCTCTAACTTCAACTTCGTAATTTGAAAGAGAACAATTTTTATATTTTGGAATTAGAAAACATTTATTCTTATAACTAATTTCATTTACTTT
>MWDO01000066.1 GCA_002070605.1 Spirochaetes bacterium ADurb.Bin133
TTAAAATTACTGCAAGCGCAAAATATAAACCTTTTTTCATACTTACCTCCATTTTATATTTAATTCCTATTTAGCTATTTAAACTAAATATTATACCCCCAAGCTTGTCGCGGACGACAAGCTTGGGCATAAATCGCTAAATTAAAAACTCTCTCCGGTTTCAGGCAATACTTCAAAAATAATATTATCCGGACTATTTATTGTTACTCGTACAGAATATAATGTATTTTTTAAATATCCTTGAATCTTTCCTGAAGGCAAATCAGAATCTATGGAAAACATCATACAAGGCTTGTTTTCTGTCCAATAGTTTCGAATTTTTTTATCAAAACTAAAAAAATATGCAAATCCATAATAACTAACATTTGTCAATTTGCTATAATAGTATTTTGGCCAACCGGCTAAAATTTTTTCTTGTTCATTTGAAAACTTTATCCTAATCAAAACTGATGATGGATTTCTTATAATGTTGTTTTGATAGTAAATTAAGTCGTCAGAACTGTCAGGAATGACGGAGCCTTGATAATTACCATCATTGAAATTGTCGTAATAACTCTGATAAAAATCTACAACAGGAGTTTCTTTAAATTCCTCATCTATTGATTGACTAACATAACGCAAATATTCTTCATTATTTACAAAAATATCTGTTGTATTCTCAAGTCCCTTATAACCAATTTCAACATCATTTAAAATATAATCTACTGTCATATCAGTATTATTAACAAGATTAAATTTTAATTTAATAAATACATGTTTTTGAGCGACGTTTTCTTCATTGTCGTTATTTACTGGACATGAAAAAATGATAAGTATTAAAAAAGATAAAAAACATAATAAAATATTTTTCATATCAACTCCTATTTACCATATAACGCTTTTACTGTTTTTATATCCTTGTCAGTAATATTTAATACGTCGGTATCATATGTGTCAATTTTTTTATTCCCCAAAAAAACACCTCCTTATTAATAATATTTCAGATTGGGAGAGTAACGTTTGACCGGTATGTTACGGTAATTTGTCAAAAAAAACAAGGGTATATTTCTTTACCTTTTGGGGTATATTTCTTTACCCCCTCCATATTTTATATAGAATTTGGATTTTTTGTAATTTTATTTGCAAGTTCTACTCTGTTTGAAGAGTTCGTTTTAGCAAATATCTCGGATATTTTCTTTCCGACGTAGTTTTCGGATAGTTTCAACCTCTTGGCAATCTCTTTGTTTTGAAGTCCTTCGATTATCAATAATACAATATCTTTTTCTTTATCCGATATAGCGTAATCTATACAGTTTAGGTCGATATTTGAATTTATATGATCGTTTGGCTCGACAGATTTTTTACCCGACAACGCTTCGATAACGGAGGATTTCATCTTTTCAATTTGCCTCTCTCTATTTTCTAAAATAGAATGAATCTGCGCTTTTAACTCCTTAATATCAAACGGCTTTGTAATATACGCTACCGCTCCTCGATTGATTCCATCTATTTTTTCCTTCAACGCCGTTTTTGCAGTCATAAATATAAAAGGAATATCGTTAAGATCTTCATCATTTTTAATTTCTTCCAGCAAAAGGTTGCCGTCCATCCCGCCCATCATAATATCGGAAATTATTAAATCCGGCTTTTTTATATTTCTTACTTTGTCTAAAGCTTCCGATCCGTTTGTCGCGACCAGAATATTATAAGATTCTGCAAGCTCTGTTTTTAAAAACGCCAAAAAATCAATATTATCTTCGGCTATAAGGACGGTATCTTTCGTTTCGTCGTATCCCGAGTCCTCAACCGACTCCGTTTGGTTTAACAATCTGATGGGCTTAGACGCCTTAACGGGTTTAATATATTCTTCTTCCTTTTTATCGTATTTTTTTAAAACAATTTTAAAAGCCGTCCCTTTACCGGGTTCGCTTTGTATTTCTATCGTTCCCGATAGAGAGTCGATAATTTTTTTTACTATATAAAGCCCCATACCGATTCCGTCAATATTTCTTTTTAGATTAGAAACTTGAGCGTAAGGAAGAAATATTAAATTTTTCCTCTCTCCGGAAATGCCGATTCCCGTATCCCGGATAAGAAGTTCGATATTTTCATCCGAAGTTTGTAGTTCAACATTAACTTCCCCTCCGGGGTTGTTGTATTTGATAGCGTTATCAAAAAAATTGTTTATCACCCTATCGATAGCGTAAGGATCGGCTTGAATATAGACTTCTTTTTCGATTTTTGACCATATTCGAATGTTTTTTATTTCCGCTATTTCTTTAAAGAGCGTAACTTTTTCCGATATCAAATCCGATAGACAAAAAGTTTGATCGTGATCGTAAAATATTTGCCCTTTTTCAATTTTTTCCATGTCCAAAAAGTTTGTCATATCCCTCTGAAGTTTATCGAGATTGCTTTTTATTATTCTTAACTCCTCCGTTTCTCCTACTTTTTTTATATATCTATCGCAATAGTTTTTTATTAATGTCAGCGGGGTTTTTATTTCGTGAGCGACATTTATAAAAAAATCCGACTTTTGTTTTGACATCTCTTTTATCTTTTCATTTGCGATTAAGAGCTCCTCCGTTCTTTTTTTTACTTTTTCTTCAAGCAGAATTTTTAAATTAACCAACTCGTTATAATTTTGATTAAACCTCTTTGTGATAGCAAAAGCAAATAGGATAAACATAAATATAAAACCAAAATAAACGACGGCAAACGGCAGTTTGTACTGGAAAAAAAACGACGCGGACAACGATAATGAAGAGATACAAATCGCTAAAAATCCGATTATAATAAATTTTTGTTGAATTTCTTTATATTGCTTTTTATTTATTATCTCTATAGTTACTAAAACAATGCAGAATACCGTATATATTATACTCGCTATAATCTGAAATCTTATAAAAAAGAAGTTGTCAAAAAGCGCGTAAAGAGCAATATTTATAAAGGTAAAAATAAATAAAGAAACTATACTTACGAATATAATACTCTTTACCCTTTTTAAATCAAACATTGAGTATAAAAAAATAGTCGCAGAGCTTGCCACAAGAGATACCGACAATAAAAACGCCCCAAGAACCAAAAAAGAGTCTATCTTCATATGATAATATAAAATCCTGATAAAATAGATTAGAGATGCAAAACTAAAAGTAAGCAGCGCGTAGGATAGATTTGATAACTTCTCTTTACCGTTAAAAGATAGCATTACATGATATAAAGAGAAAGCTAAAAAAAAGCCGATAAAAATATAAATATAATATAACGTCATTTTTACGTCCTCTAAAAATTAACCGTTTCGGCTCCGCTATTTATATCAATTATAAAAATAACATTTAATTTCGCGATAATCAATATTTTTCTTTTTCTCGACGGCGTCCGTCGGTTTTTTTGAGGAATAACGCATATGTGTCAAATTAACAAATCGACGCATATGCGCCGCAGCGCGCTATTTAAAATACGAAAATAGGAGTACAGTTTGATAACTAATATAGGGGAAGCGCCAATAAGACGGAAAAGCAAATTCAGACTTTGCAGTCGGGAACAGAAAAAAAATGGAGGTGAACAGATTCGAACTGTCTGCCTTTTGAATGCCATTCAAACGCTCTAGCCAATTGAGCTACACCCCCGTAGAAACTTATTGTATTTATAATATTTTTTGGAAAATATTTCAAGAATAATTGAATTAATTATTTAAAAAAATATAAAAAATTCAATTTTGCGACCCGTCGGTTTTTTAGGACGGGAGAAATTAACGCATATGCGTCGAATTTTTTTTGACACATATGGAGCTATGCGACGATCCCTGATGAAAATCGACGCATATGGAGCTACATAGCTGCCGCGCCGCTCCCCGATAAAAATTGACACATATGCGTCATTTTTAAGAAAAAAAATAAATTTAATTACAAAACCAGATATTAATTTAATGTAACTCCTTTTCCGATTATAAATACGGTAAATATTCTTAAATTTTATTGATTTTTTGCGGATAAAGTTGTTTTAAATTCAATAAAGAGGTAAATTATTCTATTATGAGGTATATTCTTTCTATCGTATTGCTCCTTTTCCATTTAACTATTTTACACTCGCAAAATTCAATAAAAATTGCTATCATTCCTCTTTTTAACATAGACGTTACGCGCGATTACGACTATCTCGAACCTAACATTTACGATCATCTATACAAAGAGATATTAAATTCCAAACATTTCAAAATTATGGATAGAGAATCCGTAATTGAAACTTTGAGAGCAAACAATTTTGATTATGACAAATTGATGTTTGACCTGGATCAGGAGAATATTAAATCGATACTAAATACTTACGTTAACGTAACGGGCTTTTATAAAATAAAGGACGGAGTAATCACGCTGTATCTTAAAGGATTCGCCAAGAACAAAGACCTTGTCGACTCGATAAATTTTGAGATCAAAGAAGATTTAGATAAGGATATGAATAAATTTTTTATAGATTCGTCAAAAATAATGACCAATCTGCTTATTGATAAATATATCAAAAATTTACCGGTAAAAGATATTGTCCTAAACCGGTCTTCAAAAAAGGACAAAACGACTAGTTTTAACTACAGAGACGCAAATATCGGAGCCAGAGTCATGCTTCCGATCGGAGGCGTCTTAGCCGCGACGGGACTAACGCTTCTACTATACGATCTGATAGGGATAACTCCTATGATATCCTCGCCAAAAAAATTTTCAAGTTATTCGGAATATGAGAAATCTTACAATATGTTTCTCGGTTTATATATATCCGGTCTTTCGACAATGAATTTGGGATTCGATCTCGCGTTAATATCGATCCCTTTTTTTATTTACAAAAGAAATTTAAACGTTTACAATAAAATCGGATTAGGTTTGTACTCCGGAGGTATGACCTTAGTTTGCGGCGGAATAACGGCGCTTATCTACGATATGACGGTAGTATTCGCTCAGGTAAGAAAGTTAAAGCAAGACGTGATAAGTCAAAAAACGGATTACGGCGAATATGTCGATATGTATTTTAATAATCTGTATTTTTTTATATCTTCGATAGCCGTTATATCTCTCGGTTCGATCGTTACAATCGTATCCATCCCATTATTGTCAAATGTAAGCGTTCCTACGATAAAAACCGGAAATTCAAAATTGACGTTGAATTTTGGCATAGCCAAAGATATTTTTATAAACTTATCGTACAAATTTTAATTGTATAAAAAAAACGCCTCGTATCGGGCGTTTTTTTATTGTTTGGAGAAAATTATTCCACATACTTATCTCTATCGGGATAGAGAGATATTTTTCCGCTCTCGTCAAGCAGTCTCAAAAAATTTACGAACTCTTTTCTCTTTATATCTACGTCGGATTTTTTTACTTCGCCCAGATATTTGATCTCATCTTGAATCAACTCTTTCCTTCTCCTGGTTAGCGAGAGAAAAAATAAATTTTTCATCTCTTCCTGAGCGCCCTTAAGAATAAACGCAATCTCTTTGTCGGGATAATTTTTAAGAGCGTATTCCAAATCCTTTCTCTTCAATAGCGGAATATCCGAAAAGGTAAAAATGTTCTCTTTCAATTCGTCGGCAAGAGCGGGATCTTCGTTTTTCAAGTTTTGTAAAATTGAGTTTGCTTTATCGCTATCTGAATGTTTTAAAATTTCAAGAAGCTTATTTTTCCCCGAGATTTTTATAAAATCGTCGTCTTCCGCATAGATTTTAGCTTTTTCTTTTAGTTTTTTGACTATTACTTCAAAAGTCTCGGTATTAATTTCAATTTTTTCAGACATTCGCTTTATTACAGATTGCATTTTTTCTTTCGGAATAAGAGGCAAAACTTTTGAAGATATCTTAACGTCGATAGTCGATAAAACTATCGATATTACAAGTTCGGATTCTTCGGCAATGATTTCGATTATCTGCTCGGGCTTTAAATTCTCTAAGAATTTCAACGATCTGTCGCTGCTATCGTCGAGAGCTTTCAAAAAAAGTTCGCTCCCTTTCGATATGCCAAAAGCGACATGAAGCAACGCGCGGGTATATTCCTTACCCCCCTTAATTCCGCCTAACTCCTTAACTTCAAGTTTCCCGAATTTCGATTCAACTTGATTTAATTCGTCGACGGTTATTGATTCTACTTTTAACATATCGGCGGCTATTTTTACCGCCTCGTCCTCAGAGAATGTTTTAACTATGGCGGCCGCCTTTTCAACCCCCGAAAGTATAAGAAAAAGAGTCGCCATCCGTTTTTTTGATAGAATAGAGACAAACTTATCTCGAGCGCCGTCGTCTTCAAGTTTCTTAAACGTGAATTTTTTTACTTCCTTTGGTTCTTTGGAATTAATCGAATCCTTAGGCGTAAAACCCTTAATATTTCTGTTTGAATTCGATTTGTATTGGTTAATAAAAAAATTATCCGGCATATCAGAGGTTTTTTATATAATCGTTATATTGACTTTCAGAGAGTAAAGAATCAATATCCGATAAATTTGAAATTTTTATCTTAAAAATCCAACCGGCGTTATACGGATCTTCGTTCACTATTCCCGATTTTGTTTCGTCTTCAAAAATCTTATTAAACTCCAGAATTTCGCCGGAAACGGGCGTAAATATCTGGCTAACGCTTTTTACGGACTCAATTTCAGCCGCGTCCTCTCCCTGAGAAACCTGAGAACCGATATCCTTAGTCATCGTAACGTAAACCACGTCCCCTAGCTGTTTCTGAGCGTAATCCGTTATTCCTACGGTTCCTACGTTCCCCTCGACGCTGATCCACTCATGCTCTTTAGTAAATTTTTTCATAGACTCTCCTAATAATTATTATCTATATTTTCATTGATTTTTATGGAGGCAATTCCCCCTGAAATGTTGAACGTATTTTTAAAATCGTTATTCTTTAAGATTCTCTCGGCTACGTATCCTCTAAGACCGACATTGCCGTATATATAAATATTTTTATCTTTTGGCAACTCGCTCAACCTGGATCTTAATTCGGCCAGAGGTATCCATTTGGAATTCAAAACCATTGATTTGTCCCTCTCTTTTTTATTCCGAACGTCGAGTATAAAAATATCCTCTTCCGACTCGGAATTCTCGAGAGACGCCAAATTCGTCAACCCGTCCGAATAATCGCAAGCTATCATACCGGCTATGTTTAGCGTATCTTTTATCGTACTATTCGACGGGTGATAAGTAAAATTTAAAGCCGACAGCTCCGATACCGTCAATCCGCTATGTATCGAAGTTATAAGAACGTCGAGCTTCCTGGATACCTCGTTCGATTTGCCGCGAATAAAAGCTCCCAATATTGCCTGACTATTTTTATCAACAATTATTTTTATATGTATTTGCGACGCCTCCGGAACAAATCTCTCCCTATCGCCAGAAAAAACGGTTATCGAATAAGTTTCTAGCGAATTTGCCTTGGCTTCAGCTTCGCTAATTCCAACCATGCCTATATTAAAATTCTTAATTTTAAAAAAAACGTTGTCTACAAATATTTGTTCAGCAGTTTTGACTCCGCCAATATTAGACCCGATATCTCTGCCGTGATTCATCGCCCGGTTAATTCCCGGAATTCGACCGCCAAACTCAAACGGAGCGTTTAAAAATTCCGCGACGCCGCCGCCGGAATATATATCCGGATCGGAAGTTTGAAAAAGAGAGTCGACTAAAACGGCTCTTTTTTTTCCGACATTTAGACCGGAATTTGCAGCTAAATAAGAGCTGGGCGTCGGATCGTCGCAATAAATAACTAACTGAGTCTCTATATCTAAATAATTAATTTCAATATTTGTAACAATATTCTCGGTATTCTTTTTATAAACAATACTCTCTATACCGCAGTATACCCTAATCCCCGCCTTTGTAAGCTCGTTTTTTAAGATATAATCAAACTCATTATCAAAATTCTCGATTAAATTCTTCTCTTTGGTAATTAACGCGACTTCATATCCGGCTTCGATCATTGAAACGGCAATATTTATAGAAATCGTATTAACGCCAACTATTGATATTTTTTTTACGCCCCTATTTCTTATATAATCTTTTGCTCTAATAGCCTGCTCGATATTCTTAATTATGAAAAAATTCGGAGAATCCAAAAGTTCTTTATCGGACAAAGAAAAATAAAAACCGGTAGCAAGAACTAACTTATCGTAAGCCTTTTCATAAACCTGCTTATTCCTCAAATTAAAAACCGTTATCGTCTTCGTATCCCTGTTAATGCTTTGAACCTCGCATTCTTTAACTATATTAATGTTATAGATCTCAGTCAGTCTCTCTTCAAAGCCCTTAGTAAAAGTGTCGGCGGATTTGAGGGTGTTGGATAAAAAATAAGGTATGCCCGACGCCGGATATCCTATATGTTCCGATTTGTCGAAAATAGTTATATTAACGTCTTCTCTGATTCTTCTGAGCCTTGTCGCGGCGGCTATACCAACGTTTGAACCGCCGACAATCGCTATCTCTTCTTTCTTAACGCTCATACCATTTTATTCCCCGGTTTTTTACCAGATACTACATCTAAAAACTAAAAAAATCAATACAATTTAAACCTTTCTCAAAATCAGAGCGGCGTTTGTGCCGCCAAAACCGAAAGAATTTGACAAAACAAGTTTAGGACTAAAATTTAAAGTTTTATTTACGACGTTTATTTTACTTGTTATTTCATCTCCCTCGATAAAATTCACATTTGGAGCGATAAATCCCTCGTTCATCATAATAAGAGAATAAATCGCTTCGCTGGCTCCGGCCATCCAGCATTCGTGGCCGGTCGTTGATTTTGTGGACGACACATATGTATCGCTTCCAAAAATCTTATATATAGCCTCGGCCTCTTTCGAATCTCCGCCCGGAGTGCTTGTCGCATGGGCGTTTATATATTCAATATCTTCCGGTCTTATTCCCGAAGAGTTTAAAGCTTTGTTCATAGCGACTTGAGCGCCAATACCGTCGGGAATTGAAAGATCGGCTCCGTCCGCGCTAAATCCATATCCGACGACTTCTCCATAAATTTTCGCGCCCCTTTTAACCGCAATATCCATTCTCTCTAAAACTAAAGCCGCCGCCCCCCCCGAAGGCACTAACCCGTCTCTATTTTTATCAAACGGCTTAGACGCGCTTTTTGGATTTTCTACGTTTGTAGAAAATGCGTTTAGGGCGTCGAAGCTAGCCATAACGTGCCAGTTTATCTCCTGAGCCCCGCCGGCTATTACCCGCTCCTGACGTCCGCATCGAATCAAGTCGGCGGCTTGTCCTATAGAGTGGGCTCCCGAAGCGCAAGCCGCGGCCAACGACCAGCACGCCCCTTTTGTTTTGAATATTGTAGATAGATTCATTGTAACCGTAGAGTCCATGACCTGAAAAATATAACCCGATCCTAACGATTTTGTCTCTTTAAATTTTCTAAGCTCGTCCGCCATTTCAACGTTCGGTTGAGATACGGAATCGTGTCCAAATATCACTCCCGTTTCGGTATTTTCTATCTCTTCAGGTTTTAATCCGCTATCCCCTACAGCCTGTTCGGCGGCGGCGTAAGCCCAGACCGTGGACAAGGACATTGTTTTTCTTTTTTTTCTATCGAGATAATTTTTCGGATCAAAATTCTTTATCATTCCCGTTAAAGGACTTCTAAAACCCATCTCAATTCGAACCGGGTCTATATCATACCCGACTATTCCGTTTTTCAAAGAATCTGTTACTTCAGATATACTGTTGCCGATACAAGATATTATCCCCAAGCCGGTTACTACGACTCTATTCTTTCTATCGTCCATATTAATCTCCATTTTTTAACAATACAATAGAGATAAGATTTTACAATTAATTAAATTATTGTCAATTCTATTTTTCAACTAAATACGCCCGTCGGTTTGTTGAGGATTTGCCGACGTCCCATATGTGTCAATTTCCAAAAAACTGACAGGATACATTATTTCTAAATAATATTATTGACTTTTTAAATTGATAATTTATTATGTATAAATCAAGAATTAATAATTTCTATCTATAAGGACATAACTATGAAAAAAAAAGAGGCTAAAAAGGTAAAATTCAAATTAAAAAAAGCGGCGTTTATATTTATTTTTGGTTTAATAATATTAGCCGTAATGGTTCCGCTCTTTTTCTTAGGGATTTTTGATGTTTTTGATAATAAGTTAACCGATTTTAGATTTAAATATTTCAATCAAAAAAAAGAGCCGAATAAAGAAATAATCTTTCTCGACATTGACGAGGAGTCTCTCCAGGCTCTGTCGCCTTTTTTTGGCGGTTGGCCATGGAGACGCGGAGAGATAATCTCCGATAGAATATTAAACTACGTTATGCAAGAGAATCCTTCAATTTTTTTATTTGATATTGTTTACACGACGATAACGAGTAAAAGTATCGACGAAGAAATTAGTTTGGAAGATGAAAAACTCTTCTTGACTACGATTATGCTTCAATCGGAAGGTAAAAACGTTAGTCACGCCGTATTATTTAGTAAAGACCCTTTAATCGAGACGCCTTACGAAGTGCCTCCGACGAATTATGGTTACGACGGTTTTGAAATAGAAATCGAGGATAAACAAAATTATTTACAAAATTCTGAATATAACACGGTAACTCTTCCTTTTCCGACTCTATACGCCGAAACGCTTCAATTTCATTCGGTTACGCATCTGGAAGATATAGACGGAGTGTCGAGAAATTATCGATTGCTAATCAAATATAATGATAAATATTATCCGTCGTTATGCTTAAGAGCGCTTATTACAAAATTGGGAGTAACAAAAATCAGCGTCGTAAATAAAAGATTAGTTTTAGAATACGGCGATAACCAAAGAATAACGGTAAATATCGATGAAAACGGTATAATGCCGTTAAGTTTTTATAGCGATTATCTAAAATTTAATAGTATTACCGCCGGATCGGTTGTCGTTTCGGCTCAGAAACAGATAGACGGCTTGCAATTAGACAGAGCGACCGACGTACTGCCTGAAGAATTTACAGATAAAATAATTGTAATAGGCAGTTCGGCGGTAGGACTGAAGGACGTTAAAATAACGCCGGTAACGGAGAATCTTCCCGGACCTTTCATTCACATTACCGCTATCAGTAATATCTTAAATAATCACTATATCTATAATGCCCCAAAGCCCGCGGCGGCTTTGATAATCATAGTCAGCGTATTTTTTATTTTAGCGACAGCTACGATAATAAAAAATACTTACGCTAAGAACATCTTAGGGTTTGGTTATATTATCCTTCTGTTTATCGTCGCCATACTGTTATTTAAATATTTCAGCATAACTTTGGAACTAGCGACGACCTTGATCGCGACGATTATAAGTTATTTTGCCTCGCTGATATTTTTGTCCTTAACCGAGGCGCGCGATAAAAAATTCCTCAAATCGACGTTCGGTTCTTATCTGTCGCCTGTGCTTATCGACGAAATGTTCGCAAGTAAAGAGATGCCGACGCTTGGGGGAGAGTCGAGATCAATTACCGCTTATTTTACCGATATACAGGGATTTTCTACGTTTTCTGAAAAATTAACCGCCGTTCAATTGGTAGAGTTGCTTAACGAATATTTGACCGCTATGACGGATATACTTCTTGGAGAAAAAGGGACTCTTGATAAATACGAAGGAGACGCGATAATAGCGTTTTTTGGCGCTCCGATGAAGGTTATAGACCATCCGGTAAGAGCGGTAGCCGCCGCTATCGGTATGCAAAACAAACTATTGGAACTGAGAGACAAGTGGGACGACGAGAAAGAGTCGCCGGACGAGCCGAAAAGAAATACTAAAAACCTGCCGCCGGAAGAGTGGGCTCCGGGCGACAAATGGCCAAAAATTGTGCACGATATGCGTATGCGTATAGGTATAAATACCGGCGAGATAGTAGTAGGAAATATGGGGAGCTCTACAAGAATGAACTATACTATGATGGGCGACTCGGTAAACCTGGCGGCTCGTCTCGAAGCCGGAGCGAAGCAGTACGGCGTATTTACTCTAGTCAGCGAGTTTACTATGAACTACGAGTTTACTGACGAAACGACGGGCGAAAAGAGGGTCGTTAGGGACTTCTTTGATTTTAGATTTATAGACAAGATCGTCGTAGTCGGCAAATCCGAGCCTGTCAAGGTATTTGAAGTGGTATCTTTGAAAGGCGGCTTGACGGAAAAAGAAAAAGAGCTTTTTAGGATTTACAGTTCCGGAGTGAAATATTACCTCGAACAAAACTGGGACGAAGCTATGAACTATTTTAAAGAGTCTCTTGCGATTGAGAGATTCCCCGACGCAAGAATCAATCCGTCCAAAGTATATATCGACAGATGCGCCTACTTTAAAGATAATCCTCCCGGGGAGAGGTGGGACGGCTCCTGGACCTTGACGTCGAAGTAGTAAGATGAATGACCCATATGTGTCAAAATAAATTTGACACATATGGAGCTATACCCGCCGCGTCGCTCCCCGACGAAGAAATTGACACATATGGAGCTGTATGCGCCGCGCCGCTCCCTGATGAGAAATTGACATATATGAGCTGCATGTAAGCCGCGTCGCTCCCTGACGAAAAATTTGACGCATATGGGCTTCATATCCGCCGCGCCGCTCCCCGGTGTAATTTGACGCATATGGAGCTGCATGCGGCGCAAGCGCTCCTCGAAAGAATTTGACACATATGGAGCTATATGCGCCGCGTCGATCCCCGATATAAATTGACACATATGGAGCTATATGCGTCGCGGCGCTCCCCGGCGAAAATTTTGACACATATGAGCTGCATGCGCCGCGCCTGCGACAAAAAAATTGACACATATGAGCTGCATGCGCCCCGTCGCTCCCCGATATAAATTGACACATATGATGCTAAGGTAAAAGTATTGATTAAATCTGCTAAAGCGGTTATAATTGAACCAAGTTTGGTTAAGTACG
>MWDO01000067.1 GCA_002070605.1 Spirochaetes bacterium ADurb.Bin133
ATCGAAAGCGACATCATAGGCTTCGAGCCTGTATAGATGGATGATGTTTAGTCGCAATAGCAGATCTTAATCAAACATTTTATAAGGAGGCGCGATGACAATTATTAAGTAAGTATAAATTGACCTTTAGCTGTTTTACTATAGTATGTAAAATAAAGCAGGTTAATTTTATTTTTAAAGAGTTTAGTTTACTCAAAAAACAAAGATTATCGTTGACTTTTACCATAGATGTGTCAATTTTCCTTCGGGGAGCGTCGCGGCGCATGCAGCTCCATATGTGTCAAAATTTTTTATCGAGGAACATTGCCTCGCATATGTGTCAAAAAAACATATGTGTCAAATTTTATCGGGGAGCGTCGCGACGCGTATAGCTCCATATGTGTCAAATTTCTCTTTCTGCCCCAAAAAAACGGTGTGGCGTTAAATTTTTAAAATAATTATTTACAAATTTATAATTAATATTATAATGCATTAATTGTAATTAATTATTTTTGGAAAAACAATATGAAATTAAACAAGGCTGGCGATTCCGGATATTTAGAATTGGTTTTTGGTCCCAGATGGGTTTATATAGCGACGGTAAGAAAGTTTTTGCAAAATTTTTTGTCTGTTACCATAGGGGATAGTAGAAAAGCCGACATTATATCTATGGCGGCAAGCGAACTTCTTGAAAATGCGATAAAATACGCCAGCGAAGAGGGAACAAAGATATCGGCTCATTTTAAGGAAAAGCAAAAACTTCTTTTATTGTCGGTAGAAAATTTCACTTCTTCGGAGAATATTGAAGCGCTTCAAAAACAAATAGAGATAGTCAACTCGGGTACTCCCGAGGAGATGTATTTAGCTAAGATGCTTGAAGCGGCGGAAAGATCGGACGGCGGCAGTCAGCTTGGATTTGCGCGGATAAGATATGAGTCAAACGCCAAAATTGATTTACATGTAAAAGGCGATTTAGTTGTCGTTAGTATAACGTTTGATTTGGACGCTTTTGGGGATAAATAGTGAATAAGCTCGGTATTGAGGATTTTACTTCTGAAGATATAAATATAAAAATTGAAGATTTCGACGGGGGGATTAGAGTCGCTTTTATAGGAAACATTGATTCTCAAGATCCCGATTCTTCGTTAATGCCTTTTTTTGATAGGATTAACTCAAAAATTATCGAAAACGATATCAAACAGATAGAACTTGATTTCCTTAAATTAAATTTTATGAATTCCAGCGGTATAAAAGTTATTGTTAAATGGGCTCAGTTATCGTTGATATTGCCCGAACATAAATCGTACAAATTTAGGATTTTGGCAAATTCTCGCGTTTCGTGGCAAGTAAATTCTTTGAAATTTCTAACAATGCTTTACCCGGATTTGATAGAAATTTCTATAATTTAGTTATTTGTTATAGACATTTATTTTAAAAAGTATTACAATCAAGTAAGTTTGAGGAGGATAGTATGGCGGACGTTGAAAAAAAATCTAAAGAGATAAAAGAGATGTTGGAAGAATTTTATAAAAAAACCGAGTCGAGGATCAAGGACTTAACAAACGTAGTAAAAGATAATATTTTACCTGATGCGGAAGAGAAACTGAGAAAAAATGTTATAACAAGCGTTTTAGTAAGTTTTGGAATCGGATTTATATTAGGCGTTTTTTTAATGATATTTGGAATATCGCGTGGCAAAAAAAAATAAACAGAAAAATAACCAATCTACTAAGACGACGAACTCCGTCTCCGAGCAGTCTGATAACGTTGTAGACGGAGTCGCTAAGATAGTATCCGGAGTATTCGCTCCAATCAAAATGCTGGTTAAGATTCATCTGAAACTTGCCGCAAGAGAGATAAAAAGAGACGGCGAGCGTTTTGTTACCGGGATACTATCTATATTTATTGGAATATTCCTGCTCTTAACATTCCTTGCTTTCTTAAATATTTTAATAATAATCGCTCTAAAAGACTATATCGGTTTAAGTTTTTTTTATTCGGTATTAATTGTAGCCGGAGCTAATCTGCTTCTGGCTATTTTACTTTTTATTGTCGGCAGTATGAAATTGAAAGCGTCGTTTATGAAAGAGACTAGGAAAATGATAAAGGAGACTCTAGAGGAGATTTCCTGATCTTCTGTAAGAGCGAGGGGTCGTTTTTTTACTTTTTATACTCTTCTTTATCCAGAACTCTGGATATAAAGACGTTTAAAGAGCTCTTTAAGTCTATAATAACCGGGCTTTTAGGTTTTTCTCCAAGTTCGTCTAATAGTAACTTTATTTTGGGTCTCAACGGAGCTTGAGGATTAACCGCCGTTACCGTTCCGATGGAGTTGTTGTTTAGTTGGACTAACGTTCCGGGCGGGTATATAGAGAGTATTGATAAAAACGCCTTAAGTACTTTTGGATCAAATCTATTTTGAGACTCTGATAACACCTCTTTCATAGCCGAATAACCCGTTTTACTTTTTCTATACGACCTCTCTGAAATTTGCGCCTCAAAAGCGTCCGCTATCGAAATTATTTTTGCATATATGTGTATCTTATCGCCCGATAATTTTCGGGGATATCCGTTGCCGTCGTACTGCTCGTGATGCTGAATTATCGGGTCAAGCACGTCTTTTCCAAAAATATTCTTATCGTTAACGAATTTATAGGACAATATCGGATGAGTTCTTATTTGATTCATTTCGTCCTCGGTTAATTTTTCTTCTTTATCGAGGATAGTTTGAGGTATCTTAAGCATCCCGATGTCGTGCAAAAGACCGGCTATCGCCAATTCTCTTAGTTGCTTATCTTGAAGTTTTAGCTCGTCTCCGCCAATTAGAGCTATAAGCGTTGTGTTTAGACCGTGATATACCGCCGTACTGTACGGTTTGTCTCTTTTTAGAGCAATATGACTTACTATTGCGCTTTTATTCTTTTTTACTATATTTAATATTTTTTTTATGATAAACTCAATTTTTTCTACGTCTAAAATATCTAACGTCAAAATCTTCGTTATTACATCGTCGTAAGCGGTAAGACATAGATTGTAAACTTCGACAAAATCCATATCGGGAGGATATTCGTTATCTAACTCTTCTCTATAGGTTTTTAAAAGGTTTTCCGTATTGCGACCGCCGATGTACTGGGATATAATGTTTGTTATTTGATGAGCGTGAAAATCGCGTTTTTTATTATTCGGCTCTTTACTCCAAATAAATTCGAGAGAATTTCTAAATATGGCGTTTGAATCTATTATATCCGTATCAATAGTATTAAACGTATTTGTCGTTAAATATTGATTAACTTTTGCTATTAGTAAATCCAACTGTCCCATAAAATAATCCTAAAAAAAATTAGCGCGACGCTTGCTAATTATAACTTACTTTAGACAAATAATCAATAAAAATTGAAAAAAAACATAGTATCCCGTCAGTTTTTTGGGGAATAAAAAATATCTGTTTCATATGTGTCAATTTTATTCTTAACGTCATATGTGTCGAATTTTTATGCGACAGTTGCCGCGCGTTATCGACGCGTTTCATATGTGTCAATTTATTCGTCGGGGAGCGCTGCGCCGCATATGTGTCAAATTATTTTGACACATATGGGCTTTTTATTTCCTCGCCCCAAAAAACCGACGGGATACAAAAACTTTGTTTTACAAAAAAACAGTAAAAGTTCAAAATAGCGTCGATAAAATATTAAGACAGATCCATTGTATCAATATTATCCGAATCGGGGTTTTCCGGTTTTTCCGATAATATATCATTTTGAGCTTCCTCTTCTATAGAAGATAAATTTTCAATTATAGCGCTTTTTTCTTCATCTGAAAGATTGGATATGACATGGTTTTTTAATCTGAAATCGTCGTCCTTCGAAAAGAAAAAAATTACAATCATTAACAATATGGCGCCGATGACGGTGTAGACGTCTGCAAGATTAAAGATCGGCCAAACAAAATCTTTATAATACCACATGACGTAGTCTACGACGTATCCTTTCATTATCCTATTAATTAAGTTTCCCAAAGCGCCGCTGATAATAAGAGCCAGAGGTATTAATTGCTTGAGATTTTGAGATAGAAAGTAAAAAACAATAACTACGATAGAGCCTGACGCTTGAAGAAATACCATAAATAGCCATTTTTGGTTTTTATTTAAATATTTGTTTAACCAGCTTAATATAGAAAATCCGATGTCGTCGTTCTCTACATACTTAAAATTCCAAAATCCCGGTATTACGACGACATCTTCTTGTCCGCGAAGATTGTTATAAGCAATCTCTTTTACAACCAAATCCGCGCCTGTTAATACAATAATAAAGCTAAAAAGTATCGCGATTTTGCAGAACGCGCATTTTGGTCTAAACTCTAAAAATTCTTTAAATTTCATGATTGCTTTAAGTATCATTAATATAAAAAAAAATCAAGAATATTTATTTCATAACTCGTCGGTTTTTTAGGGCGGAATGACAACTTTTGAGACAGTTTCTTTAAATTAACGCATATGCGTCATTTTCAATGCGACAATTGTTGCGCGTTATTGACGCGACGCATATGTGTCAATTTTTGTCGGGAAGCGGAGCGGCGTATGTAGCTTCATATGTGTCAATTTCTCATCGAGGAGCGTCGCGGCGGTTATGTAGCCCATATGTGTCAATTTTTATTCTTAACATCATATGTGTCAATTTTTCAGCGGGGAATAGCCGCGACGCATATGCGTCCAATCCCCAAAAAGCCGACGGGATACTCAAAATAATTATTAAATTCTTGACAAAAAATAAGAATAGGTATAATTTCGTCTATTATGAGAAGCTTAAATAGGAAAGAATCGGGTTTTGTTTCCGAAACGAAAAAATTTCCATATATATATATATATATATATATATATATATATATATATATATATATATATATATATGGAAATTCGAACTTGATCTAGTAAAGAAACTTTTTTTTCTATTACAAAATATTCTATCGCAAAATATTTCTTTTTCAAAAAACAAACAACATCTCAAAAAAAATCTAAATCTTGGCTTTATAACTTCGCTTTCTAAAAAGCGGATTATGATAAAACATTTTATTTTAAGGAGTTCCTATGGCTAAATGCGAACGATACGATATGTGTCCGTTTTTTAAGCTTTTTGAAGGACAACGCCCCGAAGTCCAAAAAAAATGGCGAGAAAAATACTGCTCTAATACCGAAACGGCAAAAAATCACTGTCAAAGGCTACGATATTTAAACCGAGAGGGAAAGCCTCCTGCAAATAACTATACTCCAAGCGGTACTTATATGACAAGTCGGTTTACCTATAACCTTACAAACACAGACGAGGCGCAGGAAACTAAGGTACCGTTTTTGATTTTAGGCTACCTTTTGGTTGGCGAGCTTATCGCTATAGTAGCTATCGCTATTGCAAGCCGACTCATTGTCTTTACAAATACAAAGGACTGGTTAGAATATATAACAAACCCCGGTTTGCTTTTTTTATTTTATCCTGCCGTTGCCCTTTCTTTTATTTTAGGCTTTATGCGTCTAAAAAAAATGGTCGCAGGCTATAATCGGGGCGAGGTCTTAGACTATGAAATTTTAAAGCTTACAAAGGTTTGGCAAGCATGTATAATTTTCTTTTTAGGCTTTTTCTATCCGTTACAGTCTATAACTTTAAATTTTTGTAGTTTTACCTTACCGCCTGTTAGAGCCTTTTACTTAACAATGGGAACAATCTTCTGTATATGGGGGTTTTCAGTTAGTTTTTACATTTTATTTGTTACAAAACTTGAGAATTTTCTCAGTTTTTTGCCTTTTTTAGAAGAGCATAAAGGCATGCCTTTTAAGGCTAAGTTCCTTGTGGTGATAACCCTCGTTACTCTAGCAATGGCCGCTCTTTTTTCGGGATTAGTCTCCAAGTTTGATCAAATCACGCATGAAAACTTTTTTGTCTACATGTTAACAAAATTTTTACCTGCAGGTTTACTAGGCGTAACTATTACAGTTATTGATATTTATGTTTTATTAAATAACATAAACAAGCGTTTAATCCTAATGAAAGATTTTTCTGCGAATCTTGCAAGCGGAGATTATTCGGCTAAGCCTATGCCCGTTATCAGTCGCGAAGAAATCGGCTCTCTAATGAACGACATGAACATTCAGCTTGAAACTACAAAAAACCTTATCAGCGCCGTCCTTCAAAACGTCGACTCCACAAAGCATATTTCGCGGTCCCTTGTTTCAAACGTAAGCGAAACTACAACTACCACGGAGAAGATGAGTCGTAGCATCGAAACGGTTAAGCAAAGTATGGAAAGTCAAGCGGCTGCGGTAAACGAAAGCGCGGCGACCGTAAATCAAATAACGTATAACATCGAAAGTCTTAACTCAAATATTGAAACTCAAAGCGCGACAATCGTGGAATCGGCAAGTTCCATTGAAGAAATGGTTGCAAACATTCGTTCCGTTTCTAATATTCTCAACGAAAACGCTAAAACAATGCAAGATCTCTTAGATGAAAGCTCTAACGCAAAAAACCTTATGCAAAACGCCGCTTCGGTTAACGCAGAAGTACAAGGCGCAAGCGAGGGGTTGCTCGAAGCCGCCGACGTTATACAAAACATCGCCAGCCAAACGAATCTCTTGGCTATGAACGCGGCGATTGAAGCGGCGCACGCGGGAGATGCGGGAAAAGGTTTTGCCGTCGTCGCCGACGAAATCAGAAAGCTTGCCGAAGAGTCAAGCGAGCAAGGAAAAAACATTTCGAACGTTTTAAAGTCGCTTAAAGATAAGATAACAAGTATTACCAGCGCCACCTCAGACGTGGAAAAACAGTTTGTACAAATGCAGGATTATATCGCAAAACTGGATAACCAAGAACAGGTTATCCAAAACGCTATGCTTGAGCAAGCTTCCGGCGGTAACCAGGTTTTAGAAGCAATAAAGCGCCTGAATGATATTACGGCAAACGTTAAGTCTGGTTCGACGGAGATGCTTGCGGGAAGTAGGGAGATTTTAAACGAAATGACAAAACTCGTAGACGTTACGAGCGAAACAAACGCTAACATGGACTCGATGCTGGACGGCACGCGGCAAATCGCCAATGCTGTTCGGGAGATCAACAAAATTTCCCAAGCGAACGACCAAAGCGTGGAGACGCTCGACAGTCTTACTAAGACGCTTAAAGTGTGACGTATTAATGACAAATTAAGATGGCGCATATGCGTCGAATTTTTGTCGGGGAGCGTAGCGACGCGTATAGCTCCATATGCGTCCAATTTCTCTTCCCGCCCAAAAAAACCGGCGTGGCGCGTAGTAGAGACGATTAAAAATTACAAAAAAATCAGTCGCCGGATATAGTTTCTAATTCTTTTTTATCTTGAAAATCCAATACGACAATTTTTTTTTCAAACCGTATATATATCTTTTTTCCATCGTCGGAGAGATTGATATCGGTTATATCTTCATTATACGAGCCCATAGAGATATTTTTGGTAGTTCTGTCAAAAAGTACGATCCTGTTATTTTCCGATACGGCTACGATCAAGTTATTGTCCGGCGATACTTTTAAGAGCTTAATCGGTTCAAAAAAATTGTCGATATCGATTATTATTTTTGTCGTCGTATCGATCTCAATTATAGTTCCGTCTGAAAGAGCCGCTATCAAGTCCGAGCTTGCGTCTACGCAGTATGCGGTTACGGCGCTTTCAAATGTTTTGTTAATAACCGCCGCGCCGTTTTCTTTTAACAGGATTCTGTCGTTAAGTATCGTATACGAGTAGTCGCCGCGCTCGGCGTATCCGAGTCCCGACTTCACTGAAAATTGAAATCCCGGCGAGGAAGTTATCCCGGCGTTTGAATGTTTGACGCATCCGGAAAACATTACGCAAAAAATTAATAAAAATATTATTCTCATAACTCCTTCCTTATGTTCAACGGTAGCCCGTCGGTTTTTTTTATTTGCTAACTAAAAATATTAGTTCCGTATGAGTCGATTTGCTCCTTGAACGGTCATATGTGTCATTTTTCTTTTAACGTCATATGTGTCAATTTTCTCATAGAGGAGCGCCTGCGTCGCATATATGTCATTTTCTTCTTTAAAATAAATATCATGCGCGTCATTTTTATTCTTTGCCCCATATGTGTCAATTTTTTCTTACCCCTAAAAAACCGACGGCGCTATTCAACGATATATCTTTCTTCAACTACTTCGGAGTCGTTCCATCCGTCTCTAATTCCTACGCATTTTATTGTCGTAGATTTGTTTAAGGCAATCGGCCCGGAGTACTCTTTTGCGTTGCTCGAAGTTTTTGGATCGCTTCCGTCGGTAGTATACTTTATTTTTGCGGTAAAGGGTATAATATCAATTTGAACTTTAACTTCGTCAAAGTATGTTTTCGACGGCGAGGTAATAAAGATCGGATCGTTAACTTTTAAAGTATACGTATGGGCGGTAGTATCCGAAGTCTTCCAGCCGGATTTGTAAGATATAGCTTTGACGGTCGTTCCGTTTAACGCCGGTATCGGTTGTCCGGAAAAAATTGTCCCGTAAGTTTCGGTCGGTTCGCTTCCGTCTAGCGTATATCTTATAACCGCTCCGGTTGTCGGTTGAGAGAGATAGAGCCCGATCGAGTTATTGTATTCTCCTCCGGCAGGATTAAAAGAGACCGGAGGAAGTTTAAAAGTATATTCCGCAACCGCAGTATCCGACGGAACGCAACCGTTTTTAAATGATTTCACTTTCAAAGTAATGGAGGAGGTTAATCCGGATATAACCAACGGAGTTCCGTAAAAAATTTCCGACTCTTCCGTCGGTTCGGCGCTGTTTAACGTATATCTTAAGATTACCAAAGGATCCGTATGCGCAATTTCAACCATTTCGGGCGAACAATAAGTTCCCGAAGGTAACAATATTTCCGGGGGCTCTAAAGTATAGCCGGCTATTATAAAGTTTGCCGAGACGACGTTCGACGGAGATAGCCCGTCTTTTACCGCGACAAACCTTACGATTTGCGACTCAAATATATCAAGATCGCCGTAGGAATCGTTAAAAAACAGATCGCCGCTAAGGTCGGGGAGGGAGCCGTCGACGCTATAAAAAATTTTCGCTCCGTCTGTCGCCGAAGTAACCGTTAACGTTTTAACGGAGTTATAAGTCCCCGACGGCAACGATAATGTAGGAGCGGCGACGGTTTGCGCTGAAGAATCTATCGATATTGTAACAGAAGAAACGTCGGATTGAGCCAAACCGGCTTTGAAAGCCGCGGCTTTGAGTATCTCTCCGTCGGATATGGTTATCGCCTCGCCGGTATAGAGGGGAGAGGAGCCGTCCGGTTCTATCGAGCCGTCTAACGTCTTAACGTAGCGTATCTCCGCGCCGGTCGTCGAACAGTATATTTCGACGTTTTGCGGCGCGCTATACGTTCCTGAAATTTTTGAAAAAACGGGACGCGCTGTTTTAAATCTATATTGAGTCTCGATAGGTATAGAGTTTTTAAATCCGGATTTAACGGCGATCGCTTTAACGACGGCGTCGGAATTTAATACTATCGGCTCCGTATAGAGAGAGGTTTCCTCGCTTGGCTCGCTACCGTCTAACGTATAATAAATCAGCGCTCCCGATAACGAAGAACTGAGCGTCGCGCGAATTTCGGAGTCGTATTCTCCTCCTTCCGGGAAAACGTTTACGCTTCCGACCCGAAATAAATACTTCTCCTCTTTTGTTTCCGAATAAGCGAATCCGTATTTATACGCGGCGGTTTTTAGCGTTATAGGGTTGCCTAAAGAGTTAGGCGTCAGTATGATTGAGCCGTTATAAAGATTAGACGCCGAAGAGGGATTGGAGCCGTCGAGCGTATAGTAGATAGCGACGTCCGGCGTTTGACACTCTATATTTATGAGCGCGTCGGAATTTAATTCTACGTCGCCCCCTTCGGAGTATGGAAATATTTCGGGAGTCAGAACTTTAAACGAATAAGCGTAGCGATTAATTTCGGACTGTTTATAGCCCTCTTTTATGGCAAAAAATTTCAGTATAGTGAAATATGATATGGCAAGCGTTCCGTCGTATACGCGACCGTTATCTATCGCGGGCGTAGATCCGTCGGTAGTATAGACTATCGTTACCCCTTTAGATTCTGACGACAGACTTACTCCTAATTGGTCGGCGGTATATTCGCCGCTTGCCGGAGTAGCGATTACCGGTTTTATATAGAAAGAGTAGCGCTCTTTTTTTACCCGGGTTATAGGAGTTTCGCCGAGATACGCTCTATATGACAAAGTTCCGCTTTTATTTATAAGGACGCCGCCGGCGCAGAGAAGTCCCGTTTTGTTATCGGGAGTTTGATCGTTTAGAGTATAATAAACTTTAGCGTTCATAATAGGACATGAGAAATCAACGGTGAGATCGTTAAAATATTCTCCGGACGGAAAGTTAACCGATAACGTCGGTTCGTTTATAACAATCTCTTTTTCAATATAAATATCGTTATAAACCGGCTCGTAAGAGCAGCCCAAAAGGATAAAAAATAAAAATGTTAATATAAGTTTTTTCATAATAATTATCCGGCATATTTTTTATAGATTATATAAAAAATAAATATTTTATGCTATAAATTTTTATTGTATTTTTTATTTAAAAGTTATATCCTTAAAAAAAACGGCGGACGATGGAATTAATTTGAAATTATGAATTCTAGAAGTATTAGTTTGCTTTATTTAGCGGTTATTTTCGTAGCATACTGCGCTTTGACTCTGCTTAGCGCGTGTCAGAATATTTTTTCTCCGCAAGACAGATACTTTACGGTAACTACGATAACGGTGATATTTAACGAAGCGACCGACGACTATGCCGACGAGACGGCCGACGAAACGCCGGACGCGGTCGCTCTTTCCGACGCTACGACCTACGCCGCCTTTTGGGGACTGCCCGCTATAAAATTTGACAAATGGCGTCCAAATATTCATATAAAAGCCTCTTCGGATAACGGAGCTTTAATAGGAAGAAAATGGGATACTACCGCCGACGTTAATCCGGATAATTACAATCTTTTTGAATATTCTCAGATCTTGTATTACGATTCAAACTATGCCGCCGCTATGATTTCTTCTCAAGAAGATGCGACCGTGGATAATAACGTCATTATGCCGTTGGCTTTTGAGCAGAAAATTTATAAAAGATCGCTTTATGAACAAAACAAATACGACGTATCTTACGATTGTAACCAGGGGGCGATTGTCGTATCTTTGAATACGGCAAATTCAAACTACCTTTCTTTGAAGCCCGGAGCCCGCGTCGCAGTTTTTGCAACCCAAAGACCCAAACAATGGGGGGAGTTGAATGACTATACGGTTATCGACGCGATTCCCGGCGATAATTCGTTACAAAAATCTAGCGATAGAGCGGCTTTGCTGGATAATACTTCTGATAGATCTGCGACAAGAACTTTAAGCTACATAACATACAAAGGGGGATCTGATTTTTATAAAGACGCGAGCTGGGACGGACATTGGTTTGAGGGGATACTTATCGAGCCTGACAAAATCTCGATATTCTCAAAAAATATAAAGGACGGAGATACCGCGCGGCTGTATTGGTCAGCGATAGACACAAAAGAGGGCGATAACGCGATTAGTCCCTTTATGCTTTTTTGGATAGCGATTCAGCAATAGGATATTATTATTTAGATTATACGCGTGTTTTTTCTTAGTACCGCATCCGTCGGTTTTTTGGGGCGCGTAATGAAAATAAATTGACACATATGCGTCGCGTCAATAACGCGCGACAATTGTCGCATAAAAATTGACACATCTATGGTAAAAGTCAACGATAATCTTTGTTTTTTTTTAACATTTTAATCTATCGTCTATAAAT
>MWDO01000068.1 GCA_002070605.1 Spirochaetes bacterium ADurb.Bin133
AATTAAGGATTGATAAATTGAAAAACGACTTTTTGGATAAAATGACACAACTGTTAAATATCGCCGCCCAAAAACAGCTATTATACGCGCTCGTAATCGAAAATTATCCCAAATACGTCTATCATACCTAAAATTATTCTTTGTATTTCACAAAAAAAATAACGGGATACATTTATTCCTAAAAATATTCTTGAAAAAATTGGAGAGATATAATAATATTACCAATATTATCAAAAGGATTTGTTATGGAAGAAAATGAAAAGATGAAAATTGGCAAAACATTTTTGCTGGGTTTTGGATTTCTTGGAATATCGATTATTTGGCCTCTTTACAACTCTTACGTTCCGATATTTTTAAAGGGGAATTTTGGGCTTAGTTCTACGGCGATCGGCGTTATAATGACTATCGACAACGTTTTTGCCGTGATATTATTGCCGTTCTTGGGGGCGTTAAGCGATAAGACTGTATCGGTTTTAGGCAGACGCAGACCGTATATTTTGATCGGAGCTCCGCTAGCTATGGTTTTCTTTTCGTTATTGCCTTTTGCCGCTCAAAGAGGACCGCTACTTTTATTGATGTCGATAATAATATTGCTGAACTTGTCTATGGCGTTATACAGGACTCCGGTTATCGCGCTTATGCCGGACATCACCCCTTCGAAATACCGCAGTCGCGCAAACGGGATTATCAACTTTATGGGGGGCGTCGGCGCGCTTATCGCTTTTTTCGGCGGTAAAGCGTTATACGATAAAAACGTATGTTATCCGTTTATCGCCGGCGGAATATTTATGTTTATCGCCTGTATTTTAGTCGTAATATTTATGAACGAAGACAAATCGGCTGATCCTGCGGAAACCGGCGGTAATTCGTTTATATTGAAAGATTCGATCAAATCTCTGACGCAAAATCTTAAAGACGTAATAACAGGCGAAAAAAGTTTGTTATTTATACTTTTAGCGATATTCTTCTGGTTTGTCGGCTTTAATTCTATTGAAACCTTTTTTACCAGTTACGCCAAATTTTATCTTGGAATGAAAGAGAGCACCGGCGGCTTGATACTTGGATTTTATTCGTTGTCTTTCATGCTGTTTGCTATAGTTTCGGGAATTATCGGTATGAAATGGAATAGAAATAATACGATAAAACTCGGTTTATTTTTATTGGTGATAATAGTTCCGACTGTAGCGCTTTTCAAGGACTTTGTTCCGCTCGCGATACTTTTTGCTTTGGCCGGTATATCGTGGTCGCTTGTGAACGTCAACTCCCTCCCAATGGTCGTCGATATGACTATACCGGAGAAGGTAGGCGGTTTTACCGGGCTTTACTACTTTTTTTCGCAACTGGCAAATATCGTATCGCCGCCCGTCTCGGGTTTTATCATCGATTTATCTACAAAAAACGGAGAAAAACCGTCGGGATATATTTCGCTTCTCGTATTTTCGTCGACGTTATTTTTGGTATCGCTTATCATAATGTTTTTTGTAAAGAGGGGCGAGGCTAAATGAAAAAAGTGAAAATCTTAGGTCATAGGGGGTACAGAGGGAAATATACAGAAAACAGTTTGACGGCTTTTAGAAAAGCGTTTGAAAACGGAGCCGACGGCATCGAGTGCGATATTCAGAAAACTAAAGATAACAGGTATATAGTTTTTCACGACGACAAAATCGATAGATTCTCGAGCAATACGGGCTTTATTAAGGACTATACGCTCGAAGAGATAAAAAAAAATGTCGATTTGGGGAATAACGAAACAGTTCCGGAAATCGAGGAGTTCTTAAAAATTATACCGCCGGATAAGTTAATTAATATAGAATTGAAAAAAGAGACTATTACTATCGAGGATTGCGCGGATATATATTCAATTATTATGAAGTATCTTGATAAAAAAAACATTCTTATCTCGTCGTTCGAACATTCTTTATTGCCGTATTTTAAAAAGAAAAATATTAAAATCGGGATGTTAGTCGATGAAAATCATCTTATGCCGGGATTATTGAAATTTATAAAATCCGTAATTTCTATATCTCCCCAATTTATGAATCTTCCGATAGAGATGTTTAAGCGATGCGGAGCGGCTAAATCTTCTATCTTTTTAGCTCTGCTTAAATTGTCGGGTAAGAAAATTGTATTTTGGACGGTTAATGAAATTGAAGATTACAAAAAAGCTTTAAAATACGCTTACGCTATTATAACGGACGACGTCGAGCCGTTTATTAAATTGCGGAGGGAATAAACCGCCCGTAATCCGTCGGTATTTTGGAGTTGGGGAATGGGAAATAATTTGACGCATATGTGTCAAATTTCTCTTTAACATCATATGTGTCAATTTTCAGTAGGGAGCGGTCGCGGCGGTATACGTCGCATATGCGTCGATTTTTATGCGACAATTGTCGCGCGTTATCGACGCGACGCATATGCGTCAAATTTCTCTTTAACATCATATGTGTCAATTTACTTATCGAGGAGAGCTGCGCTGCATATGCGTATCTATTGAGCCCTCGATTTCGCGTCCCGCGCGTATGCGAGGGGAAATCGAGGGCTCAGTATAATCGAGGGGTACAGCCCCTATAAAATGCCCCCAAGAAACCGACGGGCAGATTTTCAATAAAATGGTTTGACAAACATAAAATTTAATAGTTATAATATCTTCTCCTTGATTTATAGGATAGTTTTTAAAACAACGCATAATGGCAAACCGGCGCTTAGTCGCGCGCCCAAAGTATAAGGATGAAAAATGATTAATATTCTATTTTTAGGCGAAATTATAGGCATTAATACGGTAAAGTGTCTAAAAAAGAGTCTTAAAGATATAAAAAACGAATTTAATATAAATATGGTTATAGCCAACGCCGACGGAGCTTCGGACGGCTACGGGCTTTTAGCGGACACGGCGTTTCAGATTAAGAACGCCGGCGTAGATATCATAACCGGCGGCGATCTTATATACAACAAAAAAGATATAAAGGATGCGTTAAATAAGATGGGCTTTATTTTGAGACCTTTTAATCTCCCCGCCAAATCTGTTGGAAAAGGTTTTACTACTTTTAGAATAAACGATTCTATCTCGATAGGGGTTTTAAATTTATTAGGCAGAACCAATTTCAATAAAATTTTCCCAAACGATCCTTTTTACGCGGCGGATAAAGGGATCGAAAAATTGAGCGAACAGACTAAAATCATTATTGTCGATTTTCACGGAGGAACTACCAGCGAGATTCAATCGGCGCATTGGTATCTAAAAGGCAAGGTATCCGCCGTTATGGGGACTCATCTCAGGATACTAACGACCGACAACCGGGTAATAGATAATACCGCCATAATTACCGGAACGGGATATTGCGGCGGATATCCGAGCATTACTGGGCTGGATCCTGAAACAGAGATCAAAAAGATAAAATCCGGGCAGTTTTATTATTCTAAAATCGTAAATGAAAACGTCGAACTTCAAGGGGCGATAATAACGATAGACGAAACTACCGGCTTCGCTCAAAATATTGAAATTTTCAAGAAAACTATTTAGTTTTTAATTTCGTAATCCGTCAGTTTTTTGGGGATTGACACATATGGACGCGACGATAACGCCCGACAATTGTCGCATACAAATTGACACATATGGAACAAATCCCAAAAAACTGACGGGATACTAATTTCACATTTTTTTCTTTACATTGATTCAAAAGAGAGTTATAATTGGCGGGGAGGCGGAGTTTATGGAGATAAATAATATCAAAAACAAGTTAATAATACTTAAAAACGACAATTCGCTCAAAAAGGAATTGGTAGCGGAAATTCAAAACGCTCTTCTCGTTAAAAATAAGGAGTCCGAGTTCTCCGCGCTGTTAAAAAAAGTCGAATCTCAACTAAAAGATTCTCAGTCCGTCAAAAAATAATCCGTAACTCTCAACAGAGAGGAGCCGTTTTCGCAATTTATAATATTTCCTTGATAGAGGGCGACTCTTTTCTTTGTAAATTTCTTTAAGTTTGCGTCCCATACAGTTTTTGTTTTGTTTTCTAGAATAGTCGCAGAGGAGATCATAACGGCGTCTGCCTTTACAAATTTCCCAAAATTTATCAAATCGCGTTCGTACATATTTCTTATAAAAGAGTAGTCGATATTAGGTTCGGTTTTTATAATTTCGTTTATATTTTTGATTGTATAATCGTATACGTACTGCTGGGTCGTCAAAATTAACATAAAATTTTTTATAACCTCAGACATCTCGTCTTCTTTTGCGTTTAAAAAAATCATATCGTAAACTAAAATATCGATATTTTTCTGGACATTTTTTGAAATTGTCGAAGCAATTTTTAAAAAGCATTTATCTTCGCTTAAAATGAAAAAAGGAATTCCTTTGTGAGAAAAAATAGACGGAGTATGAACGATTATAAGTATTATTAAAATTGATATTCTTTTCATATATACTAAAACGTATCAAATTTAAAAATAAAAATCAATACAAATTTTAACGCTTTCTACAATTACTATAATTTCGACATTTTTTATAAATATAATCGTCAAAATTTATTGATTTTTTCGCAATATTAGTTTATCTCTTTAGTCGTATAGACAAGGGGAGATGCGTATGTATTTAACTTCGGTTAAAAATAAACTTATTACTCACATGAATTATAGCGGATTGGACAGGGAGCTTGTTAAAGAGATTCAAGACGCTCTCATACGAAAAGAGAAGCCGGCCGATTTCGAAGCTTTATTGCAAAAAGTAGAGAGAGAAGTAGAAGGCAAACTCGCTAAAAGCGGACAATAAGAGTATTTTTTAAAAAAAAAGCGGTTTATTGTAAAAAAAGCGCTTTTTTTTATTATATTTGTAGACATATAATTTTACATAATATATATTATCTTCAGAAGGAGACTTTATGATACATTTACCGCAACTTGACAACATCGAGAAAATTCTCAACAAAAAAAATCTTATTATTTCCGGCATAGCTCTGCTCGTACTGGCGCTCGCAACTTTCGGGACAATTTTCTTCTTTATTAAAAGAAAAAAGAAATAAATCGCGTTTCTCAGAAAATCGCCGCCGGGTTAGACCGTTCGCGCCGCTTCCGATATCGTTTGGTATCCGTAATGGGCGAATAGGTTATCCAATAAAATAAGAGCCGTCATATTTTCCGCGACGGGCCAGATCCTATTGACGATCGTGGGATCCCTTCTCGTGATCGCCGAGAGTTCCTTATTCTCAAGCGTATATTTATCGACGGTATTCTGTTTTATGGCTATAGTCGGCGTCGGTTTTACGGCTAATCTTACTACTATCGGCTGCCCCGTCGTCAAACCTCCCGTTATTCCGCCGGCGTTATTAGAGTCAAATACGACTTTGCCGTTTTCGGCTCTCATCCTGTCGTTAACTTCGTATCCCGTCATATTTTTTACCTGAAATCCCGCTCCTATTTCGACCCCTTTTATTGCCGCTATGCCGAGCATCGTCCCTAGATCGGCGTCGAGTTTATGAAATACCGGCTCTCCAAGCCCGGCGGGTAATCCCGTAGCGACGACTTCTACGACTCCGCCCGACGAATCTCCAACCGCCGTTATCCTGCTAACCACGTCGTTCATCCTCTCCGCCGTATCGACGTCCGGACAATTTATAACCGGGTGTACTCCATACCGCTTAATAATATCGTTTTTATCAAAATCTTGAGCTTTAGAACGAATATAGTCAATTTCTTTTTCTATCTCTGCAAATATCCTCATTTTCTCAAGATACCTCATATCCATCGTAATTCTTTTCTTAACGTAGATCTCCTGATAAAACGGATCGTAATCGCGTCTCATCGTTTTATAACTATCCGAAACCTTTTTTGCGAGCGCTATATCCTCCCCTTCGTATCTGATCCCGGCCATCTCTCTGATAAAAGAGAATACTTCGACGCCGCATCTTTTCAATATCTCTTTTGCAACATATCCCGCCGCGACAATTGTCGCAGTATAGCGACCGCTAAAAATCCCCGCTCCAATGGCGTCGTCGTCCGCTCCGTATTTCATAAAGGAGGCGTAAGAGGCGTGTCCGGGACGCGGCGTCCTGTTTGTATCTTGATATTGTTCAACGTGAATATCATGTCTGTCAAGATTTGGAATCAGAATTGTAAGCGGAGTTCCGTTCGTATGATTTTTATTACCGGCTCCCTTTATAGTATCCCACGAATTTATGCCCGTAAAAATTACCGGCAAATCCGGCTCTTTTCTTGGCGAAGACAACTCGTCCGCTCCGGGTTTCCTTAAAAGAAGATCGCCGTATATATCCATCTCGCTTAACGCCAAAGAGGGCGGAACCCCTTGCAATACCGATACAAGCCCCTCTTGATACGAACCGCCGGCGACGCTAACCTGAAAAAACCTACCGAAATGGCAACCGTTCATAAATATTCTCCTAAACGATAAAAATTCTTGAATTTATAACTTATATACTATAGTCGACGACATTAATTACATATATTTTGCATTTCTTCAACGTTTTTTTATAAAATCCTCGAATCTTTCAATTTAGCGATAGTTTCTCTTATTCTCAAATAACTTTCATAACGAAATCCGTAAATATCGCCTATTTCGACGGCTTTCCGCACGGCGCAATCCGGCTCGTCCCGATGCTGGCAATTGGGGTATTTGCAGTCAGGGCGGTAATCGTCAAAATCCCTGAAATTATTCTCAACGTCTTCCGGTTTATCGATAAATATTGAAAATTCTCTTATACCGGGAGTATCCGCTATCATAGTATCCTCTTCGAGCCGGTACATTTGAGCGTAAGTCGTCGTATGGACGCCCCTGTCAAATTTTTTACTTATCCCTCCGATTTTAATGGAGCTGAAATTCGGATCAAGTTTGGCTATTAGCGAGCTTTTACCTACTCCCGAATGTCCGTTAAAACTCGATATCTTACCTTTCAACGTCTCTTTCAACTCGTCAATACCGGCGCCCGTTACTATCGAAGTCTCAAGAGTTTTATATCCGAGTTTTTCGTACGCGCCTACGGTAAATTTATAAAATTCGGCGACGGCTTCGTCCAAAAGATCGATTTTATTAAAAACGATTATCGACTTAACGTTCATACAATCCGCCGTAAAGAGGCATCTGTCTATAAAGAAAGTCCGAAAAGGCGGATTGTATATGGAATCGACAATAACCAACTGATCAATGTTAGCGGCAAGAGTCTGGACCTCTCTACCGCCGCTTTTTAATCTCTTAATCTCGTTGATTCTCTTCAATCTTCTATTAATAAGCCCTTCCGTAGGGCTGGATTTATCAAAATCCACCCTGTCGCCGGCTACTAACGGCGAAACCTCTCTCCGATTTTTGAGATTAAATTCCGTATTTAGCGTTTTACCTTTGATAACGCACTTGTACTCTTTTTTATCGTCGTCGGACAAGACGTAGAAAATAGACTTTACGCCCCATAACACCGTTCCAACGCTCATAGTTTCCCTTTTATAGCCGCCGCAATTTGCATCATACTACCTGACCGGATTTGCGTAAAGTTCTATAGTAGAAGGAACTCCGCTTTTTTCAATAAAAAATTTAGTAATAATCGCAATAATATTCTCGCCGAAAATTTTATTATATAAAACCTTATTCTCGCCAAACATAACTCCTATTTCGCTTGATAACGTATCCAATAATCCGTCGGGTCGCGGATAAGATAAGATAGAGTATCCTTTGATATTATTCTCGACGGCGGCATAGTCCAAGGTTTTAAATAATCCCCCTATCTCGTCGGCCAAACCGTTGGCGACCGCTTGAGAGCCGCTCCAAGCTCTCCCTTCGGCAATATTTTTTAACGCGGCCGCCTCAATCCCCCTCCCTTCGATTACGTGAGCCGTAAATTCGTTATAAATCTTATCCATCGAGTTCTTCATTATAGATATTTCATCGGCGGTCGCTTTTTTATTTGGGGAGAACAGATCGTCGTATTTATATTTTTTAACCGTCTCAAAATTTATGCCGAGTTTCTCCGCAAGTTCTACGTAGTTAAATAAAACCGATACCACTCCGATAGATCCGGCGATAGTAGAGGGAGACGTAAATATTCTATCCCCTTTACAGCCGATATAGTATCCGCCCGACGCCGCGATAGGACCGAAAGATACGTATAGAGGTTTATGTCTCTTCAACTCGATCAGTTCTTGCAACATCAACTCGCTTGCGAGGGCGCTCCCCCCGGGAGAATTTACCCTGAGTATTACCGCTTTAATAGAAGGATTTTTAATGATCTCTCTAACGTCTTTTCTAAAAACGTCGTAAACGACGACGTCGCGATTAAATCCTATCGCGTAACCGTCCGATATAACCCCTTCGGCGTAAATAATCGCTATTTTTGAACTCTGCTCTATGCTACCCAATAATTTAGAATAATCGTAAATATTCACGCCTTTATAGTTCGGATTGCAGAATTTTTTTAGATCCTCAAAATAGTAAAACCCGTCGATTAACGAATACTCTTTCGCTAACTCCGGAGTAATCATAACAGTTTTGTCAGATTCAAACAACGCCTTAACTTTATCGAGCTCTATCGCGCGATATTTGGAAATCGACATAAGAAATTCATTGTGAACGTCGTCGTATAGTTTTTTATAAGAACTCTCAAGCTCGTTCGACATAGCGCTTCTTGAATAATTCTCATAGCTTCCTTTATAATCGCCAATGTGAATTGCGCTCGCCTCTACCCCGATCTTACTCAACCCTTCGGCGAAATACGGGACAGTTACGTTATACCCCGACAAAGTTAAACTTGCCGAATCGGTATCGGGAGCGTAAATTTTATCCGCAGAAAGAAGTATAGAATAATTGGTATTGGTCCCGTTTGAAAACCAACCGTAAACCGGTTTGCCGGTTTTTTTAAATTTATCCAAAGCCTCTCTTATCTCCTCGACGTGAGCTCTGTTATAAAAAGTTTTATCGCCGTTTATAACAATACCTTCGATCCTTCTATCCCTCGAAGCCATATCTATAGCTTTTAAGTATTTGATAAACTCCATCTCTCCGACGGCGCGACCCGCAAACAGACCGGAAAATTCCGATAACGGAGCTTCGACAAGTTTCCCAGAAAAATTTAACTCAAGATAAGAATTTTTCTCTACGACTACGCTTGGAAGCGCGAAAGAAACAAGCGCGAAAAACGCCAATATAGACATAAAAAATATCGATATGCCGAATCCGAGTAATACAAAAAGTAAATTTTTCAAACCTCTGCTCATAATAAAATTTCCTTATTCTACATCTATAATAATCAATCTGCGTCGATCAAATCTTTTGTATAAGACTCAAACCTCGTAAAACTTTTAAGAAATACGACCTTAACAATATCCGTAGGACCGTTTCTGTTTTTTCCTATTATCAATTCCCTCTGATCTGCGTCGCTATATCTGTTTTCATCGTCGCCCGACTGTTTGCTATCGCTACTCTTGCCATGAATAAACAGTATCACGTCGGCGTCCTGTTCGATAGATCCGGAATCTTTGAGGTCGGACAATTTTGGACGGGCGTCTTCGCCCCTCGATTCGACGTTTCTGTTAAGTTGGGCTAACGCGATAATCGGTATCTCCAATTGACGCGCCAAAGATTTCAACGATCTGGAAACGTAAGCGATCTGCTCGTGTCTCGGAGCGTTTTTCCCGGCTTCGTCCCCTACCGTTATCAATCCCAGATAATCTATTATTATCATATCAAGTTTGTAGTCGCGCATCATCTTACGGGCTTTAGTCCGAAGTTCGAGTATCTGAATATTCGGCGTATCGTCAAAAACTATCGGCGTATCGTAAAGCTTCTCAGCCGCCTGCACAATATAATCCTTCTCCTGCCTCGTCAACATCCCCTTTTTCATCTTCAACTCGTTTACTCTCGCCTCGGAACAGATCATCCTACGCCCGAGATGATACTTGCTCATTTCGCAGGAAAAAATCCCTATCCTTTTCCCATACTTAATGGAAGCGTTAGCGGCGATATTAAGCGCTAACGAAGTCTTACCCATACTGGGTCTCGCCGCGATAACGATAAGCTCGGATTTCTGAAAACCGTCGGTTTTGTCGTCAAGCTCGACAAAACCGCTCGGAATGCCGGATAAACCGCTTTTATTCTCATTATTAGTCAAATCTTCAATAGTTTTATTAACAATCTCTTTAATATGAGTAAAATCATTTGTAAAAAGGTCTTGATTTATCTCAAATATTTTCTTCTCGGCTTCGTCTAACAGACTTCGAACGTCCCCGACGTTTTCAAAGCACTTCGTAACGATCTCGGAAGTCGCAAATATTAATTGCCTCAACATCGATTTGGACTTTATAATCTCCGCGTAATAATTAACGTTTGCCGAACTGGTAATTTTATCGAGTATGCTCGAAAGATAATCTACCCCGCCGGATTTTTCAAGCGTTTGAAGCGTCCTAAGCGCGTCGGTAACCGTTATAAGATCGATCGGTCTCCCTTTCTTGGCCAACTCCAAGATTGCCTGATAAATATTTTGATGTTTCTCGTCGTAAAAATCCTTGACGGTCAGCCTGCGTTCCGCTATCTCGTCAAAACTATGACTGTCTATCATTAACGACGCTAACAACGAGGATTCAGCCTCTATGTTTTGCGGCGGCAACTTACTTTTCAATTCCGACGAACTCATTATTATACCCCGCTTTTTTATTTTAACCTCTACTCCACAAAACAACAAACGATAAACAGATATTTATCGTTCTTTACTTAAAGCAGTATAACAAATTTGTCGTTCTTATCAAAGATTTTTTGGATATTTTCTATATCATAGTCTTTTAGAAGATTTTATCCGCTTTACGAGCCTTCCGTAAACGATAAAAATAAAAATAATTTTACGTATAGTAGACGTATTCGGGATAATTTTCGATTACGAGCGCGTGTAATAGCTGTTTTCGAGCGGCGATATTTAACAGTTGTGTCATTTTATCCAAAAAGTCGTTTTTTAATTTATCGATCCTCAATTTCTTACCAATAAGCTCAAGAAATCCTTCCAACCCGTGTTTCATAACGCCGTTATAAAAAAACAGGATAATCTCGCGGACTATCGAAGCCATACCGAATTCGTTATACAAAGAATGCCATCTTTTTATTTGCATATAATCCGCTTCGCTAATTCTAAGGTATTTATCCAGCCTTTTATCGCCGGAGTTATCTATAACGGCGTATTCAGAGCGATGATTTCCGATTATTCTCTTCATTTTTGAGATTTTTTTGTCAACAAGGGGAAACATAGTTTCAAACAGTTTGCTGAACGTATTAATTTTAAACTCTTTTAGCAGAAAATCTATGACATTGGTATTCATAGATTCTGAAACTATAAAATGGAATAAATGTTTTTTGTTTTTCATAAAGTTTTATCCTTTTTTTTTATATATATAACAACTAAAAATAGAAAACTCTTTACAAAAATTTGTATAAATTTTAAAAAATGATAAATATTTTGCTAATTAAAAAATTTGACACATATGCGTCGATTTTTCATCGAGGATCTCTGCATCCCATATGTGTCAATTTTTATGCGACAATTGTCGCGCGTTAACGACGCGACTCATCTATGGTAAAAGTCAACAATAATCTTTGTTTTTTTGAATAAACTAAACTCTTTAAAAATAAAATTAACCTGCTTTATTTCTACATACTATAGTAAAACAGCTAAAGGTCAATTTATACTTACTTAATAATTGTCATCGCGCCTCCTTATAAAATGTTTGATTAAGATCTGCTATTGCGACTAAACATCATCCATCTATACAGGCTCGAAGCCTATGATGTCGCTTTCGATGTAAGACTGACCGTTGATTAAATATAT
>MWDO01000069.1 GCA_002070605.1 Spirochaetes bacterium ADurb.Bin133
AACAATCTTTCATCGTACTTAACCAAACTTGGTTCAATTATAACCGCTTTAGCAGATTTAATCAATACTTTTACCTTAGCATCATATGCGCTACATAATTGCCGCGCCTCGAAAAAAAATGACACATATGCGCCGAATTTCCAAAAAAACCGGCGGGTTAAAAATTAATTTAAAAAAAACTAGACAATTAAAAATATATAACTTATATATTAAGATATCAATCGACATAAACTATTATTTTTTTATTATTTTCTTAAGGAGAAAACATGATTATATCTGATTATAAATACCCGTTATACCCCGCCGTTATGAAGTCGGATTTCAGAGAAATTATAGAGGACGCGGCAAAAGAATTTTCCGATAAGATAAGTTTTCTCGAGAAAGATAAAGACGACGTTTACAAAGGCATAACTTATAAAGACTTTGCCGACAAGGTAAAATATTTAGGCGAAGGGCTTCTGCGCTCGGGTTTTAAGCAGAGAGATAAGATCGGTTTGATCGGAAAAAATTGTCAAAAATGGGCGATAAGCTATCTCGCAATTACTACCTCTAATTTTGTGGTTATACCGCTCGATAAAGAGAATAAAGTCAACGAACTTAGAAATATAGTCGTCAAATCGGGTTTAAAGGCGATCATATTCGACAATAAATTTGCAGAAGATATGGCTTCCATTAAATCGTCGGTACAGACGCTTGAAACTCTTATTCCTTTTGAGAATAATTCTCAATATAGCGAAAGTTTTGATTCATTAGTAGAAAAGGGTAAAGAATCTTTCGGCGGTTCCGGCGGTTTGTACGATAAAATCAAGATAAACAATAAAGAGGTAACTTCTATAATATTCACATCCGGCACTACGGGACAACCTAAAGGGGTAATGCTTTCGCAATTTAATATAATTTCGAACATTTACCAGATGTTGCAACTTCATAAGATCAGCGATAAAGACGTGTTTCTTTCATTTTTACCGCTACACCACGCTTACGAGTGCACGTGCGGCTTTTTGTGTCAAATATACGTCGGTTCGACTATCGCTTACGCAAAATCGCTAAGAACCATAGCGGACAACCTCAGGGAAGCGAAAGCTACGATGCTTTTGGGAGTTCCGCTAATTTTCGAGTCGTTTTATAAGAAAATCAAAGAGCTCGCTTTTAAAGGTATAAAAGGGGCGGTCGTTCTAAATACGGCTCATATAATATGTACCGTAGCCGAAAAGGTATTTAAGAAAAAAGGGGTTAGAAGAAAAATGTTTAAAGCGTTCCACGATAAGTTCGGCGGAAACTTGAGAGCCTTCATATCCGGCGGCGCCGCTTTGAAAAAAGACGTAGGCGCGTTTTTTACCAAACTTGGCGTTTTGACGGTACAGGGATACGGTATAACCGAATGTTCGCCGCTGCTTGCAGTCAACAGAGATAAATACTATAAATTTGATTCGGCCGGTATGCCTTCGCCGGGACTCGATATAATAATAATCAACAAAAACGCGGAAGGTGTTGGAGAAATAGCCGTTAAGGGGGACAACGTAATGCTCGGTTACCATGAAGAGCCGGAGTTGACCAACGAAGCTTTTATGGACGGATATTTTCTTACCGGCGATTGGGGCTACATTGATAAGGACAACTGCCTCTATATTACCGGCAGAAAAAAGAACGTTATCGTTACAAATAACGGTAAAAATATTTATCCCGAAGAGATAGAATTCTTGTATCTCGAATCGCAAACTATCGACGGTATAGTAATCAAAAGTTACGACGAGGGGACGATGTCGGAAGAGGTAATTTCGGCTATAATATATCCCAACTACGAATACTTAAAAGAACTTAAGGGTAAAACCGAAGAGGAGCTAAAAGCCGATAAGACGTTATTCATAGACGATTTAAAGAAAGAAATTATTGAAAACAACAAAAAACTGGCGTCATACAAAAAAATCAAATATTTTTGTATTATCGACGAGGATTTTGAGCGAACGACGACTAAAAAGATAAAAAGATTTAAAATTGACGTCAAGGATAAGTATTACAGCGTTTTTTGATTAATTACCGCTTCCTCCTCCTTTTTTGAGGAGATTTTACCGGAAATAAAAATCAGGATTGCGCTTAAAAGATGATGACTAATAATATAAATAGTCGCAGGTATCGACGCAGCCGGAGAAAAATTAAGCAGCGATATTAGCAGCGTCAATCCGGTGTTTTTCTGACCAAACGATACCGAGAGCGTCTTCTTTGTTTTCAGATTTTTCCCCAAAATAAAACCGACGGCAAAATAGGACAAAGCGATCGCAAAAGTTATAAGAAATACTCCCGCTAACATTTTAAATTCAAATTGTCTTATTTTATCCGCAGACGACGAAACGGCTATGTAAATTAACGCTATCAGTATATAGCTTGTATATTTGCAAGCGGCGCTTATCGTTTTCTTCAGTATTCCGCTTTTTTTAAATATAATTGATAAAATATAAGGTATTAGGATAATAAAAAACAAATTTGCAAGAATATTCTTAAAAGGAACTTCGACGGCGTCCTTATAAAAAAAAATCTTAATCAGTAACGGATAACTTATTATCGAAAACAAATTAAAAAAAAGTATATTGGTCAGCGACAACTCCATATCGCCGTCGATGATTTTGACCACGATCGACGAACTTATCGCGACGGGAGTTATCGCAATAAGGACAAATCCCAAACGCAAATTGATATCCAGACCGCTTGTCAGAAAAAATATAATTGTCGGCGCTAATATTAATGTTATAACGAAGTAATAAAGTAGCTCTATCCGGAAAAACTTTCGAACCGAAATATCAATCGAGTAAAAATTGAGAAATATCGACGCGGCGAGAAAATACGGAAGAAGAAATTTGATCCTTTCCCCTTGCGGATATATCAACCCTACCGCTATGGATGCAAATATAAAAAGTATATAAAATCTCTTCATCGATTATCCGTAAAAACTCGGCAGGATTATAACATAATTTTTCATAATGTAATAAAATATTCTCTATAAAATTCTTTTTATGGACATTTTCGTAAAAACATATATAATATCTTTATGAAAAAAATATTTATTTTAATTATTATTTTTGCCGTAAGCGCGTCGCTTTTTGCCGATCAAACGGAGGACTCGGCAAAATTCGTTCCAAACAAGGGGCCGGATAGACTGACCGTCGCAAAGATCGCCTACTGGAGCAGCTATTCGACAACCGGATTATACGGTTTTATTGTCAGCCTGGCTTATCTTGCCAATATCTACGACGTCTCTCAAGTAATGCTTGGAGTCGCGGAAGATTTTAAGAGCGCCGGCATAAGCGATATGGCTTTCTTCACGAGAATAGCAAAATCATTGCCTCTAATATATTTTACCGGACACTTTATAGTCGCCGGACTCGCTCAGATTCCGATATACGGCGGACTCATATACGGAAGCTTTCTTTTCACCGGAGCGCTTATCGGCTCGATTTGTATGATATTCGACCCAATCGATATGTTTTGGCGATACGATATTTCCTCCGCCATCGAAGACGAATACAAAAACAGACTAAACAATATTCATAAAAGAATGTTCGATCCCGCTCCCTATATCGTATTGGGATCGATTTCGATACTTTTCGGAATAGCCTCGATAGTTACCGACTATTTCTATAAAAGAGAGATGAAAAGAGAACGCTACCCTTCCATATACAAAATACTCTCGTTTACTCCCGACGGAATTGCGATAAAACTAGATGCGTAGAAGACTATTTGCCTCCATAATGATATTTGCTCCGCTTCTTACTCTTAACGCCGTCGAGATCAGATATAAGTTTGATCCGAATACCATTCTCTACATCGAAACTAACAGTATCGTCCGTCGGCTATACGAAAACGAGTATATCGGCGACTCGATCTACAAAGAAGTATCCTATATCAAAACCGAAAATATAGAGAGCGATAAAGCTACGTTATCTATAAACAACTACGTAATGGAAGATACCAAACTCAACTATAAAACCAAAACTTATAAAACCAAAACCGATACGGCGTATAAATATAAAAAAGACGTCTATGGAAACAATTACCAAACCGAAACAAAAAAAGGTCTTCATAGCTTTCCGTGTTTTCCGGAAAACTCCATAGAAATCGGCTCGGTATGGACTAAACCGTCCAAATATAATATCGATTTATTTAACGATAACAAATCTACCCTATCGCTTGATCTAGACGTCGTTTATCAACTTTCCTCAATCGAAACAATCGACGACGAACAAATCCTAACCATATCGGCAAACGCAATTTTTGTCCATAATAAAAACAGATTAACTTTATTAGGTTCGGGTATAAAGAAAATCATAGGATTTAGCTCTTTTCTTATAAAATTCAACAACACCGCAGGAAGACCTTCCATAATTGAAGAAATCTACGATTTTACGTTTATTCTCGACGATTGCGAACTAATCGAAACTTCAGGAAGTTCAAAAAGCGCGTACAAAGTTCCGCCGCCGATAAAGATAGAAGAGACGCGCAACTGGGAAAACGACGAAGATTTTAAAGATACCGAGATCAAAATAATCGACGGTAAACTCTACATAGTCATGGCGAATATCCATTTCAAGCCGGATAGTCCCGAAATTCTTCACGGAGAATATAGCCGCGTCGATAAAGTCGCTAGATTAATAGAAAATTACAAATTCAACCAAATAATAATAACGGGGCACACAGCCGACATTGGACAACCAAAAAACCAAAAAATTTTGTCGGAACAAAGAGCTCTGACCATACTAAACTATCTTGTCGAAAAACATAAATTTAACGCCTCCTATATAACCTACGGCGGAAAAGGGGGCGAAAATCCCATAGCGGACAACTCGACTCCGGAGGGAAGAGCTAAAAACCGTAGAGTGGAAATTATTGTTCTTCCATAAAAAAACCGACGGGCAGTTTTTTGGGAAATTTAACGCATATGAAACTGATATTTTCGTATAAGGTAACTTCATTACTTTAGAGCTTTGTAAAGTAAATAAAATTAATGTATATGCGTCTAAGGCGCGGCGATAATTGTCGCTTTGAGATAAAATGACACATATGCGTTAAATATTTTTAAGTAGTAAATTATTTGTCATTTATTAAAAATTATCCAAATTTTTGTAAAGAGTTTTCTACTTTTAGGTGTTATATATACAAAGAAAAAGGAGAAAATTTTATGAAAAACAAAAAACATCTATTTCACTTTATAGTGTCAGAATCTATGAATACCAATGTCATAGATTTTCTGCTAAAGGAGTTCAAAATTAATACGTTCAGCGAGTTATTTGAAACTATGTTTCGCCTTATTGACAAAAAAATGTCAAAAATGAAGAGAATAGTTGGGAATCATCGCTCCGAATACGCCGTTATAGATAGCTCCGACGATAAAAGGTTGGATAAATACCTTAGAATCAGCGAAGCGGACTATTTGCGAATAAAAAGATGGCATTCCTTGTATAACGAATTCGGCATGGCTTCGATAGTCCGCGAGATTATACTGTTCTTCTATAACGGCGTTGTCCAATATGGGTTAGAAGGATTCCTTGAGCTTGTTGGAAAGGAATTAAGGATTGATAAATTGAAAAACGACTTTTTAAGTAAAATGACACAACTGTTAAATATCGCCGCTCAAAAACAGCTATTATATACGCTCCTAATCGAAAATTATCCCAGATATGTCTACTCTACGTAAAATTAATTTTCTATTCCATAAAAAACCGATAGGTTAAGAAAAAAAACTATTGTAATTATTTAAAAAATCATATATAAATAAAAAAATGGAAGAGATGAAAAACTCAGCCGACGGCTTTGGAAAAAGATTGCCTGAATTTTCTCTACAACGAAAAAGACGCGCGGCGATAATGATAATAGATTTATCCTACATTATCGAATATAGCGTTAAAACAGATCGAGCGGATCAACCGACGATTTTTGATAAGTCGTATAGTCTTGTAAATAGAGTCGTTAAAAAACATCTCGGCAAAGTTGATAATATCATTGGAAACTACATAGTAACTCTTTTTGGCATATACGGAAATATTAGTCCCGAACTAACGGCTTGTTATTGCGGGCGAGAGATAGTAGAAGAGGTGCGCGAAGCGTTTACGTTGAGACAAGAGGCCCCAAAGCAAGCTATCCCAATAGCGGTTCACTCCGGCGATCTCTACGTTTATAACCGTAACGCCGGCAAGTCAACCGCCCGCAAAATTATCGGAGAAAATATAAACGTCGCGTTCAAAACTTTGAACGCCGATAACGAATATGATATCGCCGTTACCGACTCGGTTTACAAAAAAACAAAAGATTATTTTAATTTTAAAGAACTCAATTTGCGTATCAAACTCGGCGATAAAAGCGAGGTCGCAACCTTCGGTATCGCCGGCGTTACAAACCTCTATGAAAGCGCGCAAAAGGACGCCTTTGTCTTCGGCAGAGAAAAAGAGAGTAAAACTTTAGAGAGGTTTATCTATAGCGACAAAAAAGGGAAAAAAACTCTGGTTATTCAAGGGGAAGGGAATTTTGAAAAGAGAAATATGCTATACAAAACTCTTAAGACTGATAACGCAGACTATATTTTGCTTCAAGCTATAGCCGACAAATATTCTAAAAATTTCCCTCTTCAGGTTTTTCGCGAAATATTTGACAACTTACAAAATTTGTTATATTCAAAAGAATTCTCCAACTCTGTAAAATATGAAAAGCATAATTCTCTATTAAAAGAGTACTTTAACGCTACGTATTATGAGTCTGAAAAAAGAGCGGACAAACAGATAGCTTTTGATTCTCTAAAAATTATTTTAGAAAGACTTTCGCAAGAAAAACGGATCGTCGTAACTATACATAACGTCGAGAGTCTTGACGACGATTCTCTAGCGTTACTCCTCTATCTGAGAAAGTTACTGTCAAAGAGTAACGTCGTATTTATCCTTACCTCTAAAAAAAATCTTGGAGCCGGCTTCGGCGAAGTGGAATATATACGGCTCGATAACTACGATTACAAAAATACTAAACTGTTTTTAGACTCGTTATTAGGCGCCCCTTCGGACGAGACGAACGCTAAAAGAATTTTTGAGAAAACTCTGGGTAACCAATTTTATATATACCTGCTCGCCGGATTTGTAAACAAAAAAATGAAAATCGATCCGAATTTCACAATCGACTCGGCTCCGGAAACTCCCGCCGGACTCGTTCGGGTTATCTTAGACGAACTATCCGAAGACGAAAAACAAATTATAATTACCATGAGCTTCCTCGATATAAATATCAAACTCGATCTCCTAAAAAGCGTTTACAATAAAGATAATTTTTGCGACGTTGTAAAATCTCTTGCGGATAAAAAACTAATTTTAATAAACGAGCTCAATTCCCAGAAAATCATATCATTTAATAGTTGCTGTATATCCGGAATCATAAACGACCTTTCTAAAAAAGAATACGGCGCGAGAATTAATAAAAAAATCGCCGAAACGATGATAAAAGAGTACGCTCATAACATATCAAAATATCTTGAGAAAATTGCATATAGCTTTGAAGAAGCAAACGACTACGTTTCGGCTGTTAAATACTATTTTCTGACTGGGATGAAATATAGAGCTATGTTTGATTTGCAAGACGCGCGTAAATATTTTGAAAAAGCTATAAAACTAGCCGAAAGCGCCCAAAAAGATAGCTCGGAACCTCTTTATTTTAGCGATGAAGAGCTAAATTCAAACGATTACATCATATTTCGACCTTATTTTAGCTATACCGTTAAATACAAAATATCGTTACGGGTCGTTTACTATTTCTACGCTAAAACTTTCACATTCCATGAAAGAGAATCTCTTGAATATATCGAGGCGGCTTATAACGAATCAAAAAAATATAACGACGAATATATGACTATGCTTTCGGGCGCGCATTACTTTCAATATTACCTCTATATGAAAAAGATGCCCTACGTCGATATCATAAACGAGGCGTTGGCGATCGCTGAAAAACTGCGCGAACCGTTCTTTAAAGCTTATATAAACCTCTTCTTCATGGATATCGTATTTTCAGATTCCGCTCAGAAAGATATAATAGAATACGAAATCAAAGAACGATATGACAAGGTCGGTAAAATGCTACGATCCGATCCGGCAGATTTGACTCCGGAACATTACCGGGCTCTCAATATTCTCTACTATTCATACTATTCATACTATTTAAAGATAAAAGGCGCCAAAATTGAGCAAATATACCGCTATATATTAAAAACCGAAACATTTCTGAAGAATTACAATGAAAAGATGGTCTTTTTTCATAGCGTAGCCACGGGGGTAGGGCCGCTTGTCGATACGAAATATCAAGCTCTCTATATAAAAAAAGCGCTCGTCGTTGCAAAAAAAACCGATAGATTTCGAGAGATCGCCCAATACTATTCGACGCTGGGCTATATCTATATGATTAAACAAAATTACCAAAAGTCTCTGAAATACCATAAATTATCTCAAAAAACCTCCTATAAGATAGATAATCTTTCAGAATTAGGCATGGCTCGCAGAAATCTCGGCGATCTTTATAACTGCATGGGATTTTATAAAAAAGCCATTATCGAATACAAGTCCTGTATAAAAATTAAAAGCGCCGAAATTTATGAAAAAGAAGTAATAGATTTTACCAATATCATTTTCCCGAAAACCTCGATGATATTCTCGCTTATAAAAGACAACAAAATCGACGAAGCGAATAAAATACTACGCGAATCCGAACTCGCAATGAGTAAAGCGTTTTTTGGGAAAGAAATTCCGATATTCTTGGATTTTCTGAAAAAATTTATCTCCCTTATCGTCAATAAATACGACAGAGACACGGTCGATAGAATGAAAAACTGCTATATCGATATGAAAAATATCATGCCCAACGCTATACAACTTATCTGGATGAAAAAAGAACTCGCCGAAAACGGCGTCGAAGTATAAAATAGTTATTTCCTCCTTTTTAAATAATATCGTAGAAAAATTGTAACGGAGTAAATGTGAACAAGGACTTAGAACAAAAAATATTATTCATTACGGAACTAGAGAAACTTAAGTTAGTATTAAGAACGAACAAAACTATAGATAAAAAAAGAGCCGAAAACTCCGCCGAACACTCTTGGCATATAGCTTTGATGGCGCTTATCTTTAAAGACAACTTCATTTATAAAAATTACGACTTATTTAAAGTAATCAAAATGTTATTAATTCACGATGTAGTTGAAATCGACGCGGGAGATACAAATTTGTATCGTAGAAATGTAGAAGAAACGCGATCGAAAGAAGATCAAGCGGCAAAGCGGATATTTGGTCTGCTTCCGAAAGAATTTTGCGACGAATTTTATCAATTGTGGATAGAATTTGATGAAAGAAAAACCGACGAATCTATGATCGCAAACGCTATAGATAATTTACAACCGTTGATAAATCACCCATTATCTAGAGACGAAAATGAGCGGGTTCTAGATATAAAATATTCCGAAATAGTTAATAAAAAGAAATTTATTAAAGATATTTCCGAGGATTTATGGGAAGTCGCTAAACGCTATATCGAATACGGAATACAAAAAGGACTATATATCGACGACCGCGACAAGTCCTAATTTCACAATCTTATTTATTGTAAAAATAAAATAAAATTTCACAATTTTTGTAAAGCAAAATCAAAAAAAAGTTGTTAATTAACGTATGGGGGACAAAATGAATACTCTGTACATTAATCAATACGACGACGAAAAAATATGTCTGAAGTTCAAATATTACGATCGTAATCTTATCGTTAAAATCCAAACGCCGGATTATATTTCTTGGAATGTAGAAAAGCGACAATGGGAAGCGCCTTATTCTCCCAACTATCTCGACAATATAAAGAAAATATTTCAAGACGAAACCTATATCGACTCAACCTCCGTAGAAAAATATCAATCCAAAAGAAAAAAAATAAAAGCGAAAATCGAATACAACAACCTCCTAGAGAAATTTCACGAACTAAAAAAAGAGCTGATAATCCAAAAATACCGAAGAAATACAATTAAATCTTACTTAAAATCAAACGTCGAACTTATCAAATTTTCCAAAAAAGAACCAACCGACGTTACCGGCGAAGATATAAAAAACTATCTGTACTACCTCTCAAACGAAAAAAATTATAAATCTACGACTCTCGACGTCGTCATAAACGGACTCAAATTTTATTATTCTCAAATCCTAAAAAAGAAGTTTATCTACGAAGTTGAACGCCCGAGAAAAAACAAATATTTACCGACCGTCCTAAATAAATCCGAAATCAAAGCTATCGTTAAATCTATAGATAACCTAAAACATAAAACGATGATTCTACTCATCTATTCCGGCGGACTCAGAGTTAGCGAAGCCTCGACGATGAGAGTACAAGATGTAGACTTTGAAAGAGAAACCGTTACGATAAAAAATTCGAAAAACAGAAAAGACCGAGTAACGCTCCTGGCCGCGACTCTTGTAAAAACGCTCAAAAAATATCTCGAACTATACGAACCAAAATATTGGCTTTTTGAAGGTCAAAATAGAACCTCTCACATTTCTATACGATCGATCCAAAAAGTGTTCGAACTCGCTAAAAAGAAAGCCGGCGTAATAAAAGAAACCGGAATTCACGGGCTTCGCCACAGCTTTGCGACAAATCTTCTCGAAGAAGGAACCGACATTAGATACATCCAAGACCTCCTCGGACACGCCAGCCCAAAGACGACGATGATCTATACTCACGTCTGTACAAAAAAACTTACAAATATCAAAAGCCCGCTAGACGGCATCGACTTAGAAGACTGAATTTATGTTATTTAAAAATTTATTATTATTTTTTTTTATTTCTTAATATTTTTAAAAAAAAAGTTGAATTATTTTTAGTATTAAATTATAAATTAATAATGAAAGTCGAGCGCGTCTTTTGTACCACGGCAGTGTAAAAGACGCTTCGGGGTTCAGATATATCGTAGTTATCGGCAAGGGCTGGGCAGGGTGATGGTTTTTAAGATGTTGCTCGCTTCCGTGCGAGCAAGAATTTAGAAAGTTGAGTTATAAATATCAAAAGGAGTTAGTAAGAATAATGAAGAAATTATTATATTTAATGCCAATTTTAATTATTTTTTCTTGTACTATTGATATGTTACCTAAAAAGAATCTACCTGTAATAGATATTAAATATAATGATAAAGTTGTTAAGCAAGGAGAAATTGTTGATTTAGGAATTATACCTACAAATATTAAGAAAGATTTTAACTTTATTATAGAAAACAAAGGAACAGTTGATCTTGAATTGACTGGAAACCCAAATATTAACTTTATTACGGATTATTCTGAACAGATTATTTTAACGCAACCGGTAAGGTCTGTTTTAGCAAAGGAAAGCGCTATTGTTTTTACCGTTAGCGCAACGATATCTACTGTCAATGAAATTAACGCAAAATTAATAATCAAATCTAACGATATTAAAAATGGAGATTTTAATTTTAATATTCAAATAAGGAGCGATAAACCAGAATTAAATGTAAGAAGCCAAGAATCATTAATTGTAAATAATGGAATCTATGATTTTGGATTTGTTGATTTATATGATGGGGAATCAGCAAAAATTTATATTGAAAATAAAGGAATTTCAGAGTTAATATTAAAAGGAAATAATCCCGTTGTTTTAATTGAGGACAATTCAAATGATTTTTCAATTACTCAACCCTCAAATAATTTAATAGAAAAAGATCAGACTACTGATTTTACAGTTACATTAAAATCGTCAACAAAAGGTATTAAAAG
>MWDO01000070.1 GCA_002070605.1 Spirochaetes bacterium ADurb.Bin133
CGTACTTAACCAAACTTGGTTCAATTATAACCGCTTTAGCAGATTTAATCAATACTTTTACCTTAGCATCATATGCGTCAAATATTTTTGGCGGCGCAAGTCCCGATAAGGTCCCGATATGAAGGATACTTAAGTATTTTAGTATATTCAAAACGGGAATTCCCAATTTTATCGCGTCCCATATGCGTCGTTCCCCGCCCAAAAAAACGACTTGAAAAATTGTATAAATTTGTTATAATATCTAAACTTAAATTTTAAAGGCGGCGTTATGGAGACTAACGATTTTATCAATAAAATGATTAAAAAAGGGGTAATAAACAACAAGGAGTATACTTTGACCCCTATAGAGACCCCGATTAAACTCAATCAAAACGAATCTCCGTTTGATATTCCCGCAGATATGAAGAAGAGGATCTTGGACAAAATGCTGGCTTCCAGATGGAACGTTTATCCGGATTTTACTCCCGACGGTTTGTATTTGAAGACCGCCGCGTATCTGGGGGTAAATAAAGAGAATATTTTGATTGGAAACGGTTCAAATGAGATGATTATGACTATTTTAGCGGCGATAGTGGAGAACGGAAGGAGAGTCGTTATTCCTACGCCTACTTTTGCGATTTACGGTCTGTTATCGTCAAATTTTAACGGAGAGGTAATCAAAGTTCCGTTAAAGCCCGATATGAGTTTTGATATTGATAGAATTGTCGAGGAATCAAAATTCGAAGGGTCGGTTGCCGTATTGTGTTCGCCAAACAATCCGACCGGCGCGGCGGCGGCTAAGGAGGATTTAATAAAGGTTATCAAGAATTCCGGCGGCTTGGTAATAATAGACGAAGCGTATATACAATTTGGCGGCGAGACGTTGATCGGCGATTTGGATAGCTATCCCAACCTTATTATACTGCGGACCTTCTCTAAGGCGTTTGGATTAGCTGGGTTGCGGCTGGGGTGTATGATAGGTCCGAAAAATATTATAACTCAACTCTCAAAAGTTAAACTTCCGTATAACCTCAATATCTTAAATCTTATCGCGCTCGACGAGGTTCTTGATAACCCCGATTTTGTCGACCGAAACGTCGAGGTTATTTTAAAACAAAAAAAGTATATGGAATCCGAACTAAGTAAAATAAAACAGATTCAATTGTTTCATTCGGACGCTAACTTTTTCTTGTTTAGGGTAGAGAGGTCAAATTTTGTATTTGCCGAGCTTGTTAAACGGGGCGTTTTGATAAGAAATTACTCTTCGTCCGTCGGGCTTGAAAACTGCCTGAGGGTATCGGTCGGCTCTGAAGACGAGGTCAAACTATTTATAGAATCTCTTAAAGATATCGCGAAGTCGCTATGACGCCGGCTTGCGGGAAAGGAGAATAGATATGGGAAAGCGCGGCGATAGTAGTAATAACGAAGCGCATAATCATTCCGGGCATAATCATTCGGTTCAAGGAGTAAGCGGTAAAAAGATTCTTATAGCGACTCTTATGAATATCGTAATAACTATAGCGGAGATAATCGGCGGTTTATTGTCGGGGAGTTTGTCGTTATTATCCGACGCTATGCATAATTTTAGCGACGGCGTATCTCTTGTAGTCAGTTATTTAGCCGTTAAAATTTCCGGGAAAGGGGCCGATTACAAAAGAACTTTCGGGTATAAAAGAACGGGAGTTATCGCCGCCGTTTTCAATTCCGTAACATTAATTGTAATATCGGTTTTATTGATAAAAGAGGCGTATAATAAGTTTATTAATCCGGAAGATATTAAAGGGGAAATGGTTGTCGTAATTGCGACCATAGGGCTGGTCTCCAATATAGTCGCAATGGTTATTTTGAGGAGCGACTCTAAGAAGTCGTTAAATATCAAGTCGGCGTATCTTCATCTTCTCGGCGACGCTCTTTCTTCGGTAGCGGTGGTAGTCGGCGGCGTATTAATGACGCTTTTTGACCTGTTTTGGCTTGATTCCGTATTGACGGTTTTGATTAATCTTTATATAATCCGGGAGTGTTACCGCGTCGTCAAAGAGTCGCTCAATATTCTTATGCAGGGGGCTCCGGGAAATATTGATATTCAGAAAATAAACGACGCTATTCTTGCTATCAATGATATAGAAGATATTCATCATATACATTTGTGGTCGCTTGACGAGAAGAACGTAAATTTTGAAGCTCATATAAATCTGAAAAACGACATTTTAGTTAGTCAAACAGCTCCTCTTAATAGAGAGATAGAAAAAATTTTAACGGAAAAATTTAAAATAACTCATTCTACGATATGTTTTGAATATAAATGTTGCGAAGGGACGGGAATTCTTAAAGTTTGACCGTAGCGTTAGACGATAAGATTAAAAATAAATATTTTTTATATTTTTTCAAAAATATATTGAATTATTTTTGAATAAAATGTAAAATACTAAAAGATTTAGATTTCGATTCTGGGCGACCTGGATCGAGTTTTCAAAATAATTTTATTTCGTATCGCGCGTATGGAGGATGTCTGTGGCTAAATCAAAAAGAACAAATTATCTTATCGACAAACCGTTTCAAATCGGTTTTATTGTTAAGTATTTACTGACAATATTGCTGACGGTCGTAGCTATTTTTTTATTTGCCGCCGGTTGGTTGTATTACAAGTCTCTTTTTGGAGATAATATTTTTAATCAGATTGTAACGATCAAAAAACGATCAAATACCACAATCGAGGGGCACAAAAAGTTTGCTTACGACGCAGAATCTATGATTATTTATAAAAAAGGACGGGAGTATTTTGTTTACGATCCAAAAGGTAGAGCGGAAGAGGGGTTGAAAAAGGACGACTTGGTAGTCGTCGACGACGAGAAGAGTTTGAAAGAATTTTACGGACCCGAAGAGATCAGGACAAATTTGTTTAGAGTTATCGTTCCCCCTCTGCTTGTAGTATGTTCTATTATTATGATAATTATCTGTATATATTCGCTCTTTTTTTCGCATAGAATGGCGGGACCGATATATAGACTCAGAATATCGCTTGATAGAATGATCGCCGGAGATTTTGATTTTAAGATCAGAGCGCGAAAGGGGGATTTCTTTTTAAACATTGTTGAGAAATTTGAACTACTGCGATTGAAGATAAAAAATAACGAATTCAGCGGCTCTCATGTTGAAAGAGATAAAATTTTGGCTCTAAAAAACTTAGTTGAGAATAACGGCTCCAAATCCGATATACTGAAGAAAATCGGCGAGTTATGATATAATAACGATATACGAGAGAACCGCTTTGTATTATGGAGCGGTTCTTTTTTTTTAGGAAGATTTATGATCTGTTTTACCGCAGCGCGTCGCATATGCGTCAAAAATAAATTTGACACATATGCGTCAATTTTTTCCGCTCCCAAAGAAACCGACGGGCGCGGAGTATCCTAATATAAAGACAAAGCAAAAAGAGCAAAAATTTTATAAAAATAAAAAAAATAAGTTTATTTATTGACAAGCGTTGTAATATTTTTTAGTATGGGCGATATAATAAATTTTTTTACAAAAGAAGGAGTAATTATGAGAAAATTTCTTAGCATTTTAATGATTTTGCTAATTGCGGCGTCTTTTTTAAACCCGGTCGTCAAAATAGACGACAACTTTGACATTGAAGAGGTCGCGGGATTGAAAGAGTACGAGATTAACATGGGATTGAAGAACTTTGTAGCCGACGCGTATGCCGGAGTCATATCGTCGTGTCTATCTCTCCCCGTTATGGAAAAATTTAAGTTAGGTATATATCTTTATATAGAGGACGTTATGGATAATACCTACAATCGAACAAAGACTGCCGACGGCGTAAGAGAGACGCAAAATTGGACGGAGATAGACAATTACGTCGCCGTATTTTTAGGTTTGCCGATTTCAAATGTGTTTGAGTTGACCGTCATGCTTGGAGGAGGAACGGATTTTGATCAGTATAAACTTGAAACGGATACCGATCCGAATAAACCTCTTGGATACGCTAAAAGAGAGACAATAAACGGCGAGGGGCTTTTAGATATCGGTTTGGGAATTTTATTGAAATCAGATCTGTTTAACAAAGCGATTAACGATCTTTATATCAGACAATTCTTTGGTTTTAAATTGGGCGGAAACGGTCCCGCTTCGGCGGATTTAATAGGATTTGTTCCTGTAACTACCATACAGGACGATACCGATTTCGCAAAGTACGAGTATTTTGGATTTACGTACGAGGGGTAATAGGGACTTCTATTCCTTTTGAAGTGGGACTTCCTCTATTAGCATTGGGTTTTGAAATATCCTACGATATAGGGCTTGCTTCATACTATACTTGGAAAACTAAGGTTGCCGGAACCGAAGACCCGGAAGCCTTTGATTCCAAACCGTTTGCTTTCAATGGCGGTTTTGATTTTGAGATTAGTTTGGCTCTCGATCCTACCGACTATCAGGAGAATAATTTCTGGATTAAACCGGGGTATCATGGGACTTTGTTGTCGTCGACCGCTACCGGAGCGAAAAAGATCGATAACGGGACTCACAAGTTCACGTTAGAGGTCGGAGCGGACTGGAAAGTTAAGTTTGCAAAAATAGTATTTGTAAAACTCGACGCCGCTTGGATTTTTACTCGAGAGGTTGCTTTTGTAAACAATCTAAATGCCGAGACGGAAGTTGAGACGGCTAACGGCGGCGCTAGAGTAGTAAGAATAGACAACGAAGTAGATCCGGGAATAACCGTCGGATTCAACTTCGATAATTGGACTGCAAAATTTGAGTGGAATCCTAACGTTGTCATTAATATGGCGAATACCGCCAATACAAACGTATGGAATTTAGCTAACTGGACTATTGGCGTTAGTTGCAAATTTGCGCCTCCCGGTAAGTAAACTGTTGGTTTGATTAAAATTTAGCGAGGGGGGCGACCCCCTCGTTTTGTTTGACTAAGCTTTTTTATTTTTTTATAGTTTAAAGGCGACGGTTCTTCTCGCTGTCGATCGATGGGAGCGTAGCGCAATGCGTCGATAATAACGCGCGACAATTGTCGTGGAAAATTTGACACATATGCGTCGGGTCCGGCGCGCGACAATTGTCGTATAAAAAAAATCGACGCATATGAAACAAATATTTTTTATTCCCCAAAAAACCGACGGGGCGTCGGCGGGTTAGAGAAAGAATTTGACTTTTAAAAAAAAGAATAGTATAAGTTTTTGGAGTGATTTCCAAATAGTTATTTTAATATTTAAATTTTAATAGTATGTTAATTTTATGAAAAAAACTAAAATATTAATAGTTGAAGACGAAGGCATTATAGCGGACGATATCGCCAACGTTTTAAGAAAAAAAAATTATGAAGTAATCGGAATTTGCCCATCCGGAAAAAAAGCTCTTGAAGCGATAGAGAAGGAGATTCCGGATTTGATATTAATGGATATAATGATAAAGGGCGATATCGACGGAGTTCAGACGGCGGATCTTATAAAAGAAAAAATCGACGTCCCGGTGATATACCTTACCGCCTTTACCGACGACAATACTATTCAGAGAGCCAAGATAACCGACCCTTTTGGCTATATTTTGAAGCCGTTTGAAGAGAGAGAACTCTATACCAACATAGAGATAGCTATTTACAAGCACAAAGCGGTTGTCGAGACTAAAAATAGGCAACGTATTCTGGAAATTTTAACAAGTTTTGACGAAGTCTCGTCAAAACTTTCCAGTTTTTTAATAACTAGCAAAGCGGTTAATTTTATTAATAATTATCTGGGTATCGGCTTGCCTTTAGTCTATATATGCGACGAGAAAAATTCGGAGTATCAAATTTATTGCCCCGACGGTATGGAAAACTTAATTGAAAGCGATAGGGCGTTAAGAAAAGATACGATGATGTCGGAATTTCAGAGCGTAAAATCGTTTTTTTTGTTGGATAATTTATCTATCTATTCAAGATATAAATTTGAGAAGCGTTTAATCAATAAAAAATACAAGTCGGCGACGATTTTTCCTTTGGAGTTAGAGGGCGAACAAATCGGTTTTTTTGCTCTGTTTTCAAAAAACGGCGAGACAACTTCTGAAAAAAACATACATCTATTGTCTTTGTTAATAACGAGATTGCAATCGGCTTTATACAACGCTCGCCTGTACGAATCTCTGCAGGAGAGCCGACAGAGATTCAAAACTTTTTCCGACTCTCTTCCGCAGGTAGTTTGCGAACTAGATCTAAACGGCCGATTGCTCTACGTTAACGATGTGGCTTTAGAGATGTTTGGCTACAAGAAAGAAGAGATTAACAACTTTAACGTGTTTGAGCATGTAGTCCCGGAGGACAAAGATAAACTTAATAATAATCTTAAGCGCATTATTCTAGGCGAAGAAGTTAAAGAGGCGGAATACAACGTCGTTAAGAAAAACGGAGAGGTATTTCCCGTCGTTATTTATGGAAATGTAAATTTGCAAAACGGAGTTCCGATAGGATTTAGAGCTATATTGATAGATATTTCGGAGCGTAAAAAAAATGAAGAGACTATAAGAAAATTATCGACGGCGGTTGAACAGAGCGCCAGTAGCATAATTATAACGGATAACCGCGGGAATATAGAGTACGTTAATCCGCAATTTTCAAAAGTAAGCGGTTACGCTCAGGAAGAGGTAATTGGAAAGAATTCGAGGGCGCTTAAATTCGGTAAAATGAGCGACGCCGAATACGAAAGATTATTGGATACAATTAATAACGGCGGCGAGTGGAGAGGCGAATTCTTGAATCAAAAGAAAAACGGCGAGCTATATTGGGAATTGGCTACAATATCGCCTATAAAAGACGCCAATAAAGTAACCACCCATTTTATAGCCGTAAAAGAGGATATTACCGACAGGAGAGTCGCCGAAGATAAATTGGCGGAGGAAAAAGAGCGGCTTGCGGTAACGTTGGGGTCTATCGCGGACGGAGTCGTAACGACCGATATTTCCGGCAAAATAACGCTTATAAATAAAGCCGCCGAAAAAATATTGGAAACTGATTCGAAAGACGCGTTAAACAAGCTTATCGGCGGATTGTTTAACGTTTACGACGACATTTCGAAAAAGAAAGTTAAAAATCCGGTTGAGTTGGTTCTAAGTTCCGGCGTAAGTTACGAGTCGGCTAAACCGGTAGTATTGGTAACTAAAAGCGGTAGAGAAAAAATCATTGAAGACAGCGGCGCTCCGATGAGAGACGTCGGCGGTAAAATAATCGGAGTCGTGTTGGTTTTTCGCGATATAACGGAAAAATATAAAATGCAAGACGAATTTTATAAATCCAAAAAATTGGAGTCGATCGGAATTCTCGCCGGCGGTATAGCTCACGATTTTAATAATTTCTTAACGGCAATTTTAGGAAATATCACGTTGGGGAAAATTTATTCAAACCAAAACGATAAAATTTACGAGATACTGTCCGAAGCCGAGAAAGCGTGTATAAAGTCAAAGGAGTTGACTCAACAACTCCTAACCTTTTCAAAAGGGGGCGCTCCGGTAAAAAAAATCGGCTCGATTACCTCTTTGTTGAAAGACTCGATAGATTTTATTTTAAGAGGTTCGAACGTAAAGAGCGAATACATAGAAGAAGAGCCGCCCTTAGCTATTGAGATGGACGATGGGCAAATAAATCAAGTAATTAATAATCTTGTTATTAATGCGAAGCAATCTATGGAGAACGGAGGTCTGCTTACCGTTAGAGTTGAAAATATACAGAAAAAAGCGACCGACAACCTGCCGATTGCAGACGGCGCTTATGTAAAAATATCTATAAAAGATAGGGGCGCCGGCATATCGAAAGAAAATTTGCAAAAAATATTCGATCCCTATTTCAGCACAAAGGAAACGGGAAACGGATTGGGGTTGTCGATCTCATATTCGATAATACAAAAACATAAAGGATATATTACCGTCGAATCCGATATAGGAAAAGGCGCGACCTTTTACATATACCTCCCCGCTATAGACGTCGTATATGAAAAACGCGACGGCGTCGGTAATAAAGTCTTGAAGAATTCCGCCAGAGCGCTGTTTATGGACGACGAAGAGCTTGTCAGGGAAGTAGCGGGGAAGATGTTAAATTTCATCGGTTGCGAAGTCGAATTTGCGTCGGACGGCGAAGAGGCGATAGAGATGTATAAGGAAGCCTTTGAAAATAATAAAAAATACGATCTGGTTATAATGGACTTGACTGTTCCCGGAGGTATGGGGGGTAAAGAGACGATAAAAGCGTTAAAGGCGTTTGATCCAAACATTACCGCGATAGTTTCGAGCGGATATTCTACCGACCAAGTAATGTCTGATTTTAAAAAATACGGTTTCAAGGGAATTATAGTAAAGCCGTATAGAATAGAAGATTTAAGCAGGGTTATTAATGAAGTTATACAATAAATTTATTTTAATAACTTGCGCTTTTTTAGCGTTAACTTGTTTTAACAAGGGGGAGAAGGAACTTGCCGATATTGACGACGCTTTTGTCTATTCGGATAGTTTTTCTCCGATTGACTGGGAAAACCCTCTGACCAGAAAAAATATAGATTCCGGCGATAAAGATATCGGAGTATTTATCAGCGAAGATATTATAGACCCTAAAATTAGGATTTTGAGATCGACTGTGATAAATTTCTTTAATATTCTCAAATCAGACGACAGGTCGGATATGGAGAATATACTGACAAAGTCCGCTCTAAATTCTTTTAATTTACGGTACGCGGATATAAAAATTGCCGAAGAGTTTCAGATCAGAGTGGGAATGCCGGAGGACTACTCTCAAGACTCCTTATGGATTGATTATAAGATGATGCTTCCAAATAGATCTATTATCGGTAAGATTTTTTTGGAATACGACGGGGACGAATGTAAAATCGGGGATTTTGAAAATAAATTTTTTGCGGAATTGAAAGAGGCGATTCAAATCAAGTCTGAAAAAGATAAATTAATAAAAAATTAATTGATAAAAACGGCTAAATTTTATATAATCGAAAGATACGTTTTTTAATGTTAATGAAGCGGTAATGTTAATAAAGTAGTTTTGTAATGATAAAAAAAGGTAACGATAAAAAAAGAACCGTCGACTCTAAAACCAGGGTTCAGCTTATTAGAAAAGGCAATGAATTTTTTACCGAAGGGAATATCCCCGCGGCTGAAAAGATATTTTTGACCACGGACTATAAAGACGGATTGGTTCGACTTGGCGATTACTACATGGGAAAAAGCGATATTGAAAAAGCTTGCGACATGTATTTTAAATCTGAAAACAGTTCAAAAATCGAAGAATTTTGCAAATATTCGGCAAAAGTAATACAAAAATGGCTGAAAGATGACGATGACGACGCCGTTGTCGATAAGATAATTATTACTAAATAAGGAGGCGCCGCAATGAATACTACGGAAGAAAAAGATTTGGACGACAAAATTAATTCCCTAAACCGAATATCTCAAGAAGGCTACGATTTGCTCAAGCGAAATAATCTAAAGGCGGCGAAAGAAAAATTTCTGGAATTACTCGAATTGGATCCGAAGAATCAATACGGACTTGTAGGCATGGGGGATTTATCTCGGAAAGAGAATAATTTTAAAGAGGCTCAAAAATATTATCAAGAGTGTCTGAGCTACCACCACGAAAACAAATACGCCGTCATAGGGCTTGCCGATACTTACAGGGATGCGAAAGAATACGATAAAGCTATAAGATTGTGGGAGCACTTTCTGGCTCTTAACGAACCGGACATAACGGTTTTGACCCGGCTTGCCGACGCTTATAGGAAACTTGGCAATTTTGAAAATTCTAAAAATTTTTATTTAAAAGTTTTTGACGTCGAGCCAAGAAACACATATGCGCTTACCGGCATCGGTTATCTTTTTTTTGATAATAAAAAATACAATCAAGCTCTTCAATATTGGATGAAGATGCTGGAGATAGAACCGGATAACTTAAGAATTTTAACCGCTATCGGAAATTGCCATAGAAAAAGGAAGACTTTTGAGCAAGGAATAGATTTCTTTAAAAAAGCTCTGGAGTTGGCGCCGGATAATTTTTACGCGCTATACGGCCTTGCGGATTGTTATAGGGGGGTGTTGAATCATAACGAAAGTAAGAACGTATGGCGCCAACTGTTGAAGATTAGTCCGACTAATAAAGTCGTTATGACCAGATTAGGAGACGCGTTGAGGAATTTAGGAGAATTTGACGAAGCCGAAAAATATTATAGTAAAGCTCTTCAAATAGCGGACGACTATTATGCGGAGATTGGTTTGGCGCTTATACTCAAGGAAAGGAGAGAATATTCAAAAGCTCTTGATAAAATGATGCGCTTATTTAACGCCGATAAGTCTAACTTTAGATTAGTTAACGAGATTACGGATACTTATATCGCGATAGGCGATAGACTAAACGCTTTTAAATTTCTTTCCGACGTATTCAAAGAAAAAAACAGTAAGACGGTTTATCAAAATACTAAAGTTTTGAATCTCTACGAAGAACTGGTAAAGGAATTTCAATAACTTGAACGACTCTATTCTTAATTTTCGCTTCGACGGTTTATCTGAAAGGGAGATTTTTGATAAACCGTATCGAGCGGGTCAAATTTTTAAATTTATTTACGAAAACTGTATCTTTGATTTTAACGATATGACCAATATCCCGTTGAATTTGAGAAAATCGTTGTCGGAGAATTTTAGAATTTTATCGATAGTCGAATCGGCTAGAAGAACGTCGAGCGACGGCGTTATAAAATTCTTATTTGAATTAGACGATAAAAACTGCGTGGAAAGCGTCTATTTAAAGGATAAAAATAATAGAGTTACGTTTTGCATCTCTTCTCAATGCGGCTGTAGAATGGGGTGCGCGTTTTGCAAAACCGGAGATATGGGTTTGATCAGAAATTTACGCGCCGACGAGATTTTGTCTCAAGTTTTGTATTTGTATAAGATTATGAAAGGCGACGCGTCCGTCGTTGATAAATATTTTAATATAGTATTTATGGGGATGGGCGAACCTCTTGATAATCTTACAAACGTTGAAACGGCGATATCAAAGTTGATTGATAAAAAGAATTTGGGTATTTCTCAAACAAGAATTACGGTGTCTACCTGCGGAATTGCGGATAAAATTGAAGATTTGCTAAAAAAATTCCCAAATATCACTTTGGCGGTCTCTTTAAATAGTCCGGAACAGAGCGAAAGAGAAAAAATGATGCCTGTTTCTAAAAAGTACCCGTTAAATTTACTATTTCAGGAATTAAAACGTCTTTACGGCGTTTATAAAAATAGAATCACGTTGGAATACGTTTTGATAAAAGGGGTAAATATGAGACGGCAAGACGTCGATTTGCTTTCTCAAATCGATAAAGATATCTTTCATATTAATTTGATACCGATAAACGTCGGCGGCGACGATCCGAGAAGACCTAGCGAGCCGGAAATAAAAAGTTTTATGGATAAACTAACCGCCGTCGGCTTAAAAGTAACGAGAAGATATCGAAGAGGCGCCGATATTAATGCGGATTGCGGGCAGCTGTTTTATGAGAAATTTGTTGAGGGCGTCGTATGAAAAAAGATGCGTTTAAACATTTTTAAATGTTGTTTACATTCTCATTTGAAAGAAGAGTTTCCTAAAAATTTTATTAAAAATATCAAAAATATGATTGACATTATAAATAATATATGATAGAATCTCCGCCGTCTAATTTGGATGGATTTACTTGTTATAAATTTAAAAAATTTATTGACATAATTTTTTAAATTAGGTATATTATAGTCGCGAGATTA
>MWDO01000071.1 GCA_002070605.1 Spirochaetes bacterium ADurb.Bin133
AAAAATAATTCTCAAACATAGATACGCCAAAAGTAAATTTGTCGTATTTTAGCCCCAACATAACTCTTCCGTTAAGCCCGTCGCTTGCGCTTGAATACGACGGCTCAAAAACAAACGGATAAGCCCAAAAATCTATGATTGAGAAAAAAGAGACGCTCTTTCCCTTGTTAATATTCGGACTTTTGTTATCGATCAAAACCTTATTTATGTTTGTATTTGTATTCTCTTCCGGAAAGATAAAATTGTTAAAAATTATTATTAAAGAGAATAAAATGAAATATTTCCTCATTAATACCCTCCGTTTAATAATCCCCATTTCTTATATAATTATTACGATATTGTAAAATATCTGTCAATATAAATCTTAAAATTTATGATAATTCGCAATTTTTTTTTGAATTTTTTGGAAAATCGACGCATATGGGCTATTTTTTTGTTAAGGCGCGACGGGGCGTATAAATATGCAAAATGCGAATAGATTTTACGCCGCAAGCAGAATATATAAACATTTTAGTATATTCAAAATGGGAATTCCCGGTTTTATCGCAACGCGGCGGATCGATAGCGTGCGACAATTGTCGCATAAAAATTCGACGCATATGCGTCCATTTTATTTTTCCGCCCAGGGATGCGACGTCGAGGGCGCTATCGCAAAATTTTAACGCTTTTATTTATAAAATTCATAAAATTTGCTTGAATTTGTTTTTTGATTTCCGGTATTTCAAGATTTCTAATTTCGGCGACTCTATTCAGTATTATTTGCAAATTAGACGGCTCATTCAGAAGGTTTTTATCGTAAATCCCATTAATAGTAGGCGGTATATCGGGCGAATCGGTTTCGATTAGAATTCGGTCTAACGGAGCGTATTTAACGGCTTCCAACGCCCTAAGGTTGTTTAGATTAGTAATAGAGCCGGAAAAGGAGTAATATACCCCGATATCGTTAAGTTGATTTATTACTTCGGGGCTTCCCGAAAAGGAGTGTATCAAAATATTAAATTCCGCCGTTTTATACCGTTTCAAAATCGGCGTTAGGATGTCCCAGCTCTTTCTGCAATGTATAGAGACGGCTCTCTTTTTATCGCGGGCAATCTGCAATTGTCTTTCAAATACGTCAATCTGCTTTTTAATATTGCCGTCGACCGTCCTATCCAGCCCTATTTCTCCGACGGTTGAAAACGATTTATCAAGATATTCGACTAACTTCCCCTCCCAATCTTCGCTTAAGTTGTCGATATACCACGGGTGCGCCCCGTAAGCCGGTATAATTTCTTCATATTTTTGAGAAAGGCGATATACTTTGTCCCAATCGTTAGTATCCGTTCCGTTACAGAGAAACTTTTTTACGCCGACGTTCTGCGCCCTATCGATAACGCCGTCGAGGTCTCCGTATCTTTCGTCTTGCAGGTGGCAATGCGAGTCTATTAAAAAAGTTTTGTCCATAAAAAGATTTCTACCCTCCGTAACTCATCGGTTTTTTGGAAAATCGACGCATATGGCGCATTTTTCATCGAGGCGCAGCGCGTTCCATATGTGTCAAATTTTAAGCAGGGAACTTTGACACATATGTTGCAGTTTTTATAGCGTCCCATATGTGTCAAAACAGTCGCATATACGTCGATTTTACTTTCCCGTCCCAAAAGAGCGACGGGGCGCGGACGAAGCCTCTTTTATAGTTTTGATTCTGGTCTTAAAATAGTTGGCTTCGGGATATAGACCGGAATCGTTTCCCGAAAGCAGCCGATAGAAAGCGCAGTTGCCCCATTTCGCCGGCTTATCCTCAATAACGTCGGCTATACCGAGATCGTTTTTAACATAGGGCTCTATCATAGTTTGCCATTTTTGTATACGCGCCGCGCTCTTATCCGCGTCAAAATAGTCGTTTTCCTTTTTAATAAGCTCTTTCAAATATCCGTTATATTTATCCCGATATTTTTTAACGGATAATATTTTATCGATTAACGGAGCTTTTACCGCCCCCCATTTAAACGGATCCTGCAAACCCGAGTTTTTAACTATAAGCGAGGTTCCAAGAGTATTGTCGTAATCATACGGGATAAAATATCCCTTATTTTTTTCGTCAAAGTAAAGATAGTAATTATTGCCATTATTTGCCCAGTAGTCGTCCCACATACCGACCGCGACGTTTACCGCCTGCGCTTTAAGAAACAGATCGACGTCGAAGTTTTTCTCGATCCAGACGGCAAAGCTCCACCCTTTCAGTTTGTTGAGGTTTCTCATAAATTCGGCAAGGTTGTTCTTGGCCCGATCAAAATCTTCTTTATTAGTTTTGAGATCGTAATTAACCCGATTGTTTTTACCGTCCGGATCTTCGATCCCTATGCCGTTAAGACTTCTCAAATTCGCTCCCCACGAGCACTTCCAAAGATCGCCGTTGTCCGAATTTTTATTAGCGTTAAACCGCGTTTTGACAAATTGTTTATCGACGGGCTCTACCATTTCGTACAATCCGTAATATACCGAGCTATCCTCCTCGTCAAATTTCAGATAGAGACGGCAATAGCTTGATCTTGGCGCGGTAAATACTCCAAACCGATGAAACAGATCGTAGCAATATATCTCTCGTACAAACATTGAGTCGTCTTTAAACCATTTGAGATTCAACGAAGTCAAAGTATGAAAATTCGCTTTATGATATTCGTTAAAATCAATCCTAAAGTGAACAAGTCTGTAATCCGGTTTTTCGGCGTTATGTAGCTCGCCCTTTTTCCCTTCGGGCCTCCTTCGACTGAGATTACCTCTGACTCTTATCCCGGCAGTCTCTATTTTTTCTACAACGCCGTTTTTCTCAAAAACAAAATCGCACGGAACTTTTTTCTCATTTCTCGAGTTTTCGTCAAAATTAAGGAGTATTTTATTCCAATTTTCAGTTTTAACAACGACTGTAATTTTCGGAACCGATTCGATATCAAAAACGTAAGAAGACTCGCTCCATCTTTTATCCGCAATAAAATATTTATCCTTTGCGGTTAGCGACGAATTTTGAATAAATATCCCGGCTATAATCAAGAAAAAAAAAGAAATCCGTTTTATCATATAACTTCCTATACCGAACAGATAAGTTCGGACTCAAACATTTTTACCCCTTCGTCCCGGAAGATGAGTTTAATTTCAGATATACAGTTTTGTATAATATCCGCTTCGTTCTCGTCGCAATAAACGACTATTAAGAAGTTTTCCTCAGGCCAGGTATGATCCCCCATTCTCGGCCCCGAACTACCTACTCCGTGAACTATCGGGATTTTTGTGTACATATTAACTACGTTATTTTTTTTAAACATATCAAACAGATCTTCTTCGATAGATCGGTTCCCAATTATTTCTATTCTTTTCATAACATCCCCTTGATATAAATTTCTCTTCGAACGCCGGATTATACTTTAGCTTCGCTAAGTCGTTTTTTTCGGTATTGCATTCGTTTTTCTTTTTTTACCGCTTTTTTAGCTTCTCTTTTGGCTCTCATTTTGTAAAAAATCGAGTAAATCGAAGGTATCAGAAAAAGCGTCATTAACGTACTGACCGTCAATCCTCCCAAAACCGTTAAGGCGAGAGGTTGGCTTAAGTCCGAACCTTCCCCTTTCACAAAAGCCATAGGTCCCAAACCAAGTATGGTAGTTAAAGTAGTCATAAGTATCGGTCTAAGTCTATTGCCGCCGGCTTCAACCATAGCGTCGATTATAGACATATTTCTCTCGATCAACATATTCGCGTAATCCACCAATATAATACCGTTGTTTACGACGACGCCGACCAATACGACAAGTCCGACGGCGGTAAATATGCTGAATTTCTGACCGGTAGCCAGGTATATCAGAATAACGCCGATCAAACACAGCGGAATAGTAAAGAATATTATAAAAGGATCGAGGAATGATTCAAACTGCGCCGCCATTATACCAAATACCAATGCAATCGAGATAATCAGTATAAAAAGGAATTTCTGAAAATATTTCATCATCTCCGCAAAATCGCCTGAAAACTCTATAACCGTTTCGTCGTCCTGAGGAATCTCCTGATTGATTAATTTTCTAACTTTTAACTCAACTTCGTTTAGTTTCACGCCCGGTTTTATCCCGCCGGTAACGTGAACTACTCTCGTCTGATTTTCTCTTTTTATACTAACAGGGCCGGTAGTTTTCACAAATTGAGCGAAACTCGAAAACGGAACTCTTTTGCCCATACTGCTTACGACAAATATCTTCTCAAGATCCGGAAGAGCGTCTTTGTCTTCTTTTTCAAGAATTACCAAAATATCGTATTCAGACCCCCCCTCTCTGAAAGTCGAAGCCGTTACGCCGGCAATGTTAGCTCTCAGTTCTGTCCCTATAGAAGCCATATTCAACCCAAGGGAGTACGCTTTATCTCTATCTATAGATATCTCGATCTGAGGAAGTCCGTCTTTCATGTCTATTACCGGCTCGGTAACTTCGGGAACGTTATTTTTAAGAAGTTCTTTAATTTTTTCAGCTACATATCTCGCTTTATCCAAATCGTTGGTCTTCACTATAATATCTATCGGCGAATTTCTCAACCCCATACCGGATCTGGAAAAAGTAAAAATTGCCGATGGAAAATCGTTAAAATGTTTTCTTAATTTTTCTTTGATTGTAAAAGAATCTTCAACTCTCTCGGCGTACGGAGGTAAAGTAATCATAATTTTACCTTTATTTGACTGGGAAGCTCCCATAAATCCCATAAACCCCTTTTCGCCTGTTGAAGTTACTATTTTTTTGTAAGATTTAACTTCGCTTTTTACCGTCAGCTCAATTTGGTTCATAATATCCTTAGTCTCTTCAAGCGTTGTTCCGATAGGAAGTTCAACTTCGACCGAAACCGAATCCTCGCCCGATTGAGGCATAAACTCAAAACCGGCTACAGGTATTAAAAACATTGCAGATATAAATATCGCAACCATTATAATAATAGTAACGGCTTTATGTTTCAACACAAATTTCAAAGCGTTTTTATAGCCGTTACTGAGACCCGTCCAAAATTTTTCAAGAAAATCGTCTAATATTTTGAGAATTCCGGTAAGGGGCTCCTCCATTCGGGAAGAAATCTGAAAATACTTGCTAGTCAATACCGGAACAAGAAATATCGCTACCAATAACGACGAGACAAGCGATATAACGACGGTAAAAGCTAGTCCGGAAAACAGTTCTCCTATCATACCTAATTGATCTTTAAACATAATTATCGGGGCAAATACGCAAATGGTGGTAAAAGTCGAAGCTGAAATAGCCGTCGTCATCTCCTGACTTCCTAATATAGCCGCAATTGTCGCTTTAGCCCCTTTCTCCCTATACCGGTAAATATTTTCAAGTATTACGATAGAATTATCGACAAGCATCCCTATCCCCAACGCTAATCCGGTTAAAGTCATCAAATTTAGCGTAAGATTGAAAAAATACATTAGCATAAGAGTTATAACAACCGACAGCGGTATCGATATACCGATGATAAATACGCTTTTTATACTTCTCAAAAATAAAAACAGTATCAAAACGGCTAAGAGCGCTCCCGAAATAACGGAATTAACTACGGTATCTAGAGACGTTCGGATTATTTTTGTCTTATCGTTTACCACTTCAATTTTAATACCGTTAGGCAACTCTTTTTTTATTTTCTCGAGTCTAGCTAGAACGTTATCGGCGGTTTTTACAGAATTTGTTCCGCTCTGTTTCTGTATCGTTATATATACGCCGGGATTACCGTCGATAAGCACGGTATTCTCTTCGTCTTTAAGTCCGTCGTAAACGTCCGCTATATCGCGTAGTCTTATAGGAATAGTCGTATTCATATTAACCGCAGTCATCGGATTAACGCCGCTTAGACCTTTATATCCGACTACTGTGTTTTTTATCTGCTCTATATCGGTATATTCGCCGGCGGTGCGTACAAGGTAATTTTTATTACTTTCGGTAATACTACCGGCGCTTATCTGAATATTCTGTCCTCTAAGCATATTCGATATTTGAGTCAATGTAAGATTATACGCTTCGAGGCGGTTCTGGGAAATCTCGACTCGTATCATTCTCTCCCTTCCGCCGGAAACGCCCGCCATAGCGACCCCCTCGACTTGCTCCAGCCGGGGTTGAATAATATCTTCGGATATCTTTAGCAACTCTTCGGGGGTTCTTACTCCCGTTACGGCCAAAAACAAAATCGGCATCATCGCCGGATCAAATTTGAATATCATCGGCGTTTCGGCGTCCTCCGGCAGATAATTGCGGACAAACTCGAGTTTATCGCGGACGTCGTTCGCCGCTTCGGACATATCGGTCCCCCACGTAAACAATAATACTATCTGACTATACCCCCTCGAGGATGTGGATCTTATTTCGTCGATATTACCGACGTTGCTAAGAGCGCTTTCAAGAGGCCGCGTTATAAGTTTCTCAACCTCCTCCGGACCTGTCTCTCCGTAAGTTGCCATTACTAAAAGCACCGGCGGGTTTATCTCGGGATACAAATCTATAGAAAGATCTAAAGTTGCATATATTCCTAATGAAAACAGTAAGATAAATACGATTACTATTGCGACCGGATGTTTAACTGTAAATTTTGAAATCATTTATTTCTCCTGAATTAATCAATATTATCTATTATGTTTAGAGGATTGACAACTTCGATAATTTTTACTTTTGATTTATCTTCTAAAAGCGTTTGTCCTCTGATAACTACTTTTTCATCGGATTCAAGCCCTTCGACAATTTCTACCTTATTATCTATTTGTATCCCCTGAACTACTTTTCTTTTTTCCACAACGCCGTCTTCTTTAACAATAAATACAAAGCTCTCCCCGTATCTCTTTACAACGCATTCCGAAGGAATTTTAACGATTTTATCTTTGCTTTCGGTAATTATCTTTATCTTTGCAAACATACCCGGCTTTATTCTCGCATCTTTTTGAACGAGCGATATTCTTACCTCCATCATACGAGTCTGAGGATCTACGACCGGAGAAAGTTCCTGAATCTTTCCTTTAAAAATCGCTCCTGGATAAGCTTCGAAAGTTATATGCGATAAAAGTCCAAGTTTTATCTTGGAGATATATTTTTCAGACACATATGCGACTATATTTATGTCGGTTAGAACGCCGACTTTCGCCACAGACAACTGCGGAGATACGGTCGAGCCCAACTGACCGGTTATCGACGTAACCGTGCCGGATATCGGCGACTTTATCGGGCTGAGCGAATAGGTCATACCGGGCTTAGAAGGGTCGACGTAGCCGATTTCCTGATTTTTAGACACATATGTTCCTATAGAAATATTTAGCCCGACAAGTTTCCCCATAGCGTCGGGATAAACGTCTACCTCGGTCTTTGCTTTGACGTCGCCGTTTAGATCGAGGTAATTTTTTATCTCCCCTTTTACGGAGTTCGTAACGTTTACGGCAAAGATAATTTCTGCGTCCGCCGTCGCGTCTCCTTTCATCTGGGGTTTTGTAACGGGTTTCTTGCATCCCTGAAAATTCAATATAGCGATCAAAATCGTCGTTAACAAAAAAAACAGTTTGATTTTCATAGTTTATTCCTTATTTTTAATTAAATATATAAATTTTAATTCGAATATTTACGAATTAAAAATATTTATCATCTCAATCTACCTCAATTTTGTATTGAGCGCGTACTCCAGATCAAGGAGCGCAGTCGTATAATTATACTCCTCCTGAAGTATATTATTTTTAGCCTTCTTGTATTCAAGTTCGGAATTCTGGACTTCCAGCAGTTCTTTGCTTCCCGCTTTATAAGCTATTTCCGCAAGATTATATGCCTTTTGGGCTAGTTCGTAAGTCATTCTCAACGTATTAAGAGAATTTATCGACTTTTGGAGTTTTAAAACGAGCGATTTGATCTCCAGCTCCGCTCCGTTTTTCAATTGCCTCATAGCTATCTCAGTCTGTTTTAGCTGATAATTATTATTTACAAGATCCATCTGCTTAGACGAAAACGGAAAGTAATAATCGAGCGGAAGACTGAAAGAAAACATTAACATGCCGCTATTCTGTTTCCAATTGTCGCTCATATAAGTCGAGTCCCCAAACCATGCGTCCTTACCGGCGTCCTTCTGAAAAGTCGGATCGACCGAAGCTCGAAACATAAAAGTAGGGGTCATCGACGCTATCGTTATATTTCTAACATTTTTTAGAATATTCATAGAGCGGTACAGAGACTGAACGTCTAGGCGGTTGTCGATATATTTCTCGATCAGTTCGTCGCAGTTAAACTCTCTAACGACCGGGGTATCCATCCCGTTTACGAAATTCAACTCTACTTCGCTTTTTAGTCCAAGAGTCTGTTTGAACGACAACGCCGTCAGAAAATAGCCGTTTTCGATCTCCAATACGGCGGGCTTCATATTTTCATAAGCGACCTGCGCGGCTAGCATAGTATATTCCGGAACCAAACCGTTCTTGTAGTTTGCTACCGCCTGATTATACCTGTTTTCGGCGGCTTTAACGCTCTCTTTCAATAGTTCTGTATTTTGACGAATTAATAGCAGATTATAATAATTCTTTCTTACGTCCCGCTCGATCTTCTTCTCCGCTATTTCTATATTGATCTTGCCGGAGTTATAATCGAGAACCGAATTGTATATAGAAAAAACTATATAAGCGTTGAGAACGAAGGTTGTATCGAAAGATAAACTCGCGCCCCACTCCGGCATATCTATCGCATCAGTCTTTAGGACGCTGTCGTAAACCGTCCCAACGTCGGGAATAGCGTAGGAGGCGTTAGGATCCACCGGATTGTCGAACGGAACAGTCGCAGAAATAGATTTTCTTTCATTCAACCTCGCCAGCGAAAAAGAGAGCTTAGTCGAGGGAATAAGCGGATTCCAACTCGTATACATCGCCCATTTCTTCTGCTCGAGTTTCAAGCGCTCGCTCTCAAGCCCGAGGTTATTCTTCAAAGCGAGATCGACCGCTTCGTCGACCGTTAATTTTAGCGCTTTGTCGCCGGATAAGTCGTTCGTTTCAAGAGCGCCTGCGTTTGTCGTAAAAAGAAATATCGAAAACAAAAATCCAATAGTTAAAATAAATTTATTCATAACGATCCCCTTTGTAATATCCGTTTAAAAATAATCTATATATTAATCTCATATCTTTTTTTTCATCAGGCCGAATAATCCCGTTTAGCGCTAATTTCATAACAATATCCCTAATTATTTGGATATTTATTAACGAAGCTATATCTTTTCCTTCAAGATCGTACGTTTTTATAGTATTATCATTAATTGCCTTGATAAGAAAGTTATTTATATTATTAATTATATCTTCAATTTTTTTGTACGATTTTTTGATAATTTTATATTTCAACCTCTGAAACCGTATCCAATTGAAATAACGCAGTATTCTTAAATCCATGGTTAGATAAGAATGAAACGTCGCCATAAATGAATACAATTTTTCCTCAAAAGAGTCGTATTTATTCATCCGATTTATCAAAATATTTTGCATTATACCAAGTTCGTTTTCAAGAAGATTTTTAAACATATCCTCGCGGTTTTTGAAATGAAAGTATAGACTGCTCTTCGTCATGCCGGCGCGATGAGCGATCTTATCCATTGACGCGTCAAGTAATCCTACTTCGGCGACGACGTCCGTTATTGCGGTAAATATTTTATCCCTCTGCGGAATCTCATTTTCAGATATAATAGCGCCTCTCTCTATATTCTCAAAATTTAGCCGCGCCTCCCGCCGATCGTCGTAAAATCCGTATAATAATATCTCGTTAATTTTTGATATAGTTTTCTCAGCATCCAAATTTTGTCGCGTTTTTGAATTGCCGGATAGAGAGCAATGATATTGCGAAAAAATAATATAAAGCCCCGTAGAAAAAACGTATCCCAAAAACATTTTCATATCGTCTCGATCTATATAGGTAGAACCGTCGAGCTTATTTATCATCGCGTCTGTAAATCATTTCTGATAACCGAGAATTTTCTCGTCTGAGGCAAACGACGAACTTGTAATAGGGCTGGAAAAATATTTGAAATAACTTAAATTATTCATAAAAAATGTAAATATCTTATACGAATAATACTCGACTGATTCTTTAAAACTTAATTTCGCGATATTTTCCGTTATATCGTCCAAAACCGGATAAAACTCTTCAAGAAAATAGCTTCTCATATTAGCAAGCAAGTCCTCTTTGGACTTGAAATACCTGAAAAGAGCCGGTTTCGAAATTTTCAACTTCAGCGCAATTGCCGTCAAGCTGGTATTTACAAAATGATTTCCGCCCCACTCTTTGAAAGCGGTAACGATTATCTCAACCTTTCTGTTTTCGCGCTTATCCATAACAAATCCTTGCCGACGAGAAATAAAATTAACGACCATTCATTAACATTTACCGAATGATCGTTAACTATACCATAAATATAATACATTTTTCTTTAACGTGAAATATTTTTAGCAACTTTTACATTTTTTTTAAGATGCCGAATTGAAAACTGTAAATTGCCGTAAGTTCGAATCAAATAAAAATTTATTTTATATTAATTTTTTTTATTTGTATGTCCAATTCGACTATTTTTATTTTTACGATCTCCCATATCTCTTCAATATCTATGCCAAAATAATTATGGGCAATAATATTTCTTAACGCTTTAATTTTCGTCCATTCGATATTTTTATTATCGTTTCTAAAATCTTTAGAAAGTCTTGCAACAGACTCGCCGATAGCGACAATATTCATTAAAGCGGCGTCTACAACAAGAGAGTTATTTTCAAAATCCTCTAAATTATTGATATTTTCAGTATATTTAATAATTTTATCAATCGATTCTCCTATATCAAGAATATTTTGCCTATCTTTCTCAAACATAGACAACGTCCTTTAGGATTTGATCTTTTATTCTTTTCTTTAAATATTTCCTTCTGGCAATATCGGTATCTTTATTGAACTTAATTTTAAAGATTTTCTTCAATTCTGTTTTTATATCGTAAATATTTTTAACGTCGTCGTCAAACTCAATTATAATATCAATATCGCTTTCAGGCGTTTCTTCTCCTCTTGCATAAGAACCAAATATACCAATTTCTTCGATATGGAATTCATTTTTAAAATAATCTTTATTGCTTTTCAAAAAATCCAGCAGATGTTCTATATTAATAATATTAGCTTGCATATTTACAGTTATTCGCTTTAACGGCTATAACGTCGCCTGATTTTTTACGCATTTTCTGCCGAATTATCCCCGGATTTAATCAGGCGATGATCGAACCGATAGTTTAAACTTTTCTAGGATCCAAGCGCCAAAAAATTATTTAGAGCCCTTGCCCTTTTTCTTTTCTTTCTTCTCTTTTTTTTCTTTTTTTTCCTTTCGCTTTTCTTTTTGATCTTTGAGCGCTTTCTTTTTTTCTTCCTTTTTAATGTCTTTATCTTTTCCCATGCCGTATCTCCTTTAACAATTACTTTCGGTCGGCGTTTTACCTCATCCGACCGTTTAATTTAATATTACGAATTTTAACAAAAATCGCTGCTTTAAGGATACCAAAATTATACCGACAAAGCAACTATATTTTTACAACTTTTAGTAATCTATCGGTTTTTTTGGTGGGAAATAAATTGACACATATGGCGTTAGGAATAAAATTGACACATACTCCCTTCCAAGTGGAGATAAATTTAGATTTCGCCTGCGCATATTTTAAATATCCTTTGAAG
>MWDO01000072.1 GCA_002070605.1 Spirochaetes bacterium ADurb.Bin133
TGAGGCTGTATTTATAGACGATAGATTAAAATGTTAAAAAAAAACAAAGATTATCGTTGACTTTTACCATAGATGCGTCAAATTTATCCTCGAATACCATATGCGTCGAATTTCCTCCTTAACGCCATATGCGTCTATTTTTTTCATCGAGGAGCATAGCGTCTCATATGTGTCATTTTATTCTTAGTTCCATATGTGTCATTTTTTTTTCGAGGAGCATAGCGTCTCATATGTGTCAAATTTGTTTTGACGCATATGCGCCAATTTCTCCCGCCCCAAAAAACTGGCGGGCTACTTATATTATAATAAATTGTAAAAAAAAGGATTTTTTATTTGACCTCGGCGTCGTTTCGTATTATATTCAGTCTTGTAAAAATCTAAATATTAGTCTCTTATTTCTTTTTTATGAGACTCGATATGTCGAATGTCGGGTTTTGATTAAAATTAGACTGAAATATCGTATACGGAGGAGAAAATGTCTGAAAATATCAAGGAGAAAGGGCAAATTTCGATACATACCGAAAATATATTGCCTATTATCAAGAAATGGCTCTATTCTGATAAGGAGATCTTTTTAAGAGAGATGGTTTCTAACGCGATGGACGCTATGACTAAGCTTAAACATTTGTCGCTTATCGGAGAGTATAAAGAGGAGTTGGGCGAGTTGTCGCTGGAAATTAAGGTTGATAAAAACAAGAAGACTATATCGTTTGAAGATAACGGCATAGGAATGACTCGCGACGAGGTCAAAAAGTATATCAATCAGATAGCTTTTTCGGGCGCGGCGGAGTTTATGGAGAAATATAAGGACGACAAGGAAGAGAATAAAATAATCGGACATTTTGGTTTGGGATTTTATTCGGCGTTTATGGTCAGCGACAAGGTTGAAATTATTACCAAATCTTTTCAACCGGATACGGCGGCGGTTCGTTGGATAAACGACGGTTCGACGGATTTTGAGCTTGTCGACGATAAGAGAAAAAATAGAGGAACCGCCGTAATTTTACACATCGCCGACGACGACAAAGAGTTCCTCGACGAGGGGAAGATTAAAGAGTTGATACATAAATATTGCAACTTTCTGCCTTATCCGATAAAGATCGGTAAAGACGTCGTTAACGATCAAAATCCTTTGTGGCTGAAAAGTCCGCGGGAGGTTAAAGAAGAAGAGTATAAAGAATTTTATAAAAAACTATTTCCGATGGAGATGGATCCGCTTTTTTGGATACATCTCGACGTCGAAGTGCCGTTTAGATTGAAAGGGATACTCTATTTCCCGAAGATCAGGCACGAACTCGACAGTTCGAAAGGGAGAATCAAACTTTACTGTAATCAAGTATTCGTTTCGGACCACGCTAAAGAGATCATTCCGGAATTTTTAACGCTCCTGCAGGGGACTTTAGATATTCCCGACCTACCGTTGAACGTATCGAGGTCGTATTTGCAAAACGATCCCTACGTAAAAAAAATATCCGAACATATTACGAAGAAAGTAGCGGATAAACTCGGCTCGCTTTTCAACAAAGAGAGGGAGAACTTCGAAAAATTTTGGGACGATATAAGTATATTTGTCAAATTCGGAATGATGAACGATGAAAAATTCTACGAGAAAGTCAAGGATATAATACTATATAAAACTACCGACGGCGTTTATAAAACTTTGCCGGAATATCTTGAGAAAAACAAGGGGATCAATAAGCAAACTAACGGAAAAGAGACGATTTTCTACGCTTCCAATGAAAAAGATCAGATAACTTATATTAATTATTTGAAGTCTCGCGGGATGGAGGCGGTCATCCTCGGCTCGCTAATCGATACGCATTTTATACAATTTCTTGAAATGAAAGACGGTAAAATATCTTTTACCAGAGTCGATAGCGATACTACCGATCATCTGTCCGAAGACGATAAAACCAAAGCTAAAATTGTCGACGGCGAAAACAAAACGAGCGACGATAAATTGAAAGAAATTTTTGAAAACGCCTTGAAAGACGATAAAACTAAGGTAACTGTAAAAGTATCCGCTCTTAAGGACCCAGAAATCAGCGGTATGATAGTTTTATCTGAATATATGAGAAGATTTAAAGAGATGAGTTTCAGTTTTAACAGAGAGGCGGGCGAAGAGAATATGTTTAACGATTGTACTCTTGTCGTAAACAGCGCTAACGATAAGGTAAAAAAAATCCTTGAATTAAATCCCGCCGTACAGGGGGAGACGATTAACGACGCCGTTAATCAGATATACGATCTGGCTTTGTTGTCTCAAAATCAGTTGAAAGGGGATCGTCTTGTAAAATTTATTGAAAGATCTAATAAAATGTTAGCGGTTTAGTCCGATAATATATTAGATTGTCCGCTTCTCAGGTTTTAACTGCGAAGCGGATAAAATATTTTTATGGAAAAAAAATAATGCAAAATATGAATTTACAGGAATTGATTAATTATATACAATCTAGCTTGAATAAAAGAGTTAACGACGAGAGAGAGTTGGATTGTATAGAAAAATTAAATTTGGATTAACGGTTGTTCTGATTTCTTTAGCGCTCATAGGTTGCGATAGTATAAAAAGCGTCGTTAACAAATTTCCTAAAATAAAATTCGGCGAGTCGGAGAAATCCAAAAAGATCGATAAAAACGCCCTGCCTAAATATACGGCAGTTCTTATAGAAAAAGGAAACGCCGATCCTTTCATCGTAAACTTAAAGAAGAAGATTTTAAAAGATTTTTATAAAGAGAGCGGGGTTCGGTCAAAGTTGAAATATTTCGCGCTAGATAGGGCTTTTTATGAAAACAGGGCGGATACCGGCGATTTCGATATTATATTTGAACGTAAAGATCGATGCAAAGGTAAATATTTTTTATCCGACAAAATATTTTCAAACGCCGTATACTTTCTTATAGATAAATCCAAAGAGGCGAATTTTAATTATCCGAAGTCGTTTTTAACGGAAAACGTCGGCGCGGTTTTCAATTCTAACTCGCATATTTACGTTGAAAGTTTTAACGATCTTACTAAAAAGAAAAATCTTGAAATAAAAAATTTATCCCTATACTCTAACGAATATTCTTTAATCGATGATTTTTTGAAGAGACAATTAGATATAATAATTCTCGATAGAATTACTTTTTATGAAAACGCGCCGATTCTTCCCGCCTCTATACTTTTTTTTATAGAATACGGCGAGCCTTACGACGGCTTTACGTTTAAGGATAAATCCGTTAAAGAGAAATTTGACAGATATCTCGAATCGAGAAAGAGCAGAGAACGGGACTATTTTGATCTTATTAAAAACAAATCGATTGAGAAGAAATTTAAATTATTGATTAAAAACCGCGCCCCGTAAAAAAATATTTATTCCACAAAAAACCGACGAGTTACATCCTTATAATAAATTTATGTTGAATTTTTTTTAAATATTAATTATAAATAAATTATATCTTAACAATTCATTGTTATTAATGACTCAATTTTTATTAAGGAGTTTTTTTATGAAAAGATGTTTTATTTGTTTATTTATTTTTTCAGTCTTGTTATCGGCGTCGGTTACGGCTGAAGAATCCGCTATCAAATTCCCCGGTAAGTTCACGTTGGATTTTTCGCAAAGGTTTGATTTTGATATTGTAAATAATAAACCGGAAAAAAATCCGGCCGGAACTCCATCCGAAGGCGATTTGTATGAAAGAACCGAACTCAAACTGGGATTAGTTTTTGATCTGCACGAGATGTATTCGCTCGGAGTATCGGTCAAGGATAGGTTCGATATAAAATTTAACGGAATCGGCACTCCTAACGCTATTCAAATTCTTCCGAGGAACAGATTTTACTTCAATCTTGACAATACCGTGAAAGTCCCAGAAATTATTAATATAGGAGCCAACTTTGAGTTAAGATTGCAATCCGATATAAGTAAAGAAAAAACAGCCGATAATAGTAAACCGGAAGAGTCGATCGAATTAAGATTATCTCCGATTTTATCGCTAAACGGAAAATACGATTTTGGTCTCTCTTTTAAGATAGTACAGTATATAAATTTCTATCTATATCCAACGTATTACAATTTTGAGGGAGACAATACGCCAAAAGTGTTTAAGAAAACCGAACTGGAAGGATCTTACTATGCCGATTTTGAATTCTTTCATTTCTTTGCTCCAAAAGAAATTAAGGGTTTCGTCTATGTCGACGACAGTCTTGTCGTAGGCTTAAACGGAGAAAAATGGATCGAAGTCAACCGCTTATAGGCGATCCGGCGACGCTTCTAAGAACTACTGGAAATATATCTAACGAATTTACCTTTGGAGTGAAGTTTGATATTTTCAAATTAACTCCGTTCATAGGATTTTACGTTAAAAACATAGACACTTTCGACAACGATCCGGATACTAAACTTGACAACGTTTGGGTAGGAACAAAGATGGGGTTGGGATATTCTAAGGAGTGGTTTTCTATAGGCATAACTTATCTTGGCAGATATCAAGTATGGGAGAATGGTAAAAGTATAACTGAAAAAGCCGCTCCGGCAGATCCTAAACCGATTAAAGATAGGATACAGTGGGAAAATCATGTGGAGACATTCGTTAAGTTTAGTCTAAAGTAATTATTTTTCTAATAACTTGACCGCCTTAAAAATATGAGGCGGTCTTTTTTTTAATGTTTTTTTAAAATAGTGTTGATAAAATATAAAAATATTATTATAATCGTTAAAACGGCGTAGCGTTTTGAGTTGTCCTTATAATAAGTTTTTTTTATTTATATATCTCTGATATAGGATAGCATGGAGTCTGATTTGAATTTTGACTATTTTGAATTTGCCCCCGAGCCGCTTATTATTGCCGATTTTGATAAAAAAGCGGTTAAATTTAATCAGAAAATAAGAATGTTATTAGATAAAAAAATTTTTGTCGGCGCAGATTTGGGCGAAATAAATTTTCTAAATCCAAACGGCGAAAATATATTCATCTCGCCGTTATTTGATACTTATTTTGATTTTGATTTTGAAAACAGAGAAGTTACTTATGAAAAAAACAGAGATTTCACCGCTACTCTTCTTTTGTCTTCCAGAAAGATACTTTTAGACGATAAGCCGTATCTTTACCTTTCGTTTAAAAATATTTCGGATATAGTCTCCTTTAAGAAGATTTTTGAAGAATTATACGACAGTTTAAGTTTTAAAACTATAGAGTTGGATCACGTTATTTCTCAAAAAGAGAAAGCGTACAAATTGCTGAAACAAAAAGACGACGAGATGTTGCGTCAATTGTTTCTCGCCCGCGAAGTGCAAGAGGGTATTTTCCCCGAAATTAATGAGACTATAAAAGGATACGAGATCGCGTCGCTTTCAAGAGCGGCGAGTATAGTCAGCGGCGATTTATTTGCAATACTTGATTCGGACGAGCAGTATCTTGATTTCGTTATAGCCGACGTTACCGGTCACGGAGTGCCTTCCGCTCTTATTACCATGATGTTGAAAATGTCTTTTCAGATGCGGATTGAAGAAGAGAGGGACCCGGGACTTATTGTTGAGGCGGTAAATAACGATATGAATAAAATTCTATCTTCGGCGACCATATTTGTTACGCTTATGTTTGCCCGTCTTGAATATTCGACGGGACTAATACATATAATGGATTGCGGACATACCCCGCCGGTAATAGTTCGTAAAGATAAAACGGTAGAAAGACCGGATATAAACGGTATGATGTTAGGAGTTATAGAAGAGATAGATTACGGGAAAGCTACGTTGCAAATAAATCCCGGCGATATGATATTTTTTCTTACCGACGGCATTATCGAAGCTCAGAATTCCAATTCAGTTTTTTATGAAGATCAATTTGTCGATCATCTTTCAAGAATTAACGAAAAACCGTCAAGCGTCGTCGTCGACGAAGCCGTAAATGCGGTCTATAGTTTTACAAACAAGGACGAACTCAACGACGACGCTACGATTTTCTGCATCAAAAGATTATAGACTATCGCCGTTAAAATTCAGTATGTTATTAATAATTTCTACGGCTCTGTATCCGTCGTATCCCGACGAAACCGGTTGAGCCGACGTTCGAAAAACTTTTGACGCATCCTTGACCATATTAATAAAATAGTCCGTTTTTATAAACGTCTTGTCAACTTGTTTTAAAGATCTAAAATTCTCGTAAAGTTTGCTTGGTTCTGAGGAATACTCCTCAAATAATCCGTTGCCTATGCGTATTAAGCCCGTATTGAAATAAATTTCCAATTCAAATACCGTATAATTTTTAGCCCCGCCTACTTCCAGCAGCGCATATGCGCCTCCGGCTTTAAGATTAATTATCAACGACTCGCCTTTTATATCTTTTTTTGATAAATTTATAACGTTTACAACTTCAAGTTCGTCGTCGAGTATGAATCTCAATATGTCGATAATATGCGTTCCATCGTCCCATAACATAGAACTCGGAGTCCTACCGGAGCCAAAATACAACTTAGCGAATATAGTTTGAACTTCTCCATATTTTTTTTGTTTAACTACGTTTTTGGTATAAATATAGTCGTTTGAATATCTTCGCTCGTGGTTTACTATTAATTTAGTCTGCGCCATTTCGGTTATTTTAAGCGCCTCTTTTGAGGTTTCGACGTTATCGGTCAACGGCTTTTCCGACACAACAACCGGGATTTTATATTTGCAAGCCGTTTTTATTAAATCAAAGTGCGCTTCCGGCGGCGCGGCGATATGCAATATATCGACAGACTCGTTTTTCAGCATCTCTTCGCAGTTATCGTAGAGGTTCGACGCTCCCCAACGCTTTGCAAACGCAGACCTTTTTTTTTCGTTAATATCGCATCCCGCGATTATAACGCCGCCGCTTGCTTTTATAGCGCCCGCGTGAGTGCACGGTTTTTCTCTGTAAATATCCTCTTCCAACGAGCTCGCTATCCTTCCGAGTCCGGCGATCGCATGTTTTATTTTTTTTCCGGGCGCTTTGTCCATAAAAAATCCGATTATTTATTAATTTGATTTTAGAATATTAATTAATTGCTTGATATTTTTGTCTTCAGAATTTATCGTATTTGCCTTTTCAAAATATTTAAGAGCGCTTTTAAAATCGCTGTTTTTATAGTAATTGCATCCCAAAAGATAAAAAATATCAAATTTGTCTTTTTTTCTATTGAAATATTTATCTACCTCCTTCAATATTTCGATAGATTTGTCGTACAACGACTCGTTGAAACAGTTAATTGCGGTCAGAATTTGATTCTTACGTTTGGCAAATTCGTCTTCCGCGCTATTATTTATCTCAATCTTTATTTTATTGGCTATATCCGAAAGGTTAATATTTATCTCAATACTGTCGGGCAGTATCTGAACGACGAGAATCGTCATATCGTCGTCGACTCTAAAATCCCCTCTAAATTCCTTAGCGTCGTCGATAATGCTCTTTATCATCTCCTCAAGAGACAGATCGGAATGTTTTATAATAGAATCTTTAAATCTGTCAAATCCATACAACTCTTTAGCGGCGTTTCTGGCTTCCGGTATCCCGTCGGTGTAAAGTATCAGCTTATCTCCCGCATCAAGCGTTATATAATCAGTTTTATATTCCAATCCTTTAATCATTCCGACAAAGCCCGAATTGCTATCCAGCAAAACTATGCTTTTATCATTTTTTAAAATTGTTATCTCGTTATGACCAGCGTTAGTATATTCAAGAATTTTACTCTTAATATCAAATATTCCGTAAAAAGCGGTAAAATAGCTGTTGTTTTCGCCGATGGCTCCGCATATCTCCTCGTTTACCAGCGTTAAAATCTCGGAAGTTTTCAGATTTTCTCTTGAGTTGTTGAAAAAAGAAACTTTCGCCATAGTGGTTATTAACGCCGCCGGAACGCCGTGTCCGCAAACGTCGACGATAACAAACACAATTCTGTTTTTATCCAGCATAAAAACGTCGTAAAAATCGCCGCCGAGATCGTCCATCGGTTGATAAAAGCCGTAAATCTGCAGAGCGCCGACTTTCGGAAAAACTTTAGGTATTATGGCTTGTTGAATATTCTGAGCCATAGCAAGTTCTCTTTTCATCTTCTCGTTTGCGTCGTTAATCTCTTTTGTTCTAATTTTTACCATTTGTTCAAGATTTTCGCTATAATCGTAGATCTTATTAGCCATATCGTTGAATGTTGATCCTAATATATAAAATTCGCCGTTAAAATCGTCAATTTGAACGGAAGTTTTATAATTACCCTCGGATATTCTCTGGGCTGAAGAGACAAGATTCCTGATAGGCTCGGTAAAACTCTTACTAAATATTATTGAAATAGACACAATAATGATACTTGCGATAATCGCGATGATAACAATAATTTTAATTATATTGTAAACGGGTTTGCGAATCTGAAACATAGGATGAAAATATATAAGTTTACACTCGCTTGACTTGCCGTATTCAATGGCGGTCATATAATCAATCCCTTTATATCTGATTATATGTTTTTGGTTAAAGATATTTTCATCTTCTTCTTTGTCCAACTCTTCGTTATATCCCTCCGGCGTTAATTTATCCGTTAGACTTTTTATTTTTTCAAGGTTTAGTATGTTTTTATCGACGTTTAGTAATTTATACTCTTTAAAAGACATTTTCTCATAAGGATCGTTCGGATCGTCGTCGTTCAAAACGTATTGATTTTTATCGTAATCAAATTCGTAATAATCTTCGCTTGAAGGGTGATTAAATGAAATAATATTATCAAGCTGATCCAAAATATATAAAGTCCCCTGTTTGATATGGCTTATATTAGAGTAGAACTTCGGGATAAAATCGGGAAATAACTGAATCAATATAAATTTCTCAAAAGTATCGTCGGGATTCTCCGGCGGTTCGTAATAATAAGGAAAAATCATAACGGGTTTTAACTCGCAATTTGTCCCTTTTAATACGTTATCTTGAAATTTGCCGAATATTAATTTTATCTGATTATTGTTTTTTATTTTTTTAAAAAGCGGGTCTTCCAGCATCAATTTCAAATCCGGGTCGGGCAGTCCAAGATTTAGTTTGTGCGTCATATAATCTGCGTCGTTGATAACGGACCTTCTGTCTAATTCGTATAAACAAACGTCGCCGTCTATCTTCTCTTCCGCCGTTTTTCTCAACCCTTCGGCAATAACCCGATTGCCTTTATATATGGTGTTTTTACCCTTTACCATATCCGAGACCTCTATCTCCTCCGTCTCGCTTTTATACGGCGGGTGGGAAAGTCCTTTTTCTACGTTTGGGATTCTTACAATATTCGTAAGCGTTCTCGCATACTGCTCGTACATAAAATCTATATTGTTGGAAATTTGAGTCAAAATTGAAGAGTAAAACTCTTTATTCTTCTCTTCAAGATGGAGAAATACTTGATTGGTTGTGAAACCTACTATTATAATAAGCGGAGCAATCGCGACGGGCAGTATCAACAATAACAGTTGCCATCTGATTGGGAATATAGACTTCTTTTTATCCATACGACAATTATGGTTAAAATTAAAAAAAAATCAATATTTTTTTAACTTTTTTTATTTATTTTGAAATTTTAAATATAGCCAATTCCGCTCTTAAATTGCAAAAATATTTTATCTCTTTGTATTTGTTTCTAAAGAAAGATTTTTTTATGTAGATCTGTTTTATGATTTCAATATTCTCTTCTTTACAAAAATCCTTAAAATCTTTAATAGTCAAAAAGCGTATATTGGGAGTATCGAACCATTTATAGGGAGGTTGTTCCGACATAGGCGCTCTCCCTTTAAACAAAAAAGAAAATCTCGTTTTAAAATAGCCGAAATTGGGAAATCCGAGAATTCCCGCTTTTCCTATCCTCAAAATCTCTTCGATCATCTCTTTTGATTTATAAATCTCCTGAATAGTCTGATTTAACACGACGAAGTCGAAAGATTTATCGGGGAAATCCAGGGGGAGATTATCCAAATTCAGTTGAATAACGGGAATTCCCTTCTCTATACATTTTACCAGAGCGTCCGTTTTTATATCAATCCCATGACCTGTAATTCCCTTTTTGGTAATCAAATGGTAGAGCAACTCGCCGTTGCCGCATCCCAGATCCAAAACTCTCGAATTATTAGGAATCTCTTTGGAAATAAACTGATATATTTTCTCTTTAAATTTTTTCATTATTTTTCTTCTCTCGACCGCCGGTTTTCTTTTCTTTCAAAAAACTTGATACGACCCTTTCCAAATCGGCGTTATCCATCAAAAACGAATCGTGTCCGTACGGAGATTCGATATTCACATATGTGACGTCTTTATCTTTATTCATCAGCGCCTTCACAATCTCCCAACTCTCCTGCGGGCTATAATGCCAATCCGACGTAAAAGTTATAATCAGTATCTTAGACTTAAATTTTAACGCGGCGTCAGAAAGTTTTATTTTGCCCCTGGTCAAATCGTACATATCCATAGCTTTTGTCAGGTAAAGATAGCTGTTTGCGTCGAATCGTAATACAAACTTTCTTCCCTGATGCCGTAGATAGCTCTCCACTTGAAACATAGGTCCGAAAAATCCGTACATCAGATCGCTTTCAAGAATATTTTCGTTTATATCTCTGCCGAATTTTGTCTGAATAGAATCTTTTGAAAGGTACGTTATGTGCGCCACCATTCTCGCGATCGCAAGCCCTCTCTCCGGGAAGGTCGATTGATAGTAATCCCCGTTATTAAAATTGGGATCGGCTAAAATAGCGTTTCTTCCCACTTCGTAAAAAGCGATAACCTGAGTCGAGGATTTATGAGCGCTCGCGATAACTATTGAATTTTCCATCGAGTCCGGATATTTATAGTTCCACTCCAGGACAAGCATCCCGCCCAGCGACCCTCCGATTATAGTATGAAGTTTGGTTATTCCCAGATGATCGATCAATCTCTTTTGAACGTCTACCATATCGCCGACTGTAAATATCGGAAATTTCAATCCGTAAGGTTGACCCGTTTCCGGATTAATTGAAGAGGGACCCGTAGAGCCCATACATCCGCCGAAATAATTAGCGCAAATTACAAAATATTTTTCGGTATCGATGGATTTGCCTTTGCCAATAAGAGCGTCCCACCACCCCGGAGTAGCGTTATCGGGATCGTATTGGGAGGTCGCATGACTATCTCCGGTCAGCGCGTGAATAACCAACAACGCGTTGTTCTTTTTTTTGTTTAACTCGCCGAACGTTTCATAGCCCACCGTAATAGGTCCAAATTTCTCGCCGGATTCTAAAACAAAGCTCTTATCCTCTGAAAATGTAAAATACTTCATAGAATACGGGATCTTTTTTGGCAATGCGTTTTCTCCTAGCTATTATAGATAGGGAATTTATCGCACAACTTCTTGACCTCCAGCGATAAAGCTTTTAGTTTATCGGAGTTATTATGATTCTTTACCGCGTCGTTTATTAATCCCGCGATAATCTGCATCTCTTTCTCTTTCATACCTCTGGTCGTCAGCGCCGGCGTCCCTATTCTGATGCCGCTTGTGATTGTCGGCGGTTGTTTATCGTAAGGT
>MWDO01000073.1 GCA_002070605.1 Spirochaetes bacterium ADurb.Bin133
AACAATCTTTCATCGTACTTAACCAAACTTGGTTCAATTATAACCGCTTTAGCAGATTTAATCAATACTTTTACCTTAGCATCATATGGGGCTTTGGTTGACGCATATGCGTTATTTTTAAAGAGCCGTCCCAACCCGACGCATATGTGTCATTTTAAAGAAACTGTCTCAAAAGTTGTCATTCCGCCCTAAAAAACCGACGGAGAGCCTTTCTAAATTCTTTCATGCCGAAATTATCTATAATAATCCGGCCGTATCAATTCTTTTTCAACAAATAGTTGTTATCCTCTTCCGTTTTATCTTTTTTCTTTAGGTTTCTCAGATACGCCGGCTCTTCGATATCGTCGTAAATTTTCCCGACATTTTTACTGCCGGATTGAAGCAATTTTATAAATTCGTCTTGAGAATATACGTTTTCCGTTTTTTTTGCTTCTACCGTTCCCTCTTCTTCTTTTGCAGCTTTTACTTTCTCAGGTTTGAATTCGTCAAAATCTGTGGCGACGATAGTTACTTTTATCATATCTTCCAAAGAATCGTTAAAAGATTGACCTGTAATAACGTGAGCTTCTTCGCTTGCGATATTATCGATAAATTTCATGACGTCGTGGAAACTTTTAAGTTTCATCTTGGTAGAGCCGGCTACGTTCACTAATATCGCTTTAGCTTTATCGACGATAAGATCCGGCATTAATGGATTCTCAATCGCCATAGTTACGGCGTCTACCGCGGCGTTTTCGCCCTTTCCTACTCCGACGCCCATCAAAGCGCAACCTTTATCTTTCATGACCGTTTCAACGTCTTTGAAATCAATATTAATCTCGCCGGGATTGATGATAAGGTCCGATATCCCTTGCACGCCCTGCTTTAACACGTCGTCGGCGCGTCTCCACGCTTCGATCAGCGATATATCCTCGTTCTCGTTCAATAACGCTTGGTTCGAAATGATTATTAATGCGTCGACGTTTTCTCTGAGTTTTTTGATTCCATCCTCGGCAAGTCTTCCTTTTACTTTTTTTTCAAATTCAAAAGGTCTCGTAACGACGCCGACCGTCAGACAACCCAAGTCTTTTGCTATCTTTGCTATAACGGGAGCCGCTCCGGTTCCGGTGCCGCCGCCCATACCCGCCGCGATAAATACCATATTGGCGCTTTTTAGCGATTCTTTTATAAGTTCTTCCGACTCTATAGCGGCTTTTTCTCCGACCTCCGGAACGGCTCCGGCGCCTCTGCCGCCCGTAAGTTTTTCGCCGATAACGATTTTTTTTGTCGCCCTACACGATCTTATAGCTTGTTTGTCCGTATTGACGGCAATAAATTCCACTCCCGATACTCCCGCGTCAATCATACGGTTAACCGAGTTACAACCGCCTCCGCCGATACCTACAACCACGATCCTTGTACAAGAACTGTTTGCTTCATAAAAATCAATGTTCATAATCCCCCCCCCAAAAAAATATATATAATTTATTTTAATACTAAAATAATTCTCCAAACATATCTTTAATTTTCTGAAACACATTTTTACCGGACTCTTCCCTTTTTGGTTTACCTAAAAAATCGTTATTTTTATTAAAATCCTCAATTCCCCATAAAAGAAGCCCGTTTATTACGGAATATTCGGGACCGCTTATCTCGTCTCCGAGCCCCGCAAAACGGCGCAATCCCCCTACCCTTGCCTGCAAATCAAAAACTTCCTGACATACTTCAGCCATACCGGGCATTATCGTCGAACCGCCGGTTAATACTATTCCGCCGGAGATCTTATCAAAATACCCCTTTTCAATCAGATCGTTTTTAATAATACTAAATATCTCTTCTACTCGCGGTCTAATGATATGAACAAGATTTTTGCGGGCGAGATATTTCGGTTCTCTTCCGCCAATCGAAGGTATCTGTATGGTCTCGTCGTCTTCGACGTATTCAAAATCTGCGACGCCGTAAGCCTCTTTTATTTTCTCCGCATTAGCGTAGGATATTTTCAACGCCTGAGAGAGATCCCCAGTTATCAGATATCCGCCCAGAGGGAATATAGCGTTATAATAAGGCGCTTGTTCATGATAAACGCTAACCTTTGCCGTCTCCGCTCCAATATCGATAAGTAAAACTCCAAGTTCCTTTTCATCTTCGGTTAGTAAACTTTTTGCGGCGGCAAGATTTTGCAAAACAAGATTTCTCACTATCAATCCCGCTCTGTCCATGCTTTTCATCACGTTTTGAATAGACGATATAGCGCAAGTTAGAATATGAATTTGACATTCAAGCCTGGTCCCGACCATACCGATTGGATATTTGATCCCGCGTTGTCCGTCGACCGTAAACGCTTGAGGGATAATATGAAGTATTTCTCGATCCATTGGTATTGCGACGGCTTTTCCGGCTTCGATAACTCTATTTATATCGTTTTCGCGTATCTCTTTGTCGACTCCGGATATAGCCACTATCCCCTTAGAATTGATTGTCTCAATATTGGCGCTTGAAATTCCGACGTAAACGCTGCTGATCTCTCTACCGGCTTGTATCTCGGCTTGCTCTACCGCTTCGGTTAGCGCTGATACGACAGACTCGATATTTACTATAACGCCCTGTTTTATACCATTTTTAGACCCGCTCTTTCCTATTCCGATTACATTAATGCTACCCGTATCGTCAATTTCAGATATAGCTACGACGACTTTATCGGATCCAATATCGATAGCCGTAATCAAATCTTCGTCTTTGTATCTCAAGGCGCGCTCCTTAATTAATAAACAAACCCTATTTCGGCAAAATAAGCCGTCTTTGTATTATTTTCGGCATAATACAAAAAAAGTGAAGAGACTAAACCGTCTCTAATCGTTTCGGCGCTAATTTTATTTTTTAAAACAATTTTATTTTTGATGCTTCTAAAATATACGACATAATTTGCGCTTCGATTCTTTTTTTCTATTACGTCGATTTGAGAAATACTATTGTAAACCTTTTCCTCTTTATTTTTTAGCGCGACTAGTTCGTCGATTACTTTCATTATTTCTTGATTAACTTTCGCAGATATTTGAATATTGTCTTTTTTTGAGATATTAATTAAGGGAAGTTCGTTAGAGTAATTGGATTCTTTATAGACAAATCCTTTTTTGTCAATATTAGCGACTAAATTTTCCGAAGTAACAATTTGAGCTATCGGCGTTCGGACTTTCATAACTATTTTTAAAGTATCGGGGGGAATTATTTTTACCGAATACTCCTCTAAATATTTTTGCGAAGATATAACTTTATTCATCTTATCAATATCGTATCTCCAAATATGTCTTTGAGGATATATCTCCAAAGCGGTATAAAAGGTCTCCTCGTTGAGCGCAAAATTCTTATCGATGTCAATTTTTTTTAATAAAAACAGATCGTTAAAGGCAAGAAACGATAAAATTAATAAAACGGTTACGGATAACGCTATAACTATTATTTTTATCATCTTTATCATATTTCAGCCCTCCTGCTTTCTTGAGAAATATTAATTAATATTCCAATTGAGAACGTCGACATAAGCAACGACGTGCCGCCGGAACTGATAAACGGTAAAGTTATACCCGTCGACGGCAAAGCGCTAAGCACGACCGAAATATTGATCGCCGCTTGTATAAAAATCAACATGGTTATTCCGGCGGATAACAGATACGAATAGGTATCTTTACATCGCTTAGCGATATTCAGCCCTACAATACCTATAATCGCAAATAAAACGATTATTATAACGGCTAAAAAAGCTCCCCCCTCTTCGGCGATTATAGCAAATATATAGTCGTTGTGAGCTTCCGGCAGCGCCATATTTTTTTGCGTCGATTCGCCTATTCCTACGCCAAACCATTTCCCTAGAGCGAAACACTTCATTGATTGAATATAGTGCCACCCCGATCCTAACGGATCGACCCAAGGATTTAAAAATGCAAAAAAACGCCTCATTCGATACGGAGCCATAGTTATCATCAATACTCCGGCTAACGTTCCTATTGCCGTTATCATACCCAAAGTAAATAACCTCATTCCGGCTATAAAAAAAATAAAAAGCGCGATAAAAACAATCAAAAAAGTCGTAGAGAAATCGGGTTCGACAAATACCAGAGCCGCAAAAAGACAAACTAATATCATAGGGGGAAGTACGCCTTTATAGAAATCTTTAATATTCTCCCCTTTATTGGATAAAACCGACGCTAAATACAAAACTACAATGAATTTTGCTATTTCCGAAGGCTGAAACTGAAAAAATCTCAAATCTATCCATCTTTTAGCTCCGCCCACCTCTTTGCCTATTCCCGGAATCAGAGCTATTAACAACGCTAAAAGTCCGAATATTACTATAATTTTTATATGCTTCTTATAGAAAGAGCGATTTAAAAAAACGGCGACTATAAATAATATTACGCTTAGCGCTAAGAATACGGATTGTTTAATTAAATAGTGATATTGATTATCGAAATATTTTATCGCCGAAGGTTTGCTTGCGCTAAACAAAAAGCCGAAACCTATCCCTATGAGTAAGATAATACAGGCGAGAAGAGTTATTTCTAATGCGTTCAAAGTAAAATTATTTTTTTTCATCTCAATTTTAGCGATCCCAGCGCGATAACGGACAATATTCCGCCGATTATCCAAAATCTGGATATTATTTTAGTCTCTTTCCATCCCATAAGTTCAAAATGGTGATGCAACGGCGCCATTTTAAAAAATCGTTTTTTTGTACGTTTATAATGCAACACTTGAATTATTACCGATAAAGTCTCTGCGACAAATACGCCGGCAATAATTAAAAACAACAACTCCTGCTTTATCATAACCGCGATTGTTCCAATAATTCCGCCAAACGACAACGACCCTACGTCCCCCATAAATATTTCGGCGGGATGCGCGTTAAACCACAAAAAACCGCATAATCCGCCGATCATAGCGAAGCAATAAACAAGCAATTCGCCCGATAAAGGGATATATTTAATAAACAAATAGTTGGCTATCTCCTTATGACCCGTAAGATAACTCAATATTCCAAAGGCGACCGTTACGGCGATTAACAGACCGCCGGCTAAACCGTCGAGACCGTCGGTGAGATTGACTGCGTTTGAAAATCCAACGATAAAAAAAACGCCGAACGGTATATAAAAAAATGACAAATCGATATAAGTGTTTTTAAGAAAGGGAATGGATATTTCGCCGGAGTTTTTTCCGATAATTATGTATATGAATGTAACTATTACGGTAGCGAGCAATATCTGAGAGATCAATTTAAAGTTTGCGCGAAGCCCCTTAGACGAACTTTGAGATAATTTTAGGTAGTCGTCGAGGAAACCTATAAGAGCGAAACCTATCGAACAAGCGATAATTATAAGTATATATAAGTTTTTGAAATTTCCGCATATTAAAAGAGAAACGATTATAGAAAATATTACCACAAGCCCCCCCATTGTCGGAGTTCCTACTTTTTGTTTGTGACTCTGCGGTCCGTCGTCCCGTATGATTTGAGCGGCTTTTTTCCCTTTCATATAGGCGATAAATTTTGGAAATACTATCAAGCAGAATATAAAGGATATCATAAAAGCGAACACGGATCTAAACGTTATATATCCAAAAACGTTAAACGCCGAGAACCATTCGGATAACGGATAAATAAAATGATATAACATATCTCCCCCCCAGAAATTGTTACTTATCTATTCTTTAATTCGTATAACTTTAATCCTTTTTATTGGTATAGTTTTCAAATTATTGGTATTGATAAAATTTATTATATTAACGGGACTTGAAAGAGACGCTATCTCTATCTCGTACCTTTTAATATCGTCTTTTAGTTCTTTAATTTCCCTTTGCGCCGCTATCAACTCCTCTCTCGAACTCTTTATACCGAGATTCATAAATACTCCGCCAAAAAACATTATCGATATGGTCAACGCCGAGACGATAATAATAATATTCGTATAGTTCATATTAATTTTTCCACAATCCTTATTCTTGCCGATCTGGAAGGAGGATTATTAGTTACCTCCTCTTCGCTCGGCGTTAACGCTTTGCCTACTATTTTTGCAGTTTGTACTTTTCCGCAGACGCATACCGGAAATTTCGGCGGACAAACGCAACTTTTACTCATCTCTCGAAAGACGTTTTTTACAATCCTATCTTCTAACGAATGAAAAGTTATAACGCCGAGTTTACCCCCTTTTTTCAACAGAGAGAAAACGACGGGAATTCCCGTTTCTATATTCTCAAACTCGTTATTCACATAAATTCTAATCGCTTGAAAAACTTTGGTCGCGGGATGTATCCTTTTGTTGTGAAACTTTTTCGGAATCGCTCCGGCGATTATTTCGGCAAGTTTTTTCGAATTAGTTATTTCCGCTTTAGAACGCTCTTCAACGATCTTTCGAGCTATAATTCTTGAAAATTTCTCCTCGCCAAACTTAAAGAAAATATCCGCTAACTCTTTTTCAGATAAACCGTTTACCGCATCGCTCGCCGTCGCCCCTTCGTTAGACAAACGCATATCAAGAGCTTCGTCCTCAAATAAAGAAAAACCTCTGCCGCTCTTCTTGTAATGATAAACCGACACTCCCAAATCGATTAGCGCAGAATCAAAATCCCCCCCCCTTTGATCAAGAAAATCATTTTTCAATAAAGAAAAATTGGAGTTAACCAGCTTCAATCTCTCTCCAAATACGCTTAGCCTGCTTCTCGCAGAACTAAGAATTTCCGGATCCCTATCGACTCCGTAAACCACAATATCTTTATATCTATTAAGAACAGCCTCAGAATGTCCACCCTCGCCTATCGTACAATCGAGAAACAACTTATCATTTTCCCCAACGAGATAAGTCAAAACTTCCTCGACTAATACCGGAGAGTGGACATAATTCATATTCCCCTCCCGCTTTCAATTCATACTAGGTTGCTTGGATAATCTACCAAGTTCTTCGAATGAATTTATTCCGTTTTCTGAGGCCTTGGAATCTTCATCGTTAAAAGTATCGACGTCCCACAACTCGATTACTTTATTCATCCCCAAAAATACGCAATCCTTTTTTAGATTGGCGTATTCTCTCAAACTATGCGGTATCGCAATCCTGCCGTTTTTATCAATAACAACCTCTCTCGCGGGGGCTATAAACTTCCTATATAGCCACCTTGAATCTCTGTTATAGATATTTATCTTTCCGTCAAGGTCTTGTAGTAGTTTGTCCCATTCTTCGGGCGAGTATATCATAAGGCTTCTATCGTTATCCATCCCTTTTGTGATCCAAATAACTTCGCCGCCCAAAATCTCGCGTAACTTAGCCGGAAAAGCGATGCGTCCTTTTTCGTCTAACGTATTCAGATACTCGCCGTAAAAATATTTTTTCATAACAAACTCATTAATTTATACCACAAAATCCCACATTTGTTCCTACATTATTATAAAAAATAAATACTTTGTCAATTATTTTTAGATAAAATATAAAAAATTTTTAAATTTTAAATAAATTTTGTTTATCTTCAAAATTATTCTATATAATAGAAAAATATTTAGCTTTTTCAAAGCTATTTTTTATAAATTTTTGTGAATTTTTGTGGTATTATTAATGCCGGTTTTTGCATACCGAGTTTTTTGCGTCTCGTCGGTTTTTTCGGGGAGCGGCGCGGCGGTTATACAGCCCATCTATGGTAAAAGTCAACGATAATCTTTGTTTTTTTGAATAAACTAAACTCTTTAAAAATAAAATTGCCTGTTTTATTTCTACATACTATAGTAAAACAGTTGAAGGTCAATTTATATTTAACTTAATAATTGTCATCGCGCCTCCTTATAAAATGTTTAATTAGGATCTGCTATTGCGACTAAACATCATATGTGTCAATTTTTTTAATTAGTAAAATATTTGCCGTTTTCTAAAAATTTATACAAATTTTTGTATAACGTTTTCTACTTTTAGTTGTTATATATATAAAGAAAAAGGAGAAAACTTTATGAAAAACAAAAAACATCTATTTCACTTTATCGTATCCGAATATATGAATAACAACGTCATAGATTTTCTACTAAAAGAGTTCAAAATCAATACGTTTAGCGAGTTATTTGAAACTATGTTTCGCCTTATTGATAAAAAAATCCCAAAAATGAAGAGAATAATTGGGAATCATCGCTCCGAATACGCCGTTATAGATAATACCGACGATAAAAGGCTGGATAAATACCTCAGAATTAGCGAAGCGGACTATCTTCAAATAAAAAGATGGCATTCCTTGTATAACGAATTCGGTATGGCTTCGATAGTCCGCGAGATTATACTGTTCTTCTATAACGGCGTTATGAAATACGGGTTGGAAGGATTCTTGGAGATTGTTGGCAAGAAATTAAGGATTGATAAATTGAAAAACGACTTTTTGGATAAAATGACACAACTGTTAAATATCGCCGCTCGAAAACGCTTACTATACGAGCTCGTAATCGAAAATTACCCCAAATACGCCTACTCTACGTAAAAACAGACAGATTACTAAAAATGAATATTTTAATTGACATCTATATTTTTCAATTGTATAATGCTTAAAAGGGGACGTTGTTATGATATGTTTTCTAAAATTTTGCCGTCAAAATTTTAGAGACAAAACCGCCTCAAGGATTTTTTTGTTCATTTGTAAGCGAAGATTTGTTTACAATAAAGATATTTAACGGAGATTATATGAAACAAAAATCTTTTTCAATTCAACACAAACTCGTACTGACTTGTATGTTTATAAGTTTGGTATCGGTATTTGCCGTTGGCGTTTTTGTCATTTTTTACAGCAAAAACAATTCCCGCTCCCAGTTTTATACGAGCGTCCAAAAAGAGCTTGAACACATAGACTTTGGCATAACTTTGTTTTTTCAGGACAGCGAATCTGTCTTAGATTTTATAGTCCAACATCCCGACGTACGCAATTCGGACGATACCATCCATAGTTACGTACTAAGCGAAAAGAGAGTCAAGGTGCGGGATACTGTAAAAAGCAAAACGGAACAAACGCTGATTGCCTTATTTAAAAAATTTCCTGAGAGTTTTGATAAAAAATATTTTGAAGCATACATAGGAACAAAGTGGGGAGGCTTGGCGACGGGCGTTGAAGACAGTTATTTTCCACCGTATTACGACCCCAGAGTACGCGATTGGTATAAGTCTGCAAGCGCAGCCCAGGGAAAAAGCGTTTTATCAAAGGCGTATTTATCTACCAGAGGAGAAGTGGTGGTTTCTCATGTGCGGAGCGTTTATTCCCTTCAAAATGAATTTATCGGCAATGCGGGGGTGGATATTACGCTTAAAACATTAACCGATATGATCGCGCAATCTCGTATCGGTAAAACGGGCTACATTGTACTTATACAAGACGACGGCGTTATTCTTGCAGATCCGCGTCATCCTGAATTTAATTTAAAAAAACTTGAAGAAACAAGTCTGGCAGATTTATCAACGCTGGATGAATTAAGCGGCAACGGAATGATTTTTACAGATAATGAAAATTATTTTGCGCAAGCGCGTACAATCAAAAGACTTAATTGGAAGCTTGTCGGGCTACAATCGGAAAAGGAGGTTTTTGAGAATTATAGAAGACTTATACTCCTTATTGTTACAATCGAGCTTATTTTAATGTGTCTTGTTTTTGCGGCCACATGGCTTGGAATTAGACGGATTACAAAACCGATAAAACGAGCCGTCGGCGCGCTTCGCGATATTGCCGAAGGCGAAGGCGACTTAACCGTCCGCTTGCCTGTTCGAGGCAGCGATGAAATCGCCGATATGTCCGAATATTTTAACAAGACTATCGAAAAAATAGGGCGCTCGCTAAAAGCGGTAAATAACAATATGGATTTGATGCAAGAAATCGGCGCTAATCTTTTAAGCAATATGACCGAAACGGCAAGTTCGGTAAACCAAATCAGCGCAAATATCGAAGGCGTTAAACAGCAAACCATTACGCAGGCCGCAAGCGTTGCAAAAACGTCGGCGACTATAGAAGCAATTATTCGCGCTATAGCCAAGCTTAACTCAAGCCTAGAAAATCAGGTAGCAAGCGTTGCGAAAAGTTCCGCCTCTATTGAAGAAATGGTCGCCGGCGTTGCGTCGATTACCGAACAACTTAATAAAAACAACCGGACAATTAACCAACTGCACGAGTTTTCGACAGTCGGAAGAGCGGGAGCCGAGAAGGCAAACGACTTTATAAAACAAGTTGCCGAAAAGTCGGACGAACTCGACGAAGCCTCGCAAATCATTAGGCGGATTGCAAGTCAAACAAATTTGCTCGCGATGAATGCCGCAATAGAAGCGGCGCACGCGGGAGAGGCGGGCAAGGGCTTCGCGGTCGTCGCCGATGAAATACGCAAATTGGCGGAAGAGTCGAATATGCAAGGTAAAGAAATTGCCAAGACGATTAAGGAGACGCTTGCGATAATTGAGAGTATTACTATTGCCAGTAAACAAACGGAGCAAACCTTTGACCAAGTATACCGGCTTGCCGAGTATATTTCCAAAAGCGAAGAGAGCATACTTTCCGCTATGCAAAAACAAGATAAAGGCAACAAGGCGGCGCTCGCCGCGATTCGCGATATAAGTTTAGTAACTGTGGAAGTAAAGGACGGTTCCGCCGAAATGCTCGACGGCGGAGAGCAAATGGCGAAAGAGATGCAAAAACTGGACGACCTAACCCGCGCTATTACCGACAGCATGAACGAGATGGCTTCGGGAGCTGCGCAGATAAACAAAGCCGCGCAGGAAGTAAATAAAATTGCGCAAAAGAATGAAGAGAGTATTGAAAACTTAGCGAAAGAGGTTGAGAAGTTTAAGATGTAATTCTATTCGAGAGCGCCGCTCGAAAAATAAAATTGACACATATGTTTAACGCGTATGCGCCGCGCTCCCCGACGAATAAATTGACACATATGATGCTAAGGTAAAAGTATTGATTAAATCTGCTAAAGCGGTTATAATTGAACCAAGTTTGGTTAAGTACGATGAAAGATTGTT
>MWDO01000074.1 GCA_002070605.1 Spirochaetes bacterium ADurb.Bin133
CAAGATGTTTTTCTTGTTAAATTAGATTTAAGTAGTAAAATAGATTAAAGAATTATTATCGACCGAAAAAAAAATAAATTTATTTTTGATTTTGTTATAATGAAAAAGATTTTATTTTTAACTTTATTATTTTTAATATTACTCTTATCCTTATCAATGGATTGTTTTAAAGGTACTGAGCGAAGAATAGATTTTAGCTATGACCCGGAAAAAGCAAATGCCGATTTGATAAGTAAAACAGATTTATCAGTATATGTTGACAGTTGTAATAATGTTGGGATCGATTTTAAAGATAATAAATTGTATTTAGCTTCAGATAAAAAAGTATTTCAATTTAATTCTAATAATTTAACCTTAGAAAACGCTTATAATATATCTTTAGATGTAACTTATGATTATAATATTACTTCTATTACTCATGATGATAATTACTTTTATATTCTTGCAAATGAGTATGATCAAACAGGAGATATTATTAAGCAACATATTTTAAAGGAAATCGCAATTGGGAATAAATTAGAAATTTACCATTATTTTACAAACAATAATAATAATATTATTAGAGTAAAGTGTGATCCATATAATAATTTGTTTCTATCATTATACTTTATTTCAAATTATTACTATGGAGATGATGACCATATTATTACTAAATATTTTATGTTTTACATAAATTATAATAATAAAAATATAGAATTAACTCGAGTTGGTATTGATTATAACCTTGAAAGAAAAGGTCTCCAATCATTTTGTTACAATCACAATGATATTTTATCAAGTTATTGGGAAAATCATGATGAAATAGGAATAACCGGATCTATTGATATATATAATTCCAATAATTATTATACAGTATGGAACACAAAACCAAGTTATACCATTAACACATCCTACCTCGGCGACGACGATTTTGTTTGTATATACGACATGGTATTTGACGGGACATACTTATGGTGTCTTGTAAACGACGACGATAAAGACGCATGGATAACAGGAGGCGGGACTCCGTATTTATTAAAATTAAAACCGAGATGGTAAGATTATTAAGGAGAAGACAGTATTCGAGCTCGTTCTGTTTTCCAGCAGTTCTATTATCTCTTTTTTTTCGCCGATTTCAGGTCCGGAAAATAGATAGATATGCTCGATCCGGTTTTTAGAAATCCTCTGTTTTAATTCCGCTACGTTCATAAAGTCCCTTATATCATTTTATAGGGAAAATTCAAAATTTAAATATATCTTTTGACAAAAATTCATTTTTTGGTAGAATAAACCGGGAGCCGGGAGGGAAAGATGATTTTTATTAATTTTGTTTTTTTTATTTCAAATATTTTAGTTATAATATTCGGTTATCTTATAATAAAGTCCAATATTGAGAAAAAATATGTAAACAAGGCGATTATCGACGGTATAAAAAAAGAGATAAACGCTCTGATCGTTCAGCTTAACGAAACGACCAACGACAATATCACATTAATAGAAGAGAGAGTAAAAAGATTGGATCGTTTTTTGAAAATTGTCGATAAAAGGATCGCCGGTCTCGATAGTAAAATACCGGATTCGTGGAGAGATTACGACCGGCCGAGACAAAATATCGATAATTTTCTATATTCTCCTCAAAAAGTTGTAAAACAAACCGAAAAAATGGCCGAAATTATAAGTAGTAAAGAGGAGAAGGCGCTTGCCGAAGAAACCGCGACCAACGACGCGTTAAAAAACCTTTCTACTCCGGAGAGGGTTGCGTATCTTTTTGACAACGGTTGGACCGCCGAAGCTATCAAAAAGAAACTGGATCTCTCGAGCGGCGAGATGGAACTCCTCTTGAATATTCAAAATTTAAACAACGACTAGGGGCCGATGCGTCGCCCTTAGAAGAGAGGGGGACAGAATGCCAAAAACAATCGGAATAGATCTGGGAACGACGCGCTCTTCCTGCGCATATATAAAAGACGGATCCGCCGTTATTATTCCAAACGCGGAAGGGGACTTTACGACCCCTTCGACGGTCTCCTTTACCAATAAGGGCGCGGTATTAATTGGAGAGAGCGCAAAAAACAACGCAATTTTAAATTCAAGCAGAACCGTCGAGGGGATAAAAAGGGAGATGGGCAAGGAGTACTCCATAACGATCGACGATAAGATATATATACCGGAGCAGATATCTTCCTTTATATTGTCAAAACTAAAAAACGACGCCGAGAAATATATTGGCGAGAAAATCAAGGACGCCGTTATAACGGTTCCGGCGTATTTTAGCGACTCGCAGAGACAGGCGACCGTCGACGCCGGAAAAATAGCCGGACTAAACGTATTGAGAATCATTAACGAACCGACGGCGGCGGCTCTCGCATACGGGCTCGGCAAATCGGAAGGGGAGACCATACTTGTTTACGATCTCGGCGGCGGCACGTTCGACGTCTCGATCTTGGAGATAGAAGGGGGGCTTTTTGAAGTCAGAGCCGCTAAAGGGAACAATTGTCTCGGCGGAATGGATTTTGACAAAAGACTGCTTGATTTTATCGTATATAGGTTTAAGGAGGAGACGGGAACGGATTTATCGAAAGACAAGCTCGCTTTAAATAAGTTGTCCGAAGAGGTAGAGAAAGTCAAGATCGCTCTATCGGACGAAGCGGAAGCCGAATTGAACGTCCCATTTATAAGCGCCGACGAGAACGGTCCTCTGCATCTCTCTTTGGTCATCGCAAGGGAGAGCTTTGAGAAATTAATAGAAGACTATATCGACGAAACCGTCGAATTGGCGTTGGAAGCGTTGGAGGAGGCGGATACGCCTATCGACTCGTTGGATAAGATAATACTCGTCGGCGGCTCGTCGTTAATTCCGCTGGTAAGGAGCAAACTCGAAGAGGCGTTTGGGGAGAAGATAGTCTGCGGAGTCGATCCTATATTGGCGGTCGCAAAGGGCGCGGCTATACAATGCGGCATCATAAACGGCGATATAGGGGATATAACGCTCGTAGACGTTACGCCGCTAAGTCTGGGTATCGAGACGGACGGCGGAGTTTTCGTCCCGATCATAGAGAGAAATACCGCCATACCTACGGAGCAGAATAAGATTTTTGCAACGATAGAGGATAATCAGGAGGACGTCGAGGTTCATATTCTTCAAGGGGAGAGGCGGCTGGCTAAAGAAAACATCTCGCTGGGTAAGTTTATTCTATCCGGAATAAAAAAAGCTAAGAGAGGCGAGACTAAAATAGAGGTGAAGTTTAGCATAGACGTTAATTCGATAGTTAGCGTATCGGCAAGGGATATGGAGACCGGACTTATGAAGTCGATAAAGATTAGCGCCAAAACCGGACTTTCGAACGAGGATATAAGGAATCTTATCAGGGATTCAAATATCAATAGTAGCGGAATAGATTATATCAGACTTTTTGAACTGAACAGAGAGGCAAACGAGATCATAGATAAAGCTGAAAATCTGGCGTCCCGAAAGGAATTTGATCTGATAGCGAAAAACGATATATACTCTCTAATAGACGAAGTTAAAAGAGGAATAGACGAAAAGGACGCCGATAAAATAGAGAAGAGTATGACTGCGCTGAAAGATTTTTACGAGGAGGCGGAGTTTATACTTAACGACGAAACTATCTATAATGTAAAACGCGAAATTTACGATAATATTTATAGTTGACTTTTTTAGATTAAAAAAAAACAGGGCGTTAATATGAATAGAGACTTTATAGACTATTACAAATTTTTTGGGTTGGACGACGCGGCTTCGACGTCGGAAATAAGATCTTCTTATAAAAAAATGGTCGTTAAATATCATCCCGATAGAGCGAAAGACGAAAAGAGTTTGGAAATATTCAAAAAAGCTCTGAAAGGTTACTCAATATTGAGAAATCCTAAATTGAGAGCGGAATACGACAAACAGTACGCTGAAAATGAAAATATGTCGGTAAGATCAAGGTTTAAATACGGCATAAAAAAGATCGTTGAAAAGAGGGACAAAATATTTAAGACCGCGGCGCTGTTGTTTAAGAATATCCGAAATTGCGATAAAAGGAGAAAAATAGCGCTAAACAATAATGAATATTATTTATCCGACGATATTGTAAATATGAGCGTGGACGATTTGTCGATGCGTCTTCTTATTTCCGACAACGAATACGCCCGCGGATATGCCGCTATAGCGTTGGGGATAAAACGGGATAGGAAAGGGTATGGAATTCTTGTAAATTCGCTGAAAGACGAATCGCTTTTCGTCAGGAAAAAAGTAGTATGGGCGTTAGGCGAGATAGGTATGAGGAAAATTATTCCGTTATTATGCGATATGTTTGATAAAAGCGGCGTTCAGTTAAAAATCGAGATATTAAAATCGGTTTTTACAATTACCGGCGGTAAGGGGAGCTATTTCAAGAAAATTGCCGACGAATCGTTAGAGCAGAATAACGAAGAGTTGAGAGAAAACGCCAAAAAATTATTGTCGGCGATTGATAAAAAAGTTACATTTAATTTAATAAATGGTATTATGAGGGACGGTTCGGCCGAATCCGGGAATATTTTACAGGTTTCTCTGCCGTAAAAAAAGCCGCGCGTTTATCGTTTTCTCAAGAAACCGATAAGCGCGCGCCGTTTGTATATAGAATTTTGAAAGCGTAAATAGGAGGTTGGATATATATGAGTTCAACGACAGTCAACGTAGGCAACGAGAGGCAATTGATATTGTTTAATCTGGGGAAAGGGAGCTACGGTATCCCTATCGAAAACGTATTCGAGATAAAAAAGATGGAGGAGATCACCGTAGTGCCTAAAGCTCCAAAATTTATCGAGGGGGTGATCAACCTTAGAGGCAACGTAGTGCCGGTAGTCGATCTCAGGAAAAGGTTTGGAATGGAGAAGAGCGAGATAACTAAGAGGACTAAGATTATCATCGTCGAGATCGGCAAAAGGCAGTTTGGACTGGTAGTAGACTCGGTGGCGGAAGTCGTCTCATTGTCGAACGAACAGATCGAGCCGTCGTTGCCGACCGTATCCGGACTTAAAGCGGAATTTATCAACGGAATAGGCAAAATGTCTGAAAAATTGATAATAATACTCGAAATCTCGCGAATACTCCAGAGTAACGAAGATATAAAAGTTGAGGATTGATAGCGGGGTTAGACCGGATGGAATACGACAAGCTCTCTGAAGCGGAATTTATGAAATTTTCCGAATTGATACGCGATATAGCGGGCATATATCTGAAAGATACCAAGTTGACGCTATTGTCAAATAGACTTAGAAAACGCTTGAAGGAGAAAAATTTTAAGACTTACGACGATTACTTTAGATATATAAAAAGCAGCAACGACTATTCTGAAATAGACGAGATGTTAAACGCCGTTTCGACAAACGAAACCTATTTTTTTAGAAGTAATAAACACGGCGAGGCGTTGGTTAGGGATATAATTCCCGATATGATGGAGAAGAAAAGATGTCCCATTAAGATATGGTCGGCGGGGTGTTCGACCGGAGAGGAACCGCTCACTATAGCGGCTTTGCTTAAGGAGGCGGATTTACTGGATAAGCGCTACGTAGAGATATACGCTTCGGATATAAACACTCAAGTGCTGCGGATCGCCGAGAATGGGATTTATGATAAAAGAAAATTCAGAGCGGCTCCGGACGATTTTATAACGAAATATTTTAAGAAAATCGACGACGATAAGTATGAGATAGATAGAAATTTGGCTAAATTTGTCAATTATAGCAGAGTAAACTTGAAAAAAGATAAGTTTATGAGCGGAATAGACGTAATATTCTGCAGAAACGTGATGATATATTTTGATAAAGAGGATCAGAGAGTTCTTGTAGATAAATTTTACGATTCTTTAAATAACGACGGGTATCTGTTTATCGGTCATTCGGAATCGTTGTATTTTATTGAGAACAGATTTATTTATAAGAAGATCAAGGACGCTCCCGTTTATTACAAGGAATAGTTTAAGGAGATAAGTATGGTTTATATTGACGAGGAAAGAATACAGAAAGCATTTTTGGAAGAGGTAAGCGAATTACTTGAAGGTTTAAACGAAAAATTGCTGGAACTCGAACAGTCTCCCGAAGACAAGGCGGTAATAAACGAGATCTTTCGACTTACTCACTCGATAAAAAGCGAATCGGCTCTTGTCGGCTTCAAGAATATGTCTACAATCGCGCATAAAATGGAGGATATATTTGAAAGAGTACGAAGAGGCGCTTTATTAGTAGATAAATCGATAATCGACTCGCTTTTAGCGGCATACGATAGAATTATGCAATTAATCGCGGCGGTTCAGAACGGCCAAAACGAGGCGGATTATGAAATATCCGACGTCATCAATCCTCTTTTGGAAATTCTTAAGGAAAAACCCGTCGAAAAGAAGAAGGAGGAGCCGGAAAAGCAGAAAAGCTCCCAAGAGGTAAAGAAAGACGCCGGCGCCGATGAAAAATTTGCAACAGATTTAAAAATTGTCGAAGGAGTCGTAGAGTCGTTAAGCGGTCTGGAATTTACTGAAACCGAAAAAAATCAGATAGAAGAGGGGTTGGAGAAGGGGGAAGTTTTTTATAAAATAGCGTTTCACCTTGAAGACGAATGCGATATGCGTTATCCGAGGGCTTATCTTGTTTATAACAATTTTGTTAATAACGGAGTCGTAGTAAAAACTGTTCCCGACGTTCAGCAGGAGACGGACGACGAGAAGTTTGGCTACGTCGAGTTGTATCTTTTAACGAGTTCTTCTAAAGAAGTTCTTGTGGAGTGCGCCGAGGTAGATCAGGTCGATAGGCTGGAAATATTTACGATTGATAAAAAGGTTATTTCCGGAGAATTTGGGTTTGATTCGAACGTCGATAGCGGGATAAGCGCGGAGGAATTGCAGGAGGCGGAGCGTCTGGAAAAAGAGTGGATGAGCCAATTGGAAAATGAACGGAAGGAGAGCGTGAAAGACTCAAAGCAAGAGTCGGACGTTGAAAGTAATCTAAAATCAGACTTAGTTAAAAAGGGTACCGCCGACGGAGGGTCTAAGATAATAACCGATGCGGATAAAGAGATTATCGGCAAAGACTTGAAAAAGGAGGAGAAGAAAACTATTCCGACTTCTCAACCGATAAGGGAGGCTCAGAAGCAGACTATCCGGGTCGATATTGAGCGGCTTGATACTCTTATGAATCTTGTCGGCGAATTAATTATTAATAGATCGAGGTTTATACAAATTCACGATAAGATCGGCGAGCATATAGATATACAAGAGGTTAGAACCGAACTTGAAGACGCCACCAACGAGCTAGATAGGATTGCCGACCTGATGCAGATGGGGATGATGCAAGCCCGTATGGTTCCGATAGGCAACGTCTTCTCCAAGTTTCCAAGGTTAGTAAGAGACCTCGCTAATCAACTGCATAAGGTCGTAGACCTTGAGATAATAGGGGAAAACACCGAGATAGACAGAACCGTTATCGAGTTGATAGCCGATCCGCTGACGCACCTCATCAGAAACAGCGTAGATCACGGGCTGGAAACTCCCGAAGAACGCGAAAATAAAGGCAAACCAAGACAGGGCAAAGTCGTGTTGAAATCTTATCAAGAGGGATCGAGCATATATATAGAGGTGTCGGACGACGGAAAAGGGATAAACGTCGACACGATAAAAGAGAAGGTGTTGGAGAAAGGATTGGCGACTCCTCAACAATTGCAATCTCTACCTGTTCCGGAAATTCTTAATTTTATATTTGAGCCGGGATTTAGCACCAAAAAAGATATAACCTCCACCTCGGGGCGAGGGGTAGGCATGGACGTCGTAAAGACTCAGATCGAGAAACTCAGAGGAAGAGTGGATATACATACGTCGGTGGGGGAGGGAACGAAATTCATTATAGTTTTACCGCTGACTTTGACTATCGTCGAGGCGCTTTTAGTCAACGTCCAGAGAAATATCTTTGCCGTGCCGATTAGCGTCGTAGAGGAGACTATTAAAATAAATAAAAACGAGATAAAAGATTTTGACGATTATCAAGTGTACAATCTGAGAAACGAAACCTTGGCGATAATCTATCTATCCGATCTCGTCGGGTTGGAGCGCGAAAATGAGGAGGACGAGCTATATATCGTCGTCGTCTCTTTTGAAAGGAGAAAGATCGGTCTTGTCGTTAATAATCTTATCGGAGAACAGGACATCGTTATCAAAGCTCTCGACGAGGTGCTGAAAAATAACGAGGGTATCGCGGGCGCGACGGTGCTCGGCGACGGAAAAATCGCGTTGATATTAGACACTTCTACTTTAGTAAAGACGGCGTTGAGAGAGATAAACAAACTCGCCGAGAAATACGATTTTTACTCCGACAATAACGTCAGTTACGGTCTAAATCAGTTATACGACATTTACAATAAGGACGAAAAAGGTAATATAAAATCGAAGAGAAAAAATACGAATTCTACCGCCGAAAAGGTTGAGGAGTTTGGCGAGTTAGTCGAGGTTGGCGGCGATCCTGACCCTAATCTAACGGCCGTAAACGAGGCTCTAAAAGATATACGGGATAGCTAGACGAATAGGAGCGTTAGGCGGCGGCTAATAACCGGAAGAAATAAATACGTCCAAGCTAAAGAAGTCCTTCATATATATAAAGTATCGCTTTGACGTAAGTAGGGCTTCTGTTGTAAGCGTAAATAGCGTTATATAAACTCTCCGGCGACGAGCGGTTGTCGCGGTTTAATCCGAAATGAAACAGATAATTTTCAACGCTAAATATGCAATCTTCTAGATCGTAAATATCTATATTTTCGTCGATATTATTAGAATCTACAAAATAATTCATCAAAGACGACGGGACAAACTGACCCCAGCCGCAGGCGCCGGCAAACGAGCCGATAAAGTAGAAAGTCGTCTTATTTGAACGTTTTTCAAAGTTGTATAGCGCCGTAAGTTCTCTAACGGCTATCTCTTTTCTATTCTCAAAAAGGAGATACTGCGTTACAAAAACGTTAAATATATAAAAAGTTCCCTTTTGAGACTCCATACCGTAGTTAGACTCCATGCCAAGCAGGGCGGCGATTAGTTCTTTTGGAAGTCCGTTTTTGTCTTCCGCCCTTTGTAGAACATCCGCCTTTTTTTTGAGAAAATTTTGACCCATTTTGATTTTTAGGTCGAGTCCGAAGTGATTTTTAAACCACTCCCAGGTTTTTTCCTGTTTATCTACCTTTTTCTCCTTCATCGCTCCAAAGAATTTTTCAAGATCGTAATAAATTTTGAACCGTTTATCCTCTATGTTGGAATAGAGCCAGTTTTTATCGACTTGATTTTTTATCAAAACGCCGTTTAAATCCGCCAATTTATCTTTAAATTTTTCAATATCCTCGCTATACGATAAAGTAAAAATCGTTAGAATTGAAATTGTTGCAATTAATATTTTTAACTTCATTTTTAGCGCGCCGCCTTTAAATTTGGTATTTAAAAATATATCTCTATGCGATATGTTTAATCAAATTTATAAAATAAATCAAGAATTATCTGTATTACCCCGCCGGCGGCTTTCTGGAAATAACGCATATGCGTTAATATTTCATCGAGAAGCGGCGCGGCGGCTATGAGAGACCCATATGCGTCAAATTTTTATGCGACAATTGTCGCGCGCTATCGACGCGTCGCAGATGCGTCGACTTCCTTGCTCCAAAAAAACCGACGGGTCAATAAATTTAATTTTTTTATTGACAATTGGGATTCTATTTATTACAATTTTAACTATATTGGATGCGTAGAAGGCGCGCGAGACGCCGCTATTGTATAATAATTATAGACTATAGACTGAATAACGACTCAAGGAGGTTGTTTATGAGCGATAATATATGTCCAAGCGCAGAAAAGTGCCCTATATTTAGCGGTATTCTAAAGGGTAAAGATTATACGACAAAATCTTATAAGGCAAAATATTGCGAAGCCGGCGTTGAGGGAAGAAATAGTTGTAAAAGATTTCAATGTAAACAAAAATTTGGAAAAGTTCCTGACACTTTATTGCCAAATACTTATAAGACTTTGGATGAAATTCAAAGAGAGAGTAATTTATAACTATTTAAATATGTGTCGTTCAACTTTGAGACTTGACGCATATTTCAAAAAATGAGACTTTACGCTTTGAAACAATTCTTTTATCATA
>MWDO01000075.1 GCA_002070605.1 Spirochaetes bacterium ADurb.Bin133
ATCGAAAGCGACATCATAGGCTTCGAGCCTGTATAGATGGATGATGTTTAGTCGCAATAGCAGATCTTAATCAAACATTTTATAAGGAGGCGCGATGACAATTATTAAGTAAGTATAAATTGACCTTTAGCTGTTTTACTATAGTATGTAGAAATAAAGCAGGTTAATTTTATTTTTAAAGAGTTTAGTTTATTCAAAAAAACAAAGATTATTGTTGACTTTTACCATAGATGTGTCAATCTTTGTCGGGAAGCGACGCGGCGTATGCAGCTCCATATATGTCAAATTTTTATCGGGGAACACAGCGCCGTACAGCTCCATATGCGTCGAATTTCCATCGGGGAGCGACGCGGCGTATAGCTCCATATGTGTCATTTTCTCTCGAGAAGCGGCGCGGCGCATACAGCGCCATATGTGTCAATTTGTATCGAGAAGCGACGCGGCGGGTATAGCTCCATATGTGTCGAATTTTTGTCAGGGAGCGGCGCGGCGCATGCAGCGCCATATGTGTCAATTCTTGTCGGGGAGCGGCGGATCCCATATTACATAGTATTATTTTTTATAATGGTATCTGCATGATACGATTTCAATTGTATCGTCGACTATTCTAAAAATTAACCTATGATTAAATCCTGTAACGAATTAAAGATCACTTTTTTATCGCTTTTAATGTTTTCTAATATCAGATCATAATTGTTTTCGTCTTTTTTTAAATATTCTGTTTCATCATAGATTTCATTAATTATTATTTCAATTCTTTTATTCTTATAAATATTTTTTATACTTTTAATGAAATCATTATTGATCTCGTTGGCTTCTAAGCGATATATTGCGTTCATAATTGTCCCTCTTCAATCTAAAATAACATAACCTGATTAATAAATCAAACATATTGATTATAATTTACGATTTAAAAAAAAGATGGGGAATAGGTTTTGAGTCGATTTCAAACTTTTCTTAAGATATTTTTTATAAATACCGCCTCTTGAAATACGAGGCGGCTCTTTTTGCATCTTTAAAAAGTTTGCTTTTTTATATATTTATGCCAAATGCAAATACTATTCTGTAAAAATAAACGTACCAATCTTTGTAGGTTTTATTCTGATAAAACAAATTCCCTACGGTATTGGAAGTATATTCTCTCTCGTTTGCCCACTGTAACGAAAATACTCCAAAAAAGTTGTTTGGGAGATCAAAATTAAATATCGGTCCGAAATATACGTAACAAAAGTCCGAACCCCAGCCGCCGCTCATAGGAGAGTCCGAATAGTGAGTCAACGATAATTTATCAATCGCAAAAAGCATCGCGGCGGTTATTACAAAATTATTATTTACTCTTCTTAAAAACATTTCGTCTTTGCCCGTTTCGTCTTCAATTATCGGAATCTGATACCCAAGTAAAAAATTACCCTTAAAATTCCAGCCGTTCAAATTCTCGCCCATATCCGCTTCATATTGATACGCGACGTTATCCGAAACGTTTAACAATCCTTTGTATATTAATTTTGGAGTAGCTTGAAATACAATATGCGTCCATCTCCGAATATTTTTAGGCATAACGTATGAAAAATCAAATTGAAGAGTTGAAGAAAACCATGTCTGGAAAACCGGACCGTAAAAAGGTTCTACCCTCCCTTTATTCGTCGTTCCGTCGTTTCTTCCCAATCCGTTAAAAAGTCCAAAAAAATTCCAGCCGCTTCCGATCAAAAAACCCGAATTAAATTGTAAAAACGCAATGGGAGTAAAAGTAACTTCAGCCCCGGCGTTGATAGATACGGGAGTAAGATCTAATTTAAAATTTAATTTTATATTATTACCGCTAAATAAAAAATGATCCGCCGTTAAAAAGGGGCGATAAAACCATAATTTGTGTACATTCCTAACTCTACGCCGCCCCAGCTGGTTCCAACCTTATTACCGACGCCGTCGTTATGATGAATATTTAACGGATCTCCGCTGTTTGTATAATCATAAACTTTATAATCGGGACTTGATACGTTTTTATAAGTCGACAATCCTTTAGCTATTCCAAAATAATAGATAAATCCGATTAATACCGATCCGCGAAATTTCATGTAATATTTTTCCGACTTACCGCCGTCGCTAACGTCGCCTGTTTGATCTGCAAACAAATTCGTTGCTAATACGGAAAATAAGACGACTAAGCAAATAATTTTACGTTTCATATTATTCTCTCCTCTTTTTATTCTCTCCTCTTTACGACTCCTCTAATTTATCGCATAAATCTTTGGCTACTTTAGTATACCATTTATGTTCCAATTTGTGAATTTCTTTTTCAAGAAAATCCAATCCTTTGTCTCTATCGATAATAATCTCTTTCTGCAGTATCAGCTCCCCGCCGTCGACCTCTTTGTTAACGTAATGTATAGATATTCCGGTTATATCGTCGGTCGATTCGTAAGCTCTTCTAAGCGCCTCCGTCCCTTTATATTTTGGCAAAAGCGACGGATGGATATTAATTATCGGAATCGACGCTTTCTCAATAAATTCGGCGGACAATATTCTCATAAATCCCGCCAGAAATATTATATCGACTTCGTTTTCTTTAAGTATGCGCAGAATACGATCTTCAACCTCTTTTTTTGAATTTTTAACGTAATTAATTATCTCAAATTTAACGCCGTGATTTTTTGCTCTTTCTAAAACGTAAGCGTTTTTTCTGTCGCAAATTAACAATACAATGTTGTGAATTTTATCGTCTTTAAATTTTGCAGCCAACGCTTCAAAATTAGAACCGTTTCCCGAAGCAAATACAGCTATTCTCGCCATTATACTATTATCCTAAAAAAGAGATACTTCAACACAATATACAAAATAACTAATTTTATCAACGTTTTATGCGATATTTATTCCAAACTAAAAAAAATATCCCAGACAATATCCGATTTCATTAAAGGTAAAGCCCCGATAAAATACTCCACATTAGGAAGATAAGTATAGTAACACGATTTTTTCATATAATCGACGCAGACTCTGTCTTCTTTTAAAATGTTGCCGTCTATCCATTTTTCTCCGGTTGTATAAATCCACTTTCCATTTGATTCTAAAGCGACAAGAAAAACAGAATCCTCAAATTTCGGATGATAATATCTTAATACTTCTTCGCGATTATATTTTGGATTTACTTGATTATATAGAGAATCTAAACTCTGTCTGTCGTTGGCGGATAGTTTTTTCTCTTTTGCAACGTCCTCGTAGGATTTTTTCCCCATATCGGTAACAAGATACGCCCTAACTCTATATCCCAATTTATTTAGAATGTAGTAATAAAAAAGAGCGACAGATTTTTTATCGCCTTTTTTAAAATAGTATAGGTCGGAAGGAGTAATCCAATTTGAACAAATATTATTCTTCGACATGCTAACGGAAACGTTAAGTCGAACAAACTTAGCCAGATATTCAAAGACCTTATCGACATTTTGATTTTTTAATTGATTTATGAATTTATTTAAAATTTTCTCTCTCTCTATATTTTTACTTCCGCTTTTTTTATTTATCGTCGCGTCTCTAAGATAAGCAAAAACCTCCTTTTCTTCGTTTTCGCTTAAACCATATTTCAAAACATAACTTTTTGCCTTTTTTTCATAACGCGCCAAGAGTCTTTTTTTATCCTTCTCCCTTTCGATATAGGGCAGTATTTCATTTTCAAAATAGTCCGCTTCAAATTTCCTTGGAATATTAATAATATTATTAATTTCGCCCGATATTTTTTTTAAAAGAATTTTTACCGCAAAAGTCGACGCCAACAAATCGTACTCTTTAAACCTATCTTTAACCGACTTCTTTTCATTTTCAGAAAAATTCAGATAACTGTATAAAACGATACTATCGTAATCTCCGATCCCAAATATTATGCCAAATTTATTTTTTTGATCGTAGATATAGTATTTGTTTTCATAATATTCCAGATCTGTATTGTTTTTAAATTGAACGCTTGACAACTCGACGTCGTTAAATTTATAGCTATCCCCGACATATTTCAAAGATAATATTTTGGATTTCTCGCGAACGCTCAACATCGTTTTCATTCTTTGATCGTTTTCAATATTATATATAGAAACAAACGGATTATCTAAAATTATCTCTTTTGTTTCAATCAGATAGGCGCTATAATACCTGTTGCGCCAGTAAAAATTTATTTTTAATTGAGGAAACGCGCTAAATGAAATAGATAAAAAAAGCGTAATTAATATTAAATTTCTTTTCATGTTTACTGATTTTATATCGGTAAAATTTAGTATTTCCTTTATTTCTTGAAAAATAAATAGTATAATACAAAAAGTCAAATGTTTTTATTATTTTGTTGAAATATTTTAGAGGATTGTATGCTTGTAAATCAAGAAAATCTTAAAATTAAATTTGAAAAAATTTTAGATAAATATTCTGAATTTGCCATAATCCCTCATTATAATCCGGATCCGGACGCTTTAGGCAGTTCGTTTGGTCTATATTACTTGCTAAATAAACTTTTCAACAAAAAAACTCTGATCTTTTTTGGAGGCATTATCGGTAGAGCTGAAAACAATATGATGATAAACGTTTTAGATATACCTATTATAAATTTAAAAGACGACGAAGCTCTGCCTGATCTTCCTATTATACTTATGGACACTCAGCCCGGCACCGGCAACAATCCGCTTACGGCTAACGATATTCCGGTTATGACTTTTGATCATCATCCGATTCAAAGTTGTACAAAAAACATCCAATACGCAGATATTAGGGTCAACTACGGTTCCACTTCCACAATCATTTATGAATATTATAAAATATTTGAAATGAAACCGCCCGTTAACGTCGCAACGGCTCTTTATTACGGTATACAAAGCGACGTTGTCGGCGAAGGGAGAACCGGTTACAAAATAGATTTTAGTTTTATGGAAGAACTTTCAAAAAACATAAACAGGGAAAAATTATTCTCAATAGAAAAACCAAAATTACCTTTTGATTACTATATTCATATCAATAAGGGGCTAGAAAATGGAGTTATTTACGACGATTTTTTAATTTCGAGTCTTGGGGATATAGTTAATCCCGATTATATAGGAGAAATTGCGGATTTATTAATTAGATTTGATAAAGCGTCTCTTGTTTTGGTTATGGGGATATACAAAAACACAATACAGTTATCTTTCAGATCTCAGAAAAAGAAAATTGACGCCGGGTTAATGTTGAAAAAAATAGTCGGAAATTTAGGATACGCCGGCGGTCACGCTTCCAATTCCGGCGGCAAGATTTGTTTAAAATCCCACGAAGATATACCAAAAATATCAAAAAGAATAATAACAAAGTCTCTCGATTTAATTCAAGGTAAAATAACGACGGGAATTCCCTTTTTATCGCTGAACGACTATCTTAAATACTAAAATATTATTTAACGCAGAGGTGTGTAAAAATTTATAAAAATTATTGTTTTATTTTGACAATAATAATATAATTCATTTGAGGTGCAGTTTTTTTTTAATTAAATAATTATTGCGTAGGTATAATATGAGTAGATCCGGATTTGCTATAATAAAAAGCGATAGGGGAATTCATGCGAGACCTTCGTCTGAGATAGCCCGCGAAGCTTTAAAATATAAATCTAATATCACAATAACTTATAAAGGGAAATCAGCTAACGCTAAAGACGTTCTTCAGTTGATTATACTTGAACTATTTAAAGATGAGAAAGTAGAAATAATCGCGTCCGGTCCCGACGAAAACGAAGCGTTTGAAGTAATAAAAAGTATTTTAGAAAAAGATTTTAAATTTGATTAATTAATCCTAAAGCGCTTTATTATTTTATCGATAATAAGATTATGAGAGCTCTATTTTTTTTGTTTTTAATAATTAATTTCTATCTAACGTCGGAAGAGATATCTTTCAAATCGATAAAAGGGCAAAAATTCAAAATCGAATGCGCTATTGACGGAAAACAATATTTAAACGGAAAATTAGTAGCTTCTTATAGCCAAAAATATAAAACAATTCGAACAATTAAAAACGTCGAAGAAAATAAAGCGGAAATTGAGGACGATTATTACTACTATAATGTGAATAAGTTTTTAGCCAACAATGAAATATTACAAATTACCGACAACGATATTATTACTTATTATAGGGATTCTAACGGCGTAATGGACGTTCAAAACGATCAAAAAATTCCTTCCATCAGAAACGCGCCTTACTTTCCGGATCATTCTATCGTTCCCGGCGATAAATGGAACTCGTCCGCTACGGAAGTTCAAGACATTTATAACGACAATACTTTATCGTTTTTTCCAATCGACGTATCTTATGAATTTATAGGATACGACGAGACCGGCGATAAAAAAATAGCTAAGATACTGTATCAATATCATTTAAAAGCCAAAAATGATTTCACAAATAAAATAGATAATAGGATACTGTATATAGACGGCGTATCCAAAACTCTTATGTTTTTCGACGCAGAAAACGGAACGCGGACAAAAGAAATTTATGAAAGGCAATATTTTATTAAAACTAAAAACGGCGAATACGTTTTAAACTTTGAAATAACCGACTCGGGAGAAAGAATTTGGACTCCTATTGAACTTATGAAAAAAGAGGAGCTTGTCGACGATATAAAAAAAGATTTCGAAGAGAACAGTATAAAAGACGCTACGGTTGAAAAAGACGATATTGGCTTAAAAATCACCTTACAAAATATCAGATTTGCTCCGGAATCATCCAAATTAGAGCCGTCTGAAATTGAACGCCTTGATTCAATATCCAATATTCTAGAAAAATATAAAGGTAAAAGCATATTGGTAGTCGGCCATACCACAGATAGAGGAACTGAAAGAGGACGGAAAATTCTATCTCAAGAGAGAGCTAAAAGCGTAGCCGAATATCTTATAATTCGCGAAGCGGTCGATAGATCAAAATTATCATACTACGGAAAAGGCGGCGACGAACCGATTGCCGACAACAATACCGAAGAAGGACTCAATCTTAATAGACGGGTAGAAATATTCATATTAGAAGAATAGTTATTTACATACTTTTATACAATCTCTTCCGGAATTCTTTGCTTCATAAAGCAGTTTATCAACTCTATCTATAAACGAGCCCATCGATTCGCCCATAATATACTGCGATATACCTATACTTATAGTAATTTGTAAAACGCCCTTACTAGTATGAAATTTATGATTTCGAACCAGATCAAGCAACCGTTTAGCAAGAACTAATCCCTCGTCGCAAGACGTATCCGGTAAAATAATTAAAAATTCCTCTCCCCCGTATCTTCCGACAAGGTCGATATCTCTTATGCTCTCTTTAATGACTAAAGAGAGTTCCTTAAGAATCGAGTCGCCGACAATATGACCGTAATTATCATTAATTTTTTTGAAAAAATCAATATCGTACATAATTAACGATAGATTCTTATTTATTCTTTTAGTTCTGTTAATATCGTTTTCCAGAAAGTTTAATATCGCAAATCTGTTATAAATAGTAGTCAACGAATCGTGAGTAGAGGTATATCTTAAACCTTTATTTAAGTCTTCTACTTCTTCCTTTGCTTTTTTTATTTCAAGAGTTCTTTCCAAAATTTTTTCGTTTAAAAGTTCTTCTTCTTTTACCGTTTTTTTTAGTTTAATATTTTGTTTATTCATTTTACAGTTTAATTTTAAAAGAACTTCTGTGAATTTCTTCAATTTGATATGGACTTTTATTTTAGCTATAAATTCAGCTCTAAGAAACGGCTTTGAGACGTAATCGTTAGCTCCAATCTTGTAAATTCCAGCAACATCTTCGTCCGAGTTGTTTTTCGCAGTTAAAATAATTATAGGTATTAAATTTAAGTCCTTTCGTTCCCTAACAATTTTTAGAAATTCCTCCCCGCTCATCAACGGCATCATTAAATCTAAAATTATTAAATCGTAAGTTTTATCAAGAACGTCTAGAGCTAAACCGGGATTATTAAAAATTTCAGGAATAAATCCTTCAATTTTTAATATATCTTTTATCAAAACCAATATATCTTCCGAATCGTCTACTATCATAATTTTACTATTTTTGTAGACAGAATCGTCGCTATGAATAAAATCTCGTAACTTTTTTAATCCGCGTTTCATATTCTCACACTAAATTTATACTCGTTTATAAATTTTTTATAAAAATTCCTTTTAGAACTATAATTACTATTCCTATTTTAATTATTAAGAAATAACAAAAATTTCAAATAATTTCAATATTTCTTATCCTTAATTATCAAATATTATTTTAAAAAAAGAAAATTTCTTGATACAATCGCTTAATGTATATTAATTATTATAACGTTTCAGAAATTAACCGACTATTCTCAGATAATAATATCTCTTTTCAAAAGAAATTTGGTCAAAATTTTATGATTGACAAAGATTTAGTCAGTTTCATAATTAACTCAATGAATTTATCCGCCGGCGATATTGCGATAGAGATAGGTTGCGGTATAGGGACTTTTACTAAAGAGTTGATAGAGGCGGGTTGTCTTGTATATGGATTTGAAATCGATCGTAAATTTATCGAAATTTTAGATTCTCAATTTTCCGATAAAAATTTTACTCTTATTAAAGGCGATTTTCTAAAAACTTTTCCCGAGTTTATTAACAAGCGCTTAACGCAATATAAAAATAGACGAATTGTTATTTATGGAAGTTTGCCTTATTACATAACTACAAAAATTTTTAAGACAATATTTTTTTCTGAGATTAAATTTTCAGATTTATTTTTTATTATTCAAAAAGAGGTGGAAAATAGAATATTTTCGCTACCTTCTACTAAAAATTGGGGAGAATTATCGGTTTATATAAACACGTTTACGTCTCCCAAAATATTAAAAACCATACCGCCAAGTTCATTTTATCCCCAACCTAATACAAATTCAATCTTTATTACTTTCCAAAATAGATTCGCCAACATTAATTCAATATCAACTTATCGCAATTTAGTAGAGTCAATTTTTATTTTTAGACGAAAAAAATTGATTAACAATATCAAAAGTAATCCCAAATTTGAATCTGTAGATTTAAATAGTTTGGTCGATATATTCGGTAAAATGAATTTAGATTTAAATATTCGCGGAGAATCTTTGACTATTTCTCAAATTGTAGAATTGTCTAATTGCCTAAATAGTTTTCTAAATTTGCAATAATAATTTGACAATCGTATAATATTGTAATAATTTTACTACAATGAAAAATATAATTTGTTTATCTTGCCCTATCGGCTGTAATTTAAAAGCGGAATTTAAAAACGAAGAGTTAATAATATCCGGTAATAAATGCCCAAAAGGAACTATTTTTGCGAAAAACGAGTTGGCTTCTCCTAGAAGGATTGTTACCTCAACCTGTCGAATTAATTCTACTATAACGAATAGAATTCCTTTAAAAACCGACGCTCCCGTTAGCAAAAAAGATATTGAAAAAATACTAAGATTAATTTCCGATATTACTCTTAATTCGCCCGTAAAATCGGGAGAAGTTGTAATAAATGATATACTTAATAGCGGGGTTAATATTATAGCGACCAGAACTATTGAAAAATAAAAAAAACGCAGTCTCCTGCGTTTTTTCGACCATGACGGGGATCGAACCCGCGATCTCCGGCTTGACAGGCCGGCGCGATAACCGTCTTCGCTACATGGTCAATTATGTTTCTTATATATATTATTATTTTTTTTTTGTCAATAAATATATATCTAAAATTTTTTGCATTGTCATTCAAAAAATGAAAGTTTACACTTATTTCAAAAAATGAGACTTGACGTTTTTTTTAAACATAATATTATTCAAAAAAACAAAAAATCTTTTGGGGATAATAATATGATATTAAAAAGGAATATAAATAGTTATATGGAAAAAATAAAGAATAATGAAATCTCTAAATCTGAAGCGGCTAGAAAACTAAATTGCTCAAGGCAATGGACGCATGAACTTTATAATAGATATATAAAT
>MWDO01000076.1 GCA_002070605.1 Spirochaetes bacterium ADurb.Bin133
GAAAATAATGATGTTTTTGAAGATCTTAACAAAAAAGATATCGAAAGCATCGAAAATGCATTTACAAAAAGAGCCATTCGTAAAGTAAGTAAAGTAAATGAAATTAGTTATAAGAATAAATGTTTTCTAATTCCAAAATATAAAAATTGTTCTCTTTCAAATTACGAAGTTGAAGTTAGAGAAAATCCAAATAAATGGATCAAGATTTTCTATAAAGATAATATATTGACTAAATATGATATTGGAGATATAGTATGATAAAAGAATTGTTTCAAAGTGTAAAGTCTCATTTTTTGAAATATGCGTCAAGTCTCAAAGTTGAACGACAAAAATAATCTAGTAATTAATAAATAAATATTGACTAATTGAAAAAAATCTTGTAGTATTGCAACTATAAATTATTAGTAGGAATCTTATAAAAAAAAGAGTCTTGCCGAAGACTCTTTTTTTTATGATGAAATTTGACATTGACGGATTTTATGAAAGAGAGAAAACAGAGCAGACTTGAAAATCTTATAGAGGATAAAGTTCGGCCGTTTTTGGCTAATCTCGGCTATTCTTTGGTAGAAACGGGATTTGCAAATATTAAAGGCGGCTCAAAAGTTACGTTGTTTTTGTATAGTAAATCAAATATGAGCGTAGACGATCTAGCTCGTTTAAGTAGAAAGATTTCGCCTGTTTTGGACGAACTGGATTTTTTAAAAAACGATTATTTGCTAGAACTATCGAGTCCGGGGATAACGAGAGTCTTTAAAAGTCTTAGGGAATTCGATATTTTTAAGGGGCATACCGTAAAAATTGTGAAAGATAAAGAGATATTGATAGGCGAATGCCGCGGAATAGAGAACGATTATTTGTTATTAATGATAAATAACGAAATTAACAAAATAAATTTGGAATCAATAAATAAAGCTAAATTGTATGGGTAAATTAAGGGGGATTATCTTATGGTTTTAGATCTATCGTCGGCTATTAAGGAGTTGCATAACGATAAGGGAATTAATGAAGATTTGATTTTAAAAACGATCGAACAGGCTTTAACTAAAGCTTATGAAAAATATTACGGCACTGTAGAAAACTTAATTATAAGAACCGATGAAAATATGGTTATTTCGATTTTTTCAAAAAAAGAAGTAGTCGAAGAGGTTGACGACGATTTATTTGAAATATCTTTAAAAAGCGCAAAAAGGATAGATAAGGATTCTGAAATCGGCGATAGTATGCTTGTGCCTTGCAATCCCGAAGAGTTCGGAAGAATTGCTATTCATTCTGCAAAACAGATAATCTTGCAGAGATTGAAAGAGATAGAGAAGAATTCGTTATTATCTGATTTTAAATCGAAAGAGGGCGAAATAATAATAGGTTATATACAAAGGATTAAAAACGACAATATATATATAGATTTGGGAAACGTTGAAGGAATTTTACCGAAAAGGAATCAATGTCCGCATGAAAGTTATCAGACGGGGGAGCGTCTAAAATCTTTGGTTACGGAAGTTAAATTATCTAAAAACGGAAACGTATCTGTAATCTTATCGAGAGCCAGTTCTGAATTTGTTAGAAAACTTATCGAAGTTGAAATTCCTGAGATTTACGATAAAACCGTTCAAATATTTAAGATTGCCAGAGAACCGGGATACAGAACAAAGATAGCGGTATTTTCAAACAAAGAGGAAATTGATCCCGTAGGGGCTTGCGTGGGACAAAAGGGAAGTAGAATTCAAAATATTATAAAAGAACTTGAAGGGGAAAAAATTGACGTATTAAAATGGAGTATTGATTCTAAAAAATTCATCGAGAACGCGCTTATTCCCGCGGAGATTTCCGACGTTATTATAGCAGACGAGCCGAATAAAAAAGCCGTCGTTATAGTAGACGAAAGCCAATTGTCTTTTGCCATAGGTAAAAAAGGACTTAATATAAAGCTAGCCAATCAACTAACCGATTGGAATATCGATATTATGAGAGTTGAAGAGGCTCTGGAGAGAGGATTTATCAAAGATCACGCAAGAGACGCCGAAGAGTTATTTAATATAGAAGAGAACGAAATTGAAGATCTTGAAATTCCGGTAAATATAAAAGAGGCTCTAATCAATAATTCGATAACGTCTATAGAACAGTTGATAGAGTTGTCGTTTGAAGATATAAAATCGTTAGAAGGCTTCAACGACGAGATGGCGGATTATCTCAAGAATTTTGTAGACGATAATTTTGAAGTGATAGTTGAAGAAGACGATATGGAAAAAGTTGCTGAAAACGCCACGGTTGAAGACGGAGTGTTGTATTACCAATGTCCAAATTGCGGCGCTAATATTACCGAAGACGAAACGTCTTGTAAAAACTGCGGAGTAGAAATCGTTTTTGAAGAAGAAGAAGAAGAAGAGGAAGAAGAGGTTGACGAAGAGACAATATCTGAAGAAGTCTAAAAATAATGTATATTTTTTTATAATAAACTTGACATTATTTGTAAAAGATATAAAATTTTGACGGTTTCTTTTAGATAGATAAAATATTTTTGTGGAGCGGATATGTCCAATAATGAAATGAAAGGCGAGTTGATCAAAAAGAAAGAGGTAACTCCAAAAAAGGTCGTGGTTGTAAAAAAAGTAAAAAAGGTCATAATAAAAAAACACCCTAATCAAAAAGAAAATGAAACAGGAACGACTCAACTTACCGAAAAGACAAAAGAAAGCGTTATTAATGAAGCTAGTAACGTTAATAATCAAACTCAAACCGGAATTAAGAAGGCAGACGTTAAGATTGACGATAAAAAGGATAACGCAACTCCGCTTAAAACGAACGCTACGCAAACGACTGAAAAGAAAAAATATTTTACTAAAAAATATGTCGGCGGCGGCGGAGCCGCAAACGCTTTTATTAAGAAGAACGAATTTCAAAACCGGGATACTAGAACCGGCGCCGGCGGATTTAATCGCCCATCTAGTACCAAACCCATAGCCGAACCGTTGCAAAAAAACGATAAGGATAGATCCAGGAAAAAGCTAAATCAAAAAAAATACGATACGGCGAGTAAAAATTCTTACAAGGAAGAGATACAGAAAGGTTTTCTTTATAAGAAAAAAGAGAAAGATCTTCTGTTAAGCGTTCCGGAGAGCATAGACATTATAGACGTCATAAGTATTAGCGATCTTGCTAAAAAAATGAATTTGAAAGCAAACTCTATAATATCCAAATTAATGGATCTTGGCATGATGGTTACTATAAACGATAAAATAGATTCGGATACCGCATCTATTGTCGCGTCAGAATATAATTGTAAAGTTAACGTCGTTTCGCTTTATGAAGAGACGATTATAGAAGACGACGTTGAAAAGGAAGAAGATATTGAAAAACGTCCTCCTGTCGTTACAATAATGGGACACGTAGATCATGGTAAAACCAAATTACTCGACGCTATAAGAACTACGGACGTAGCTTTAGGCGAGTCCGGAGGAATAACGCAGCACATTGGCGCTTATACCGTAGCGTTAGAAAATGGCGAGACGATAACTTTTATAGACACCCCCGGTCACGAAGCTTTTTCCATGATGAGAGCTAGAGGAGCGGAGGTAACGGATATTGTCGTTTTGGTTGTCGCGGCTGACGACGGGGTCATGCCTCAAACTGTCGAAGCTATTAAGCATGCAAAATTGGCAAACGCGCCGATAATTGTCGCAATTAATAAAGTTGATAAACCGAATACCAATATTGAGAAGATTAAACAACAATTAACGGAGCATGATTTGCTGCCGGAAGAGTGGGGCGGTAGTACGCTTTATTGCGAAGTTAGCGCTTTAAAGAAATTGGGGATAAAAGAGTTGTTGGAGACGATAATTCTACAAGCTGAAATGATGGATTTGAAGTCTTCTAAGAAATCAAGAGCTACCGGTTTCGTATTGGAGTCTAAGATAGATCACGGGAAAGGGGTAGTCGCGACGGTTTTAATATCTAAAGGGGCGCTGAAAGTCGGAGATTTTTTTGTAGCCGGTATTTATTCGGGTAAAGCCAGAGCGTTGTATAACGATAAAGGCGAGAAGATTAAAGTAGCGTATCCATCCATGCCGGTTGAAATAACCGGACTTGAATATGTTCCAAACGCCGGCGACCCTTTCAACGTTACGGTAAATGAGAAAGAAGCCAAAGTCATCGCCGCTAAACGTCAAGAATTAAATAAAATGGAAGAAGCCAAGTTAGTCAAAAAAGTAACGTTGAACGAATTGATAACGCAAAAGAAAGAGGGGGAAGTTCAGGAGATAAAGATAATTATAAAAGCCGACGTTCACGGTTCGGCTCAAGCTATTCAGGATAGTCTAGAAAAACTCAGCAATAAAGAGATCAAACTTGTAACTGTTTCCGCCGGAGTAGGAGCAATTAATAAAGACGACGTTATGCTTGCGGTGGCGACTAACGCTTTTATAATCGGATTTCACGTTAGACCTAATCCGACGGCTCAAGCTATAGCTGAACAGGAAAAAGTAGAGATAAAGAGATACAATATTATTTACGACGTAATAGAGGATATCAAGTCCGCTATGCAAGGTATGATAAAACCGGATCTGCTTGAAGAGTTGATTGGAACGGCAGAGATCAAACAGGTATTTAAAATTTCTAAAATCGGTACGGTCGCCGGGTGTATAGTATCTCACGGTAAAATTAAGAGAAATTCTTTGATAAGATTGATACGCGACGACGTCGTTATTTATTCGGGAAAGATTACCACTTTAAAACGATTTAAAGACGACGTTTCCGAGGTAGTAGAGGGAGTCGAATGCGGTATAGGTATCGAAAATTATAAAGATTTTAAAGTCGGCGACGTAATGGAAGCTTATGAGATAAAAGAGATTGCCAGAAAATTAGACGATATCGAATTAGCGTAATTTTTTTAGGACCTTAAATTATGAAATATAAAATGGACAGAGCTAAGAATTTAATAGTTCAAGAAATAATGATGGCTATAACGTCGGGGGCGGTTAAAGATCCGAGAGCGCCGAAGATTATGACTATAACCGACATCTCTTTGAGTAAAGACTTTCACTATTGTCATTTATATTTTACTACGATAGGCGGAGAGGAAGATCGAAAGCGGGCTGTATTAGGATTAAATAGCGCAAGAGGTTTTTTCCAGAAACTAATCTCCAAGAATTTGAATATGAGATTTACCCCTAAAATTGAGTTTAGATACGATGAAAAAAAAGAAGAAGCTTTAAGAGTAGACAATATTATTGAAAATATAGTTAAAGAACGAATCGAACAAAATGCGACAGACGATACCGATAGATAACGAAGGGCTTATATTAATTAATAAACCTGAAGGTAAAACCTCTTTTCAAGCTGTTATAGAACTTAGAAAGAAAATCGGTATAAAGAAAATCGGTCATTCAGGCACGTTAGATAAAGCGGCGCGCGGATTGCTCGTTTTTTGTATCGGCAAAACTACCAAATTACTGAATTATCTGATAGGGCTTCCAAAAAAATACTATTGCGAAGTTACTTTTGGTATTCAGACTAATACCGACGATAAAAACGGCGAGATTATAAACAGATACGACGGCTCTATAGAATTTGATACGATAAAGAATTTATTGCCGGAGTTTTCCGGAATAATTCGGCAAACTCCTCCAAATTATTCCGCTATTCATGTAAACGGTAAAAGAGCTTATCAGCTTGCTCTGAGAGATAAAGAGATGGATTTGAAAACGAGGGAAGTAGAAATTAAAAGTTTGAATGTCGTAGGTTTTGACGGAAAAGTATTAAAGATAGAAATAGAATGTAGTTCGGGGACTTATATTAGGTCTTTGGCGAGAGATTTAGGGCTAAGATCCGGCTATTTGGCGTACGTTTCTCATTTGAGAAGGGATAATGTGGGGGATTTTTCTTTGGAGGAGGCAAATAATTTGACCGACGATAAGATAAAAATATATTCTCCTATAGAGGCGTTAAGACATTACGAAACTATAAACATCAAAGAGGAGTATGTCGAATATTTTAAGAATGGAAAAAGACTAAATAGCGGGATGTTTTTAGACATTGATAATAAAAACGGCGAGTTTAAAACGGCTTTCGATAACAAACTTTTAGGGGTTATCCGAAAGGAAAACAGTAAGATTTCTTATAAATTCGTTTATTAGATATATCCGGATATGAAAATTATTAATAATTTTACGGACGAAGTATATTCTCAAAAGCCCTCTATAATGCTTATCGGGTATTTTGATTCCGTTCATTTGGGGCATACAAAGATTATTAAAGAGATGATTGATATTTCTAGAGATAAGAATCTCAATCACTACCTTCTAACCTTTAAAAATCTTCCAAGTAAAACTAAAAAATTTAAAAATATACTGGAGCCGGAAGATAAGGTTTCGATTATTAAAAATTTAGGCGTAAAAAATTTGATATTAGTCGAATTTGACGAGAAGATTGCCAATATGTCGCCTAAATTATTTCTTGAAGTTGTAAAAAATAATTTTAACGTTACGGATTTTATTGTTGGAGAGGATTTTAAGTTTGGAAACGGTAGAACCGGAAGCGTTTTAGATTTGGAAAAGATGAATTTTAATATTCATTTGTCGGAAAAACTGATAAAAAATGGTATAAAAATCTCGACAAAAATAATAAAAAATTATATAAGCGAGGGAAATATTGAAGCGGCAAACTCTCTAATTGGTAGGAATTACTATATTAAGGGCATAGTTAGGAGAGGTAAACAGATTGGTAGAAAAATTGGTTTTCCTACGATGAATATTATAAATAATGATATTTTATTACCGCAAACGGGGGCGTACGTTACAAAAACAATTGTAGATAGCAAAGAGTACTACTCTATGACCTACGCGTCCGAGGAGATGGTTGAAACTAATTTGATAGACTATGACAAATATCATTATAATTTTAAAATAAAGATTGATTTTTTTAAAAAAATAAGAGATAATATGGCGTTTAGTAGCGTAGAGAAACTGAAAAATCAATTAGAAGTTGATTTGGAATATATAAACGGGTATTTTAAAAATTAGTATAAATACTCTTTTTTCATATTATAAGGAGAAGATTGATGCTGACTGCGGATTCTAAAAAGGAACTTATTAAACAATTCGGAAAAAATGAGAAAGATACCGGATCGCCGGAAGTTCAGATCGCTTTGTTAACCGAAAGAGTTAAATATTTAACGGAACATCTCAAAAGCCATGTGAAAGATTTCCATTCAAGGAGAGGTCTATTAATGCTGGTTGGTAAGAGAAGAAGACTGTTAGATTATTTGAAGAATAAAGAGATCGAAAGATATAGAAGTATCATTAGCGATTTAGGTATAAGAAAGTAACTATTTTAAAGCAAATCTGATAGGATATCTGTATCTGACTGCGACGGGAATTCCGTTTGCTTTAGCGGGGATGCATTTTGCGCCTTCGAGAGCTTTAATTGCCGCTTCGGCAAAACCGTATCCCGGATCTTTTAAAACTATGATATTTCTAAGTTCTCCTTTTTGATCTATATAAAGCTCCAGATATACTATCCCTTCTATTCCTTGCTTGTTTGCCAGCGGCGGATAAACTATTTTTGATTTAATGTCGTTAGTCGGTAAAACGGGAAGCTCCGAGATCTTGTGTTGCGGAAGATAATCGATTTCAGCCTCCTTTATCTCTTTTTTAGTTTCAATAACGTCTTCTGCGACTTCGTCCTGTCTATTTATTTCTATAACTTCCTCTTTTTTTTCAACTTTAATCTCTTCCTTTTTCTTTTCTTTTTTTTCTTCTTTTTTCTCTTCAGGCGGCGGAGGAGGTATATATTCTTTAACGTCAACTATTTTAAAAATAGCGTTATCTTTTCTAGTCTGTTTTTGACCGGGATTTATAGTTACTACAAGAAACAGTATCAAATGAGCTAATAGCGCGATAGATAGAGCTATGTATCTTATATATTTGCGAGCCCAATCGCCGTAATTATTTGACTTTCTATCGTTTTTTAACATACCGCTAATTCCCTTTTACAACTAAAGAGACGGCGCGATGTTGTAAAAGTTTGAGAATTTCAATAACGCCGTTCACATTTTTATATTTGGTATTTTTATCTGCTATAATATGAATTCGAGTTTTAGGATCTTTCGTTATTGCGTCGACTATTTTTTCCTCTAAGGTCGGCGTATCTATAATATAACCCTTATAGTAGATAACTCCGTCGTAGTCTATCCAGATCTCAAAATTTTTATCCGCTTGAGTCGTCTCTTTATATTCAGCTTCGGGGTAATCAATTTTGATAACCTTTTTATAATTAATTAAAGATATGAGCATAATAAAGATAAGAAGTAAAAAAGCTATATCCGACATCGAATTTATCGGAATAAACGGAGCGATTCTCGTTTTTCTATGAATTTTCACCGAAATTTTTCTCCTTTTTTGAGCATACTGAATGAAAAGTTTTCAACGTTCAGTTTTCTTACCGCTTCTACGACGCTAACGACTTTTTGATAATTTACGTCGGGATGTATTTTTAGCAAAACCGTAAGATTGGGATTTATAGTTAAAATATCTTTTATTTCGCGCTCTACTTCTTCTATCGGGACGACGTTTTCTTTGAGAAATACCTCCCCTTTTTCATTAAGATTGATTCTCAAAATATCCTTAACGTTTAATATTTTTGCAGAGTTTTTTTGAGGAAGACCAAGAATGAAACCTTTATTTATATTAAACATCGCTATTACAATAAAAAAAACTATTAATAAAAACGCCAAATCGCTTAAAGAGCCGGAACCTAAAATATCTATTCCCTTTCTTCTTGAAATTTTAATCTTCATAACCGCGTCCTTATTTTTTATTTTGAGAAAATAAAATTGACGATATAATATCGCTTCCGGATTGTTCTATCTCTTTAGCAAAATTGTCTATTATGTTAGTAAATATGTTGTACGCGGCGACGGCTAATATCGCAATAGTTAATCCAAAAGCCGTCGTTATTAAAGCTTCAAATATGCCGTTGGCTACCAGTTGCGCGTTGATATCGTCCGCATTGGCAATATTTCTAAATGCCGCGATCATTCCTGAAACGGTGCCTAGAAATCCGGTAATAGGCGCAAGAGATCCTATGGCGACAAGAAAATTTAATCCCCGCTCAAGATCATTAATTTTCTTAGACGCTTCGGCTTCAAAACATTTTTCCATCCTATGTTCTCCAAACCGAGCCATTTTTATAGCTCCTAAGAAAATTGGGGCGCTAACTTTATTTTTCTTGGATTTCACGCATATCTCTTCCGCCGATTTTAGATCTCCCAAATCTATTTTTTCTATGATTTTTGAGAATATATCTTTAACTTTTAAGTTATGAATAAGTAAAAATATAGTCCTCTCCAATATTAACGCAACGGTCGCGATTGAGAAAATAAGAAGAGGCCACATAAAAATCCCGCCCAACTGAAAAAATTGAAGCAAAGTCATCTTCTCGTCGCCCATTTGTACGTCTCCTTATAATTTTATTTTACGAAAAAACTTATAATTATTCAAAATATTTTGGGAAAAACGATCAAAATTATATGAAAAAATTGCCGGACGTTGACTGCGACGCAACGGGCGTTTCGTCGGTTTCTTTTTGAGGAGCGCGTCCCCCTCGATTTTCCCTCGACTACGCGCGGGACGCGAAATCGAGGGGGCAGTAGATACGCATATGCGTCAAAAACAAAATTCGACGCATACGCGACGCGTCGATAACGCGCGACAATTGTCGTATAAAAAAAATAACACATCTATGGTAAAAGTCAACGATAATCTTTGTTTTTTTTTAACATTTTAATCTATCGTCTATAAATACAGCCTCA
>MWDO01000077.1 GCA_002070605.1 Spirochaetes bacterium ADurb.Bin133
ATATATTTAATCAACGGTCAGTCTTACATCGAAAGCGACATCATAGGCTTCGAGCCTGTATAGATGGATGATGTTTAGTCGCAATAGCAGATCTTAATCAAACATTTTATAAGGAGGCGCGATGACAATTATTAAGTAAGTATAAATTGACCTTTAGCTGTTTTACTATAATATGTAGAGATAAAGCAGGTTAATTTTATTTTTAAAGAGTTTAGTTTATTCAAAAAAACAAAGATTATCGTTGACTTTTACCATAGATGTGTCAATTTGCTTTTAGCTCCATATGCGTCGAATTTCTATCGGGGAGCGGAATTCTACATTTGACAATATTCTTAAAACAATAAAATTTTTAGATATTCCCGATTAAACCGTTGATTTTTATTTCTTTAAATATTACTATAACCGGAGCAAATCTTTTAGCAGATCGCTATAAATACAAAGGAAAAAAAATGAAAGTAGCCAGGGATATTACAGAATTAATAGGCAAAACGCCGTTGGTTCAAATCAACAAATTAAATTTCGGTTATTCGTCAAGAATCTACGCTAAGCTCGAGATGTTTAATCCTCTCTCAAGCGTAAAAGACAGAACAGGGCTTGCGATGATAGAAAACGCGGAGAGGAGAGGCTTAATCGATAAGGATACCGTTATAATCGAGCCGACAAGCGGCAATACCGGGATAGCGCTCGCTTACATTTGCGCCATTAAGGGTTACAGGTTGATCTTGACTATGCCCGACTCAATGAGCGTCGAAAGGGGTAAATTATTGAAAGTTTTTGGCGCGGAGCTTGTCTTAACCGAAGGAGCAAAAGGGATGAGCGGAGCCATTGCAAAAGCCGAAGAACTTGCGCGGAAAGCTCCAAAATCGTTCATCCCGCAACAATTTAAAAACCCCGCCAATCCGGAGATTCATAAAAAAACCACGGCGCTTGAGATATGGGAAGATACGGACGGCGCGGTAGATATATTTGTCGCGGGGGTTGGAACAGGCGGAACGATAACCGGAGTAGCCGAGGTGTTAAAGGAAAAAAAGCCGTCTGTAAAGATCGTCGCCGTAGAACCGGCAAGTTCGCCCGTATTATCCGGCGGAAATCCGGGCGCTCACAAGTTGCAGGGAATTGGAGCCGGGTTTGTCCCTGAAATTTTTAATAAAAATATAATCGACGAAATAATTAAAGTTGAAAACGACGACGCCGGTAAAATATCCCGGCTCCTTGCAAGGGAAGAGGGAATTTTTGTCGGAATATCGAGCGGCGCGGCAATGAGCGCGGCGCTCGAGGTAGCTCAAAGAGAAGAAAACAGAGGTAAAACGGTCGTAGTTCTATTACCGGATACCGGCGAGAGATACCTGTCTACATGGCTGTTTGAAGAATAAAAATATTTTAACTGTTTCGGCAAAATATTTAGGATTTTTATACTTTTTATACTATGAACAATTTTGAAAAGAACGATTTTGAAAAGGGATTATTAAAATATTTCACAATAAATCAGTTAAATAAAATCCAAAGCCAAATAATAGGGATAGCCGGAGCGGGGGGGCTTGGATCAAACTGCGCGTTTAATCTAGTCCGCTCCGGATTTAATAAATTTTATATTTATGATTTTGATAAAGTCGACTATTCAAATCTCAACAGGCAGTTTTATTTTTTAGAACAGGTCGGACTTCCAAAAGTTGAAGCTCTCGCCGTCAATTTAAAAAAAATAAATCCCGATATAGCGGTTTTTGCGCAAGAAATTGAGATTAATGAAGATAATATATTAGGTCTTTTCGAAAAATGTTCTATCGTCGTCGAGGCGTTTGATAAGGCGGAATCAAAAAAGATGCTCGCGGAATCTTTTTACGACAGTCAAAAATTAATTGTATCCGCTTCGGGGCTAGCCGGATATGGAAATGCGGACGACGTTATAACTCGAAAAATAAGAGATGATTTTTATCTTATTGGAGATATGAAATCCGAAGCCGGCGGCGATTTGTCTCCATATTCTCCGGGGGTAAACGTCGCCGCGGCAAAACAGGCGGACGTTATTTTAAAATTTGTTTTGGACGATTAAGAATTTATTGACATTAAAATGTTTTTATAATAGAGTCGGCTTATGCTGGTAGATTATAAGAATGATATTTATTCGCTTTCTGAAAAATGCGGCAACTATATCGATCGCATAGACCTTGATAAACAGAATAGAGAGATACTCGCGCTCGACGAATTGACCAAAAACGACGATTTTTGGAACGATCAAGATAGAGCTAAAAACATTCTAAAAAAAATAAATTCGATAAAAAAACGGATCGAACCCTGGCAAGAGTTAAAGGCGGAAGTCGAAGACCTTACGACGCTTTACGAACTCGCGGTTGAGGAAGACAAACCGGAATATGAAAAAGAGATCAAGGATATTTTGAAAAACGCCTGCGAAAAATACGAGTCGCTCGAACTTCGGGAGTTGCTTTCGGAGGAGAACGACAATTGCTCCGCGATATTAAACATACATCCGGGAGCCGGCGGCACGGAGGCGTGCGATTGGGGCGAGATGCTTTTCAGAATGTACTCCAGATGGGCTGAAACTAAAGGATATAAAACGACGGTATTGGACTGGTTGGATGGGGACGGAGCCGGTATCAAAAATGTTACCGTTCTTATCGAAGGGGAATACGCTTACGGACGTCTAAGATACGAATCCGGTATTCACCGTCTGGTCCGTATATCTCCGTTTGATTCAAACGCCCGGCGCCACACCTCCTTTGCTTCGGTTTACGTTACCCCCGATATTGAAGATGAAATTGAATTTGAGATCAATCCGGAAGAACTTAAGATAGATACCTACAGATCGGGGGGAGCCGGCGGACAAAACGTCAATAAAGTAGAGACCGCCGTAAGAATCACGCATTTGCCGACGGGTCTAATAGCCGCTTGCCAAAACGAACGATCCCAACTCAAAAATAAAAATTTAGCGATGAAGATGTTAAAGTCAAAACTTTACGATCATTATAAAAAAATTCAAGACGAAGAGAAAGAAAAAGAGAATCCGGAAAAAAAAGATATATCATGGGGCAGTCAGATAAGGAGCTACGTATTTCAGCCCTACACTATGGTCAAAGACCACAGAACAAAAGTCGAAGTAGGATCTATACAATCTGTTATGGACGGAGCGATCGACGTTTTTCTGGACGAAGAATTAAAATTATTGCGACTAAAATGAAAATCTTTACTTTTTTGTTGCAAAAAATGAAACTTAAATGTAATATATAGGTTAACAATTTATAAAATGGGAATAGCGTATGTCGGCAAGAGTATTAATTGTAGATGATTTAGCGTTTATCAAACTTATCATAAGAGATACTTTGGAAAAAACTGGTTTTGAAGTAGCCGGCGAAGCGTCTAACGGTCTCGAAGCGGTGGAGTTATATAAGAGACTAAAACCGGATATTGTGTTAATGGATATAACTATGCCAAGGATGGACGGAATACAGGCGTTGCAAGAGATAATGAAGAGCGATAGCTCCGCTAAAGTTATTATGTGCTCCGCTCTGGGACAGCAAAAACTCATCATTCAATCGATTCAACTTGGCGCGAAAGATTTTATCGTAAAACCGTTTAAACCTGAGAGAATTGTCGGCGCTATAAAAAAAGCGCTAAATATGTCGTAATATAGGTTTTTTGATGCCTCGGAAAATTCTACTTTTTTCGCTGTTCGTATTTTTTAGTTCCCCTTTGTTCGGTCAAAATAAGTATTTCAAATATCTTGAAGAAAACGAATCCAAATTAATTAATGAACTTTTTACCGTAAATATAGGACTCATGAAGCTGAAAAACGTCGGATCGATAAGCGACATGAATCCTCTAGATAGCGAAAAAGCACTGACTTCGCTAATAGACGTTCTGGGAGACGTGCCTTCGGCAAAACTGAAAAAAAAAGAGAGCGTTATGAAAGCTCTAAAATTCTATTTACAAAAATGTCCTTCCGAAAAAAAAAACGGAGTTATGTCAAATATTGAAATTCTTGAAAAAAGGTTGTCGCTATCGGAAACGGATTCTATCGACAATTCCGTTGTGCGCGAAATTTTTTTGGAATATAAAAAAAGCGCCGCCCTGCAGAATATCGCTAAACTCTGGTTTGAAAATTACGAAAACCCTTTTTATATTTTAAACGCTTCCAAAAAAATTGTCGAACGGCAAATCGTTAGCGATAGAGCTATATGCGACAGTATAAAAGCTAACGATAGCGCTTTTTTAGATTACCTTATCTCCGGCGAAATAGAAAAAATTGGAACCGTATATGTCGTAACTTATTACGTCTATTCAAGACTGCTCGATAAAAAGATCGCTAATCTTTCCGTCGTTTCAGACAGCGAGAATTTATCGCGAAAAGTAAGAGAAGAATTTTCGAAAGTTTTCCCTGAAATATTCAATATTGATTTTGGAACGTTAACCGTCGACGCAACGGACGACGCAAAAATCTTCTTAGACGACGAATATATCGGAAAAACGACGGCTCGTCTCGACTTTGTTATTCCGGGATCTTACGTTTTAACCGTTTCAAAAAACGATTACGAAGATATAGTCCAAAACGTAACCGTTTCCAATTACGAAAAAAAAACCGTCTCCATTCAACCTACGCAAAAGAAGGAACTGCAAATAGTCAAATTCTACATAGAACCGCTCGGCTCTAAAATATTTATTAACTCCGTATATCAAGGCAGAACCCCATTCTCCAAAGCTCTCCCGATAGGGAATTACGTTATATCGGTCAAAAACGATCTTTTTGAAGACCTAAGATACTCCTTAAAAATTGATAATATCGAAAAAGATGAAAAAATTATCGCATATCATTTAAAATCAAAAGATATAAATCTGAATTTTAAATTAAAAAGAACTTTATACTACGTCTCTTTCTGGAATTTCACATTTTCTTTGATAACGACAATTCCGACAATGATATTCGCTTACCACTTTTTTTATTTATACGGCGAAGCTCAAACGGTTTATAACGTTGAACATAATATTACTTCAAGCAACCTAGACGAACAGTACGCGTATACCGAGGAAGGTATAAAAATGAAAAACGCATATGTGTCTACTTACGCCGCCGCCGCGGTATTAATTGCATATACCGGACTAAGCTTGGGCTGGATGTTCTATTCGTTAGCGACTTACCTCAACGTCTTGGAAAAAAAAGACTTTATCCCGATTTTAGATTTCTATAAAAACGAAGACGGGGTCGATAATCTAACGTTCGGAGTCGAAATAAAACTAAAATGAGGATAATATTATGAAAAAAATATATCTTGCTCTGGTAATACTGACCTCTTTTCAGCTCAACTCTTTACATATAAGAGGAACCGATTACTCTAAGGGACCGCTATACGGCAAAAATATGTACACGCCATTAATGATATACTACAACTTCCCGAGTATTAACGCAAAAAAAGGGGACAACTTTTCCATATCTTACTACCTGCAGACTTTTCTTATTCAAGGTTTTATATGTAGCGATCTATATGAAGATAAATACGGCAACGTTACGGGAACAAGACATATTGATTATGAAAGCCACGTTTTAGGCTTCGGGGTATCGTTCTCGCTATTGCGAAATTTACAGTTTGGCATAGACGCCAGAGTTATCTGGTACTACGGCGGTTTTATGGACGTTATTATTGAGAATTTTCACCATACTTTTAATTTCCCAAACGGCGGTAGGGAATATTTTGAAAGAAACGCCTTACTAATAAACATTGAAAATAAAAACGGTATAAAAATGTATCTCGACGAACCCAATTGCTCGTTCGGAGATATCGATCTCTGGATAAAATGGACTTTTTTTGAAAGAAGATTTGTAAGCCTGGCGACGGTTGGGGCGTTTAAGATACCTACGGGCAGACTGGAACTTCTTAGCGGGTCGGGTTACCCCGATATGGCGACGGGGCTAATTGCAGATTTTAGACCATTTTGGCTTTTTTCCATCTATTTCCAAACGGGAATAGTGTTGTCTTTCGATACGCTTATTACAAATAACGAAAGCTCTCCCTTTCCTATGTTCAACGGTATCCTCTCGTTTGAACTGAATCCCTTAAAATTTTTCTCGTTAATAGTTCAATTTAATATCAAAACTCTTCCTATCGAGGGATACGACGACTTTCCGCATTACGATTTAGGAACCCCTTTTTTCTCCAACCCTCAAACAAATATTTTAGTCGGATTCATATTCGAATACAACGACCTTACCTGGCAGTTTTTCTTTGAAGAAGACCCCATTACCAACTCCGGTACCGATATTACGTTAAATCTTACTTTCAAACATAAGATCAGAATTTTAAAGTAATAAAACGGCGTCCCCGCCGTTACGGTTTTAGTCCATAGCGCCTGTTAAAGTCGGAAAACGACGCATATGGCGTCCAATTTCCATCGAGGAGCGGCGCGACCCATATGTGTCAAATTTTACATTAACATCATATGCGGCTTTGGTTTGACACATATGGCGTTAAGGATAAAATTGACACATATGCGTCGATTCCCCGCCCCAAAAAACTGACGGGATACCTGAAAATAATTTAAATTTCTTCATAGTAAACTCCATAATTATCCCGATAATATCACAATTATACGACTAATAACCGCATTGTCAATTATATTTCTTATTTTTAACGCGCCGCGCCGGTCGTTTACAATTTTATATAAACAGCGATCTTGCAACCGACGAACTTATCGACGCTATCGAGGGGGAGCTCCTTTTTTCAGACTCGAAGATCGTATATCTCAAGAATATAGAAGAGATTAATCAAAAGATATATTTAAATTTTGAATTTTATCTACAAAATGATATAAACGGCTTTATGAACGTAGCGGAATTAAAACAGAGGATTTCTAAAAACCGGATCGAACATATCTATCTATTTTCCGGACCTGAAATCGGCGAAAAAAAAGAGATAATAGAACTGCCGGAAAACAGAACGAGCTCGAGTACTATCTTCTCCCTAATAGTCTCGCCATCTCGGTTTTAATTTTAACAAATACGGAGTCCCGCCGCCTGTTATATATGCGTCTTTATCATCATCATTAACAAGGCACCATAAGTATGTCCCGTCAAATACCATATCGTATATACAAACGAAATCGTCGTCGCCAAGATAAGAGGTGTCTATAGATGACGCCGATTTTGTATCCCATATATTATAATAATCCTGATCATTATAACAATTAATACTACCAGATATCCCCAATTCTCCATCATCTCCCCATTTACTTATTATTATTCTATCTAAATAATAACAAAATGATTGAATATTATCTCTCGAAAAAGAATTTTGAGAGCCTATTTTAAATAAACTTAATAAATTATTAGCTATTGTAACTATATATAAATAATATTCAGAATCAGAAATAAAGTAATCTTCTGGATGATAAGGAGCTATAGACATTAATGAGAATAAGGTATTAATTACTTTGTCATATCGAATCTTCATAATTTTATTTATAGATACATTCTCATAACTATATATATTTGAAATGTTATTAATATCTATATTTTTTAGAACATAATTCCTCAAAATATTCTTTGTATTATCATACTCATTTGCAAGAATATAAAAGTAATTATCATCATGAGTAATAGAAGTAATATTATAATCATAAGTTAC
>MWDO01000078.1 GCA_002070605.1 Spirochaetes bacterium ADurb.Bin133
AAAATTCTTCAAAATAATCAAGAGAATTCCAACAGCCGTCGGCTACATAAAAACGGGAATTCCCATTTTGAATATTCTAATACTCGCTATCAAGAAAACAAAACAATCAAAACCTCTTAAACATTGTCTCAATATCTTCTTCTTTTACAATCAAGACCGGTTTTTTAGCGTCCATCATTACTTCCATGTGAGCTTGGGTTATAAGAGTCCGTTTAGCCCGGTTTAGTTCCCACCCGCCCATAACTATCAGATCGACGTCTTCTTCTTCAACCGTTTCAAGTATTTTTGTCGACACCGCTCCGCTTTTCAATATTTTGTTTATTTTTACCCCTTTACTTTTAGCAAGCTCTTCTACGTAATTGAGGTATCTATGACCGTTTGACTCAAGATTTTTCTCATATTCAAGAGACTCCTCCTGAATAAATATCCTCGATATAAGAAGGTCGTTCAATGTCGAAGTATCTATAACGAATAAAAAATTCAAATCGTATTTAAAAGTTTTTGCGAGCATTATCGAATATTTTGCCGCATTAATTGAAGAATCCGAGCCGCTTATTGCGACTAAAATTTTCTTAATTAAAGGTTTCATTTTTCATCCTCCTGTAGTTTTGATTTAACCATTTTAGTTATAAATAACTCGTCGCGCTCCCTCTCTTCCAACGCCCCCTCGATAAACTTAAGGGTCTCTTCCGTCTCGGGAATAACTATCTTTTCGAGAGCGTTTACTCTTCTTTGAGTTTTTTTTACCTCTCTCGACAGACGCCATACTATAGTCCGAATTTCCGCCATCTCGCAAAGGACCGATATCAATTTTAAAAATTTTTTCGAAGTTTCGTCTATAATAGCGTTGGTATTCAAAAAAGAATACTGCAAATTCATTCTGGGAGGATCGACATGCGCCGAAGGCAGATTCATCCCCATAAGTTTGAGCGTTTTCTTTTGCATAGAAAACGGGTATTTGATACTTCTGGATCTGTCCTCAATCTCTTTATGTCCATAGGACTGTACCGCTTTAGTAAACGATTGATAAGCGTCGCTAATAAGTTTGTCCATATCTTTCTCAACGCGTTTAGTCCTTTCCAGATAACTCATAAGTTCTATAACCAATATCTCCCTTTTTTGATCTAAAAGTTCGTACCCCTCTCTGGCAATTTGTCCCGACTGTTTCAAGCGATGAAGATTACTTTTTGTTGGAGGAATATTTAGTTTTGCCATCGTTTAACCTTTCTCATGTAGATATTTTTGTATATATTTATTATTAATTCTATACAACTCTGATTCGGGTAAAGTTTTTAAAAGTTCCCAAGCTAAATCCAGCGTCGCTTCAATAGTTCTGTTCTCCTCATAACCTTGAGAGAGAAATTTATTCTCAAAATCGTTGCCGAAATCAAGGTATTTTCTATCAAGATCGCTTAACTCTTCTTCCCCGATAACCGAAGCCAAAGCGCGTATCTCCTTTACCTTCGCATAACAAGCGAATAACTGGGACGATACGTCTTTATGATCTTCTCGAGTCATCCCCTCCCCAATGCCGTCTTTCATCAATCTCGACAAGGAGGGAAGCCCCGCGACCGGCGGATATACGTTTTTCTGAAAGAGCTCCCTCTCCAAAACAATCTGCCCTTCGGTAATATAACCGGTTAGGTCCGGAATAGGGTGAGTTATATCGTCGTTTGGCATCGACAATATCGGTATCTGAGTAATAGACCCTTTTTTATTCTTAATCCTACCCGCCCGCTCGTACAGAGAAGCAAGATCCGAATACAAATAACCCGGATAACCTTTTCTTGAAGGTATCTGTCCTCTGGTCGTGGAGACCTCTCTTAACGCTTCGCAATAGTTTGTCATATCGGTCATAATGACTAATACGTGCATCCCAAGATCGTAAGCCAAATATTCGGCCGCAGTCAGAGCCGCTCTCGGAGTTAAAAGTCTTTCGACCGACGGCGCGTCGGCTAGAGACAGATACATAACTACGTTTGATAAGACGCCGGATCTTTCAAAATTATCTATAAAATACTTTGCTACGTCGTATTTGACCCCCATACCGGCAAATACTACGGTAAACTCTTCGGTAGCGTTTTTAAGAGTCGCCTGACGCGCGATTTGAGCCGCCAATACGTTGTGAGGAAGCCCGTTTCCGCTAAAAATCGGAAGTTTCTGCCCTCTGATAAGCGTAGTCAATCCGTCTATAACGCTAATACCCGTTTGAATAAAATCGCGCGGATATTCTCTGATATAAGGGTTGAGCGCGGCGCCGTTTACGTCCCGATAATCGCCTGTAAATATCTGCGGCAATCCGTCGAACGGCTCTCCGAGCCCGTTAAATACTCTCCCAAGCATATCGCGACCGACCGGAATAGTCATAGGTATCCCTAAGAATTCTACGCTGGTATCTTTTATCGTAAGTCCGGACGTATTTCCAAACACCTGAACTACGACGCTTTTTTCATTAACGGACAAAACTTTGCCTATCTGAGAATTCCTTTTTTCATCAAAAACCCGAACAACCTCGTCGTATTTAACGTCGGCGTTTTTCTCCAACATCAGAATAGGTCCCTCTATCTTTTTTAATCCCAACGATTCTATTTTTATCATACTTCGCCTCTATACCTTATAGAATTTCATCAATTCGTCAAATTTATCTTTAATTTTAAATATATAATTTTCAAGTTCTTCCGTATTATCGTTCGACACGGTCGACTTCAACTTCGCAATCTCGTCGACTAAACCGAGCTCTCTTATTTTAATAAGCGGCGTTCCTAACTTCAACGTATTTTCCGAGCTCCAATAAAAATTCATTATAACCTTTAACAATAACGATTGTTTCTTCGGAGTCGAATACATATCCACCTCGTCGAACGCGCTCTGTTGCAGGTAACCTTTTTTTAATAAATCGGCGACGAGTAAAATAAGTCTCTGACTATCCGGCAACGAATCCGGTCCGACCAACTTAACAATCTGAGCCAGACGCTCCTCCCTTTTTAGAATCGTCATAGCCTCGGCTCTAACGTTCAAAATATCGGCGTCGACGCCGTTCCAATACTCCTTTATCTCGTCGTTATATTCGGAATAAGAATCAAGCCATGATATGCTGGGATAATGCCTTGCGTTAGCCAAAGATTTGTCAAGAGCCCAAAAACATCTGATAAACCTCTTGGTATGCTGGGTTACAGGCTCGGAAAAATCTCCCCCCGGAGGAGATACGGCGCCTATTATAGAAATAGACCCCTCCTCGTCGTTAGCCGTTCGTATCAATCCGGCTCGTTCGTAAAATTCCGCCAAACGCGTCGGCAAATAAGCGGGAAACCCCTCCTCGGCGGGCATCTCTTCAAGACGCCCCGACAACTCCCTGAGCGCCTCCGCCCATCTGGAAGTAGAGTCCGCCATAATCGCTACGTTATACCCCATATCTCTAAAATACTCGGCGATCGTTACTCCCGTATAAATAGATACCTCCCGCGCGGCGACGGGCATATTAGAAGTATTCGCTATTAATATAGTCCTTTTCATAAGCGGCTGCTTAGACTTGGGATCTATAAGATGAGGAAACTCGTTTAGAACGTCGGTCATCTCGTTGCCGCGCTCTCCGCAGCCTATATACACTATAATATCGGCGTCCGACCACTTAGCCAAAGCGTGTTGAGTCATCGTCTTTCCGGTGCCAAACCCTCCGGGAATCGCCGCCGTTCCTCCCCGCGCTATCGGAAAGAACATATCTATAACTCTCTGTCCGGTAATTAAAGGTCTGTTCATCGAAAGCCGCTCTTTATATGGTCGAGGCTTTCTAACGCTCCAATAATGCGCCATTTTTATCTCGGCTCCGTTGTCAAGCTTGGCTACAGTTTCCAATACCGTTTTATCCTCTTCGCCCGATATATAATCAATTTTACCCGATTTAGTATCCGGCGGAATCATTATAAAATGTCTGACTAAAGCCGTCTCGTCTACATACCCTATCTTCGTTCCGGCCGATACCAAATCTCCCTTTTTAGCGATAGGAACAAATTTCCACTTTTTATCAAACGATATCGGATCGGCTTTTACGCCGGGCAATAAAAAATTGCCGCCGGTTCTTGAAAGCTCCATTAGCGGGCGTTGGATCCCGTCGTAAATCCCTTCGAGAAGTCCGGGACCTAACAAAACCGACAACGGTCTTTTGTGAGATACCACTTCGTCCCCTATACCCATCATGGAATTCTCTTCATAAATCTGAATTGTCGCTTTACCCCTATCAAGTTTGATTATTTCTCCGACTAAACTCTTTTCGCCAACGTAGACTACGTCAAGCATACCGGCGGTATTCATGTTTATCGCCTTAACAATAGGACCGTCTATATCTACTACAATACCTTTAACAACGTCGCTCATTCTTTCTCTCCATTTCCGGATAAGATACCGAATATTTTCAGCCTCTCCATAGACTTTAATTTATTTATATAACTATCCAGCGATATATACGACAACTTATCCCCTTCCTTATTTGAAATATAATATCCCTCTTTGTTTTCAGAATAAACTAAATTATCAATAGAACCGTTTTTTAGTTTAATATCTTTTATCTCTTTTTCAGTAAGTTTAATATCTTCCAGCTTTCCAACCTCGACGCTGTAAGAACTCGAATTCATCTCGTCCAGCGATCTCTTAATAAGATTAGAAATAAAGCGCTTCGGCTCTTGAGTCTTCCCCTCTATTATCGAATCTTTTACCGAATCAAATATCCCGTCTATTACCCCGCCGATAAAAGAGAGCCGCTTCTTTTTAACGTCGATATCTATCGAAGCAAATATCCTCTTGCGCTCCTCCTCGATAGATTTCATAGTTGAAGACGCAATTTCCTTTTCATAATTCTCAATCTCTGCGTCAATGTTTTTAATAATCTCCTCGGCGTCCCTATTCGCCCTTTTTAGTATATTTTCAGCTTTATTTTTTGCGTCGTTAAGTATTTCGTCCCGAAGTTTATCATCCCCTTTAATTACTTCCATATCGTCTCCTTGACCGCGAAAGACATACGCCTCTCCCGGCTAATTATCTCGCCGTCTATACGTCTACTAATAATCAAGATTTCTAACGCTAAACGATAAATGGAATTATAATAGTTTAAACGCAAATTTTCAATAACAATTAAATTAAATTTTATTATTTTGATTTTTTTTGAAATTTAGTTATATATTGGCGAAGACATATGTTCTATTTAGTATATTCTAAACGGGAATTCCCATTTCTTAATCCGGAGTCTTTATTAATACGACGCGCCTTCCGCCCGTCTCTTATCCCATTCGCGCTTATATAGAGAGGCGATCTCTTTTGATTTTATAATCAAAATATTTTCATCGTTATTATTAGCGGCGTTGTCGCTCCAATTAGACGAGCCGGTTATCACCGTTGCGTTATCTTTATCCCAGTCCAGTATCATAACTTTATGATGAAGTTTGCCGCCCCGATCGCCTATGTTAAAATAGTTTCCGTCTATTTTATATGGAACTCCTGCCTCTTTTAAATACTCTTCCTTTGAGTAGTATAACTGCGATTCGTCGTAAATCCCTTCTACTTTTAATCCGTCTTGAAATTTTTGTACTATTTTTTCGGTAAGCTCCGTATGAGTAAAAGAATAAATCATAAAATAGATCGAAGATTCCGACGCGCATACCGAATCGATTATATAATCGATAGTAGTTCTTCCATAGTATGTATTTGGAGCAAATAATACCTCAATTTCCGCGCCGTCGATAACTCGCTTAGATATTTCGGTTTCCGGAGCGCTCCCCTCCAGTCCCAGCATATACTCAAACTGCTTTCGATAAACTGCGACGATATCGTCAGATTTGATAATAAGGGAGTTATTATTATTCGACAAAAAGCAGGTATCCGTCATATTAGTCGAGCCGGTATAAAGATATTTTGCTCCGTCGCCTGTAGCAAACAGCATAAATTTGTCGTGCATAATAGAACTGTTTATAAGAGCAAAGTCGTCGAATCCGTTGGATTCCGGGAAATCCACCCTTTTTTTGCCATCTATCGGAAATTTTTTGTCCAACGCGTCCGCTATACGAAAATACGAGCGATAGTAGTCGCCGGATAATTCGGATAATTTACCGTAACCGTCAAGATTGCCGACAAACCTAATTCGAACGCCTTTTTCGATAGCTCTCTCAAGCGCCAGGATTATATTCTCTCTATCCAAACCGTAAATAGCTACGTCGAGCGGAAAAACCGTCGATTGATTATCGATCAATTCGATTATAGTATCGTCTAACGTCGTATCTTCTCCCGGTTCCGTAAAATATATTTCAATATTATTAAAATAGCTAATCTCATAATTTCTCAAAATTATTTCCGAAGGAGCAAGCCCGGTTTTATATCCTATGAATTTCAAACTACGTTTAACGCCGTCTCCGGCGATTGGTATAGAAGAGGCGTATAACATAGAATTAACGTCCGGATCTTCGCAAATATCTTCTCCCATAGTCCATCTTATTTCAACTCCGGGGGTCGCGCAGGACGCTCTGATTTCGCGATCAAATCGATAAACGCCGCTGTCCGCGTCGATATTTACCGGCGTTACCTTGATTTGCGTCAACTCTATATTTCTAAATTGATACGATCCCTTTTCAACGCTTTGCGCAGTCCCGCTATAAAAATAAATTGCGTCGTCGTCGCCAACTCCTTCAAAAATAACTTCGTACTTCCCTTCAACAACGTCGAGCATATTAATCGAAATACTCGTCTCATCACAGGGAATATTGTAAGTGAAATTTCTAAAGTCGTCTGTTCTAACAAATTTAACGTTTAATTTTGATATTACATTTGGGATCGTAAAAGATACTTTATATCCCAACGTCCCGACGCCGCTCTCGTCTGAAGAAAGCAAAACGGAGTCTTTATTCTGATCTATAGAATTTGAACACGATAATAATAAAACGACAAGCAAGATAACTAATACTTTTTTCATATCTCATAAAAGATTAATAAAGAATTCTATTTTAGTCAAATATTTTTATAAAAAACATTAGTCGCGTTAATTAGAATATTCAAAACGGGAATTCCCGATTTCCATCTTCAAAATTTTCATAAATAAAAATTTAAGCCTAATAAATACAAAAAGAGCGGTCCAAATAGACCGCCCCTTGTTAACAGATAACATTCAACTATTTCGGCATTTCCTGAAACACCGCGATAGATCTCGCTTTAACGCCGTAATTGTAGCTGTACGCAGGATCCGGAGACCATGCGGT
>MWDO01000079.1 GCA_002070605.1 Spirochaetes bacterium ADurb.Bin133
TACATACGACGCGGCTATGCCGACCGCGACCAAGCCGACTAGGACGGGCTATACCTTTGGCGGATATTGGGACGCTACAAGCGACGGGACGCAATACTATACCGCGTCAATGGCGAGCGCAAGGAGTTGGGATAAAGCTGAAAATACGACGCTATACGCAAGATGGACGGGCAATACATATACGATAACTTTTAACAAACAGAGCGGTAGCGGAGGAACAAACAGCGTAACGGTTACATACGACGCGGAGATGCCGACCGCGACCAAGCCGACTAGGACGGGCTATACCTTTGGCGGATATTGGGACGCGACTAGCGGCGGGACGCAATACTATACCGAGTCAATGGCGAGCTCGAGGAGTTGGGATAAAACGGCAAATACGACGTTATACGCAAGATGGACGGGCAATACGTATACGATAACTTTTAACAAACAGAGCGGTAGCGGAGGAACAAACAGCGTAACGGCTACATACGGCGCGGCTATGCCGACCGCGACCAAGCCGACAAGAGAGGGGTATACATTTACCGGATATTGGGACGCGACTAGCGGCGGGACGCAATACTATACCGAGTCAATGGCGAGCTCGAGGAGTTGGGATAAAGCTGAAAATACGACGTTATACGCTAGATGGACTATAAACAGTTATACGGTAACGTTTAACTCAAACGGCGGAAGCGCCGTTACGTCGCAGACGATAGAATATGGCGGATTGATTGCTCAACCGAGTAATCCTACCAAAACCGGCTATACTTTTAGCGGTTGGTATAAGGAGTCGACGTTTACGAATCTATGGGGCTTTAACGTCGATACGGTAAACTCAGATAAGACTTTATACGCGAAATTTACCGACGCGCTATGGGCTAAGAGCGTAACTGCGGGGAATGATACGTCGAGTTTTAGTTCCGTCGCGGTAGACAGTTCGGGTAACGTCTACGCGGCGGGGCGTCAATGGGGAACGGGAAGTTTTACTTACGGAGAGGGGGTTAGCGTCGCAGGGACGTATGCCGACGACGCTAATGTAGTTCTTGTGAAGTACGACTCCTCGGGAACGGCTCTATGGGCGAAAAGCGTAACGGCAGGGACGAATAGATCGAGTTTTAATTCCGTCGCTGTAGATAGTTCGGGTAACGTTTACGCGGCGGGGCGTCAAAGCGGATCGGGAAGTTATACTTACGGAGAGGGGGTTAGCGTCGCGGGGAGTTATGCGGGGACTGGTTATTACGGTAATGTAGTTCTTGTGAAGTATAACTCCTCGGGAGCCGCGCTATGGGCGAAAAGCGTAACTGCGGGGAATAACTACTCGGAGTTTAATTCCGTCGCTGTAGATAGTTCGGGCAATATCTACGCGGCGGGGCGTCAATGGGGAACGGGAAGTTATACTTACGGAGAGGGGGTTAGCGTCGCGGGGAGTTATTCCAACGCTAATGTAGTTCTAGTAAAGTACGACTCTTCGGGAGTCGCTCTATGGGCTAAGAGCGTAACTGCGGGGACGAATGAATCGCGCTTTAATTCCGTCGCGGTAGATAGTTCGGGCAACGTTTACGCGGCGGGGATTCAATGGGGAACGGGAAGTCTTACTTACGGAGAGGGAGTCAGCGTCGCGGGGGGGAGCTATGCGGGCTATAATGTAGTTCTAGTGAAGTACGATTCGTCGGGAACTGCTCTATGGGCTAAGAGCGTAACTGCGGGGAATGATACGTCGAGTTTTAGTTCCGTCGCGGTAGACAGTTCGGGTAATATTTATGCGGCGGGGTTGCAAAAAGGAGCAGGAAGTTATACTTACGGCGCGGGAGTCAGCGTCGCGGGGACGTATGCCGACATCAACGGCTCTAATGTAGTTCTTGTGAAGTATAACTCTTCGGGCGCGGCTCTATGGGCTAAGAGCGTAACTGCGGGGACGGATTGGTCGGGGTTTTATTCCGTCGCGGTAGATAGTTCGGGTAACGTTTATGCGGCGGGGTATCAAAGGGGAACGGGAAGTTATACCTACGGACCGGGGGTTAGCGTCGCGGGGACTTATTCCGCCTATAATGTAGTTCTTGTAAAGTATAACTCCTCCGGAACGGCTCTATGGGCTAAGAGCGTAACTGCGGGGAATAACAGGTCGCAGTTTAATTCTGTCGCGGTCGATAGTTCGGGTAACGTTTACGCGGCGGGGTGTCAATACGGTACGGGAAGTTATACTTACGGAGAGGGGGTTAGCGTCGCGGGGAGTTATAGCGACAGCGATAATGTAGTTCTTGTGAAGTACGGCGCGACGCCGTAGGGGCAGTAGCCCCTTCAGGTTGCGCCCTACGGGCGCAACCTGAAGGGGAGTGGGAGACATGCGAGGAAGGACATATCGTAATGTTTTTAAAATTTTATAGGGGTTAGGATATGGCGGCGAATAAAGATTATTTTGAGTAAGGGAAAATAAGAATAATGGGATTTTTTATATAAGGATTTTATGGATAGTATTAAAAATAATCTTATAATTAAACGATATATTGACATCTTCGATTCTAACGATTTTGTGTATATTAATTCTGAGCAACTAAATTTAAAGTATAGAATAGAATCTGAAATAAAGAAATATAACAAAATTGCAAAAACAGGATTGAGATTAATTGTAAATAAAAATAATAAAGAAAATTTAGAAAGAATCAGAACCATTGTTGATAAAGACAATAGTAATAAAAATAAATTGTTAGAAATCGACGCTTTAATAAAATTAAAAGATTATTTTTCTAAAATGGGTATCCCTGAGAATAGTACCAATAAGAAACGTAATATAATATTTGATGAGATAAAGAAGTTATATCCAACTATACAAATCAGCGTTATTTACAATGAAATACTGTTTAAAAAAGATAATATTGATTTTGTTAATATTTCTAGTTTATCAAATTTTACTAGGAAATTAAATGAAAATAAACTAATAAGTAAAAATATATACTATAGAGGACAAAATAATATAAATTGGGAAGTAAAACCCAGCATTTTCCGAGGAAACTGGATAAAGCATGAACAGGATATTATTAAAGAGATGGTTCTGAGAAATCCATCAGAATTTGAAAAATCTAATACAACTCTTGAAAAACTTACAAAAATGCAACACTATAATGCTCCAACAAGACTTCTTGATCTAACTAGAAATCCATATATTGCGCTTTTTTTTGCTTGCGAAGAAAATAACGAGCAAGAAGAATTAAGTTATGGCGAGGTGATCTTTTTTGAATCAAATACAGACCCTGATAAATATTACGATAGCGATACAGTATCAGTTTTATCAAATATTTCAATGATGAGTTCTGACTTTTCCATAGACAGTAAAATAAAGGATAAAGAAGAATTTAATAAAAGTCTTTCTGTTTCGTATTTAATCCATCAGATACAATATGAAAAACCTAATTTTGTGCCAATGATAAATCCTGATGATTTTGAAAAATGTTTGATAGTTCATGTTAAACTTGATAATAAAAGAATTATAAATCAACAGGGATTATTTCTTCTCGTAGGGATGAAAGAAAAAAAAGTGGAACCAACGGATATTAAAAAATATATGAAATATAAAAATAATAAGAGGATAGTTTTTATTATAAATCATAAAAATAAAAGCAAAATATTACAAGAATTAGATATCATGAATATTAATAAAGGATATATTTATCCGGAGATTGATGATGTCGCTGAATATATAAAAAACAATATATATAAAATAGAAGAAACTTAAACATGACAAATAACGTATGTTTTATATTTTTCCAATAGCCGTTTTTGGGAAAAATATTGCGCTATGGGCTAAAAGCGTTACGGCGGGAAGTTATCAGTCAATTTTTAGTTCCGTCGCCGTCGATAGTTCGGGTAACGTTTACGCGGCGGGAGGTCAAAGAGGAACGGGAAGTTTTACTTACGGAGATGGGGTTAGCGTCGCGGGGAGCTATTCGGGGACTGGTTATTACGATGGTAATGTAGTTCTAGTGAAGTACGACTCCTCGGGAACGGCGCTATGGGCTAAGAGCGTAACTGCGGGGACGAGTTGGTCGCAGTTTAATTCCGTCGCGGTAGATAGTTCGGGTAACGTCTACGCGGCGGGGTATCAACACGGAACGGGAAGTTTTACTTACGGAGAGGGGATTAGCGTCGCGGGGAGTTCTTCATACGACAATGTAGTTCTTGTGAAGTATAACTCTTCGGGAACTGCGCTATGGGCTAAGAGCGTAACTGCGGGGAATGATACGTCGTACTTTTCTTCCGTCGCTGTAGATAGTTCGGGTAACGTCTACGCGGCGGGGTATCAAAGAGGAGCAGGAAGTTATACTTACGGAGAGGGGGTTAGCGTCGCGGGGAGTTATAGCTACGGCTATAATGTAGTTCTCGTGAAGTATAACTCTTCGGGAACTGCTCTATGGGCTCGAAGCGTAACTGCGGGGAATTATATATCGGAGTTTAATTCCGTCGCTGTAGACAGTTCGGGGAATATCTACGCGGCGGGGTATCAAAGAGATACGGGAAGTTATAATTACGGAGAAGGGGTTAGAGTCGCGGGGACTGGTTGTTACGAAAGTGTAGTTCTAGTTAAATACGACTCCTCCGGAAACGCGCTATGGGCTAAAAGCGTTACGGCGGGGACGAGTTCTTCATCTTTTAGCTCCGTCGCTGTAGATAGTTCGGGTAACGTTTACGCGGCGGGGTATCAATACGAAACGGGAAGTCTTACTTACGGCTCGGGAGTAAGCGTCGCTGGGACGTATGCCGACGGCTATAATGTAGTTCTCGTGAAGTACGGCGCAACCTGAAGGGGAACCGGGATGCGGGGGGTTTGCCGTCCGTTCATAATCGTCGCTTTGCGCGATTATGAACGGACGAATTTTGGAGAGAGAAATGTATTATAAGAAGGAGTTGTAGAATATGAGTAAAACGCTTTTGTTAGGTAATGGAATAAATAGGTATATTGATGAAAAAGTATTATCTTGGGATGAATTATTATTAAAAACATGGCATAAATTTAATGGTCGCAATATTGCTGAAATACCGGAGGCTATAACACATATTGAATTTATGGAACTACTTTTTCATAATATCAATGATAAAAAACGTGAATCTGAAGTAAAAAAATTTATATGTCGAGAATTTGAAGTATGGAAAAATAACGTTAAAGAGTCAAATTCTAAATATAAAATTTTAGAGAATATTATTAATAAATATAACAATATTATTACAACAAACTATGATAATGTTTTATCAGATTTTTTTCAGGGAAAATTTATGGTAAATCATAATTTAGGTTTCTCTGATTATTACCCTTGGAGATCATACGATTTACTAAATGGAGCGACCAAAATATTCTATATTCATGGAACTTATAGATATTCGAGGAGTATAAAAATTAGTTTTATAGATTATCAAAGATCAATAGCGTATGCAAATAAAATAATAAAACAAGGTAAAAGTAAGGATGAAAAAGATATTCAAAAATACAAAAACTCCCTAATTTATTTATTTCTAGAAACAGACTTAGTAATTGCTGGATTAAAATTTACTCATGATGAATTATTTTTAAGATATCTTTTATTTCTGAAAGCGAAAGACTATAGTAACACAAAAGTAGTTTATATTACTAAAAGCAATAATACTGGTTTAGATTTTCTAATGGAGAATTTGGGATATTCAGTAATTAAACTAGAGAAATATGAGGATATTTACAAAAATTTACATAAATATATTTGAAAGATCTTCTGTCCGAAAATTTTTCATTAAGTTTTTTTGATGATAAACCCCCGACTTTGCATCCCGATTCTTAGACAGGCTTAGAATGACAAGTCGAGAGGTTAAAATTGACACATATGCGATAGGCTGGGGGTAGCTGAACTCACCCCTGTCCCCCTTCTCTTTGGCTAAAGAGAAGGGGGAGATTTAAGAATAAAGCTGTTGTGAATTTGATCCAACCGGGGGATGAGTTCGTAGCCATTGTCGGGTTTGTTATTTAATTCGCGCGGTTGATAGAGAAAAGCGCTCGACCCCGCCGCGCGCTAGTCCATCCGTGGACGTCGGTCGGTTTTGGCGTTATTACCCATATGTGTCAAAACAAATTTGACACATATGGGTCAAATTTTTTTCTCATCCCAAAAAACTAATAGGATTACTTAGGGGAGAGTTTTTATTGCTTTTCAAACAAAAATATATTATTATTAATCCCAAGGTAGGAGTGATTTTATATGCAGACGTTAAATATTGATAAAAGAAATAGTTTTAATTATATAAGCGCAATTTTTGAAAAAAATGAACCGCTAAAAATAATAAACGATAGCAAGAAAAAAATAGTAATTTCTGAAGAATATTGGAGATCAATACAGGAAACTTTGTATTTATTATCAATTCCCCGTATGAGAGAAAAAATTGTTAAGGGACTAAATACCGACCTAGAGGATTGTATTGAGGATACCGAAATTTGAATTATAAAATATTTTATACAAAAGATGCGGCAAAAGATTTTGAGAAAGTAAAAAAAAGTAAATTATATAAAAAAGTAGTTAGTTTGATTGATATTATCAAAATCAATCCATATCAAAATCCTCCGGAGTATGAAAAATTGCTAGGCGATTTGGATGGCGCGTATTCTAGAAGGATAAACAAAAAACATAGATTGATTTATCAAATATTTAACGATAAAAAAATAGTTAAAATTATCTCTCTTTGGTCTCACTATGAGTTTTAATTAGTAATATGAATCCCGGAGATAATCGAAAATTCGGCAATTCCCGTTTTTTTATTAGTAGACGCATATGCGTTAATTTAAATTCTTACGGAACTTTTTTGTCTGTCGAAGTTGTAGGGAATTTTTGACACATCTATGGTAAAAGTCAACGATAATCTTTGTTTTTTGAGTAAACTAAACTCTTTAAAAATAAAATTAACCTGCTTTATTTTACATACTATAGTAAAACAGCTAAAGGTCAATTTATACTTACTTAATAATTGTCATCGCGCCTCCTTATAAAATGTTTGATTAAGATCTGCTATTGCGACTAAACATCATCCATCTATACAGGCTCGAAGCCTATGATGTCGCTTTCGATGTAAGACTGACCGTTGATTAAATATAT
>MWDO01000080.1 GCA_002070605.1 Spirochaetes bacterium ADurb.Bin133
ATTTATATATCTATTATAAAGTTCATGCGTCCATTGCCTTGAGCAATTTAGTTTTCTAGCCGCTTCAGATTTAGATATTTCATTATTCTTTATTTTTTCCATATAACTATTTATATTCCTTTTTAATATCATATTATTATCCCCAAAAGATTTTTTGTTTTTTTGAATAATATTATGTTTAAAAAAAACGTCAAGTCTCATTTTTTGAAATAAGTGTAAACTTTCATTTTTTGAATGACAAAGTTACGTTTATTTTTTACAAATCTATTGACAATTAAAAAAAATATAATTATAATTCATCTATCTTAGAAAAAAAAGGAGTTTATTTTATGAAGAGAATTATTTTCATGGTGTTAACTGTAGCGTTAGCATTGTTATTTGTAACAGGTTGCGCAGTTAATGAAAAAACGGGACTTATCAGATTTCAAAATGCTGCTACAAAGGACGTTACTTTTAAGATCGGGGATGTTTCTGTGTTTGTGGCAAAAGGCGCAGTTTATGATTACTGGTTAGTCGCCGATCTCAAAGGCGAAGTATCAAGCAAAGATTGCGAAGCGCTTGGGAAGGGAGCGGCAACTTTTAAAGTTGGTTATTGTTATAACATAACTGCTAGTACTACTCTTGGTAAAACCTTTATAGGTGTAGGTTACGGATATCAATCTGGCGTTGACACAAGTGATGCAAAAGTACATAACCCTTTCGACAACTAAAATTTTGTCTTAATTTTATTTATAAAAAAAACCGGCGAACCGCCGGTTTTTTTGACTTTGACATCTTATAAAGTTAATTGTTTTTATTAAGTTTTTACATCGGCTAAATTTGTCGCTACGTTTTCTAAAGTCAACGTTACGTTATTCTAAATATTTGCCAGCCTTGCTATACCGGTATATCCGAACCAAGCCGAGAATGCCGTTAAAACTACTCCGCAAACGATCATAATTATTTTATATATTTGAATGGATAACATTTTTCTTTTTTCTGAAATAAGAAAATTTGATATCAAGAACGAAACTACGCTATACCATAAGAAGTCGGCTAATATGTGTCCGGTAAAGAAAAACGCTATCCCTTTAAAGCCGAACTCTTGAGAGAAAGAGATATAACCTAGACCTATCGTCAACCACCAGATAGTCCAGAACGGATTTGCTATACTCATAATTATGCCCGCGATAATATCGTTAGAGAATTTTTTTTCGTCTTTTTTATTGGTTCCGAACAGCGACTCCTCGTTTATTTTTTTTACCGATAAAAACATTCCGACGGATATAAACGACAATACAATTGTCCCGAATATGCCGATTATTCCGATGATTATATTATTATTTAAGAAAGGTCCGAATCCGGATAATAATAAAATAAGAAGCGCTATTTCCAGTATAGCGTGTCCGGCAATCATTTTTGGACCGACCCAGAAACCTTTTTTTGCCGATTCGCTTATAGTTACGGTTAATAGAGGACCCGGAACCAACGCTCCTGAAAATGCGACAAAAAACGAGGTAAAAAAAATAGAAATTAAGGAAGTAATATTAAGCTCCTAAATCATAAACTGAATAACCCTACCGTGAAACAGTTTGAATATTATAAATAATACGAAGAATAAACTATGAATTTAAAATTACGTGATTATAATAGAAATAACGAATATCTGTCAATATTTTATTGAAATTATATAAAAATTATAACACATTTTTTACGCGTCCCGTCGGTTTTTGGGGATTTGCCGGAGTCTCATATGTGTCATTTTATTCTTAGCTCCATATGTGTCATTTTTTTTCGAGGAGCGGCGCGTATGTGTCCAATTTAACTACAAACATCATATGTGTCAATTTCTCCTTCCGCCCCAAAACACCGATAGACTACGATAAGAATCGTTAAACAATTTGACATTTTGCATATAGTCGATTATAATTGTCGGAATTAATATTAGCAGATAGTAACGGGAAATATAATGACCATAGATAAACAGAGGGAACGTTATGTAATTTTAGTTTCCTATATAACGCTTTTCGGCAATGCGGCGCTTGCGATAATGAAATTGACGACGGGATTTATAGCGGACAGTTTTGCCGTTATCGGCGACGGTATAGACTCTTCGACGGACGTAGTTATCTCTATAATTTCGCTGATCTCAACATATATCGCTTCTAAACCGGCCGATAGAGTTCATAGTTTCGGGCATAAAAGAGCGGAAACCATCGGAACTAAGGTTCTTTCTTTTATAATTATTTTTGCGGGAATAAAACTTTTTACATCCGCCTTAGGTAAAATTTTAAAAGGCGGCGCGGAAAGCGCCCCCGATATAGTTACCGTCATAGTAGTAATAATTTCTATTTTTGGTAAATTGTTCATGTCGGCTCTAAATTTTAAAGTCGGTAAGAAAATAGGAAGCGATCTTATAATAGCAAACGCGAAAAATATGAGGAACGATATATTTACTTCGGTTGGAGTCCTTTTAGGGCTTGGTTTTACAATTTATTTAAAATTACCGATACTCGATCCTATCGTCGCTATACTTGTGAGTATCTGGATATTAAAAACCGGCGCCGAGATATTTCTTGAAACAAGTTCCGAACTAATGGACGGGGTGAAAGATAAAAGTATATACAATAAAATATTCGACGTTATAAAGCAATTTGAAAACGTAAAGAATCCCCATAGAGTAAGGGTCAGAAAAATGGGGGCTTTTTTTATTATCGACCTCGATATAGAAGTATCGCCGGATATAACTATAAAAGAGGCGCATGAGATAGCTACCCAGATCGAGGAGGAGTTAAAGTCGAAAATTGAGAATATTTACGATATTATGGTACATATCGAGCCTTATGGAAACATTCACAAAGAAGAAACTTACGGCGTTAACCAGAATGATTTGGAGGAGAAAAATACTAATTGACTGATAGCGACTTATTTCTTTCCTGAGAAATATCGGAATAATTTTTTTACTAACCCGATTTTTCCGAATGTTATAAAATAAATAAGCGCTACTATAACGATTATAGGAATACCAAAAGCGATAACGTATAATATTATAAAAAACAAAGAGTAGAAGAAATTTACAAATCCGTATCCGAAATCTGCAAAACCATTCTTTAGCGACGGTAAATATCTTGTTATTTCGTTAGTTCCGGGAATGTTGAGATTGAGAGTCAGGGTAGAATACGCTACTAAATGACTTAACGTTTTTAGTTCTAACTCCATACTCTCAATTTCTACGGTAACGTTGTTTAATTCTCTCTCTATACTAAGAAGTTCGTCGACTTTTGAGGCGTTTTTAAGATAACTCTCGTATCTTTGTTGGAGAATCTTTTTAGTTTCTATTCTTTTTTCTATGTCGTAATATTTTTTGGTAACATCTTGAGCCTCTATCGACTTATTAGTGATTTTTCCGAATATATCGACTGACTGAACAAAAACGTCAAAATTCTCCGAAGGTATCTTAAGAACAATAGTACCGGTCGTCGAGTACAGCTTTGACGACGATATATAACCGTCGTACTTTTTTATTCGAATTTCAATATTTTTTTCGGTTTCCTGTAAATTTTTTACGTCCAAACCTATATTGCCGGTTTTGATAATTTTTCTTTCAATTTCGAGATTGTCTTTAATATCTGTTTTGGTTGACATTTTGTCCTTACTCGACGGTTTTTCTGATAAGTCGTCGTATTTAGCGTATCTATCAGACGTTTTAGTATACCCCTCGCTTTTTACTTCATAGTCGCTTGAAGGAGAAGCGTAAGATCTGGCTTTACAATTAATAAATATAACAACCGGCAACAAAAATATTATCAAAATCTTTTTTTTCATAATTGACGCCCCGTATAATAATAATTATTTTTATAATAATGTAAAAATCAAAAATTGCAAAGGAAAATTAAAAAAAAATATGGCGCCCGTCGGTTTCTTGGGAAGGGAAATTGACACATATGATGTTAAGAATAAAAATCGACGTATATGTGTCAATTTTTTTTAATTAGTAAAATATTTGTCATTTACAAAAATTTATCCAAATTTTTGTACAACGTTTTCTACTTTTAGTTGTTATATATATATAAAGAAAAAGGAGAAAACTTTATGAAAAACAAAAAACATTTATTCCATTTTATAATATCGGAGTCTATGAATAATAACGTCATAGATTTTCTGCTAAAAGAGTTCAAGGTTAATACGTTCAGCGAGTTATTTGAAACGATGTTTCGCCTCATTGACAAAAAAATCTCAAAAATGAAAAGAGTAATCGGAAATTGCCGCTCTGAGTACGCCGTTATAGACAATACAGACGATAAAAGGCTGGATAAATACCTTAGGATCAGCGAAGCGGATTATCTTCAAATAAAAAGATGGCATTCCTTGTATAACGAATTCGGTATGGCTTCGACGGTTCGAGATATTATACTGTTTTTCTATAACGGCGTTATGAAATACGGGGTGGAAGGATTTCTTGAGATTGTTGGTAAGAAACTAAGGATTGATAAATTGAAAAATGACTTTTTGGGTAAAATGACACAACTGTTAAATATAACCGCTAGAAAACAGCTATTATACGAGCTCGTAATAGAAAATTACCCCAGATACGTCTACTCTACGTAAAAATCGACGGGGCGCGCCTCTTTTTTTTTGTTAAAGAATTTTTTATTTCATATTTTGGGTTTTATAAATTTATTCAGTCCAATTAACTTCTATTTTTCTATTTTCGAAGTCTTTAATATTTTTTAAGGATTTGCAATCCGCTTTGTGGATTATTATTCCTCTGCCTCTTGACACAAAACCTATAATATCGTCTTTGGGGGACGGATTACAACATTTGGCAAAATTGAATAATAAATTTTTCTCTCCGTTTATTTCTACGGCGATCTTGGGAGATTTTACCTTTTTTATTTGAGTCTTTTTTTCAATTGTAATATTTTTATCTTTATTATCTTCTTTTAACTCTTCTTTTGTCTCTTTTTTCTTGGCAAATTGAGATTCTTGATTAATTTGCGATAGGGCGTATTTAATTTTTCTTTTTGCGTGATTAGTTTTAACGTAGGCGAGCCACGAGAGCTTGACGTTCGGTTTGGCGCCTGTTAGAATATCCACAACGTCGCCGTTATTTAGTTCGGTATTTAACGATATAATATTTCCGTTTGCTTTAGCGCCTTTACATCTGTAGCCGACGTCCGTGTGAATTTTAAAAGCAAAATCTAAGGGAGTAGAGCCTTTAGGAAGTTCGATAATATCTCCTTTTGGGGTAAATATATAAATTTCCTCTTTAAGTATATCGTCTCTAATGGCGTTATAATAGTCTTCCCACGAAAGACCTTCTTTATTAAATTCCATAAGATTTTTGAGCCAATCAAAATCCTCAACTTTTGGCGTTGAATCTTCCTTATAAAACCAGTGCGCTGCTACTCCGTATTCGTTAACTTTATCCATCTCTTCCGTTCTAATTTGTATCTCTACGGCTTTTCTTTTTTCAACTAATACGGTGGTGTGCAACGATCTGTAACCGTTATGCTTTGGGCTCGATATATAATCTTTGAATCTACCCGGTATGGGCATCCAGATCGAATGAACTATACCGAAAATAAAATAGCAGTTGTCAATCGTATCGGTAATTATGCGAACTCCAAACAGGTCGAAGATTTCGTCGATTTTTTTATCGTATTTTCGCATTTTCTTATATATCGAATAGTAGTGTTTCGGGCGAGACTTTATTGCGAATGGAATTTCTTTTTTTCCTAATTTACATTTAATAATTTTGGTTATTTCATCTAAAGTCGTTTCTATATTCATCTCGTTTTTAACGATATAATCGTCTATTATGTCGTATATATCCGGTTTTAACGATTTGAGCGCTAAATTCTCCAACTCGTTTTTTATTACTCCCATACCGATTCTTCCGGCTAAAGGGGCGTATATATCTAAAGTTTCATTTGCTATACGTTTTATTTTTTCTTTAGGAAGATATTCAAGCGTTTGCATATTGTGCAGCTTATCTGCGAACTTTATAATTATGACTCTGATGTCTTTAATCATGGCAAACAGCATTTTTCTGATGGTTTCGGCGTTTTGCTCCGATTTGTTTGAAGCTTTTAATTTGCTTATTTTGGTAACGCCGTCCACAAGATTCGCTATTTTTTCGCCGTAAATTTTAGTTATCTCCTCGTAAGTAACCGGAGAATCCTCTACGACGTCGTGAAGAATTCCCGCTATTATCATCTCTGCGTCGGCTCTCATATTAATGAGGTTCAAAGCGACCGATATAGGATGAATAATATACTCTTCTCCGGACGCTCTAAGTTGGTCTTTATGGCATTTTTCGGCAAACTTGACGGCGTTTAGTATTGTTTCTTTATCTTTAGGTTCGAAATTTATAATCGACGTTTTTAATTGTTCTAATAATTTTTCTTTATTCTGCATAATCTGCTTTTGTATGGTTCGAAATATAATTTTATCAATTTTAAAAAATACGGATATTTTAAGATAATATAATTTTGAATAAAAATAATCTAGTAATTAATAAATAAATATGTCATTCAAAAAATGAAAGTTTACACTTATTTCAAAAAATGAGACTTGACGTTTTTTTTAAACATAATATTATTCAAAAAAACAAAAAATCTTTTGGGGATAATAATATGATATTA
>MWDO01000081.1 GCA_002070605.1 Spirochaetes bacterium ADurb.Bin133
TTCCAACCCGTATTTCATAACGCCGTTATAGAAAAACAAGATAATATCGCGGACTGTCGAAGCCATACCAAATTCGTTATACAAGGAATGCCATCTTTTTATTTGAAGATAATCCGCTTCGCTGATTCTGAGGTATTTATCCAATCTCTTATCGTCGGAGCTATCTATAACGGCGTATTCGGAGCGGCAATTGCCGATTATTCTCTTCATTTTTGAGATTTTTTTGTCAATGAGGCGAAACATAGTTTCAAATAACTCGCTGAACGTATTAATTTTGAACTCTTTTAGTAAAAAATCTATAACGTTATTATTCATAGATTCGGATACGATAAAGTGGAATAGATGTTTTTTGTTTTTCATAAAATATTCTCCTTTTTCTTTTATATATATAACAACTAAAAGTAGAAAACTCTTTACAAAAACTTGGATAAATTTTTAGTAAATGATAAATAATTTACTAATTAAAAATATTTATCATCATATGTGTCAATTTTGTTCTTAGCATCATATGTGTCAATTTCAAAAAACCAGCGGGGCGCAAGTTTGACCAAATAGAGACGGTTCGGTTTTTTATTTTTCGAATAGTAAAATTTGTAATTTATTATAGACATAAAAAAAATCCTTTGTTATAATAGAGGGTATAGTGGAGATTGATTATAATGAAGGTTATTAAAAACGTTACTCTTTTTTTTGCCGTTATATTGATGTTCTCGGCTTTCTTTATCAATATTATCATAGCCAACGCTGTGGAGAAACCGGACTATCTTGTATTAGACGAACTCGAATGTATAACTTTCGACGAAAAATACGTCGGCGACGACGTTCTTCTATATTTGAAGAAATTTCTGGGTTCTTCGAATTCAAGCGCTTATATTAAAGCGGTCGGCAGTATTAATCCCGTGTATCAATTTTACGGATTCTGCGGACTCATGAGAATCAATTCAAAAAGCGCCGCATCGGTATTTAAAAATATGATTCTTAGCGAATCCCCCGTTAAGTTAAAAAAATCAGAGAAGATAACTTATTCTACGATAGGTAAAGCTATAACCGAACTTCTGACTATTTCGCCTTCGTGGCTTATCGGAACGACTAACGAAACGTTTTATAAAGAAACTGAGAACTTCATGTATTCGGCTTTTAACAAAGCCAAAGAGAGAAACGATTCCGACCACAAAGCGGCTATTTTAAAATTGTCGACTTTGCATTATAAAAACGTCGTAGCTAAAATTCATTCTGAGATAGACGTAGACGAAGATTTTGCAAAAAAAACGCCGGAAGACAAACTTGAAATTAGTAAGATTTTATCTACTCTACCCAAAGATAAAAGAGATAAAGCTTTAATAAAATTGCTAAGAGAGGCGGACTCTCAAATACTAACCAACGCCTTAAAATCAATAAAAGAAGACGATAGCGCAAATCTAGGCGAATCTTTGCAAAATATTATGAATTCTTCCAAATCGCTTGAAGTAAAAAACCTGGCTATCGAAAAGTACGCTCTTATTCGGAAAAAAGACTCAATACCGGTTATTCAAAGTATGTCAAAAAAAGAGAAAAACGCATCCGTTCTTTCAAATTTGTTGACTCAGATCGGAAAATACGGCTCAAAAGAGAACAGCTATGAGTTTTTAAAACTTTTTTTATCTCCGCAATATTCCGACGACATAAAAATCGAATCGCTAAAAGCCATTATAAAAGTAACTTACGATACAAGTCCAAACGATATGTTTAAAACTATGCTATTTATTATAAATAACGTCGGCGGGAAGCCCGCGATTTTTGCGATAAACTTTTACATCGAAAATAATATCTCGTACAATTCTAACCAAATTTTGAACAGATTAAGAAAATATGAAAACGACGAAATGAAGACGCTGGCTTTAAAATACATAAATAGATTCGCAATTAAGGACGGAGCGGATATTCTCGAAAAGCTCAAAACCGATGCTAACGAAGCGATACGTCTTGAAGCTGCAAAGTTATACGAAAAGCTAGCAAATTAGTCTTTCTTGGACGCCAAGTCCCTAACATTGTAATCTATGTTTGAGTTGATTCTTTTCAAAAATTTTTCAACGATTCTTTTCTTATTGTCAGACCCCGAATATGATTTTTGAACCTCTTCTTTAATCTTATTGGCAAGACTCAAAAAGTATTCATACTCTTTATCAATATTGTTAGTCTCTTTTTCAATATTATGATTTGTTATAGCGAGCGTTTTTTTATCAAAAGAGAAGTCGACGACGTCGTTAATCCTTGGAGTATAGACGTTAAAACCAAGATTATATTTAATAAAATTTGAAAATTCCGACATAACGTCGACGTCGCCGTGAACTAAAAAGACCTCGGGATTGGCTTTTTTATAATTTGACAACCAACCGAGGAGTTCGTCTCTGTCTGCGTGAGCCGATAGCCCGCCTATAGTATGTATACGAGCTTTTACCTTTATTATCTCGCCAAATATTTTTACCTCTTTCGCCCCTTCGATAACCCTTCTACCAAGCGTCTCGGCCGCTTGATACCCGACAAACAAAATATGCGAATTTTCATTCCAAATGTTATGTTTTAAATGATGGAGAATTCGACCGGCCTCGCACATTCCGGAAGAACTTATTATAATTTTAGGAGTTTCGTCGTAATTAATAGCGATAGACTCCTCTTTAGTCGACGTAAACCTCAAATTATCCATCTCAAGAGGATTCTTCCCCAGACTCAGATAGTTCTTGGCTTCCTCGTCGTATAGGTCTTTATTTCGCGCGTATATCTCCGTAATCTTCTGCGCCATCGGGCTATCTACATAGACGTTTATTAATGGCAAATCGTAATCCTCAAAAATCTTAAACAACCTGTATATCATCTCTTGAGTTCTACCCAAAGCAAAAGACGGAATTATCATAGAACCGTTAGTTTTTATAACCTGTTCTATTATCCCTTTAATCTCAAGATTAGTTTTTTCTCTGCTTTTATGAAGCCTGTTGCCGTAGGTAGATTCGATAACGATGATATCGGCTTTATTAGACGTCTCGGGATCGTTTATTATTGCCTGTCCCGAATGTCCCAGATCGCCGGTAAAAATTATTTTTTTTGTTACGCCGTTTTCTTTAATAAAAAATTCTAAATAGGCGCTCCCCATTATATGTCCGGATTCTTTAAAAACGACAGAAACATTATCAAATATCTCTACCTCTTTATTGTAAGGTATTCCTTGAAAAAGTTTTAACGTTTCGTCCACATCCTTAGCCGAATAAATCAGTTCGTATTCGGGCAATCCGCTTCTTCTTCTTTTTTTATTCTTCCACTCCAGATCCATCTCCTGTATATGAGCCGAGTCGTATAGCAAAACTTCCGTTATCTCTTTAGTCGTATCGGTAAGAAAAATAGGCGCGCAATACCCTTCTTTAATTAGTTTTGGAAGAAGTCCAGTATGATCTATATGCGAATGGGTAATAAATACGGCGTCGATTTCAAACGCGTTGTATGGAAAATCTTTGTAATTCCTTTCGCGCAATAATTTAGTTTCTTGAAACATTCCGCATTCAATTAACATCCTTTTGTCTCCGGTTTCCAACAAAAAATTACTGCCCGTAACGCACCCCGCCGCTCCGTAAAAAGTCAATCGCATAAATCCCCCCGATTAATAAATTCTAAAACCTCATTTTAATATTTTAAAAAAGTATTGCAATCAAAATTTTAATATTTAGCGTAATCTGTCAGTTTTTTGGGGCGAGGAAATGACGCATATGATGTTAAGGATATTTTGACACATATGCGGCGCTATATTTTATCTTAATTTTGACACATATGCGTCGCGTTGATAACGCGCGATAATTATCGCATAAAAAATTGACACATATGAAACAAATATTTTTTATTCCCTAAAAAACTAATGGGATACATATTTAATAAAAAAAATTAGTTATGTTTTTTCTTAAACTTTCGATAATATACTATATGACGAAAACCAACGTAATATTAATTTGTTTTTTTTTATCAACAACTCAAATTTTTCCCGCTACAGATTTGCTTGTATTTTCCCCAAGATCGAGCCACTACGTTTTTACTTTGAATAACAAGGTATATCTCATCGGCGGAAATTACGGCGGCAATAGAAACTTGGTTTATACTCATAACGATATTTGGGCGTCTAACGATTGCAGAGCTTGGGATCGTTTATCTAAGAATTTTTTAACTCCTCATAGAATGGAATTCTCTTTAGCGGTATTTAACAATCGTATATGGATCATCGGAGGTTACTATCTCGAGAACGAACAGTATCTTAACGACATATGGTATTCGGAGGATTGTATTAAATGGACGCAGGCGGTATATCAATCGAGCTTCAGCGGCAGAATGAAAGCCGGAGCGGTGGTACACAAAGATAAATTATACTTAATCGGCGGAGTCGGCGGAGATAATACGCTACTAACCGACGTATGGAGTTCGACAAACGGCGTCGACTGGATACAAATCAGCCATGAGAATCCTTTTCCTAACGAGCGAACTAATAAAGTTTTCTCGCTTGGCGATAATATTATTTTATTCTCTGAAAAACACGGAATATTCACGTCTCCCGACGGTAAAGAGTGGAGCAACGCCTCTAAAAACGATCTGGTGATGAATAGACGCGATTTTTCGATTATCAAAAAAGACGATATTCTCTATCTAATCGGCGGAGAGCTACTGTTTGAAGATCCCTCTTACACCGAATACGCAAACGACATATGGACTTCGGAAGACGGCATTAATTGGACAAAAAAGGGACCTCGACCGATAATTAACGGAGCCGATCCGGCGTTTTATACTTTGACGCCGGCTAGAAGCGGACACTCGACGGTATTATTTAAAGATAAAATGTACATTCTCGGCGGATTTAACAGATATACCGAAGATAAATACTTCAACGACGTTTGGGCGTCAAAAAAGGGCGAAATGTGGTTTAAAATCAGGTAATTATTAATATTTAAACTAATTTTGAACAAACTTCCCTTTATCTATCAATTTTACTTTTGTCGAATATTTTCTGTTATTTCTAATATAATCTACCCCTACGACGTCTTCCGGTTTTTTGTTTTTTAGAACATTGGTAAAATCCGAGTAATTAGTTATCTTTGTCCCTTCTATTCCGACTATGATATCCCCTCCTATATAAACGATCTGATTACCGTAAATCGCCCTTTCATTTCCGCCTCGAAGACCCGCGTTATACGCTTCTCCGTTTCTCGCTATCATCATTATCATTAACCCATAGTCGACGCTATAGCCAAGCGTTCTCGATATCTTAGAGTTTACCGGCAAGAATGTAGCGTCTATCCATCCTCGCTTAACATAACCGTATTTCATCAAGTCCGATATGATATCTTTAGCCGTATCGATCGGAATAGCAAACCCCAACCCTATGCTCCCCCCCGTGGGCGATATTATCATGGTGTTTATGCCTATCATACTCCCTTTAGAATCAATTAACGGACCGCCGGAGTTGCCGGGATTAATCGAGGCGTCGGTTTGTATCGCCCCCTCTATTACGTTGCCGTCTTTAGTCTTAATAGGTCTTCCTACGGCGGATATGATCCCCGAAGTCAAAGTTCTATCCAACCCGAAAGGATTGCCAATCGCAAACACTTTTTGACCTACTAAAAGGTTTTTAGAAACTCCCAAAGGTATCGGAATCAAGTTTTGGGGAGGATTTTTAATTTTTATGACGGCAAGATCGTTTTCAGGATCGACGCCGATTATGTCCGCCTCGTAAACGTCCTCGTTTTGGGAAAGAGCGACCGTAACTCTGTCGGCGTTGCCTACTACGTGATAATTTGTAACTACGTGCCCCTCTTTATCTATGATAGCTCCAGATCCCTGCCCCTCGCTTCTTTCCGGATATACCTCAAAGAAATAGTTGATATATTCGGTTTTGTAATAAGTAATATTGACTACGGAAGGACCGAGTTTCTGATAAATATCTATAGTTTTGACCTCGTCCGCGTCAAGAGCTCCGTAATTTTTGCTCCTAATCTCTACGTCGATTGTTATATCGTCGTCTCGAGATATTCTTACATAGTTCTCTTTATTTTGAGTTACCGGTTTCTTGTCGTTAAAAATTTGAGCGACAATTATCAACGTTAATAACGCGACTATCGAAATTCCAATCAATTTAATTATACTTTTCATAAAAAACAGCCCTAATAATAAATATGCTACATATATTATAAACAATTTCGTTATAAAAATAAAATTTAATATGCGATTTTTACAAAAAAATAGTCTGCAAATGCCCGTCGGTTTTTACGTAGAATAGACGTATTTGGGATAATTTTCGATTACGAGGGCGTATAATAGCTGTTTTCGAGCGGCGATATTTAACAGTTGTGTCATTTTAC
>MWDO01000082.1 GCA_002070605.1 Spirochaetes bacterium ADurb.Bin133
ATCGAAAGCGACATCATAGGCTTCGAGCCTGTATAGATGGATGATGTTTAGTCGCAATAGCAGATCTTAATCAAACATTTTATAAGGAGGCGCGATGACAATTATTAAGTAAGTATAAATTGACCTTTAGCTGTTTTACTATAATATGTAGAGATAAAGCAGGTTAATTTTATTTTTAAAGAGTTTAGTTTATTCAAAAAAACAAAGATTATCGTTGACTTTTACCATAGATGTGTCAAAATTGTTTTTGACGCATATGGGGCTTTGTTTCAGGGACACATATGTGTCAATTTTATAGGGGCAGTAACCCTCGATTTCGCGTCCCACGCGTATCCGATAGGGTGAGCGGATACGAGGGGAAATCGAGGGTTCAATGCATCCGCATATGTCTCAATTTTGTTTTTAACGCATATGCGTCGATTTTTGTTTTAGGGAGCGGCGCGCCCCGATAAGGTCGCGGCATGAAAGGCGGTTTAGCATTTTAGTATATTCAAAACGGGAATTCCCGTTTTTATCGGGGCGCGACAATTGTCGCGCCTAGTATCCTCATTTCAAAAATACTAATCCCCTTCAAAACAACGTATCGCTTGACAAATTTAATATATTAATTTATGATTCTCTCATTATTTTTAAGGGGGTTTTTATGGGGTATAAAAACAGTAATTTGCTTTCGGCTATTAATTTGCTTAGACTGGCTTTAGGCTTAGTAATTGTCGGCTTTTTCTTACCGATCGGTTGCAAATCCAACGGCGTCGAGATTGCTAATGGAATTCTCGGAAACGGCTCAAAAAAGGTTCAGTTTGGCATAATCGACGACATTTACGGATATCTTCTATTCGGCGTACTCGTTTTAGTCGTAGCGGCTTTAGTTATCACATTTTTAAGTAAAATCGACGGTAATTTCATGATCGCTTCGATATTGATGGCGGTTAGTTTGGTTCTGATTATTTTTATTCTTTTCAAATTTAATTTCAGTTTTAGTTTTAAAGACTTTGCTTTTAAAAACAAATATTGGCCCGGAAAGGTCAATTTTTTACCGGGATTTTATCTGATGTTCGCCGGTTACGCTCTGGGAATAGTTACTTTTATATTAAAATTCGCAGTTAAAAAGTTAGATTAATTCATACAGTTTCAAATATCTTCCGCTCTTTGTAAGAGCGGAAGATATTTATCAGTTATTTCAGTTAGATATTAAAAATACGCAAAATGAAGTCTCTGTGTCTTGATTGCGAATATTTTAGCAGACGCCCCGGCGTCAGAAGTTGTTTTATCAACAGATGCGCTTATTGGGGGCTTATATCAAAAAATGTATTGCCCGACAGAGTAGTTTACTCCTCGATTAGCAAAGAGTGTCCGTTTTATAAAATGAAAACGACGCCAAATAAAGATCAACCTGCTAAAGATCAATCTGCAAAAAAATCTAAAGATAGCGCTCTCGATATAATAATATAGCGCTCATTCGTCGTTTTTTTGAATATTTTACTTTATTTCATATCTCGGAAGGGCTAACGGTCCAGTTCTCATGAGGTCTTGTATTCCGTAAGGTCTGATATTTTCAATAAAGGCGTTAATTTTACCGCTATGCCCCGTCAGTTCTATAACAAAATTTCCCGGCGTAACGTTTACAATTCTTCCTTTAAAAATATCTATAACTCTGCTAAGCGAGTCTTCGTTCTCTCTTTTTCTATGAACTCTCATAAGGACCAATTCCCTCTCAACTTTTTCTTTCTCGTCGATTAGAAAAACTTTTATTACGTCGATCAATTTGTTCATCTGCTTGATGATCTGCGAGATAACCTTATCGTCGCAATCAAACGTTATGATCATTCTGGAAGTATCGGGCTTTTCCGACGGACCGACTGTGAGCGTGCTGATATTGTACCCTCTGCCGGTTATTACTTGCGATACTTTTGCCAAAACTCCATGTTTATTTTCCACAATTAGCGATAATATATATCTCATAACGTCATTCCTCCTTTCATCATATCGTCCAGACTGGCTCCGGCCGGGACCATAGGCCAGACGTTCTCTTTTCTGTCGGTTAAAATATCGATCAATACCGGTTTGTCTTTTAATTCAAGAGCTTTTTTGATTGCGCTCTCTAGTTCTTCCGTTTTTTTTACTCTTATCCCGACCGCTCCGTACGCCTCGGCAACCTTAACAAAGTCCGGAATAAATTTAAAACACTCCTCTTCTACCCCCCGGCATTTACTCGGATCTTTGCGGCACTTCATCAAACAAGTCGAGGAGTATCTTTCGTCGTTAAACAACTCTTGCCACTGTCTAACCATTCCCAGATAACCGTTATTCATTATAAGAATAATTATAGGAAGCTCGTTAATTACCGCCGTCGCCAACTCCTGTATATTCATTTGAAAAGAGCCGTCGCCGCTAATACAAACAACCTGTTTATCCATATTGGCAAGTTGAGCGCCGACCGCCGCCGGAAATCCAAATCCCATAGTCCCCAATCCGCCCGAAGTTAATAAGGTGCGCGGTTTTTTAAACTTATAATAGAGAGCGGTCCACATTTGATGCTGTCCTACGTCCGTTGCAATAATTGTATCCTCTTCTAGAGTTTTGTTTAAAATATCAAAAACTTCTATAGAAGTAATGCGATCTTTACCTCTAGTCATTTGGTGACTTTTCTTTTTCAATTCGGCGATTCTAGCCATCCATTCCGGACGTTTAACGGCGCTAAGCATAGGAAGTATCTGCTTCATAACGACTTTGAGGTCTCCTACTACCGGAACATCGACGTTCACATTTTTACTAATACTCGCCGAGTCGATATCAATGTGAACTATTTCGGCGTTTGGCGCAAAAGTAGAAAGTTTGCCCGTCGCTCTATCGTCGAATCTCGATCCCAACGCTATCAACAAGTCGCACTCCTGTATTGCGGAGTTAGCGGCTATAGTCCCATGCATACCGTGCATACCTAAAAAATAAGGATTATCGTATTCTATACATCCCAATCCGTTAAGCGTAGCCGTTACGGGAACGTCGCAAATTTTTATAAACTCGTTTATCTCCGGGCTTGAGTCGCTTATTATGGCTCCTCCGCCTACAATAACGACCGGTTTTTTCGCATTGGCAAGCATTTGAACGACTTTCTTTAATTGATTAGGATGCCCCTCGATATGCGGTTTGTATCCTCTGATATTAATTTTGCCGTCGTAATTAAATTTGTAAGAACCTAAAAGAACGTCTTTCGGTATATCAATTACGACCGGACCCGGTCTCCCCGTTCCGGCAATATGAAAAGAATTTTTAATCGTCTCGGCTAAATCTTCTATTCTACTGACTAAATAGTTGTGTTTAGTAACGGCGTTAGTTATTCCGGTAACGTCGGCTTCCTGAAAAGCGTCTATCCCTATCATTGAAGTCGGGACCTGTCCGGTGATACAGACAATCGGTACGGAGTCAAAATTTGCCGTAGCCAAGCCTGTTACGGTGTTAGTCGCTCCCGGACCTGAAGTAACGATAACCGCGCCGACCTTTCCTGTCGATCTTGCGTATCCGTCGGCGGCGTGAACCGCTCCCTGTTCGTGCCTTGTCAAAACGACGTTGATCTCCGGCGTCGAATATAGGGCGTCGAAAAGCGGTATTACCGCCCCTCCCGGATAGCCAAAAACCGTATCGACTCCCTCGCATTTTAAAGCTTCAATTATTATTTGCGAACCGCTTATTTTGCTCATATCTGCCTCCTATATATATAAAAAAAGCCACCCCAACGCGGGATGGCAAATTCGTCCATTTACAACTATCCCGCCGTTACAGAGAAAAAGAGAACGACAGAAACTACTAATAAAAATCTTTTTAAAAAATTCACTACCTAATCCTTAATGCGTTTATAATATTTTTTTGCCAAAATTCATATTATTTTTTTCATAATTAAATATTTTTACATCTCTTTTTTTATAGCTTCGTTTAACGTACTGGACATATCAAGATTCTTAAACGAAATATCTTTTAATTTTGCGATTATATCAAAAAACTTGATATTACTTTCATTTTGTTCTTTTAAAATATTTAAAATACTGCAATTGGTCTTTTCCAAATTTTCGCAAGATTTTTGTATAATAGAACTCATTGCCGTTTGATTTTTGCTAATATTAATAATTTCTCCTTTATATACGTTAAGTTTATTTGTAGACTCCAATATGTTCGCCGTAGCGGCGTCGCCTTCGTTAATAGCAAAATTTATTTCATCAATTATAGTTTTAGTTTTGTTTGTAGAATCCATTATTTTTTCCAATTCCGTCGTTAAAACCGAGTAATCTTTAACAAACTCTTTAATTCTGGTTAATATTGTTTGTAAATTTTTTCTAATATCGATAGAATTCTTTTTTGTACCGCTAGCCAGATTTCTTACCTCTTTAGCTATTATTCCAAATCCCTCTCCGTATTTTCCCGCTCGAGCCGCTTCTATCGCGGCGTTCATAGCAAGAATGTTGGTTCGTTCCGATATATCCTCTATAATATTCATAGTAGCCATAATAGCGCTTGAATCTGTTTCTAATTCTTTAATAGTTTTTTCCGTTTTAATAATCTTATCGTAACCGATTTTTACCGCAGAGTATGTGTCGTTAGATATATTTTCAGCATTTTTGGACAAAACCGTCATTGATTTAATATTTTCAGACAACCCATTTATAGATATAGACGACGATTCAATTAATTCCGACTGAGACATTATATCCATATTTAAATCCTTTATTGAACGGGCAATATCCGATATAGATTCGTTTATATTATCTATAAGTTTTTTTTCTTCATTAATTGTACTATTAAAATCTTTATTATAGCCCATCAAATCGTTAGTTATATTTGAAGCGGTATTAATATTTTCGTTAAGAGTCTCGCCCGATACAATTAGCTGATCGCTTACCTTTGCGCTCTCTTTAATAAGCGATTCAAGATTTTCTTTATGTCTAAAAATTTCGTTTGATTTGTATTCCACATCTTGAAAAAGATCAATTAGCGCTTTTGCTATTGAATAAAACATAGAGAGAATAAAAACTATCAAGCCCATCCCTTGCAGCCACGTTAAAGGAGTCCTATTCATAAACGAATATATCGAGTCGTGAACGGCGGCCGGTATTGTCGCCGTTATTCCTAATATTACAGGTAAAGCGTATCTGTTCCCCTTTTTCCTCGCCTTTATGGACATAATCAAAATAACGGCTAAAGTATAAAGAAGATAGGATAACGATATATTAAACCAGCTCCCTTGAGTTTGAGTATCTCTTTGAAAAAACATACCGGCGTATAAGAATAACGCATAGAAAACCGTTATCGCATAAAACAGTTTCTTCTCCGTATATTTATAAAACAGCGATAGAAAAACAATAAAACACATCAACGCCGGAAATATAGCCCCCTGAGTAACAGCTTTTGCCATTAGAAAACTTAAGAAAGAATCTCCCATATAAAATTGCGTCAAATAAACTGAAAAAAACAAAGTTCCCAGCGCAAAAAATATATATTCGTAATTTTTACGATTCCTTAAAAATAAAAATGTAACAAAAAGAGTTACAAACAGTAAAATTCCGGTAAATACGTGATACAGAGTGATATTCAAGAAATACGAAACGTTCCTAAAATTTTCGTATTTTTCTTTACTAACAAAAAAACATTTATCAAAAAATATTTTTTCGCCGTCAAAGTTATATTTAATAACAATCCGATTTGTCGAATTAATTTTTACAACGCCCGACGGTATTAGAGCAAAATCGTCTTCAAAAGCCGATTTGAAAAATTTCGGGTAAATCTTACCGAACGCTCCGACTTGCGCTCCGTTAACGAAAACCTCCAACGCTCCGTCAACTTTATCAAACCAAAGATATAAATTTCTCTTAGTATGATTTTCCGCTATAATAAAATCATTTTTCATATAAACAATATTTTCTTTTCCCTTTTTATTACCGACAATCGGGAAATTAGATTTTTCCCATTTTAAATCTGAATTCTCAATTTTATCATATTCAATATTTTTACCGGTTGCAAAATACCACCCTTTATCTAATGTTAAAACTTGATAATCGTCGTCGGTTAGTTTAAAAAAATCGTCTTGCGAATAAATTGATACTGAAAAAAATATTATTAAAACAGATAATATACGCAACTTTTTCATAGATAACTTATATAATAAAAGGAAATAAAAGTAAATAAAATAATTATAGATTTGTTCAAATAACTTTACATCTTAACGTAATTATAAATTGTCGAAGCAGTCCGTCGGTTTTTTGTGGTAGGGAAATAATTTGACACATATGGAATAAATATTTTTCATCCCCCGAAAAACCGACGAATTAATAAAAAAAACCTGGCAACGACCTACTCTC
>MWDO01000083.1 GCA_002070605.1 Spirochaetes bacterium ADurb.Bin133
TAATATCATATTATTATCCCCAAAAGATTTTTTGTTTTTTTGAATAATATTATGTTTAAAAAAAACGTCAAGTCTCATTTTTTGAATGACACAGGATACGTAAAATTAAAATAAATCTATTGACAAAAAAAGTAATTTGATATATATTGACGCAGTTAACGCTGGAGTAGCTCAATGGCAGAGCAGCTGACTTGTAATCAGCAGGTTGCGGGTTCAAGTCCCATCTCCAGCTAAGTTCTTAAGGGGAGATGGCCGAGCGGTTAAAGGCGACAGACTGTAAATCTGTTCTCATACGAGTACGGCGGTTCGAAACCGTCTCTCCCCATTTTTTATCTCGCTCCGTTTATTCTTAAAAATACTATGGATAAAATAATTCTTGAAAACATAAAAAATTTGGATTTCTCCTGTCAAAGATGCTCGAATTGTTGCAGGTTAGAGCCGGGAGCGGTTTTTCTGACTCGGGAAGACGCCGATAACATATCTAGGAGTTTAAATTTATCTTTAGAAGATTTTTTGAGTAGATACTGCAGAGAGCTTTACAAAGGAAATATACCCGTCGTAGCTTTGAAAGAGAAGAAAAATTACGATTGTATATTATGGAACGACGGATGCGCCGTATATAACGTCAGACCGGTTCAGTGCAGGACTTATCCTTATTGGCCTTATATCGCCGAATCTCAAGAATATATCGATTTAGAAAAGAGGCGATGCAAAGGAATCGGGGTTAAAGGCAATCTTACGTTGGAAGAAAAAATAAAATTATACGAACTTGAAAAAAATTCGAGATATATGATTTGGGATAAAAATAAAGAATAGTTAAGGAGTTTTTTATGGCGATTCAAACTATTAAAGATAATATAAAAGGTTCTGTAATAGAGGCAAACGGTAAATCAATAAGAGTTCCAAACAATCCGATTATACCTTTTATAGAAGGAGACGGAACGGGCCCGGATATTACTAAAGCCATGATACAGGTAGTCGACGCGGCGGTTAAAACGTCGTATAACGGCGAAAAGGAGATATTTTGGACGGAAGTTTTTGCCGGCGAGAAATCTTTCAACAAAACGGGCGAATGGTTGCCGGAAGAGACCCTAGATTCTTTTAAAAAATATAAAGTCGGAATAAAAGGTCCGCTTACCACTCCGATAGGGGGGGGGATAAGAAGTCTCAACGTTACTATGAGGCAGGTTTTGAATTTATACGCATGTATCAGACCGGTTAGATATTTTGACGGAGTTCCGTCTCCAATGAAAACTCCCGAACTTGTTAATATGATCGTTTTCCGCGAAAATACCGAAGACGTTTACGCCGGTATCGAGTGGAAATCAAACGGCGAAGACGCAAAGAAGGTTATAAAGTTTCTCAACAATGAGATGAACTGCAAAATAACGGAAACGACCGGAATCGGGATTAAAATAATGTCTCCTAAAGCAAGCAAGGATATTACCCGAAGAGCGATCAAATACGCTATAGACCAGAAGAAAAATGTCGTTACCCTAGTTCACAAAGGCAATATCATGAAATTTACCGAAGGCGCTTTTAAAGAGTGGGGTTACGAGGTTGCGAAGGAAGAATTTGCCGACGTAATAGTAACGGAAGCCGAGCTTAACGATAAATATAACGGCAAACTTCCAAGCGGCAAAATTTTACTTAACGATAGGATTGCCGACGCCATGTTTCAACAGGCTCTATTAAGACCCTCGGAATATCAAGTGATAGTTACGCCAAATTTAAACGGAGATTATATAAGCGACGCTTTAGCCGCTCAAGTCGGCGGTCTCGGTATAGCTCCGGGAGCAAATATGTCCGATACGATAGCGATTTTTGAAGCGACGCACGGCACCGCGCCGAAATACGCCAATATGGATAAGGTAAATCCCGGATCGATAATACTCTCGAGCGTAATGATGTTAGAGCATCTCGGCTGGAACGAAGCGGCTCAAATGATAGTTTCCGGAATGGAGAAGGCTATAAAATCAAAAAGAGTTACGTACGATCTTGCCAGAATGATGGAGGGCGCTACCGAAATAAAATGCTCCGAGTTCGCCCGCGAAATAATCGATAACTTTAAGAAATAAACTTTTTTATCTCTTCTTCATACTGTTCGACAAACATCTTATCCGGTATCGTCATATCCAAAGATCTGAGTTCGTCGTACGAGCAAAATTTGTAGTCTTTATGTACAAAAAGTCTAATGTCGGCGTTATCGGATTCCGCAATAATAAACATTACTATCATAACGTCGTCTCCCGTATCGTATTCAACGCTTCCCAACTCTTGAACCGCTTTTACTTTTAGCCCCAGCTCTTCTTTCATCTCTCTGATAAGGGCTTCGTCAAATTTTTCATCGCCAATTAACTTGCCGCCCGGGAATTCCCATTTTAGCGGATGAGCGCTTTTTTCGTTTTTTTGAACGACTAAGACTTTTTTATCCTTAATAAGAAATGCCGCAGATACGTTTATTATGTTCTTCATCAGACAACTCCTCTTAAGACCTATTTATCAATACAATATTATAGCATAATTATAAAATATTCAATAAATATATTACTTTTTACGAAGAAAAAAGATTTTTTAGAGAAAAGTTAATAAATACAAAAAAGACCGTCGTCTGAGACGGTCTTTTTTGTTACTTTGTAATTTTACCGGAAGGCATAGAAGCCATTTTCTCGTCGAGAAGTTTTTTAGCGTCTTCCGAGCCGGGTTTATTAAGCAGGGCGAACATATTTTTTTTATACGCCTCGACTCCCGGTTGATCAAAGGGATTCACTCCCAACAGATATCCGGATATCCCGCAAGCCTGTTCAAACATATAAATCAGTTGTCCCAGATAATAAGAATTTAGCTCGGGGATATTTATTATCATATTTGGAACTTTTCCTTCATAGTGAGCGACCAAAGTCCCCTGCATAGCTTTTTTGTTTATATCTTCGTAAGTTTTTCCCGCAAGAAACTCCATACCGTCGAGGTCTTCTTTATCCGACGCAACTTTTAGATCGCTGATGGGGGCGACGACGTTTAAAGTCGTTTCAAATATAAATCTTTGCCCGTCCTGGATCCATTGCCCCATTGAGTGAAGATCCGTCGTAAAATCTACGCTTGCGGTAAAAATACCTTTACCGTTTTTCCCTTCGCTCTCTCCGTAGAGCTGTTTCCACCATTCGCTAAAGTAATGTAGCGCCGGCTCGTAATTTACTAAAATTTCTGTGTGGTAACCGGCTTTTAGTAATAAATTTCTTATCATAGCGTACGTCGCGGCCGGATTTTTTGAAATGTCTTCCTCTTTTCCGTAAATAGACGCTTCCAAAGCGCCTTTTAACAATTTTGACGCCTCTATGCCGGCGCTAACTATCGGCAGTAACCCGACCGGAGTTAATACCGAAAATCTTCCTCCGACGTCGTCCGGAATAATAAAAGTCCTATACCCCTCGTTATTTGCCAGAGTCCTTAAAGCGCCTTTTTTTGCGTCGGTCGTCGTAATAATTTTTTTTGCCGCTTCAATTTTACCGTATTTCTTTTCCAGTTTGCTTTTAAGACTTCTAAAAGCTATTCCCGGCTCGGTAGTAGTTCCGGACTTTGATATAACGTTTACGTAAACGGAGTCTACTTTATCAATTTCGTCTAAAACGGCGGATAACCAGCTCCCGCTTATGTTTTGACCGGCAAAAAGAATTTTAGGTCCTTTTCTGTCGTTTTTAGATAGATAATTATAAAAAGGATGCGATAACGCTTCTAGTACGGCTTTCGCTCCAAGATAACTGCCCCCTATTCCGACGCAGATCAATAAATCGGCTTTTTCGTTTATCTCATTTCCGACTTCGATAATCTTACTCAACTCTTGGCTTTGAAGTCTTTCGTTCGGCAGTTCTCTCCATCCCAAAAAATCCGCTCCGCTTCCCGTTCCTTTCCAAAGCGTATTCATCGCCTTTTTAACTTCATCCATATAATTTTCTATCTTAGAATCGTCTATATAAGGATAGGTATATGAATAGTCTATACTAATTTTCTTGTCCATAATTTCTCTCCTTAAAACTAATCTTAATATATCTACAAACTATTTATTAAATATCTCCTTTAAAGCCCCTATAGAACTCATCAAAGCGCTGGACTCGTAAGGGAGGAATATCGTCTTTTCTCCGTTTTGTCCGGCGATATCCCTAAGAGCCTGCACATATTTTATCGCTATGAGGTATTGAGCCGGATCGATTTTATCTCCTCCGAGCGATTCCTTTATAAGATTGATCGCTTTTGCCTCGGCTTCCGCGATTTTTATCTTTGCTTCCGCCTCTCCGGTAGCTCTTAATATTGCAGATTGTTTCTCCCCCTCGGCTTCCGCTATGAGTTTTTCTCTCTCTCCCTCGGCTTGTAATATTTTCGAGGTTTTCTCCCCTTCGGCTAGAAGAATTACCTGCCGTCTCTCTCGCTCCGCTCTCATCTGTTTTTCCATCGCTTCCCTAATCTCTTTAGGCGGCGTTATATCTTTCAATTCGACTCTGTTGACCTTAACGCCCCATTTATCCGTCGCTTCGTCGAGAATTAATCGAAGTTTTGAATTGATAGTGTCCCTACTCGATAAAGTTTGATCAAGCTCAAGCATACCGATGTTATTTCTGAGAGTCGTTTGAGTAAGTTTCTCTATAGCCATCGGAAGATTCTCTACTTCGTAAACTGATTTAAAAGGATCGGTAATTTGATAGTATAAGAGCGCGTCGATCTCAAGCGTTACGTTATCTTTTGTAATAACGTTCTGTTTTGGAAAATCAAAAACCCTCTCTCTCAGATCGATATGACTCATCATAACGCTAGTTACAATCGTTCTTCCTTGATAATCGTACCTCGTAATTCTTGTGTTAACGGTTCTTATTTTATCAATTATGGGGACGATAACGTTAATACCCGTTTGAAGCGTCCTATGGTACTTGCCGAATCGCTCGATAATTTTAACGGTCGATTGCTGAACGATTCTTATCCCGCTTGCAAGAATAATGATAAAAAGCGCCGCCAATGTAATTAAAAAAAACGCAATAAAAGACATAATTTCTCCTCCAGAAATATTTATATCAAAAATTTAAAAAATTTTGATATTATTAGATTTTTATCGACACCGTTACGGTGTTTCCTTCCATTTTTTCAATAACGACTTTTGTCCCTTTCTTAATAACCGTTCCATTTTTTGACGCCGCTCTCCAATAGTCTCCGCAGTCTTTAACGTATCCGACGCCCCTGCCGTTATCGATATCTTCAGTAACGATTACCTCTTTTCCAATTATTGCGGCGACGTTGGATTTTTTCGCATCCTTGCTTGGAAAGTATTTTATAATAATAGGTCTTACAAAGAAAATCAAAGCAAAATTTGACAGAGCGAAAACGGTTAGTTGAGCGATAATACTTTTTGTCAACATAGACGTTACGCCGGCAAAAAACGCCGAAACTCCAACAAGAGACGTAAAAAAACTGGGAGTAAATATCTCGACAATAATTAATACTACTACGGCGACAAACCAGAAAACCCAAACATAATCCGCCATCGTTTGCCTCCTTTTTTTATTGTTTTTCATTATAATAATAATTGTTTATTATTTCAATAAAAATAATAAAGAAAGTCCATTAATATTTATAACCTATCTTTTTTAAGAACTCCGCTCTTTTAATCTTATCTTCCGTTTGTTCTACCCCTTTTGGCGAAAGTCCGTCTACAACGCCGACGATAGCCGCTCCCCCATTCGACTCTGCGGTAAATACGGTCAACGGGTTAGCCGACGCGCAGAATATTCTAACGACCTCGTCGCACATCTTTACTTTTGATAAAATATTAATCGGATAACAATTTTTTAAAAGGATAACAAACGTATGGCCCGCTTTCAAATTCTGCATTATTTCTATAGCTTTTTTAGTTAAATCTTCGTCGTTGCCTTCGTATCTGATAAGGCAAGGACCTGACGCCTCGTTAAAAGCGACGGCGAATCGAGCTCCGATAGTCGTAGTCGGAATAATTTCAGCCAAATCCGAAACCGTTTTGATAAAGTGGCTTTGTCCTAAGATAATATTAATATCCTCGCCTAAATCTATTCTATACTCTTTGACGTTCATTTTACCCTCCAAAAATTTTACTAAACATTCTATATAATAAATGAAATTTTGTCAAATTTAAGATACCGTTGTAAATATAAATTGTGTCATTCAAAAAATGAAAGTTTACACTTATTTCAAAAAATGAGACTTGACGTTTTTTTTAAACATAATATTATTCAAAAAAACAAAAAATCTTTTGGGGATAATAATATGATATTA
>MWDO01000084.1 GCA_002070605.1 Spirochaetes bacterium ADurb.Bin133
TACTTAACCAAACTTGGTTCAATTATAACCGCTTTAGCAGATTTAATCAATACTTTTACCTTAGCATCATATGGGGGCTATATTTTATCTTATAGTTTGACACATATGATACCGAAAATAAATTGACACATATGCGCCGCGCCGCTCGTCGATGGAAATTGACGCATACGCATATAGGGCAAATAAAATGACACATATGAAACAAATATTTTTAATTAGTAAATTATTTTATTCCCCAAAAAAACCGACGAGTTAAAAAAATTGAAATTTCTCTTAAAATTGCCATTTTTGTATCGCGCGGCTTGATTTTTGATTTTGATATGGTATATTAAAATAGCCGGCTGCCAATAATGGGAATTCCCGTTTTGAATATACTAATATACATTAAGAGGTTGATATGAAGAAGAACATACATATTATATATCAGGTCGTTTTTGCCGCTTTGGCTCTTTTCGGAGTAATAGTCGAGGTCGTTATCAGAGCGGGTATTAGCAAGGGCGCTAATATGTTGAGTTATTTTACCATTCAGAGTAATCTTATTATCGCGGCTACATATATATTAAATATGATCACTTCCGGAAAAAACGTTCAGTGGATGAGCGCGCTAAAAAGTTGCGCTTTATTATGGATACTTATTACCGGCGTCGTATTTCATTTTATGCTCTCCAAGTTCTATAAACCCGAAGGAATTTTTGCATATTCCAACTTTATTCTGCATTACGTAACGCCGGTCGGTATGTTACTGAATTGGCTGATTTTTGAAGAAAAAGGCAGATTTAAATACAGTTTTTCCATATTTTGGGTATTATATCCTATACTTTACGTTATAATATCTCAATTTAGAGCTATTTTAGACGGTTTCTACCCTTATTGGTTTATAAATCCAACAAAACCTTATCCCGACGGGGCTGGGAGCGGTCTTAACGTAGTAATAATTACCGCCGTCTTGGCGGTAGTTTTCTGCGTTATTGGGGTAATTTTAGTTTTTATCGATAACCGGTTAAAAAATAAAGTTGCGGTTTGATATTTGATTTTGATATGGTATAATTTCAAGTCGTTTAATTAGGCGATTATTTTGCTATTTAGAGAAATTTTATTTTTGTTTAAACTTGATTTTTTCTATAGGGCGCCTTGAAAAATTTGTTGAAATTTAAATTTAAATAATATAGAATCAATATGTTTTTGACAATATCGAGAAAATTTGATATTGTTAAATAGTTTATATGATAAACGACTCAATAATTCTATCAAAAAGTAGGTTTGGAATAGAGTATTGAGGAATAAATTTTATAGGGGGATAATGTTATGGCAAGCGACAGAAATATGGTATCGTCTGAGGATCACGAGTTAAATTACGTACTGCGAAAATGGGGAAAAAAGCAGAGCATCGCTAATAGAAACATATTAGCCGGTTATTTAAAAGACTTTAAAGCGGATGATGCTTTTCGACCTCACAATAGGGAAAATTTTTACAAGTATATTGATCAGAAATTTTTAAAATCAAATCTTGAAGATAGCGATGTTACCGAAGTAGCGGACTCTAACGATACGACGGCTATTCTCAGCGGTGGAACGAGCGGTTCGAATGTCGGAGATAAGAGTTCAACCGGTACAAAAGTACTTAATAACGCCGACGCTTACGACGATTCGAAGAAAGGGAAAGGATTTCTGATTCCGATAATAATTATCGGCGCTCTTATTTTACTAATATTGCTTCTACTTTTACTTTTTGGTTTTTGTAAATGCCCGGCTGCTCCGGTTGCGACGACTACTACAACGACGATCGAAAAGATTACGACTACGACTACCGTATATGAAAAACAGTTTACTAACCAAACTTTGTCAAGAGAAGTTGAAAGATATTCTCCGATATATTTTGTTAAAGATAAGGCGATTTTATTACCCGGCGAAGATAAAAAGATTGATATGATTGCAGATTATATGAAAAATTATAATAGCATTAATATTAAGATTGAAGGGCATTGCGCTAAAGTGGGCTGGCCGAAAAGAGAGTATAACCTCAGCGTAAAAAGAGCCGAATTGATAAAATCAATGATTCAAGAAAGATTTGACAGAGTTTCTATAGAGACTGAAGGATTTGGAAGCGAGAGAGAAGCGGTTAAAAATCCGAGTAAGTCGGACATGGCAAAAAACAGAAGAACTGAGATTATCATTATTGATTCGGATTCGGATAAGTAAATTAAGCGTTATTTATCGACAAACGTTTCCATTTTTTATCCTCCAGATAGCTGATTTTAAAGCAGTTATCTAGAGGATATTGATAAATCCTGATTTTATCGTCCATATCAAGATTGTCCGTTATATCTTTTTTTAGATTGCCCAGTCTTTTTGTCGGGAATTCATAGCTTTCATAAAGGTTCTTTTGAGATTTTTTTACTCCATATTCTAGCAATACTTTTTCAAACCTTTTTATAGAATCTATTGACGCCAGATCTGCCGATATACCTATAAACATTTTCTTACTCCATAGTTTTATAGACTTTATCGGCTAAAAATATTAATAAAATTAATGTAAAGATGGATATTAAAAAGTTTAAATACACCGTCGGTTTCTTGAGGAGAGTAAATGACACATATGGAACGGCGCATGTGAATTGACACATATGACGCATAGAATTCTTGGGGAGAAAATTGACACATATGGAACAAATATTTTTAATCAGTAAATTATTCGTTTTAATCCGACGCATATGCGTCAATCAATTTAAAGAAACTGTCTCAAAAGTTGGCATTGCGTCCCCAAAAAACTGACGAGTTACACGATTTTTGCTTAATAAAAAAAACGTTGAAAACGCCGAGTTTGATAACAAATTTTAATAAATATTACTATTTATTTTAAATAAACGCCAAAATTTCCGATAAAAATAATAGGCGGTAATAATGTTGAGAAAAAGAGTATTATATATATATATAATTTTAATAATCGGCGTTTTTTTATTTAGCGAGGACAAATCTTATATAGATTGGATTAACGGGAAAATATATTCGACAATATCCGTTAAAGTTAAAAACGATTACAATTTTCCGCACGCTAAACTTGAAAAGATCAATATCGCGCGGGATATGGCGAAGATAAATTACTATAGGATTCTTAAAGAGATAAATTTATACGAATCTACGCCGGTTATAGACTATATAGAGCAAAGTTCTATTTCAAATAGCCGTCTATTTTATTTAATAGATAACGCGACCCTCAATAATATTGAATATCCCGATCTCAATACGGTAAAATTGTCGTATTATATCAATATGTTCGGAGATAATTCTTTAATGTCAATATTGATGAATGAGCGGGACTTTTATACCGAGAAACTAAGAAGTTACGAAGGGTATAACTTCAAAGTTGGATTTACCGGAATAGTTATAGACGCCAGAGGCGTATTGCAATCTTACGACGGTTACGACGTAAAAGTTGAGCCTTGTCTGTTTGTTACCGTCAAGGATAACGAGGAACGGCTGGTGTTTAACCAGTACAACGTTGAAGCCGAAGTTATCAAGAACAAAGGTATGGCGAGATATTCGTACGACGTCAATGAAGATCAGAGCGATATTGTGGGGATTTCTCCTTTGAGAATAGCCGCTTACGGCGTAGGCGATAGAAACGGCAGCATAATAGTCGTAACGGAAAACGACGCCAAGAAAATGCTTGCCGACGACAAAACAAGAAGCGCGATCCGTTTCGGAAAAATAGTAATAATCATAGATAGATAAAAAAAAAGAGGTTATCGTTTTATTGATAACCTCAAATTTTAATTGCGATAAATTATTCGGTTACGTTATCTATAGCTTCATCTACCGCGTCTTCAACCGATTCGATTACGTCCGTAGTTAAGTCTGAAACTACGTCTTTAACCTCTTCAATTACCGTATCAACTTTTTCATCTGCAGATTTTTTGCAAGAAAAAACTGAGAACGACATAGTTAAAGCCAAGACTAAAACTAATACCAAATTTAGTAACTTTTTCATAATCTTAATTCCTCCTTTCTACTAGCTTCGCATTATAGCGCATTCTTTTTAAAAAATAAACAAAAAAGTAACATAAAATTAATATTTACAATAATTTTATCTAAAAAAATAGTTTTTATAATTGATATTTTTGGATATATATACTATAAACGATTGTGTATGGAAAATATTGTCGTATAGAGAAGTAATATGGGCGTAGAAGATTTTGAAATAATAAATAAAAAAATAAAAAAGATTGAGGATATTCTTGAAAAAATTAAGAAACGCATAGTAAAATCAAACAATATAGCCGTTATAGGGCACGTTAATCCGGACGGAGATTGTATAGGGGCGCAATTGGGACTTGGGTTAGCCCTTGAAACGCTTGGTAAAACAGTTTATAACGTCAATCAAGGTCCTTTCGACGACGATTATGCGAGGAATTTTGAGAATAACTTCATCAAAGATACTCAATCTGATATCGACCTATATATAGTAGTAGATTCGGCAAGCGCCGCGCGAATTAGTTACGATCAGGATAAAATTGATTTCAATAAAACTATTGTAATAGATCATCATTTGTCAAATAATAAATATGGCAAGATTAATTGGATAGACGACGCGTATCTTTCGACTTGCGAGATGATTTTTTTGCTGTTGTTTTTTTTAAAGGTTGATATAAACGAAACAATAGCGCAACATCTTCTAAACGGAGTTTTATCGGATAACGGATATTTTCAACATATCAGGAAGGATAAATTTTTTTCCCTTTACATAGTCTACCTTTTGATCAAATACGGCGGCGATCCGAATGTTAGCCGTAATCTAATGTTTTGCAATAACACTATTCAAACTGAAAAAATGTTCGCTCTTGCGCTTAACCGCCTTGAGAGCCGAGCCGACGGCAAAATTCTTTATTCGTATATTTATGATAAAGAAAAAAATGAAATAGGCGATTTTCATTCCGGAATGTTTTTTAGAGAGACCGCATCGATAAAAGGGGCTAAAATTTTTGTCTTTTTTAAAATTGACGAAGAAAAAGAGACGATAAATATCAGTTTTCGATCTACCGACGATATAGACGTATCAAAAGCGGCGACCCTTTTCGGCGGAGGCGGTCATAAAGTCGCCGCGGGAGCCCACGTTCGCGGAGAATTTTCAGAAGTCAAAGAGAAGACGTTAAAACTACTCGAAGATATGCTGCGCGATACCGCTTCTATCTCGTCGTAAAAAAGAATGCGTCGCAAAAAATCGACGGGGGCGCCGTCGGTTTTTTGCGACGGGAGAAAAATGACACATATGCGGTTTTGTTTTGACACATATGCGTCGCGTCGATAACGCCGCGACAATTGTCGCATAAAAATTCTACACATATGCAGCGTAGCGCTCCTCTAAGAGAAATTGACACATATGGCGCTAAGAATAAAATTGGACGTATATGCGGCGAGTTGATAATGCGAAGATTGAAACTTTGAATAAAATATCTTTTTGCGTATTTAGCCAAATAATTATATATAATTTGAAAAAAAGAGGCGATCCTTCCGAATCGCCTCTATGTACCATTTTAATTGGGTTTATTAATTCGTAACCTTAACGTTGTCGAAGTAGAAACTACCGCTACTTCTTGAAGAAATATACCATCTAATATAGTAATTTCCGGTTAATCCCAGATTTACAGTATAAGAGGTATTTGTACTCTTAATAGTTCCGGTATTAGAACCGTTGCAGCTATACGTCGCTTTTGTCGTCCATGTAGAGTTATCCGGAGAGGTCTGAATTGCGACGGCGAATTTTGCCGTAGTCGACGAAGCTCTTCCCGAAAAAGTAAGAGTCTTTGGGTTAGATTTTTGAGGAGTTCTCAAATATCTTCCGGCAGCCGCCAAACCCGCTCCGTAGGTCCCGGATACTTTAGCAGTCTTATTGATATAAGCATTATTAGAGTACCAAGCCCCGTCTTCCGCGGTATGAGTCCAAACTCCGGTCGATTTTGCAACAAAGCCGTCCGCGGCTTCAAAACCGTTGTCGATAAGAGCTGTTGTAGGAGAAGGAGAAGCCGCGTTCGCTACTTCCTGAAACACCGCGATAGATCTCGCTTTAACGCCGTAATTGTAGCTGTACGCAGGATCCGGAGACCATGCGGT
>MWDO01000085.1 GCA_002070605.1 Spirochaetes bacterium ADurb.Bin133
GAGAGTAGGTCGTTGCCAGGTTTTTTTTATTAATTCGTCGGTTTTTCGGGGGATGAAAAATATTTATTCCATATGCGCCGGATTGAGACAACTCTTGTAAATTGACACATATGCAGCTGCATAGATGCCGCGCCGCTCCCGATAATAATTTGACACATATGATGTTAAAGATAAAAACCGACGAGCTACTTAATATTCTCTAAAAAAACTTGACTTGTTACGCTTAATTATATATTTTGAATCGGACAAGGAGAAGGAGAGGGCGGCAAATGAGAAGTTCTGAAATTTACAGAGAAACAAAAGAGACTAGTATAAAAATTAATATAGAATTAGACGGGAAAGGGGAGGCTCAAATAAAAACGGGAATTCCCTTTTTTGATCATATGTTGACGAGTTTAGCAAAACATAGCTCGATTGATATTAAATTATCGGTAACGGGAGATATAGAAGTAGATTATCACCATACCATTGAAGATACGGGTATAGTTTTAGGCGCCGCGATAAATAGCGCCCTTGGCGACAAAAAGGGAATAGAGAGATTTTCCGACGCCTTAGTTCCTTTAGACGAGGCTTTATCCAGAACCGTCCTGGATATAAGCGGAAGACCGTTTTTGCATTTTGGCGCGGAGTTTAGAAGAGGAGACGACGGCAGCGGCGTGAATCCCTATCTTTTTGAGGAATTTTTTAGAGGATTGGTAAACTCCGGTATGTTTACGTTGCATATAGACCTTATCAGAGGCGATAACAGTCATCATATTGTAGAGTCGATTTTTAAATCGTTCGCAAAGGCTTTAAAAAAAGCTATAAAAATTACCGGCGAAGATATTCCGAGTTCAAAAGGGAAGTTATAATAGATATATAATTATTTTCTATGAAGAAAAACTTTATCGTTTCTATTGTTTTATTGTTAATTTTGTCTGCGCTAATAGTAATATCTTTTGGAATCGGAAGTAAGTTCATTAATATCGGCGAGATAATTGATATAATATTGAATAAGCAAATATTCTCAAGCGAAATAAATCCGATTAACAAAAAAATAATTTTACAGATAAGACTGCCAAGAATATTATTTTCTGTAATAGCGGGAATGTCTCTCTCAATATCCGGTCTTATTTATCAGACTATTTTGAAAAATCCGCTCGCCGAACCTTTTACTTTAGGCGTATCTTCCGGAGCGACTTTGGGAGCGGCTATAGCTATATTTATTTCGGATTACTTTTTGAAATATCGATTTCCGATATTTCCTTTCGCTTTCATCGGAGGTTGCTCGACTCTATTGATTCTGTCAATCGTCTTATTAAAGCGCAACGTCTCTCTGTTTACCTTGATATTTATAGGAATTTCGCTGTCCTATTTTTTTAACGCTTTTTTAACGTTATTATTGTCTATGTTGGGCAACAGATCTTACGAAGTTTTGTTGTGGATGTTTGGATCGTTTTCTAATCCGCCGGGAATTCCCGTTTTATTGCTGTATTTTTTAGGATTCTTAGCGGTATTTGTAATCTTATATCTTTCTAACAGGAAATTGGATATTTTGTATTTATCGGACGAATTGGCTGAAAGCTCGGGAATCAATATAAATTTTGAAAGAAATTTATATTTGGCGTTAACTTCGGCAATCACAATCGTAACCGTATCGTTATGCGGAGTAATCGGATTTGTCGGACTGATTATACCCCACTTATCAAGATTATTATTCGGATCAAAACACAGAGATTTGCTTGTATCGTCGGCGCTATTAGGAGCGATATTATTATTAGTAAGCGACGACCTTGCCAGATCGCTGTTATCCGTCGCTCTGGATTATGGAAAAGAGATCCCCGTTGGAGTTATAACCTCGTTGCTTGGAGCGCCTTTTTTTATCTATTTTCTAATAAAAAACAGGACCGTCGTATGAGTTTAAAGAGTTATAATATAAAGGATTTATCGTTTCGTTGGAATCGAAAAGCCGATTATCTTTTCAAAGACGCGAATATTGTCATTAAAAATACCGGCATAGTCGCAATATTGGGAAGAAACGGGTCGGGTAAAACAACTTTTTTAAAAATATTAGCGGGATTAAAAAGAGATTACGAGGGGGAGGTGTTTTTAGACGGAAGAGATATAAGGAGTTATGGGCGGCTTGATTTAGCCAAAAAAATATCTTTTGTTGAACAAAACGCTAATTATAACATGCCATTGTCGGTATGGGATATCGTTAATTTAGGGAACTATCCTTACTCAAATATTTATAAAGAAGATAAACAATTGTCGCGCAGGACCGACGACGCTATTAAGCTTCTTGAATTAGATGAAATTTCGGATAAGTCGTTTACAAATTTATCCGGAGGCGAAAAACAGAAGACAATGATAGCAAGAGCTTTATGCCAATCTCAAAACGTCATTCTTCTCGACGAACCGACTTCTTCTCTGGATATCAACAATCGCGTTGAAATTATGAAAATTCTCGAAAAATTATCTGTTGAAAAGGGGGTGTTGGTAGTTATCGTATCCCACGATATAAATTTGGTCTCAAAATACGCGTCTTCGATCATATATGCGAGCGATAAAACAATTTATCAATCGGATAAAGAGGAATTTATGACGGATGAAAAAATATCTTCGGTTTTCAATATTAAAATCTACTCTTCCGTCTTTAACGGTAAAAGAATATTTTATTTCTGACTTTCAAAACAGCTAGAGGTTTCAGAATTTTTATATCTATTTATAGAGTCCACATCAATATCGTGTCCCATTTTTGTTTTTTTGGTATAGAGATATTTATAATTTTCGGAAAATACGCATACGTCCCCTTTCAGAATCTCTATTTTGAAATCATGTTTTTTAAGGTAGCTTATTTTTTTAGGATTATTTGTGAATATCTTTACCGAAGTATAACCCTGATCTTTAAGTATCCACGCCGCTTGATGAAAATCTCTTTCGTCGTCCTTATACCCCAAACAAATATTGGCTTCAACGGTATCCATTCCGTCGTTTTGCTGAAGAGCGTAGGCTTTTATTTTTTGCCCAAGTCCTATCCCGCGACCTTCCTGTCTCAAATATATTATCGCGCCTTTACCCTCTTCGGCTATTTTTCTTAAAGAGTAGCGCAACTGGTTGTTGCAATCGCATGATTTTGAGAAAAAAACGTCGCCGGTTAGACATTCCGAATGAATGCGGGTAAATCCGTTTTTATAATCTCCCATAGATAAGAAAACGTGTTCTTTATCGGTATATAATTCTTTATAAATCGTAATATCAAAAATTCCGTATTCGGAAGTTAGTTTTGCCGACGAAACTTTTTCAACATTAGAGTACGTCGTTTTTTGATATTCTACCAATTCCTCGACCGTACAAAACGGGAGATTAAACTCTTCTGCGAATTTTTTTGACTCTTCGATAGATAACATATTTCCGTCGTCCTTTACCATTTCGCATATAAGCGCGCCTTCGTTTAAACCGGCCCATTTACAAAGAGAGGCGGCAGCTTCGGTGTGCCCTCTTCTTTCTAATAAGCCTCCGCGCTTCGCCGCCAGAGGGAAAAGATGCCCCGGAGTGACGAAGTCTTTTAAAGTTTTAGACGGATCGATCAGATTTTTGGCGGTTATATATCGTTCGTAAGGGGAGATGCCGGTTTTAACGTCGACGCTGTCGACCGATATGGTAAACGCCGTTTGATGAAGGTCGTTTTTTAAAGTCGGCATCAAAGGGAAACCTTTATTTCGAGCAATATCGCCGGATACGGCGGCGCAGACGAGCCCCTTGCCGTAAGTAGCCAAAAAGTTTACCTTTTCGGGCGTCAACTTATCTATTGCTACAATCAGATCGGCTTCGTTTTCCCTATCTTCGTCGTCAAAAACAACGGTTATCTCCCCTTTAGAAAAAGCTTCTAATAACTTCTTTATTTTTGTCATAATATCCTCCATTCGATATTACATGGCTTACATATTTAACAAAAAAATCGGTTTCAATATGGACGTAGTCCCCAATTCTTCTCTCTTTAAGATTTGTCTCTTTGAGAGTCTGAGGTATAACGGTTACCTCAAAACTTGCCGACAAAACGGCGCTTATTGTTAAAGAGATGCCGTCGATAGCTACCGACCCTTTTGGAATAATAAATTTCCGTAAATCTTCGGTTATAAAAAATTCAAAAAAATGATCTTCGGCTCTTTTATCAATTCTAATTATTTTCGCTATACCGTCTATGTGCCCTTGAACAATATGACCGCCTAATCTGCTATCGAGTCTGAGCGCTCTCTCAAGGTTTAACTTCGCGTTATTTGAAATTCTTCCGATTTTGAAATTTGAAATGTCGGAGGTCGTCTTAGATACGTGAAATGTAAGTATATTATTATTAATGGAAACGACCGTAAGACATACTCCGTTAACGGCGACCGAATCGCCTATTTTTATATCGTCCAAAATTTTATTACAAACTATTTTTAACTTTCCATCGTTGTTGCTAAAACTATGAAGCGCGCCGATCTCCTCAATTATACCTGTAAACATAGAGGTTCTCCTTTAGACATATCTATCATAAAATTGTTGTCGACGATTTTCGCAGAAACGACGTCGAACTCTTTTAATTGATCGATCGTTTTAACGTTGTTGTCGCCGACTACGCTCAAGCCGTCGTTTCCGAGAAAAGAGGGCTTGTAGAAAAGTATTACTCTATCGACTATCTCATTTTTTAGAAACCAACTGTAAACTTTGGAGCCTCCTTCTACGAGAATGGAGTCGATTTCTTTGGTTTGACAGAATTCAAAAAGAGAATTCCCGTTTTTTGAAATATTCTTGTCAATTATAAAATTTCTGCCGTCGTTAGGCGCAAATCCTGAAAATATTTTTTCATCGGACATATTAGAAAAAATTAGTTTATCAACCGGTTTTTGTTCTAATCTATCAACTCGACAATTTAAACGCGGATTATCTTTTAAAATTGTGTTTTTTCCGATAGCGACGGCTTTAAGTCGACCTCGAAGCGCCGCTACAATGGCGCGACAATTGTCGTTTGATATCCACTTCGAATCGCCTTCAACGGTCGCTATTTTTCCGTCGAGCGTCAGCGCCGCCTTTAAAACGACGTAAGGGCGGTTGTTTTTTTTATAAAAATAATAAATAGAATTTAATTCGTTATCCTTTTCGGCTAAAACCCCTACTTTGGCGCGAATTCCGGCATTATTTAAAACCGCTATACCTTTTCCGGCGACTCTTTTATCAATGTCCAAATTTCCGATAACGACAGATTTTATCTTGTTATCGATAATAGCCTCGACGCAAGGGGGCGTTCTACCATGATGACAACAGGGTTCGAGATTCACATACATCGTCGAACCGTAAAGAGCGGTTTTATCCGGAGCGTTGTTAATGGCGTCGATTTCGGCGTGAGATAGACCGACGCGCTTGTGATAACCGGTAGAGATTATTTTACCATTCTTTACAATTACCGCGCCTACCATTGGGTTGGGAGAGGTAAATCCAAGCCCTTTGCGCGCCTCGGCTAAAGCGATAGACATATAAAATTCATCTTTCCGTTGCATAAATCCCCATTCATTCAGGGGGCGGAAGGGAAGCCCGATGAAAATTGATTCATCGATATAAGAAATATTTCTTGCCCTTCTCTCATCCAGACTCGACTGTCGGTATCGGAATTTCGCCGATTCGCGCCTTACGGCTC
>MWDO01000086.1 GCA_002070605.1 Spirochaetes bacterium ADurb.Bin133
CGAATAAAAAGATGGCATTCCTTGTATAACGAATTCGGTATGGCTTCGACGGTTCGAGATATTATCCTGTTTTTCTATAACGGCGTTACAAAATACGGGTTGGAAGGATTCCTTGAGATTGTTGGTAAGAAATTGAAGATCGATAAATTGAAAAATGACTTTTTGGATAAAATGACACAACTGTTGAGTATTGCCGCGCAAAAACAGCTCTTATACGCGCTCGTAATCGAAAATTATCCCAAATACATCTATTATACGTAAAATTATTTTTTATTCCACAGAAAAAACCGACGGAGTACATTTTTTTTCATATCAAGACAAGATATTGGCGATTATATTTCCGGATCAAAAAAATATAACGATATTTTTATAATTAGTTGTTTATTATTAACAATAGCGATATAATATAGATAATTATAGTACTTGGAGGTTTTTTTATGAAAAAAAATATTATTGGTAAGATTATCGCTTCGATTTTATTATTTGCAACATATGTTGCGATATTAATCGCTTGCGAACCGGTAACGGTCTCAGTAAATTCTAAAGGAGAAGTCGCTTTTGCAAGAAGCGAGGGGGTGTTTTTTATGGACTTTACAAGCGGTAAATTAAATCTGCTTGATTGGAATTACGGTTCAGACGCCGTTCCGGTTCTCGTTAAATGGGCTCAGGATGAAAAAAGTCTCGCATTTACCGTCAAAGACAACAAAGATTCGCAGGAAACAAAACTTTATAAGATTAATCTTGACGGTAAAAAGAGTAGATTATACTCAACGTCTAAAGTTATTACTCATATCGAGGGGACAAAAGATTATATCAGCGTAGCTCAGGCCGGCGAAGACTCGGATATGGGAGTTGCGGATATAGTTCAGATATCGGCTAGAGACGGAATGTCAAAAATCATTTTATCCAACGTAGGCGATTTTCACAAGTGGCTCGACGAAAAAAATATAGTTTACTTTAAAATCATCAAAAAAAATCCCAATAACTCCGATATCTATTTAGCCGAATTACAAACCTACAACATAGAAGATCGCGAGTCTAAAACTTTGGTAAAGGCGTTGGTGAACAAAATTGGCGCTGTAGACTGTTATAAAACTTCCGGAGTCGTATTTACCGCTATAAACGCCGGTTCGCCGAATGCCGCCATGAATTTTACGGAAGGTATGTCCCGCAACTCTTACGCTTTTAGATACGATTTCAAAACAAAAGCCCTTGAAAAGTTATCCAACGATATTATTAATTACGTTAATCTCTCTCCCGACGGAACAAAATTGTTAGTTAAAAACAAAACCGGCGAATACGACAGCGCCATTAATTTAAGCTATATTGATTTAAAAAACAAATCGCTAAAAACGCTGATTTATAAATCGACCGGCTCGATAAGCTCAAATTCCTCAACCGTTCAAGTATATCCCGTTTGGAAAGACAATAATACCGTACTATACTGGAATCTTAATAATGTCTACGGTTCTAACGGTCAATCGCTGGATCTTATGAGCGTAACTTTAGATAAAATGGTAAAAGCCAATCTTCAAAATATGATTAACGCCGAAATAGCTAAAATCGTAGAGAAAAAAGGGGGATATTGATTCGATAAATACTTATTATATTCAAAACGGGAATTCCCGTTTTGAATATAATAATATAATTATTAGAAGTTTTTGTCTATCCATTCAGCCGGCAGCTATTTACAACGTCAATCTACCTTGAACTTCCCAACTTCTTTCATTAACGCATCAATGCTTAATTTGTTGTCTTCCGTTAATTCGTTAACTTTATTAACGGCAGCCGCTATCTGTTCGGTTCCGCTTGCTATTTCGTTCATTTCGTCGACAATTTCCTGCGTAATCTTATTTAAATTAGAAGCTTCCTTTAAAACTTGCCGACTGCCTGTAAACATTTCGCTCGAACCCGTTTTAACTTTTTGGTTTATATCGTTAAGTTGACCTATCGCCTCAAGAGCGCGTTTATTGCCTATCGTTTGCTCTTCCATTGCGGATCGGATAAAACTCTCCTGCTCGCTTACCGTTTTTATTTCATTTTCAATAACGTTAAATTTGCTTAATACAACCTCCGTTGAGCGCATGATCGTTTCAATAGATAACCTAATTTTATTTAGAATAGTTGCTACCGTTTTTGCCTGTCCCCCCGACGACTCGGCAAGTTTTCTAACCTCGCTTGCCACAACTGCGAAACCCTTTCCCGATTCCCCCGCATGCGCCGCTTCGACCGCCGCATTCATCGCCAAAAGATTTGTTTGACTTGCAATATTTTGAATAACCTTACTGATCTCAAGCAATCCCTCCGACTCTTTTGCAACCTGCTGAATATCGTCCGCAATTTTATTGAGGTCGTTCCTTCCGGACTCCGACGATTCGATCAATTTTTTGATGTTCTCGTCGTTTTTCACAAGCGTCTGAGTTACATTACTTATGGTCGCTATCATTTCCTCAATAGCGGACGACGACTCGGTAACGTTTACCGATTGATTCTCTATCAATTGATCTAAACTTTCGATTCCATGCATAATCTGCTCCATAGCCGAGCTTGCTTCAATAACGCTCGACGATTGACTGACGGTTTGATCTTTTATGTTTTGAACATTTTGGCTAATTTCGTTAATTACAACCGCAGTTTCAGTCATATTAGAAGACAGAAACGTTCCTTTTTCAGAAAGGCGAATAGACTGCTTTTTTATATTTTTTACCAGTTCCGAAATCTTTTCTATCGTTTGATTGAAATAATACGACATAGCCCCAATTTCGTCGCCCGAACTATAATCAATCTTTTTTGTTAAATTTCCGTATTCTGAAGCAATCTCAATTAAACTATTTGAGGTCAATCTAATTGGAACCAGAACCAGTCTATACAATAGCATTGAATTTACAATGAGAATAAAAACTATTATCGCAAAATTAGGAATAAAAATCTGAAACAAATTAACTAATAAGTCTTTTTTAAACTTTTCTTGCGAAAAAGTAATTAAAGCGTATCCGATTAAATAGTTATCGAAACTTATATCTCTTTTTTTGACTACGTATAGCGATTTGTTTTCTTCTTTGAAATCGTCGCCGTCTTGCGTTTTATGCGCGCCGTCGTCTTCGTCGTCTAGGACCGTTATCGATACTATCAACGGATCGGCTAAAAATGAATTAAATACAATATCAATATGTTTGGAATCCTCGTTTGAAAGAGAATCGTTTATTACTAAACAAAATAACTCTAATAATGAATTGGTTTTTTCATCAAACTCTTTCAAAAACTTAGATTTTTGCATTTGAAAAATGCTCAGCGAATTTGCAATTAAACATATTATCAAAACGAACGATAACGCTAAAATGAATTTCATTATAATAGGTTTCTTTATTTTCATACTCCGCCTTATTTTTATATAATATTTTGTTTTTAATAAAATTATATATTAGGTCCGATATTGGGAAAATATTTATTTAACGGTTTTTCTTTGAGATAACGCCAATTTAGCGCATTTTTTAAATCTTTGAGATATTTCGTTCGCCCCTTTCCCTTTTATTTCGGCTATTTTATCTACATCTTGCGCTTCAATTAATGATTTTTCTAATTTATCAATTAATTCTTTCGATGAAATCTTGTTTTTCTTCAAAAACGTTTTATTATACGCCGCGTCATTTTTTTTGGAAACCGAATTTTTGTTTAATTCATCATAAACGACATTCGCAATTTTGCCGTCTTTAAAGGATATAGAAATCTTTGCGGTAAATCCCTCTTTATCTTCTTCATTATTCTCGAAACTATAATCAGAATCCATCGGCAATACCGTTTTTGAAAAATCCCCTTTAAGAGCTTTTGACAAAATAGCTTCAGACAGCGCGTTAAAATTTTGGGTCGAATGAGTTGCGCCCGTAACCGCGTCAATACCGGCCGACTGTTTTTTTAAAATTCTTTGTTTAAACTCTTTCACAAATTCAACCGGACCTATATTTGACTTTTTTTTCATCAAAACGCCATATTTTTCATTATTTGTCTTTAAATTGCCTTCCGAATCTTTATAATCAAAAATCGCGTCAATTATCTTATTATTCTTTATTACTATTTTAAGTTCGGGTCGCCAACCGTGACCGTCGACAAAATCGTAACATGCAAAATATTCCCCGTCGACATAATTTGTCCCGGAAAAAATTTTAGACGACGATAATAAAATAAAAATTAACAAAGTCATAAAAAAATTAATACCTGATTTCATATACGACACTCCTTTTTTTTGCAAAAATAATAAAAGTATAATTTTTATCAACTGCAAAGCATATACCATAATATTTCAAATAATCAAAATAAATAAAACATAAATTACAAAAAATCCCGTAATCCGTCGGTATTGTCGGTATTTTGGGGCGAGGAAATTTGACGCGTATGCGCCATTATAAAAACCAACCCATATGTGTCAAAAAATAAGATTGACACATATGGGACGCGCGGCGACTGTCTTGAAAAAATGACACATATGGCGTTCAAAGACAAATTGACACATAT
>MWDO01000087.1 GCA_002070605.1 Spirochaetes bacterium ADurb.Bin133
TAAAATGACACAACTGTTAAATATAACCGCTCGAAAACGGCTATTATACGCGCTCGTAATCGAAAATTATCCCAAATACGTCTGCTCTACGTAAAAATAATTTTTTATTTCCCCCAAAAAAAAACTATTGTAATATAAAAAATGCTAAAATGCGCGAAATTAACAAAAATATGACGTACGGAATGCTTAAAAATGAGCAAATGTATAGATAAAAGTCGTTTAAAACAGTAAAAAAGGCAATAATTCTGTTGACAAACAGTTTATATAAAAATATAATTCGAATGGATTTTTTAAAAAAGGAGTTTTATATGCCAAAATCAAGCGAGATATTTGGAGAATTGACTTTCGATAAAAAGAGGATGTCCGAAAAATTAAATAAAGGGGTTTACAATAAATTAATGGCGACGATAGAAAACGACGAGCCGTTGGATAGCTCCATCGCCGAAGATATAGCTTTTGCTATGAAAGAGTGGGCGATCGATAACGGAGCGACGCACTTTACGCACTGGTTTCAACCGCAACGAGGAGGTACAGCTGAAAAGCACGACGCTTTTATCAGTTACGACGAGGGGAAGATTATTGAAAAGTTTTCTTCTAAACAGTTGATTCAGTCGGAGCCGGACGCGTCGGCTTTTCCGTCGGGGGGCATCAGATCGACTTTTGAGGCGAGAGGATACACCGCTTGGGATCCGACTTCGCCGGCGTTTTTGATTAAAGCTAAAAACACGACTACTTTGGTAATTCCGTCGATTTTTATGTCGTGGACCGGCGAGGTCTTAGACCTAAAAACGCCGTATCTTAGGTCGCAGAAGGCGGTAAAAGAGAATGCGCTGAAGATACAGAAACTTCTTGGCAACAGAATGGCTAAGAGGATCAAGGTTTATGTCGGACCGGAACAGGAATATTTTTTAGTATCTAAAAAGCTGTTTGAAACCAGAGCGGATCTTCAGATTTGCGGAAGGACTTTATTCGGAGCTACTCCGGCAAAAGGGCAACAGATGGAGGATCACTATTTTGGAGCTATAAAAAGTAAGGCGTTGCATTTTATGGAAGAGCTTGACGCCGAATTATATAGACGAGGTATTCCGTCTAAGACGAGACATAACGAAGTCGCGCCAAATCAGTTTGAAGTGGCGCCGCTTTACGAAGAGGCAAACTTATCGATCGATCATAACTTACAGTTAATGGATATTATCAGGCAGGTTGCGGATAATAACGATTTGGTCGTATTATTGCAAGAAAAGCCGTTCTCAGGAGTAAACGGCTCAGGAAAGCACGTAAACTGGTCTATAGGGGATAATACCGGAGCTAATTATCTGGAGCCTTCTAAATCTCCGCTGAAAAATATCAATTTTTTGATAACGCTAACCGCTTTTCTTGCCGGAGTCGATAAGTTTGGCGGTTTGTTGAGAGCGTCGGTCGCCGACGCCGGCAACGATCTCAGATTGGGCGCGAACGAAGCTCCTCCGGTTATAATGTCTGTTTATTTGGGAGAATATTTAACAAAAATACTCGACGATATAGAAGGAACCGGAACTTTTACTGAAAACAAAATAGCCCATATAAGCGTAGGGTTGCAAAATCTTCCAAAAGTCGTCAAAGATACTTCCGATAGAAACAGAACCTCTCCGTTAGCGCTTACCGGAAATAAATTTGAATTTAGGGCTTGCGGTTCAAGTCAAAACGTCTCAGAACCGACAACCATATTGAATTTGATTGCGGCTTACGGATACGATCTTATTTACGATAGGCTTGTCAAGATGAAAGGGGACGTTAGGGCTAACGCGCTCAACGTTGTGAAAGAGATATTAAAGGATACAAAAAGAATAAGGTTTGAGGGGAATAACTATTCTAAAGAGTGGCAAGACGAAGCTGAGAAAAGAGGTCTGCCAAACAATAAAAACACTCCCGAGGCGTTAGCCGAGTATTTAAAAGACGATACGGTCAAACTGTTTGAAAAATATAAAATTCTATCCAAAAGAGAATTGTTGTCAAAAACAGGTATAAAACTTGAAACTTACGTCAAAATAATGGAGATTGAGATCAAGGAGTCGATAAATATCGCATATACTCAAATAGCGCCCGCGATTGCAAAGCATCTGGCAAATACGGCTAAAACTTACGTTTCTTTAAAAGAATCCGGTATCGAAAGCCGCGCGTTGTTTGAAGAGGCGAAGAATATCGAGGCGTTATATAGCGACGTAAAAAATAATATAGAGATTTTAAAAAAAGATCTTTTGGAACTAGAGAGTATCGAAGACTTGCATGAAAAAGCTATCGCTTTTGCCGGAAAAGGGGCGAAGAGTATGCATAATCTTAGAGTTTCGGTAGATAAAGCGGAAGAGTTTGTGGCGGACGATCTTTGGCCGATGGCTAAATATCAGAGGCTTATCGCAAATTTATAGAGCGATAAGCTTCTTCTTGCCCGCTTCAAGGCGGCGAGGAGATGTCCCGTCAGTTTTTTGGGGAATAAGAAATATTTGTCTCATATGTGTCAAATTTTTATACGACAATTGTCGCGCGTTATCGACGCGCCGCATATGCGTCCAATTTTTTTTCTCGCCCTAAAAAACTGACGGATTACGGCGAGGAGATAGACGAATCGACGTTTTTTTTGAGGGGAATTTATGAAAAAGATTAGCGAATTAAAATTTAAAGAGACCGTCGAATTGATCAAGAAAAGGGAAATTTCATGCTCGGAAGTAACGAGGTCTGCTTTAGATAGAATAGAAGAATACAACGGAGAATTGGGAAGTTATATTTCTGTTTTTGATAGAGATTTTCTGATGAAAAAAGCAGACGAAAGCGATAAAAGATATAAAAACGGCGCTATTCTAAGCGAAATCGACGGTATGCCGATCAGTGTGAAAGATAATATACATGTTTTAGGGTTAAATACGACCTGCGGCTCGAATATGCTCAGAAATTATTCTCCTTGTTTTAACGCGACGGTCGCGGAAAAAATATTAAAAAGCGGAGGGGTAATTGTCGGTAAAACCAACTGCGACGAATTTGCTATGGGATCGACTACCGAGACCTCCGCTTTTAAAAACGCTAAAAACCCATGGAACCCCCGTAAAGTTCCCGGCGGATCGTCGGGCGGTTCTGCGGCTAGCGTCGCGGCGGGGATGTGCCAACTATCTCTCGGAAGCGACGCCGACGGTTCTATAAGGCAGCCCTCGGCGTTCTGCGGTATAGCGGGACTCAAACCGACATACGGGCTTATTTCAAGATTTGGACTTGTAGCTTACGCATCGTCGTTCGAGCAGATCGGTCCTATGTCCCGCGACGTTTACGGACTCGGCGCTATGTTAAATATCATAAGCGGCCGCGATAACAAAGATTCGACCTCTATAAACTCTCCCGTTAAAAACTATCTCGAATATATCGATAAAGATATAAAAGGGCTGAGAATAGCGGTATTTACCGAATTATATTCCGAGGGAGTCGCGGATAGCGTAAGAGAAAAATTTGACGAATCTGTTAGAATATTGAAAGAATTAGGAGCAATAGTCGAGGAGATAAGTTTTCCGACAATAAAATATATCATACCGGCTTATTATCTTATCGCGACGGCTGAAGCGTCGTCAAATTTAGCGCGATACGACGGCGTGAAATACGGACATAGCAGTTTGAATCGGGCGTCGTACGAAGAAGCTCTGTTTTCGACGCGTTCGGAAGGTTTCGGAAAAGAGGTGAAAAAACGAATTTTACTGGGAAATCTTGTCCTCTCTTCGGAATATTGCGATCGGTATTATAACAAGGCGGTAAAGTTAAGGAAGCGTATACAAAGCGAAATGAACGGAGTATTCTCAAAATACGACGCCGTTATATCTCCGACTACTCCGGAACTGCCGTTTAATTTTAACGAAGGAACGACCAATCCGCTAAAGATGTATTTATGGGACGCAACGACCGTTATCGCAAATCTTGCCGGAATTCCCGCAATGTCCGTTCCATGCGGATTGGCGGCCGGTTTACCGGTTGGACTTCAGATAATAGGTAAAGCGACGTCGGAAGACCTTATATTAAGAATAGGATCAAATTTTGAGAAAGCGGTCGGTTTGGATATGATCCCGATTTTAAATTAAACCCCGCCGGATACGCCGAGCGTTATCGGTAAGGCATAGAGCAAGATTGTTCGTAAATAGTCGTCCGCTTCGCAGTCGATAACGGCAGATTGTCGGTTTATCGAGAGGGAAATTGACACATATGCGTCGATAACGCGCGACAATTGTCGTATAAAAATCGACGCATCTATGGTAAAAGTCAACGATAATCTTTGTTTTTTTTTAACATTTTAATCTATCGTCTATAAATACAGCCTCA
>MWDO01000088.1 GCA_002070605.1 Spirochaetes bacterium ADurb.Bin133
TTTTCTTTAATATATATAACAACTAAAAGTAGAAAACTCTTTACAAAAATTTGTATAAATTTTTAGAAAATGACAAATAATTTACTGATTGAAAAAAATTGACACATATGCGTCAATTTTCATCGAGGAGTACTGCGTAGCATATGTGTCAATTTTGTTCTTAGGCGCCATATGCGTCCAATTTCCCGTCCCCAAAAACCGGTGCGCTATTTTGGGGATTGAATCTATAGTTAACGGTAAGAAGAGAGGCGAGAAAAAGCTTTTGTTGAAATAAACTCTACGCTAACGATATTTCAAATTCTATATCGCTTACCGAGCCGATATTTTCCTTCGAAAGAGAGATTTTTATCATCTCGGAAGGTCTTATATATTTAAGATTCTTAGAGTAAATAATTTTATCGTCGGCGGCGACGTTTAGAGTAGCGCTGTCTTTTACGATCATCGGTCTTAAATAAAGAGTATTATCCGAGTCGGGGTTTATTTTTTGAGGCGTTACGTATCTTACGTTCGCGCCGGCTTTTATTTTATACTGTTTTATAGGAGAATCATTGTTTAGATAACGCGAGACAAAATTTCCCGTTTTTCTTGATTCTTCGGTAACAAAATCGACAAGATCGTGAACGTGAAGAGCGTTGCCGCAGGCAAAAATTCCTTCGACGTTAGTCGTCATAAAGGAGTCGACATACGGTCCGTTATTTTCCGGATTTATCTGAATTCCGGCTTTTTTTGAAAGCTCGTTTTCTGGAATAAGCCCGACCGATAACAAAACCGTATCGCAATCTATGGAGAAGTATTTGGGCTGTTCGGGAATACTTGGATTTTTTGTAACAATATCCAAACGTTCGACTCTCTCTTTTCCATGAATATTGATTACCGAACTGTTCAGATGAAGCGGTATGTCAAAATCGTTAAGACATAGAGCGATATTTCTAGGGAGTCCGGAGGGATAGGGTTGTATCTCGATTACGGCTTTTACTTTACATCCGCTCCAGGTCATTCGCCGCGCCATAATAAGACCTATATCTCCCGATCCTACTACGACTATCTCTTTTCCCGGAACGTACCCCTCGATATTGACTAAGCGTTGAGCAAGACCGGCGGTAAATACCCCGGCGGGTCTGGAACCGGGTATGCCGATATTGCCTCTGTTTCTCTCTCTGCACCCCATAGATAATACTACGGCTTTAGAATTAATAATGAATCCGCCGTGTTTTTTTGAAACGGCGTGAATTTCTTTGTAACTTCCGCGGTTTTTAATATCTACGGCGGTGGTTTCTAGGAATATCTCTACTCCGCTAGATAAAACTTTAGTTTCAAATCTTTCTGCGTATTCGGGACCGGTAAGCTCTTCTTTAAATTCGTGTAGTCCGAATCCGTTATGTATGCATTGGAGAAGAATTCCGCCGAGGAACTCCTCCCTTTCGATTATGGCGACGGAGAAATTGTTTCTTTTTACTTCAAGCGCCGCCGCCATTCCCGCCGCTCCGCCGCCTACGACTACGCAATCGTAAGAATATAACTTCATGCAAACTCCGATTGTTAAAACGTTGTAGAATATTATATCAAAATTCATTTTCAGGTCAACAGAATTGTACAGTTTTAGAAATCGGCTTTCATTCTGAGTATATTGAGAATCTCCGGTTTGACAATATTACCCGATTTGTCGTAAATTAATGCGGCGGCTTGATCTGTGTGATTAACGGTTTCAACGGTATTGCCGTCTTTGTCGAATAAAATTATTTTACCGAGTTTAACGGTTTTCATATCGGGTCCGATATATTCGTATTCGGCGTCGCTTGTCATTTTATTATAAACTTTGAGATTGGCTTTATCGCCTTCAACATTTTCTATCAGCGCCGCAAGCCGCGTATCTCTTTTATACTCAGTATTGCCGGTTTGATTTGATTTTACGCGCGGCGAATCAAAGAAAAATCCCGTTGAGAATTCCCTGTGAGATACGATATTCAATTCGTAATCGATCTGTTCTTTGTCGTAAGCAAGATTTTTATCGAAATAACTGTCTATTGCGCGCCTGTAAGCTCTAATAATACTTGATAAATAGAGTATAGATTTCATCCGTCCTTCGATTTTAAAACCGGTTATCCCGCTTTCGATCAGTTTGTCGATATGATTTATCATGCAAATATCTTTTGAAGATAGAATATAACTCCCCATTTCGTCTTGTTCGATCGGATATTCCTGATTGGGTCTGCCGTTTTCCCTCAATACGTATTCCCATCTGCACGGATGGACGCAGTCTCCTCTGTTGGCCGATCTGGTCTCGGTTTTGACGTCGTCGGGTCTTCTGCCCAAATTTTTATTAGTCATGTAAGAAGAGAGCAGACAGCGTCCCGAATAAGATATGCACATCGCGCCGTGTATGAAAGTTTCTATTTCGATATCGCAATTCTTAGCGATATAGGCGATTTGATCTAACGTCAATTCCCGCGCCATTATCGCTCTACGAGCGCCGAGGAGCGAATACTGTTTGACGGAATATAAATTTGTGATATTTGCCTGCGTGCTTATATGAATAGCCGTATCCGGAGCGTAGCGTTTCGCCAGATATAATACCCCAAGATCGGATATTATGACCCCGTCGGGTTTTAACGTATTAATAAGGTTAAGCGATTTTATTACCTCCTCGGCGTCGTCGTCCGTAACGTAGGCGTTCAGCGCGATATAAATTTTTTTACCTAGTTTATGCGAATAATCTACCGCTTTGAAGAGTTCGTCTTCGTCAAAATTTTTGGTATTGGCTCTGAGAGAAAAATTTTTCATGCCGATATAGACTGCGTCGGCGCCAAAATGATAGGCGACTTTAAGTTTCTCCATATCGCCGGCCGGCGCCAGCAGTTCGGGCTTTTTCAATCTTAAAATCCTTTTATCGCCTTATATTTTTTTTGAGCGGCAAGATGCTCTTCGTAAGTCTCCGAAAAATGATGCGTCCCCGCGGCGGGGTTTTTAACGACAAAATAGTAATAGTTATGTTTTTCGGGATAAAAAGCCGCTCTTAGCGCGTCGTAACCGGGACTGCATATAGGCCCCGGAGGCAACCCCATATAGAGATAAGTATTATACGGATTGTCGATCAGAATGTCGCTCTCAAAAAGCTGTTCTTTAGGTTTATCAAGAATAAACTGAACTGTGGCGCAACTTTGCAGTTTCATTTTTGATTTTAGTCTATTGTTAAACACTCCGGCGACAATCGGCGATTCGCTGTGATTTTTTACTTCCTTCTCTATGATGGAGGCTAAGATAATTTTATTTAACAACTCTTTCTTGTTTAACATTTTATAATCCGGATAAATTTCTTTCAGTTTATCGTAGAAGAGTTTGATCATTGCGGAGTATATAGTTTTAATATCCGTTCCCTTATTGAATTTGTACGTGTCCGGCGATAGAAATCCCTCGATATTTTTATATCCTAATAACCCTAATTTTGCGGGGTAATCCGAAGTCGATAAAAAATCCGCGATTTCATTTTGCGATACAATTTGTTCCTTAACTAATATCTCGTTGATCTGTTTAAAAGTAGAGCCTTCGGGTATCATAAACGAAACCGTAATAAACTTGCCGGAGTATATCGCCTTGACTATATCGCTAGTCGAGCTGTTGTTGTCTATATAAAACCATCCGGTTTTCAGATTTTTTTCGAGACGCAGAGCCTTTACTATTGAAATAAAAAGAATTTTAGATCGGATAAACTTTTTTTCTGAAAGCATATCTGCAAGTTTATGAGCGTTATATCCCGCTTTAACCTCAATTTCATAGCCCGTTATCGGAATATTTAAAGTCGCTCTGTTCATAAAAATAACCAACGAAAAAAGAACGGATAAAAATATAATTATCAGTAATACGATCGATTTCAAAAGTACTTTCAATAAATTTACTTCCCTTACGCGAATCTAATATTAAACGCCAAAGCTAATAATTTATTAAACCGGCAGTCGTAACGTCGCCTTTTCTAAAAATAAGGTCTATACAATTTAATAAATTTTGTCAATGTAATTTTACTCGGTATCGTATCTTGTGTCATTCAAAAAATGAAAGTTTACACTTATTTCAAAAAATGAGACTTGACGTTTTTTTTAAACATAATATTATTCAAAAAAACAAAAAATCTTTTGGGGATAATAATATGATATTA
>MWDO01000089.1 GCA_002070605.1 Spirochaetes bacterium ADurb.Bin133
TCTTGTATCTTGTATCTTGTATCTTGTATCTTGTATCTTGTATCTGCGAGCATTCGGATTCCTTGCGGGAAGACTTAGGATATTCTAGTTTAGAATTTATTTATTGTCAATAGTTTTTTGGCAATATTTTATTTTTTGACGCATATGCGTCAAATTTTAAAGCAGTAGGTTGCGCCCGCTGTTTGTCGGTATCATATGTGTCAAATTTTCATCAGGAAGCGCCGCGACGCGAAATCCGGCTAAATTTATAAGATTTTAAAAATATATTGCATATTTATAAATTTATTTTGAGAAAAGTAAATTTTATAAAAAGCTTTTCGTTATTGGATTAGAATGTTATATAATAAATTATGAAATATTTTATAAACGTTATTTTCTCTATAATTTATATTTTTAAATTAAACGCTCTCGATGATTTTTATAATAAATTTAATATTAATGAAAGTAAAAACTTAAAAATCTATTATGAAAAAAATGTAAAATATAAGTATGCGATAGATATACAAAAAGAATTTGATTTAATTTATGATATTATAGGTTCGGATTTGGATTTTCCCAGAAAAAAACCTACTTTCTTTTTATACGGTTCCGTTGAAAATATGCGACGCGATCTAATTTTTAGATGGAATTATCCATCATATATTATTAATTATCTTCAAGGGCTTCCCGGAATGAACGACGAATATGAATTATACATTCATGAAAAGTCGAACATATATAATTTTCCCAAGAAATGGATAAGGGTTCAAACAAAATGATTATCAAAACGAATAGTAAAAATTTTGCGTTACTCTTACCTCGCAAGATTATTATCTTTTAACAACTTCTCAAATATTATTTTTATCATTTTTACGACTACGGAATTTCCGAATTGTTTATACGCTTGATTCACCCTTTCGTGAACTATAAAATTCTCCGGGAAAGTCATTACTCTTTTACACTCTTCGGGATGAAGTTTGCGAACGGCGCCGTTAATATAATACAGGCCGGTTTTAGCCCCGACGCCTCCGCCGTAAGCCGACAGCGTAATCGCGTGACCGTATTCGCTATAAATCCTTTCCCCCTGCCCCCCCTTGTTGACGTAACCTATTCTAATCGGTTTTAACTGACTATTTTTATAATTATTCATTAAAGCGATGTTTTTATCAAAAAAGACGTCTTTTCGCTCTATTATTAAATCTTTTACGTATTTATCTTCAAGAATAATATTTTTTAAAGAAATATTTTCTAAAGTAGGCGTTGGAAAAGCGTAGGTTTTAAAATTCAAGTCCTTCCGGATACATAAAAAATACGCCCTTTTCCTGGATTGAGGAATGCCAAATAACGAGGCGTTCAAAACGTCGTAATAAACGTCGTAATCGATAGAATTTAGCGCGTTTAGAATGGTTTGTAAAGTTTTACCGCCGTCGTGCTTGACAAAATTCGCAACATTCTCCAAAAATAAAAATTTAGGGCGACGGTACTCGGCAATTCTGGCTATGTCGTAAAATAAAGTTCCTCTGGTATCGTCAAATCCCATCTGTTTACCCGATACGCTAAACGGTTGGCACGGAAATCCCGCGCATAGTATATCGTGAGCGGGAATATCGCTATTTGGTATCTTTGTTATATCGCCTTCCGGATTCTCGCCGAAGTTGTTTTTATAAACTTTGCGGGCTTCTTTGTCTATATCCGAAGAAAATACGCAGTCAAATCCCAAAGTCTCCAAAGCGATTCTGAAGCCGCCTATTCCTGAAAAAAGATCGATAAATTTCATATTTTCCATAATTATTCTTTCTTAAACAAAATGACACATAGCCGATCTGCCTTTTTCAAAATATTTCATATCGGGATTTTTTTCAAAACAAATTTTTTGAGACATATAGCACCTTGAAGAAAAAACGCATCCTTTTTTCTCCCCGATAGGCAGTTCTATATCGCCGGCTAAAATAATTCTCTCTTTCTTCGCCGAAACTTCCGGAACCGGAATGGCGGAAATAAGAGCTTTTGTATAGGGATGTAACGGATTGTCAAAAAGATCCGTTTTATCGGCAATTTCCACAATTTTACCGAGATACATAACAAGAACTCTGTCCGAAATGTGTCTTACGACGGATAAATCGTGCGAAATAAATAGATACGACAACTTTAGCCGCTCTTTTATCTCTTCCAGCAGATTTATAGTCTGAGCCTGAATAGAAACGTCCAAAGCCGACACCGGCTCGTCGCAAACTATAAGTTTAGGCGAAATCGCTAAAGCTCGCGCGATTCCGATACGTTGCCTCTGCCCCCCTGAGAATTCATGAGGGTATCTCTGAAGATATTTATCCGAAATTCCGACGAGATCTAAAAGTTCTTTAACTTTTTTTTCTATTTCCGATCTCGATAATCTATAATGAACTCGAATGGGAGCCGCGACGATGTCGAGAATCGTTTTTCGCGGATTTAGCGAAGAATACGGGTCTTGAAATACTATCTGCATATTTTTACGCAAGTCTTTTAATTTTTTAAATCTGAATTTTGTTATATCCTCTCCGTTAAATAAAATTTTACCCGATGAAGGAGTTAATAAAGCCAAAATAAGCCGCGCAAGAGTAGATTTGCCGCACCCCGATTCGCCGACAAGCCCTAAAGATTCGTTGGGTTTTATAAAGAACGAGACGTCGTTTACCGCTTTGAGTATTTTCTTCGGTTTGAAGAGCTTATTTGATTTTATTTTAAAGTTTTTACTTAAATTTTCAACTTTTACTAAATAATCCATCTATTCCGCCGTATTTTCATATAACCAACATGCGGCTTTATGACCCTCGCCAACTTTAAATAACGGCGGAGGAACGTCGCTTTCGCATTCGGTTATTCTTTTTTCGCATCTATCAAAAAACCTGCACCCCTTCCGATACTCTTTGGGATGAGGAACCGAGCCTGTTATAGAATAGAGCTTCTTCTTATCGCTAGTCGCGGAGGGAATAGAATTCAATAGCCCGATCGTATAAGGATGAGAAGTAGAACTAAAAAGATCTTTGGTCTTAGCGCTTTCGACAATTCTACCGGCATACATTACGACAATGCGATCGCAAAAATCTGCGACTATTCCCATATTGTGAGTAATTATTAAAACCGACGATTTGCGCTCGTTTTGGATTTTTTTTATTAAGTCAAGAATTTGAGCCTGAATGGTAACGTCTAGCGCCGTCGTCGGTTCGTCGGCTATAAGCAATTTGGGATTTAGCGCAATCGCGATTGCGATCGATACTCTCTGCTTCATTCCGCCTGAAAACTCGTGCGGATACGAGCCAAATCTCTCTTGCGCGTTAGGAATGCCGACTTTTGACAATAATTCGACGGCTTTGTTTTTAATTATTTCTTTGGAAAGCTCGGGATTATGCGTCGTAAAAACCTCCGATATCTGATCCCCGATAGTTTTGGTCGGATTGAGACTTGTCGATGGTTCCTGGAAAACCACGCCGATCTCTTTACCTCTGATTTTATGTAACGCTTCTATATCGGCTTTGAGTATATCCGTTCCGTCGAAAGTTATAACCCCGCTCAAATATGCCGGCGGTATGGGTAAAAGCCGGATAATAGACATTGCCGTTACGCTTTTTCCGCAACCGGATTCGCCGACTATGCCGAGACTTTCTCCTTTTTTTATACTGAACGAGACGTCTTCGACGGCAAGGAACTTCTCTTTTTCCAGCTGAAATCCGATGGAAAGATTGGAAACGGTAAGCAGATCTGTTTGTCTATTCATCTGATAATCGCGAGCGCAAAAATAAAAAATCTGCCTCCGAGCAGAGTTGAACTGCTGACACGTGGATTTTCAGTCCACTGCTCTACCGACTGAGCTACAGAGGCAAATCGAAGACATTAATAACAGAATTTAAGTATAATGTCAATAATATTTTTTTTGTTACGACAACTTTTTTACGTACGCCGTCGGTTTCTTGGAAATTGACACATATGGGTCTCATAACCGCCGCTCCGCTCCTCGATAAAAATAAACGCATATGTGTCATTTTTTTTAATTAGCAAAATATTTATCATTTTTTAAAATTTATCCAAATTTTTGTATAACGTTTTCTACTTTTAGTTGTTATATATATAAAAGAAAAGGAGAAAACTTTATGAAAAACAAAAAACATCTATTCCATTTTAT
>MWDO01000090.1 GCA_002070605.1 Spirochaetes bacterium ADurb.Bin133
GATAAATCGCGATACATTCTATATGCAAAGTTTGTAACTAGCGATAATCTTGAAAATCACATAACGGCTTTAAAAGAGATGTTTTTAACTTTTGGATTACCCATGTCTATTTATTACGATAACGATTCAAAATACAGTTATATACGACATGGCGGCGTTCATTTTGATCAACGAACTGAAAATCCGGAACTAGTAATACCTAAGGCTTTAGAAGAAGTCGGAGTGAATTTAATAAATTCAAAACCCTTTCAACCGCAAGGTAAAGGTAAAGTGGAAAGAAAGTTTTTAACATTTCAAGGTCAAATACCGCATTATATGATTTTCGAAAATGCAAAAAATATAGACGATGCAAATGCCGTTCTAGAAAAATATGTCGAGAAGCATAATAATACATATTCCAGAGCTATAAATTCGACGCCTGAAAAAGTTTTTAAAGAAAATAATGATGTTTTTGAAGATCTTAACAAAAAAGATATCGAAAGCATCGAAAATGCATTTACAAAAAGAGCCATTCGTAAAGTAAGTAAAGTAAATGAAATTAGTTATAAGAATAAATGTTTTCTAATTCCAAAATATAAAAATTGTTCTCTTTCAAATTACGAAGTTGAAGTTAGAGAAAATCCAAATAAATGGATCAAGATTTTCTATAAAGATAATATATTGACTAAATATGATATTGGAGATATAGTATGATAAAAGAATTGTTTCAAAGTGTAAAGTCTCATTTTTTGAAATATGCGTCAAGTCTCAAAGTTGAACGACAGAAAATAAGAAAGATATTTGCCCCGCCGGTTTTTTGAGGATTAGTCGGCGTCCCATATGCGTCAATTTATACGCGACAATTGTCGCGCCCCGATAAAAGCGGGAATTCCCGTTTTGAATATACTAAAATACTTGACTAGGACAAATCGAGGGTTCAATAGTCGCGCGTTATCGACGCGGCGCATATGTGTTAATTTCAAAAAACCGACGGGGTATAAAAATAAAAAACTATTTTTTGTTTAAAAATTCGACATCTGAAAACAGAGTTAAAATTTTTGTCGGTTTCATTATTAGTTTTGTGATTTTATTCTCTTCTCTAGAATACCGGCTCCCAACCTTCAAAACTGTTTTGAGATAGAAGAGCGTTGATAAATTCTTTTATCATTATAGAGTAGGATTCGGCTTTGATTGCGGAAAGTTTGTTTTTGGCTTCGTCAATCGTATAGTAGTCTTTTTTTACTTTTAATATTATATCTCGAATTTCCACCTCATGTTCATTAATTTGATTTAAAAGGTATTTCTCGCAAATACTCCAGATATTATCCCCCTTTTTTACCGTTATTTCAGAATTATCCGGCATTTTTAGTAAATTTCCGGGATATATCCAGTCGGGGTCTTTTCCGGTAAGATTTTTTTTAAGCATCGGGGGCGTCATTTTCTCATAACCGTTTTTTTGAGCTATGGCGTTGGTTAAATTAATATTATCGATTATAGTCATAAAAAATCTGTAATAGAAACTTGTTTTAACGGAATTGTTTGTATTGTTATTAATAATGTTGTTTTTATCTCTATTATTACTAATAATAATATTTCTATTTTCCGATTTATATCGATCTTTTATCGAATCAACCGCTTCTTTTTGAGGCAATGTTTTGAAATAGGTATAAATTTTAGGGGCGAAACGAAATATCCCGTAAGAGATAGCGCTTAATAATAAAAGAATTAATAAAACTAAAAAAACTATTTTCAAAAATTTAAAATTATAACTTCGTTTTTTTACATATTCGGTATTTTTATTTTGACGCGATTTCTCGTAGGATAGTATCTCTTCAGCGTTAAAATTATCGTCCGGTATCAACTCTTTATTATCGATTTTATCGGTCGTTTTTTTAACGTTATTTTCTTTAAAGATATTATCGAGAGCTCTCTTTTCCTTTTCTTCCAGTTCTCTCTCTTCGGTGTCCAGTATTTCAATAAATTCTTTAAGCCGCTCTCTTTCGTTTTTATAGAAAGTTTTCAAATTAATAATTGTTTTATATCTGTCGTTGATTGCCGACAGCGCTTGGTCTTTATTAACGGACTGATTTTTAGCGGTAAAATGTTTGAAATTATTAAATTTCTCTTTTGTTTTTTCCTGAGAAATGTCTTTCTGGAAAAATGTAAACGGATTTATATCATCGGGGATGTTTGACAATTTTTGATTTCTTGAAACGTTGTACAAATTTAGCGAGTCGCTTGTTTTATCAATCCCAAGATAGCGTTCTATATAATACTTATTTTGCTTTAATTTATTGTAATTTGATTCGTCGATTTTATTTTTTAAAATAAAATCGTTGTCGTCTAAATATTTTTCAAAAATTAATGGAACATCGCGATATAAAACCATATCGCTACCGTTACTTTTATTGATCGAGAGTTGAAATTTGTTTTTTACGTTATTATGGATAAATTCTCCGGAAATAGGTTGAGCGTCGTCGAGAAAGTTTTTTTTGCCCTCAAAAGAAATTTTAATCCCTTGATTAAAAATATTTATCCTGTTATTTTGGAAAAACAGTTTAACCTCCCCGATTGGTATCTCGATACTTTCGCTTTCCGGATATAAAGGGATAAAAACCTCGTCTGAAACCAAATCAAGCCAAAGAGGATTCTTTTCCTTCAAAACAAGTCTGATTTTCTCGTTTTTATCGAGCTTATTTAAGAAAACTTTGAGCCATAACGAATCCGGTTCGACCCCTTCGCGGAGATAAATGAAATCGATACGAGAGGGATCGATACCGACTCTGATAGCGTCTAATACCCAATCTTTAGAGTCGCTCAATACGGCAAATCTGTTTTTAGAAAATATAAATAACGATTTAGCGCTGAGAATAATACCGCTTTTTATATAAGCGGTTTTGTAGTTTTTTAGAAAGAAATTTGACAACAACTCGATCTCTTTTCTTTCATTTAGCTTTTTGTCGAGACTTATTTTAAGATCAAACATAAGCTCGTCTTTATTAAATATCCTGATATTGCCGTCGTTGTAAAAGGCGGCAAACGAGTGTTTAGATAATCGTCTGTGGTTTTTAACTTTTTCGATAAACTGATCTTCGGTTATCCGTTTGCCGTTTGTCTGCCCCTGACCTTCGGCGTAAGTATAATGAACTTTTCGAGTATCGACGCCTCCTTTGTCCAGAAACGAGATAAACTTATCGACTACCGGACTTAGCCCGATAATTTTTTTATCGATATTAGGGCGGAATATTTCAAGTTCGGCAAAGGGGTTGCCCGGATAAAGCGGGGTAACTAAGGATAAAAATGTAAACGTCTCGCCGAATTCTTTTAAAAAAGGGGAATTCCCTATTCTTAAAAATCTCTCCTTTTTACTGGAGAGATCTTCGGCAAAAATAATGAAACACTCTTGATCTATCTGAAAAACTCTTTTATTCAACGTCTAATCCTAAAATATTCTACGAACTAAATTCGTTTTTCAAAACGTCGTTTAGTTCGTCCGCCCAAAACCCTAAATCTTCAAGTAAGATAAGAGCTATTATATTATTGATGAAAAAATTAATCAACAATTATAATTTAATTTATATAAATTATAATTTCTGTTCGATTTTTTTTTAATAGAGCGCTCCCCGTCAGTTTTTTGGGGAGGGGGAGAAATTGATACATATGACGTTAAAAATAAAATTGACGCATCTATGGTAAAAGTCAACGATAATCTTTGTTTTTTTTTAACATTTTAATCTATCGTCTATAAATACAGCCTCA
>MWDO01000091.1 GCA_002070605.1 Spirochaetes bacterium ADurb.Bin133
AGCGAAGCGGATTATCTTCGAATAAAAAGATGGCATTCTTTGTATAACGAATTTGGTATGGCTTCGACGGTTCGAGATATTATACTGTTTTTCTATAACGGCGTTACAAAATACGGATTGGAAGGATTTCTTGGGATTGTTGGTAAGAAATTGAAAGTTGATAAGTTGAAAAATGACTTTTTGGATAAAATGACACAACTGTTAAATATTACCGCTCGAAAACAGCTGTTATACGCGCTCGTAATCGAGAATTATCCCAAATACGTCTACTCTACGTAAAATTATTTTTTATCCCACAAAAAAAACGGCGAGATACGGTTTTGTAACGTTAGGAATTATTATATTTTATACTTCCGAAGTAATTTGAATGTTTTTTTCTTCCAAGGATTTAATTCTCTCAAGTTCGGTTATAACTTTATCCAGTTTTGTTTTTACCGTGGGATAAGATACTCCAAGAGCTTTTTCAATATCTTTGATATTTCCTCGAGAAAGAATAAAGGTCTCTATGAAATCGAGAGATTCTTTATCAAGATAACCGAATCTGTGAGATTGAAATACCCCTTTGATTTTGATATTGCAAGTCGGACATTCTAATTTCGTTATGAGCATTTTTCTATCGCAACCGGGGCAACTTATAGTTTTCATCTTCAATCCTTTATAAAATTTAAAAATATAGCGTATAATTAAAGATTAAATAAATAATATTAATATTAATAAAACATTTTTTTAATTAAATCAATATTTATCTTGATATTTTTAAAATATTATGGTAAATTAAATTAATATTTAAAACAGTTGAAATATTAAATATTTTTTTATATTTTTAGGGAAGATAATTTTAAGAAGTAATAAATATTTTTATTAAACATAAGGAGTTTTACGATGAACGACAGCAGTATGACAAAAAACGAGAAGTTGAAAAAATGGGTTTTGGATATGGCCGATATGTGTAAGCCGGATAAGATCTATTGGTGCGACGGATCTCAGGAAGAGTACGATCGGCTTGCCGAAGAAGCGATAAAAAACGGCACTTATTTAAGATTGAATTCTAAATTGAAACCAAATTCTTTCTACGTTCAGTCTGATCCGGCGGACGTAGCGAGAGTAGAGGACAGAACTTTTATCTGTTCAAAAAAACAAGAAGACGCCGGTCCGACAAATAACTGGAAAGATCCCGTAGAAATGAAGAAAATCATGACCGATTTATATAGAGGATGTATGAAAGGAAGGACTATGTACGTTATACCTTTCAGTATGGGACCAATCGGTTCAAATATTTCGCATATCGGAGTAGAACTGACCGATTCGATATACGTTGTTAATAATATGAGAATTATGACTCGAATGGGCAAAGCCGTTCTAGACGCTTTAGGAAATAACGATTTTGTACCGTGCCTTCACAGCGTCGGCAAACCTTTACAACCGGGCGAAAAGGACGTTCCATGGCCATGCAACGCAGATAACAAATATATTACTCACTTTCCCGAAGAGAGAACTATCTGGTCTTTCGGAAGCGGCTACGGCGGAAACGCTCTTTTAGGTAAAAAATGTTTTGCGCTAAGAATCGCCTCCGTCATGGCTAGAGAAGGGGGATGGCTCGCCGAACATATGCTCATACTTGGCATAACAAACGAAAAAACCGGCGATAAAAAATACGTCGCGGCGGCTTTTCCAAGCGCTTGCGGAAAAACAAACCTAGCAATGTTGATACCTACTATACCCGGTTGGAAAGTAGAGTGCGTTGGAGACGATATTGCGTGGATGAAATTCGGAGCCGACGGGCGGTTATACGCTATCAATCCTGAATCCGGATTTTTCGGAGTAGCTCCGGGAACTTCGATGAGTTCAAATCCTAACGCTATGTTATCGTTAACTAAAAATTCTATATTTACAAACGTAGCTCTTACCTCGGACGGGGACGTATGGTGGGAACAAATGACCGATAAAGAGCCCGAGAAGCTTACAGACTGGAAAAATCAAGAGTGGACTCCGGGATGCGGAAGACCCGCCGCTCATCCAAACGCCAGATTTACCGCTCCGGCTAGCCAATGTCCCGTTATAGATAAAGCTTGGGACGATCCGAAAGGAGTTCCTATTTCCGCTATACTTTTTGGCGGAAGAAGAGCGAGCGTCGTGCCTTTGATTCACGAAGCGCTTAGCTGGAATCACGGCGTATTTTTGGGATCGATCGTCGCCAGCGAAATGACCGCGGCGGCGGCGGGAGTTATGGGACAACTGAGAAGAGATCCTTTTGCAATGTTGCCGTTTTGCGGATATCACATGGGAGATTATTTCGCTCATTGGATTAAGATTGGTAAGAAAGCGGATCAAAGCAAACTTCCAAAAATATTCTACGTTAACTGGTTCAGAAAAAATAAAGAGGGCAAATGGTTATGGCCGGGTTACGGCGAAAACAGCCGAGTTTTAAAATGGGTTATTGAAAGAATTAACGGAGTAAAACAAGGAAAAGAAACTCCGATTGGCAAAGTTCCTAACGATGGAGAACTCGACCTTAGCGGATTGAATATTAAAAAAGAGTATATCGACGAGGCGTTAAAAGTAGATATTAACGAATGGAGAAACGAAATACCCGGTATCAAAGAACATTTTGAAAAATTTGGCTCTCATATGCCAAAAGAACTTTGGGACGAGTACGAAGCTCTCAAAAAACGATTGGGATAGATTACAACAAAAAAAAGAGGCCGTCTTTTAGGACCGCCTCTTTTTTTTTGTAATACGTAACGTTTAAACCTTAACTAGACGCTCCGTCGGTTGTTTGGGGAATGACACATATGGAAGCTATACGCGTCGCGCTCCCCGACGAAGGAATTTGACACATATGATACGCGCCGCGCTTAATTCGAGTTGATTTGGCGGATACGGCTAATCTACCTCACTATATCTCCCGTTTCGTCGTAAACGATGAACTCCTCTTCCGACGGATGATGAAGAGGCTTTATAAATGCGGTATATTTCCCATTAACCCATAATTTACCGGATTTTGCTCCTTCCGGGACTTTACAAACTATTTTATTGGTATTAAATTCTAAATATTCAGTAACTTCTGTTCCTTCAAGAACAAAGGTTGATTGATGTTCAGGATCATGATAAATATTTACATTAAATTTTATAAGTGGAAATGGATTATGTCTATAAATAAATTCTTGTCTATCCGTTAAATAAATTTCCATCTCCTCTTTGCTTAAAAAATCATCTCCCGTAATCGTAATTGTATCGCCCGGTTTACCCGAACCGGGAGTAAATTTAATATTTCTTGGTCCCCAATCCGGAACATACCCAGGTTCGCCAAAATTATCGCATGAGATAATAAATACAATTATTAAAATTATAAAAAAAATCGTTTTTTTAATCATTTCTTACCTCCAGAATACTATCCTCCGCCCGGCGATAACCGCAGGGCGG
>MWDO01000092.1 GCA_002070605.1 Spirochaetes bacterium ADurb.Bin133
AGCGTAGGAATTCAGTTTGAATTAGATATTCCCAAAATGAAAACGGAGTTCTTGGTTTTGAATGATAATTTTAAAGATAAAAAAAATTATCAAGTAAATCTAAAAAAGAATAATACCCCAAATATTACCGACGCGACAAACGACGCTCTTAAAGAAAATGACACATATGAGGTTAAGGAAAATGACACATATGGGGTTGATGATAAAAACGACGCATATGAGATTGTCTATGCGACGGAGGACTCGATAAAAAAATTATTAACGGCGAAAGTCGGCGACGTCGTCGAGTTTAACAATATTTTATTTTATCCCGACGACGATAGGATAATGGAGGAGTCGCGTCCCGTTCTTGACGAAATCGCCGGAATTCTGATTAAAAGGAAAAATATAGCGATAGAAGTTGGCGGTTATACAAATTCGGTCGGAAAATTTGAAGACGAACTTGAGTTGTCGATGAAGAGGGCTTTAAAGGTTGCGCTTTATCTGAGCGGTAAAGGGGTGAAAACCAATAGGATTAAGGCGACCGGATACGGCGGTATCAGAGGGGAGGGGGCGTCTGAAGTTAAAAGAAAGGTTGAGATTAAAATTTTAAAATATAAATAGATATTAATAAAAGGAGGAGCGTTATTATGCCTGAGAGGAGTTGTCGCGTCTTTATTTTGACGGTTGTTTTGGGAATTTTACTTTTTGTCGGTTGTTCTTTTAATAATCCTTTTTATCAATATGATTTTTCTCAAACTGTAATAACGACGACGACGATCGCTCCAACGACTACAACGATTGACACATATGTAACTACGACCGTCGCTCCTACGACGACAACATACGCGTCGACGACAACGACTACAACATATGTGTCAAATTCAACGACGACGTCGTCGACTACGACTACTACTATCGATACGGAAAAGCCGACGATTTTGGTTTTTTCAAGGACGAGCGACGCCTCTTCGGATAGCTCTATAATAACTTTTAATCTATCGGGAACTGATAACGTCGGGATAACGGGATGGTTTATATCCAAAAGCTCGACTACTCCTTCGATAAACGACGCGGGGTGGCTGGCGGATAAGCCCGCGAATTTCGATATAGGGTCGGGCTCTGCGGCGGGCGTATATACGGTATACACATGGGCGAAGGACGCCGCCGGAAATATTAGCGGAGTCAAATCTATCAGTTTTGAGTATTATATCGTCTCTTTAGCCGGATATGTTAAAGATAGCGCCGGTAATGCGATATATGGAGCGTTGATACGGCTTTATAACAATAATTACAGTTTTTTGACCTCTAGCGGTATAACGGGTTATTACGAGTTTCATAATATCCCGTCGGGGAATTATTACCTCATAGCGGTTAGGGACGGTTATACTTTAGAGACTAAAATTGTAGTTATACCGTAGTATGAAGTTTTACCGCCGAGGAGGCGGAGAACTCGAGGGAAGAGAATTTTAGGGAACAAGGGGCGCCCCTCGCATGCGCTAGGGACAAGTCAACCCCTTGTTTGGAGTTATATATATTTTTTAGGAGGAGTTAGAATGGTTAGGAAGTTTTTGGGATTGGCATTATTGGCGTGGCTGGCGTTTGGATGTTATAATTCAAATTTGGATTATAGTATTCCGGAGGATTCCGAATTGTTAAATAGCGGTTCGGATATGACAAACGGCGTCAGAGGGAGCGTAAAAATACCGGGGATGAACGACGCCTCGAACTGCCTCGTCGTAGTCGAAAGACAGATAGACGGGCTAAGAACCGCGTCGGTTTACGAGACGACTAATAGAGGCATATCCGATTACGATCTGTTGTTCGGCGGCATATTCAGCGTCTATACCGATAAAAACGGTAAATTTGAGATAATCGGGATGCCGGAAGGGACGTATACCGTAACGGTCAAGAAGGAGAATACTCTCGGCGCGGTAGTAAAGGACGTCGTCGTAAAAAACGATAGAGCGATAGTCGATCTTGATATAGTCCTGACCGCTACGGGTAGAATAACCGGAAGAGTAACGCTGTCAGATATGACGACCGATATGTACGGCTCGTTTGTCTACGCCGAGGGGACTTCGTATATAGCGGCGACCGATATATCGGGCGACTTCTGCATCAAAGATATACCGATCGGGACGTATAATCTTGTGTTTTACCACGAGGGGTATGCGACTCGGATTTTGAACGACGTTACGGTAGACGCGGCGGTCGATAATCCCGTAGGGAGCAAGTCGCTATCTAAGATATCGAAGAACGTATATCTGTCGGGCTTGACTATATCAAAGGGGACGATGTCGCCGGCGTTTGATAAGAACGTAACTTACTACGACGTTACGGTCGATGGAACAGTTAATACGGTAACCTTTACTCCGAGCGCGGAGAACTCAAATTCTACTATAAAGATAAACGGCGCTATTGCGGAGTCGGGCGCAGCGTCGGAGAATATGAGCGTCGATAGCGGGAAGAATATATTCAGCATAGACGTTATAAGCGAGAGCGGGGAGATAAGGAACTACATTGTAGTAGTCGAGAAGATAATAACGACGAAATATACCGTAACGTTTGAGAGTAACGGCGGAAGCGCGGTCGCTAACCAAAGTATCGTTAGCGGAAATAAGATCGTAAAACCGGCTAATCCGACGACGGCGATAGCGGGATATACGTTTGGCGGTTGGCATATTGATTCCTCTTTAAAGAATGAATGGTTATTTAATTTATATACCGTCTCGGAGAATATTACTCTTTACGCTAAGTGGAACGCAATAACCTATAATATTAGTTATAACCTGGACGGCGGGACAAACAAAGCGGGCAATCCCGCGATTTATACCGTCGAGACTCCGACTATAATCCTCCAAGCTCCTACTAAGAGTTGTTATACATTCGGCGGATGGTACTCGGACCCGGGATTTGCGACTAAGATAACGGAGATAACTCTCGGCTCTACGGGCGATGTAGAGCTATGGGCGAAGTGGAATAGCGATTTTGATATTATTTCTTGCGGAAACGGTCATACCGTAGCGATAAAATCCAACGGTACTCTCTGGGCTTGGGGAGCTAACGGCTCCGGTCAACTTGGCGACGGTACTACGGCGAATAAATTATTACCGGTTCAGATAGGAAGCTCTAACAACTGGGTTAGCGTCTCTTGCGGAAACGGTCATACCGTAGCTATAAAATCTAACGGCTCTCTCTGGGCTTGGGGAAATAACCAGTATGGTCAACTTGGCGACGGTACTACGACGAATAGATCGTCGCCGGTTCAGATAGGCGGCGGCTCTACCGATTGGGCAAGCGTCTCTTGCGGACAATATCATACCGTAGCTATAAAATCTAACGGCTCTCTCTGGGCTTGGGGA
>MWDO01000093.1 GCA_002070605.1 Spirochaetes bacterium ADurb.Bin133
GAGGCTGTATTTATAGACGATAGATTAAAATGTTAAAAAAAAACAAAGATTATCGTTGACTTTTACCATAGATGTATGCGACGCTTTTTTTTTGCTCGCCTATTGCTTTTTATTTATAAAATTTTAAACTTCAGTTCCTCGTTTTCAATATTCAGTTCAAGTTCGCTTTTTTCAACAATATTTCCGGCGATGATCTCTTTTGCGATATTGTTCTCGATATAGGTCTGTATAGCTCTTCTTATAGGACGCGCGCCGAAATGTTGATCGTATCCGACGTTTGCTATAAAATCGACGAGGTCGTTTGAGAAATTAAGAGTTATCTCTTTTTCTTTGAGTCTCTCCGCCAACTCCTTTAATTGAAGTTTTATAATATCTTTGATATGATCTTTGTTTAGTTTATGGAAAACTATTATATCGTCGATTCTGTTAAGAAATTCCGGACGGAATACTTTTCGGATTTCGCCTTGAATAAGGTTTTTTATATCGGTATCTATAGAGGAAGAGTCCGGTATAAGATGAGAGCCGACGTTGCTTGTCATTATGATTATAGTATTTGTGAAATCTACGGTTCTTCCTTGATTGTCCGTTAGTCTTCCGTCGTCGAGAATCTGTAAAAGTATGTTGAATACGTCCGGGTGCGCTTTTTCTATTTCGTCAAGAAGTATAACCGAGTAGGGGCGTCTTCTGATAGCTTCGGTCAGTTGTCCCCCTTCGTCGTAGCCGACGTACCCGGGCGGCGCTCCTATCAGGCGCGATACGCTATGTTTTTCCATATATTCCGACATGTCTATTCGGGTCAGCGCTCTGACGTCGTCAAAGAGGAATTTTGCGAGCGCTTTAGATAATTCGGTTTTACCGACGCCCGTGGGTCCGGCAAATATGTACGAACCGATCGGCCTGTTTTCGTTTGAAATGCCCGCTTTGTTTCTTCGGATAGCGTTGCTAACCGCGACTATCGCTTCGTCCTGACCTACGATAGACAACTTGAGATGCTCTTCGAGTTTTAATAGTTTTTCTCTTTCGCTTTCGAGCATTTTCTTTATTGGGATTCCGCTCCACAACGAGACTATATACGCTATATCCTCGTCCGTTACCTCCTGCCTTAAAAGACTTGTCGTTTTGTGAAGTTCGTCGAGTTTTTCCGTTAATTCTTTTAATTTTGCCTCCAGAGCGATCTTTTCTCCGTATTTGATCTTACTCGCTTCGGTAAGATTGCCTTGTCTTATATACTCTTCCTCTTTAGATTTAAGATTTTCCAGTTCTTCTTTTGCTTTTGCGATCTCCTCTATGACTTTCTTTTCGTTGTTCCATTGAGTTTTGAGTACGCTAGATTTTTCTTTCAAATCTCTCAGTTCGTCTTCAAGTTTGACAAGCCTTTCTTTGGAAACGTCGTCTTCTTCTCTCGATAAGGCTCTTTTCTCCATCTCAAGTTGTAAGATTTTCCTCTCTATTACGTCGATTTCTTCCGGCTGGCTTTCAATTTGCATTTTCAATCTGCTCGCCGCTTCGTCGATGAGATCTATCGCTTTATCCGGAAGAAATCTGTTTGATATATAGCGGTTTGATAGTACCGCGGCGCTTATTATGGCGCTATCTTGAATACGGGCTTTGTGATGAACTTCGTATCTCTCTTTTAGCCCTCTGAGTATCGCTATGGTATCCTCTACGGTCGGTTCTTTGACGTATACCGTCTGGAATCTTCTCTCCAGCGCCGCGTCTTTTTCTATATGTTTCCTATATTCGTCGAGGGTCGTCGCTCCGATACAGCGCAGATCGCCTCGAGCAAGCGACGGTTTTAAAATATTTGAAGCGTCCATCGACCCCTCTGCGGAACCGGCGCCTACTAACGTATGCAGTTCGTCTATGAAAAGAATTATTTCTCCTTCGGATTTTTCGATTTCATGAATAACCGATTTTAAACGCTCTTCGAATTCTCCCCTGAATTTTGCTCCGGCGACAAGCTGAGCCAGATCAAGAGATAGGAGTTTCTTGTTTTTTAAACTTTGCGGAACGTCCCCTTCAAAAATTCTTCGGGCGAGCCCTTCGATTATGGCGGTTTTACCGACTCCGGGCTCGCCTATCAATACGGGATTATTTTTTGTTCGTCTTGAAAGAACCTGCATTACTCTACGGATCTCTTCGTCGCGTCCGATAACCGGATCAAGTTTGTTTTGACGCGCCAACGCGGTAAGGTTGCGGGTGTATTTGTCGAGCGACATATATTTTGATTCGGGGTCTTGATCGGTAATTCTCTGATTGCCCCTTATCTGTTTTAGCGCCGAAAGAATATTATCTTCATTTATGCCGAATTTTTTGAATAAATCGGATAGTTTATTATTCATTTTCAACGACGCTAAAATTATATGTTCCGCGGCTATATATTCGTCGTTGAGTTTGTTCATCTCCTTTTCGGCGTTAATAAAAAGTTTGCCCATATTAACCGAAAGCGTCGGATTCCTGTTTGGTTCGCCAACCAGGCTGGCTTTGCTTTTTATTAGTTGACCAATCTCATTTTTGATTTGCAAAGCATTAATCCCGATAAGTTCAAATAACGGGGATACTATGCCCTCTTTCTGTTCAAGCAAAGCGGTAATCATATGTTCGACGTCGACTTCGCTATTGTTGTTTTTAATAGCCAGCGTCGCCGCCTGTTGGATCGCCTGTTGGACGAGTATAGTCATCTTGTCGTAATTCATAATTGCCCCCTATAGCGCGATATATTGCGCCTAATATTCGTTAGTTTTGCATAAGATAATAACAAACATTGTCAAAGACAATAAAAAATGCGAAATATTTACATTCGCGAAAAAGCGCCCGTCGGTTTTTTTTGGAAAGAGAAATTGGAGCATATGTGTCAAAAAAAATAAAATCGACGCATATGTGTCAAATTTTTTTTAAGTAGTAAATTATTTATCATTTATTAAAAAATTATCCAAATTTTTGTAAAGAGTTTTCTGCTTTTAGTTGTTATATATATAAAAAGAAAAAAGGAGAAAATTTTATGAAAAACAAAAAGCATCTATTTCATTTTA
>MWDO01000094.1 GCA_002070605.1 Spirochaetes bacterium ADurb.Bin133
GGGATTATTTTCGGCGCGAACATAGGAACTACTATTACGGCGTGGATAGTAATTTTACCGATAGTCAAATATAATCTGGCGTTGATTGGATTATCAATTATACTGACTTTTTTCTTTAAGAATGAGAAGATCAAATTTACCGGAGAGATACTTTTCGGACTGGGTATACTTTTTCTCGGAATGGAGACGATGAGCGGCGGCATGACGCCTTTAAGGAATTCGAAGTTCTTTACGGATCTATTTCTCTTTGTCAACGGTTCGTCGTATCCTACACTGATCCTCGGCGTGGTAATCGGCTCCCTAACGACTATGGCGGTTCAGTCGAGTAGCGTAACGATAGGAATCGCTATCGTTTTGGCGACAAGCGGGCTGATAAATTATCACGGAGCGGTGTCGTTGATACTGGGGGATAACATCGGAACTACTATTACGGCGATCTTGGCAAGTCTTGGAGCGACGCGAAACGCAAAAAGGGCGGCTTTAGCTCACGCTATGTTTAACGTTTTCGGAGTTATCGTTATTTTAATTCTATTTTATCCCTTTACAAAGCTTGTCGACCTTATTATGCCTAACGATCCCGATTTCTTATCGGATAATGGAACCAAACCTTATATTGGACAACATATCGCTTTAGCGCACTCTATGTTTAATATACTTAACGTTGTGTTTTTTACCGGATTAATTCCGGTATTTGTAAAAATTTGCGAGTTTATTATACCCGTAAGAGAGGAAGAAAAAAGTAAAAAAACTCACGTTAGTTTTACTTACATAAGCACAAAACTATTAAAGACCCCGTCGTTGGCGTTAATCGAAACGGAAAAAGAACTTGCCAATATGTCGGATATGGTAAAAAAGATTGCGGACAACGTATGCAAGATACTTACAAAAGACGGTAAAGCAAATAAGATTTACGAAGATATTGAGACTCAAGAGCAACAGATCGACGATTTTCAGAAAAGAATAACGGAATTCTTACTCTCCTTGTCTCAAAAATCGGTATCGCGCGAACACAGTATTTTAGTCGGAAATTATATCACATTAGCTCACAATCTTGAAAAATGCGCCGATTACCTCAACGGCATAGGTTCTATTTTTGATAAATTGGAAAAAAAGAGTCTTGAATTAACCAAAAACGAGTATAAACATATCAAAGAGCTATACGGTGAAAGCCAAATTTTCTTTAACAAAGTTATAGAGATTTTTAAAACAAAAAGCGGCAAACAAACTCAAATGGCGGGAATGCGGGTAAAAAGTAAAAAGATACGAAAAATGGTAAACGAGGCAAAATTGTCTCATCTGGATAAACTAGGGAGCGAAAACGCCTGCAAACGGGACGCTTCAATTTTTTTTATCGACATTCTTAATTGTTTCGACAGTATGAGAAGAGAAATTTATAATATTGCCGGAGTAGTAACCTGGACTAAGTACTCTTTGCGGCGTTAATGCGGCGCTCTGTCAGTTTTTGGGGTAAGAAACGACGCATATGCGCCGCATAGACAACGCGCGACAATTGTCGCGTAAAGATTAACGCACATGCGCCGATTTTTCTCCCGCCCCAAAAAAATCGATGGCGTTAATATGTTAAAAAAAACAATTGATTTTTTCACAAAATTCAAATATAATTGCAAAATATAATTGCGGGCGGTTTGCGAAATATCCGCAAGCGTTGTTTGTAATAAACCGCAAAATATAAGCGGTATTTTTCCGGATGGATATAAGGAGAATTTATGAGCGTTTTAAAATCGGTCGATCCCGAACTGTACGATTCTATTGAAAAGGAGTTGGGTAGACAAAAAGATAAACTTGAGATGATAGCAAGCGAAAATATAGTAAGTAGAGCCGTATTGGAAGCTCAAGGGAGCGTTCTTACCAATAAATATGCCGAAGGATATCCCGGGCATAGATATTACGGGGGATGCGAATACGTAGACGTAGCGGAAGAACTAGCTCGCGATAGAGTAAAAAAAATATTTGATTGCGAATACGCTAACGTTCAGCCGCACTCCGGCAGTCAAGCAAATATGGGGGTATATTTTTCGATATTAAAACCGGGCGATACGATACTTGGTATGGATCTGTCTCACGGAGGACACTTGACCCACGGATCTCCGGTGAATTTTTCAGGTAAATTGTTCAGAATAGTAAGTTACGGCGTCAACAAAGAGACCGAAACGATAGATTACGACGAACTCAAAGAGATTGCGATGAGAGAAAAACCGAAGCTCATAGTCGCCGGCGCGTCGGCTTATCCGAGATTTTTTGATTTCAAGAAATTTAAAGAAGCCGCGGACGCGTGCGGCGCCTATCTTATGACCGATATGGCTCATATTGCGGGACTGATAGCCGCCGGTCTTCATCCGTCGCCGGTTCCGTATTCAGATTTTGTTTCGTCTACCACCCACAAAACTCTTAGAGGACCGAGGGGCGGGCTGATCTTAATGGGGAAGGATTTTGAGAATAAAATGGGGATTGTAGCGCCTAAGTCCGGTAGAGTAAAAATGATGAGCGAGATATTGGATAGCAATATCTTCCCCGGAATACAGGGCGGACCTCTGATGCACGTAATAGCGGCGAAAGCCGTCGCTTTCAAGGAAGCCCTGACGGACGAGTTTAAAGTTTATCAAAATCAGATATTGAAAAATTGTAAAGCTCTTGAAAAATCGTTAAAAGACGAGGGATTTAGACTCGTTTCGGGCGGTTCGGACAACCATTTACTGCTTATCGATATGTCCGTTAAAAATATTACCGGCAAACAGGCGGAGACGGCGTTAGACGCGGCGGGTATAACCGTAAATAAAAACGGAATACCTTACGATAAACAACCGCC
>MWDO01000095.1 GCA_002070605.1 Spirochaetes bacterium ADurb.Bin133
ATCGTACTTAACCAAACAGGTTCAATATAACCGCTTTAGCAGATTTAATCAATACTTTTACCTTAGCATCATATGTGTCAATTTTTTTTAATCAGTAAAATATTTGTCATTTATTAAAAATTATCCAAATTTTTGTACAACGTTTTCTACTTTTAGTTGTTATATATATTAAAGAAAAAGGAGGAAATTTTATGAAAAACAAAAAACACTTATTCCATTTTATAGTATCAGAATCTATGAATAACACTGTCATAGATTTTCTACTAAAAGAGTTCAAGATCAATACGTTTAGCGAGTTATTTGAAACTATGTTTCGCCTCGTTAACAAAAAAATCTCAAAAATGAAGAGAATAATCGGGAATTGCCGCTCCGAATACGCCGTTATAGATAACTCCGACGATAAAAGATTGGACAAATATCTTAGAATCAGCGAAGCAGACTATCTTCAAATAAAAAGATGGCACTCCTTGTATAACGAATTCGGTATGGCATCGATAGTCCGCGAGATTATATTGTTTTTTTATAACGGCGTTGTAAAATATGGGTTGGAAGGATTCCTTGTGATTGTTGGTAAGAAGTTGAAGGTCGATAAGTTGAAAAACGACTTTTTGGGTAAAATGACACAACTGTTAAATATAACCGATCAAAAACAGCTATTATACTCGCTCGTAATCGAAAATTATCCCAGATACGTCTATTCTACCTAAAATTAATTTTTATTTCCCCAAAAAAACAACAGGTTACGTTTTTTTTATTATTTTATAATTGTTTATGATATAATTTAATGATAATATATATCTTTAGTTTGTCGTAAGCGAGATTTCGACAACCGGCGGAATGAGCGGCGTTCCTTCCGACAACAACCCAAAGCCAAAGGAAGATAAAATGGATGAAAAAAAACAGATTAATTTGAAAAATCTTATAGAATTATCCGGATTTGATATTACCTTGGACGAGGAGGAGCAGTTTACTAAGGAAATTAGCGATTTTTTGGAGTACGCCGAGATTATAAATAATTTTGAGGATAACGGGGATTACGATTTTGATACTTTTCCTGAAAAGCCCCTTCGCGAAGACGTAGCGCTAGATAGCGAATTAACGGAAATGTTACTCAAAAACGCTCCGTTTGTCGACAAAACGGGCTATTTTGTTCCTCCGCATAGGCGTAAGAGCGGCGAAGAAGAAGATAGCGCCGAAGGAGAAAATAGGGACGACGACGCTCGGGATTACGAAGCGGTAATAGGTCTCGAAGTTCACGCTCAGTTGACAACCAAGTCAAAGTTATTCTGTTCATGTTCGACGGAATTCGGTAAAACGCCGAATCAAAATACTTGTCCCGTTTGTTCGGGTCAGCCGGGAGTTTTGCCGGCGCTAAACGCCGAAGCGGTGAAAATGGCTATAAAAGCCGGTTTATCGCTGAATTGCTCTATAAATAAAAAGTCGGTATTTGCGAGAAAGAACTATTTTTACCCGGACCTTCCAAAGAGTTACCAGATATCTCAATTTGAAGAACCGATCTGTTCAAACGGTTATCTTGAAGTAGAGGTTGATAACGTCGTTAAAAAAATCCGAATCAACCGCATACATATTGAAGAAGACGCGGGCAAGATGATACACGTCGGTTCTCCGGGGATATGGGGGGCTAAAGCGAGCTCCGTCGATTTTAACAGAGCGGGGCGCCCGCTGATAGAGATAGTTACCGAGCCGGATATATCTTCGCCGCAAGAAGCCAAAGAGTACGTCGTAATGCTGCGGGCGGTATTGACGAACTTGGGTATTTGCGACGGCAATATGGAAGAAGGCAGTCTCAGATGCGACGCCAACGTCTCGATTCGGAAAAAAGGGGAATCTAAACTCGGCGTTAAGACTGAAATTAAAAACGTCAACTCTTTTAAGGCGATAGAAAGGTCTTTGATATACGAGATTAATAGACAGAAGCGGATTAAAAAACGCGGCGGCTCGATTGGTCGGGAGACGAGATTGTGGGATGAAGGTTCGCAAAAAACTATTCTTATGAGAACGAAAGGGGAGTCGAGCGATTACAGATGTTTTCCGGATCCCGACCTTTTGCCTTTAACTCTTGACGAAGAGTTAATAGCCGAATTAAAGAAAAATATTCCCGACTTGCCGCTTGTTAAGAAAAAAAATTATATGGAAAATTTTGGGTTGAGTTGCGACGAAAGCCGGCTGTTAGTTACAAATCCTTATTATATGGAATATTTTGAAAATACCTTAAAATATTATGATAATACAAGAAACGCGGCGAATTGGTTTTTTAACGAAGTCTTATTCTACTTAAAAATGAATAACGACGTTATTCATTTTGATCCGCCGGTTTTTGCCGGATTCTTACGAAAAATTGATTCCGGTGAAATTAACGGAAAAATTGGTAAAGAGGTAATAAAAAAATCTTTTGAATCCAAAATAAATCCGTTGGAAGTTATTGAAAACTCCGGTTATAAACAAATAACGGATAAAGCGCTATTATCGAAGGTAATCGACGAAATACTAAAAGAGCGCGCCGAAGAAGTTATTCAATATAAAAACGGCAAATCAAACCTTCTGGCATTTTTTGTCGGCGAGGTTATGAAAGAAACAAAAGGGAAAGCAAATCCCGCGTTGGTAAATGAAATTATTGCCGAAAAACTTAAAGTATAAATAGGATTTTAAAAATATGCGTCTGTCAGTTTTTTTAGGGAAAAAAAGTTGTTTCATACTCCCTTCCAAGCGAAAAAAAAGGTTGCCATAATGATAAAAATATTGTATTATTGGCGGGAAATTAA
>MWDO01000096.1 GCA_002070605.1 Spirochaetes bacterium ADurb.Bin133
GATATAGTTAGAATTATCGCGGAGGTAAAATATGCAAATAATGCAAAAACTGCAAAATCGGGGGGGGGAACTCTACTAGGTAAGAGAGGAAAATTAATTTTATTAATTTCTGCTCTCGTCCTGATTGGCTTATCCTACCTTTTGATCTCCTGCTCGCAAGCCGCGTTCAAGGCGGCGAACGACGAGCCTACGACGACTACTATTCCAAAAGTAAAAGCGCCGACTTTTTCAGTCGAGTCGGGGACAAAGTTCAAATATTCCATATTGGTAGACATAAATTGTTCGACGAGAGGCGCCGTTATACGATATAGTTACGATAATGTTAATTGGGTTGCCGGAACTACGCTACTGATAAGCGAGACTAAAACGGTTTACGCTAAAGCGACCAAAGACGGTATGATCGACTCCGACGTCGTATCGGCGATATATATATGTACCGCCGTCTCGACTACAACCTCGACAAGCGTTAAGACGTCGTCGACGATTGACGCATATGGGTCTACTACGACTTCGACAATTGACGTATATGGGTCGACTACTACTTCGACTACGATTGACACATATGGGTCGACAACGATTGACGCGTATGCGACGTCTACAAGCTCCTCTTCAACCTCGACGACTACTACCACGATAAACCAGACAGATTATATAGCGCTGGCTAAGTTTGCGGAGCCGTATACAGAGCAGCCGTGTATAGTAAATCTCATATTCGGACTAAAGGACTACGCGGGCAATATATTGCCGGGGATATACGATACTTCGAGATACAATCTGATGGAAAACGGAGCGCCTATTGCATACGCCGAGGCGTTTTATAGAGTAAAGGAGAGAACGCTGTTCGACGTGGAACTAAAGACGGTAATAATGATAGATATAAGTCTCAGCGTCGGCTCGAGCAATATCGAGAAACTAAAAGACTCCGTCAAGTCTATAATCAATAACAAAAGCGACAATCAATCTATCGCAATTTATACGTTCTCCGGAAACGTAACGATGGTCAAAGACTTTACTCTCGATAAAACCGAACTTATAGCGGCTGTAAACGGCATAACTCTCGGAGCGTCGTCGACTAATCTCTACGGCGCGATATACGACGGACTGGATAGATTTGTAAATACGATAAGCAACAAACTCGTTACCAATACGTTTATGATAGTAATGACGGACGGTCAGGATACTTCGGCGGTAAGGTCGCTCGAGGAGGTATTGACTAAGAGAGGGGATAGAAGCGTAATAACTGTCGGTATCGGAAGCGACGTAGACCCGGAGACGTTGAGCAGTCTGGGAAATTTCGGATCGTTTATGGCGGCGGACTTTGACACTCTGCAAACGTATATAGACGAGGCGAGGGCGTTGATAACCGAGACTTACGAGAACGTCTGCTGGATGACCTACTATTCGCCGAAACGCGCCGGAAGCCATACTATCGAGGTATCTATAAAGAACAATAGCAATACGGGCGAAACGTCGAAGATATCGGGAGTATTTAGCGCGAGCGATCCTCAATTTTACGACGCGGCGCCGGGGATATATATAAACGACAGTTATCTATCTCAAACCGGCGATAGCGAAATAGCGTTTGCCGATAGCGATGCGTCAAAAACGTTGCAGATAAACTCCTACTTCGGCGCTAACGAGCCGGAATATACTTTTGAACTTTCGATACCGGGAGCTTACTCGATATCGGAGATAATCCCGGTATTAAAGAAGAGTTATAGTCTGACAAGAGTAGACGGGGGGAACGCGACGATAACTATAAGAGATACGGCGAATAACTACTCAAAAACTCTCAATATTACCGGAAAAGGGTATGTAGAGCTTAATTTTAACTCAACGGGGGGAAGCGCGGTAGAATCGCAGAGAATCTTTGAGGGAAATCTTGCTACCAAGCCGTCCAATCCGACTAAGACCGGCTATACCTTTAGCGGATGGTATAAAGAGTCGACGTTTGCGAACCTATGGAACTTTAACGTCGACACGGTAAACGCAGATAAGACTTTATACGCGAAGTGGACTGCTAAACAATATTCTATAACCTTTGATAAGCAGAGCGGTAGCGGAGGAACAAACAGCGTAACGGCTACATACGACGCGGAGATGCCGACTGCGACCAAGCCGACAAGAGAGGGGTATACCTTT
>MWDO01000097.1 GCA_002070605.1 Spirochaetes bacterium ADurb.Bin133
GGAGCGATGATTTCCGATTACTCTCTTCATTTTTGAGATTTTTTTGTCAATAAGGCGAAACATAGTTTCAAATAACTCGCTGAACGTATTAATTTTGAACTCCTTTAGCAGAAAATCTATGACATTGGTATTCATAGATTCTGACACTATAAAGTGAAATAGATGTTTTTTGTTTTTCATAAAATTTTCTCCTTTTTCTTTGTATATATAACACCTAAAAGTAGAAAACTCTTTACAAAAATTTGGATAAATTTTTAGAAAATAACAAATATTTTGCTAATTAAAAATATTTAACGCATATGTGTCATTTTGCTTTTAACATCATATGTGTCAATTTTCAAAAAACCGACGGGCGCTAAAAAATTAAATTGTATATTGACAATTCTCGACTTAAACGTTATTCTAAATTTACCGGGGTGGACTTAATATTTAGGAGAAGCGTATTATGGTAAAATTCAAAAATAATATTAGAAAGATTTGTAGAGTTTTAACGATATTTCTTCTTATCTTCGCGCTTGCAAGCTGTTCGTATATGCAATATACCTCTTCGGCTGAGAAGCATATAAAAAGCAGGGATTATTACAACGCCGTTTTGAAATTGTGTTACGCTTTAAACGAAAATCCAAAGTATGATAAGGCGATAAATTTGATAGCCGGCGTTTATCCTAAAGCGATAAAAGCCGAAGAGGACGATATTGAGAATATCAAAGCGTCTAGCGATAAATTTAAGTGGGATTCGGTAGTCGCGAAATACGACAGAATATTAAATATGCAAAAGTCGGTTGCGGAGTTGCCGGAGTTGATTAATAAGAAATCCGAAACTATAGTAAAATTTGAAATGAAAAATTACGAAGGCGTATACGCCGCTTCTAAAAATAACGCCGCCGAAGGGCATTATTTGGAAGGCAAGAGGTTAGCGCTTAAGACCGAAGATAGAGAGGCTCAGAAAAGCGCGGCAAAGGAATTTAAAAAAGCCGTTGGGTTTGTAGCCGGATATAAAGACTCCGAACAACTTTATGAAAAAGCGCGAAAAAGCGGTATGTGCCGGATGATTATTTATTTTGAAGATAAAAGCGGCGCGTCCGTATCGGGTCTATCCGTAGTAGACGCTATTAACGATAAAGCTGTGAGTTCCGTCTTCGACGACAAAGCTTCTCAAGAGTTTTTGGAAATTGTCGAGAGAGGCGAACTTGACAAAATTATCGCCGAGATGAATCTCTCGAATAGAGACGAGTTTGACGACAAAACCGCCGTATCGCTGGGAGAATTGAGCGGCGCAAACGAGATACTGTTCGGGAAAATTACCGGTATTACTTATTCAAGACCTGTTACGGTTTCAAACAGTTATCAAGAGACGGCTGAAATAAAAACCGGCGAAAAAATAGTCGGATATTACGAAGACGGAACTCCTAAAAAAGCGCCGATCTATACCAAAATATCGGCAACCTTTACTAAGCATTCGATGAACTCGTCGGTAAAAATAACGGGTTCTTACAAAATAATAGAGATAAAGACTTCAAAAATAAAAGAACTTAAACAGATAACGGAAGAGACCTCTTTTAGCGATTCTTGGGGAACTTTTAGCGGCGACGAGAGAGCTCTATCTTTCGCTTCCAAGAATTTATGTAAAAAAGGTCAACCGATTCCTCCGAGCCGAGAAGAGATGATATCCGATACCGCGTATAAAATTGGAGCGTCTTTGGGAAAATTTATTATTTCTTACGCGAAGTGATGCGACAACTAATTTAACGCATATGCGTCGATTTTTTAACTGCAACATCATATGTGTCAATTTGTTTTAACGCCATATGTGTCAAATTTCCGGAACAATTGTCGCGCGTCATCGACGCGACGACGCATATGATGCTAAGGTAAAAATATTGATTAAATCTGCTAAAGCGGTTATAATTGAACCAAGTTTGGTTAAGTACGATGAAAGATTGTTAGGACGCA
>MWDO01000098.1 GCA_002070605.1 Spirochaetes bacterium ADurb.Bin133
AGCAAATTAGTTGTTATTCCACAAAAAAACCGATGGGATAAATAAAAAGGCGCTTTGACTAGCAAAGCGCCTTTTCAAGAAAATTTTTTTATCCTTTTACAGATCCGCCGGTTAATCCGGAGATAATCTGATTTTGTAAAGATAGCCATAGTATTACTATAGGTAAAGACCCCATTATAGAACAAGCTGCAAAAACGCCAAAACGCGCGTCTTGCTGACCGCTCGTAAAAAATCTTAGTCCTACCGGTAAAGTAAAGTTCTCCTGAGAGGTTAATATAACCATAGCTAATACGAATTCGTTATATTGACCGACAAAAGACAATACAGTTATAACCGCTAATATAGGTCTAACCAACGGTAATATAATCATAGTAAACGCTTGCCAATAAGTCGCGCCGTCTATCATAGCGGACTCTTCAAGAGCTTTCGGAATAGTGTCAAAATATCCCTTTACAAGCCAGATATTAAAAGGTATACCGCCTCCCAAGTAAATCAATATCAATCCTAACTTTCTATCGATACCAAGGGCGGGGACAACGTTACCCAAATACTGCAACAACAGATACAACGCAACCATCGCCATAGTTCCGGGAAATACCTGTACCGTTAAAATAACCATAAGTCCGGCTTTTTTCCCCTTAAATCTAAATCGGCTCAACGCATAGCTTGCTAAAGCGGTTACGACTACTTGTACTAAAGCGACAGATCCCGCTATTACTAACGAGTTAATAAGCCATTTTAAATACGGAAATCTTGCGTTTTTTGCGTTAGGAACTTCTCCGGTAAAAAAACATTTAAAATTATACAAAGAAGTTCTTATTTCGTATTTGTATCTTGGCTCCAAAGTAGAACTATCCTTAAAAAGTTGAAATTCAACTTGTTCTTTAAGTTCTACCGGTATTTTTTCGCTCCATTTTTTATAGGATTCGATAAAAGCCTCTCTCGTTTTTCCGGAAGCGTTTGAATAAATCCAATTTTTCACTTTAATTTTAAGATCTTGTAATTCCGGTAATTTCCCCGACATATTTGGCTTAATTTTTTCTCTCGAATCCTCAATCAAGCTTATTTCGTCGGACGTTTTGCCGTCAAGGATCATAATAATCCTGTTAAATAAAACGTCTTTCTTTATTTTATTTGCAGTTTTATCGGCTATTTCGTCGTCTACCCATGAATTTGTGTCTATAAACGGTCCGAATATTGCTTGATTCGTCCTAAATCCCGCCGAAACAAGATATAGAATAGGCGTTAATACGATCAAAGCGACAAAAAGGAGAATAATATGCTGTAATACTTCCTTTATGTAATCGGAAGCAGTTTTTCTTGATTTACGCATTGTCAACCTCCTTAAAAGCGCCCGTAAACTTGAATTGTAAGAATGTAATAGTTCCAATTATTAGGAATACTATGATTGCTATAGAACTGGCTAATCCATAATCTTTATTCTGTTCTCCAAAAGCCAATTTATATGTGTAAGATATCAAAATATCCGTATGCCCCGGCAATACTCCGGCCGCCATAACC
>MWDO01000099.1 GCA_002070605.1 Spirochaetes bacterium ADurb.Bin133
TGGCTATAAATTCTCCGCCCATATCATTAGCAAGGATATTTGCCAAGGTTGTTTTTCCCAAGCCTGGCGGACCAGAAAACAAACAATGGTCTAAAACCTCATTTCGACCTTTAGCCCCGTTAATAAATATCTTTAACTGGCTAATGAAGTTATTTTGACCAATGAATCTGTCAAAACTTTTAGGTCTAACAGATTTATCTAGGTCTGTCATTTTTTTCATAACACCTCCGTTATCACGGAGATTAAATCTCCGTTACTATTCAAGGCTAAAATTAATTCATAGTGGGCACCGCTTACTTCCGCGGTGAAGTAATTAGCCGATGTGAAATTCAACCCGCCAAATGTTCTATCAATGTCCTTGATATTATCAAGAACCATTAGGGGTATCGGGCCGAAATTGGTCAATACCATTTTCAGGTTGAAAATGTTTCCCCCGAATTTAATATCGGCGAAAAATGTCTCGCCTTTTATGAATATCCCAAACCATCCGAGCTTCGCTTTTAGAGAAGCTAAATCGACTTCCTCGGTGTTATAATAAAATACCGATTCTTTATCAAATCTCGTTAGCATATAAAACCTCCGTCCTCCGACCTTATTTTCTCTGAAATCCAACCCAACGAGCGGAAAAATTCAGAATAAAAGTTTGTCGGCGGGAAATAAAAACCCCCTAAAAACCCTAAAGAATATATAAACCTTATTATTAATAACATGTAATAAATACTAACTAACTAATTAAATATGTATCAATAACAATTCTAAAAGATTAACCAAATTCTCTTTTAGAACCTTATTTCATACGGGAGGGGTCTAGCCTCCCCATCACGTAAGTTATTTACCTTAGAGGTTTTAGGTGATTACCTATCGGTGCAAGTAAGTCAAGGTTACGTCCAACGGATTATTAACCATTGATTTTACTGCAATAGGTTTTCACTTGTTTCTAAAATATGAATATGTATTGGGTTTTTTATTTCTCCGCCAAATAACGGATAATTGCCCAAAATGGCTCATTTTAGCGTAATCCATATAAAGCCGCGTCTTGAAAGGTTTTAAGCGATATTTTATATACGGTTTCCCGAATATATGAAGTAAAATCGCGGGGTCGAGACAAAAAATTATTGTCGAAAACCGACGGATTTTAGCGCCTATCGCTATGAAATTTCAAGAAAGGCTTTGAAATTGCAAGAAAACCGAAGAATTTTAATGATAGTAAAAAATCTTGGTTTTCTGTTCAAATAAGCCATTTCATAGACATATTTTAGCCAGTTGCTTGCTACCCTGGTTCAGCTATTCATTTGATTAGACGGATATTCGCCTTCCGTCCGAATGGTTTTTACATTGGCTTATTTAATTGTAGTTATTTAAGGTCTAAAAGGAAATCTTCTTGCCCGCCGGGCGAAAAATCGCAACAATAAGCGAATGGCGGAAAATGATTTTAGAATCAGACTTCCGGTCAACCTATTTATC
>MWDO01000100.1 GCA_002070605.1 Spirochaetes bacterium ADurb.Bin133
ACCGGGACATTATCGGGGCTTGCGCCGCTAAGAACAAATGTCCCATATGTGTCAAAAAAAATATTGACACATATGAGACAAATATCTTCTATTCCCCAAAAGACCGATGGAGAATTTTAATATTCCGCCATAGTCGGATGAAGCATTAAACTTTCCCTATTTTCATTTTTTTTGCATTTCGAACGAATAAAGCCGATTGTATAATTTTAAAAGTATATAAATTTATTTCGTTAATTATTCAGGCGCGCTATAATAACTTTTATGAGATATTTATATAAATTATCAAACGAACTAATATTTCCGCCGCTACAATTGTCGCAATCCGACGGACTTCTCGCTCTCGGCGGCGACCTGTCGCTTAATAGATTGCTTTTAGCGTACAGAAGCGGGATTTTCCCGTGGTATAACGACGACAGCCCGATTTTGTGGTGGTCGCCCGATCCAAGGTTCGTCTTAACTCCCTCGGAAGTAATTGTTTCGTCGTCTATGAAAAAGATTCTGAAGAAAAACTTATTTAGCGTATCCCTCGATAAAAATTTTCGAGCGGTTATATCAAACTGCAAAAAAGTAAGAGAAAATACCGGCACCTGGATTACCGACGAGATGATCGAAGCGTATTGCGAACTTCATAACGCCGGTTACGCTCACAGCGTCGAAGTTTCTAAGGACGGCGAACTCGTCGGCGGGCTTTACGGCGTATCTATCGGGCTCTGTTTTTTCGGCGAATCGATGTTTTCTCTTGCCGACAACGCCTCAAAAACGGGTTTCATAATCCTCTCGAAATTATTAAAGGAGAAAAATTTCGAACTCATCGACTGTCAAGTTTATACTAACCATCTCAAGTCTCTTGGAGCGTATAATATGGAAAGAGATAAGTTTGTTTCAATAATCGCAAAATATACAAAATACGAAACTTATAAAGACGACTGGAACAAATGGCTTAACGGCAGATCGACCTCAGATTTTATAGCGCCCGATAGATTTCTTGTGGAATAGTAATAATTTTACGTAAGATAGACGTACTTGGGATAATTTTCGATTACGAGCGCGTATAATAGCCGTTTTTGAGCGTTGATGTTTAACAGTTGTGTCATTCTATCCAAAAAGTCGTTTTTCAATTTATCAATCCTTAATTTCTTACCAATAAGCTCAAGAAATCCTTCCAACCCGTATTTCATAACGCCGTTATAGAAGAACAGTATAATCTCGCGGACTATCGAAGCCATACCGAATTCGTTATACAAGGAATGCCATCTTTTTATTTGAAGATAGTCCGCTTCGCTGATTCTGA
>MWDO01000101.1 GCA_002070605.1 Spirochaetes bacterium ADurb.Bin133
CTAAATTGCTTGAATTAAGCGACTTGATCGGGAATGTGAACAAGGTAGAACAAACCTACCAAGTAGACGATGTCGCGGGCGGTGGCTTTGTCGACCAAGCCTATGTATCATCTGCAGCGAGTGGTCGTGGAACGATTCAATTAAACATTGACCCAGATGATTTTGACTCCTTAAAAGTAGGTGATACCGCGAACTTTGTGGCGAGATGGGAAAACGGATACCGAACATTGAGTCCCGGTATACATGTGTTTCAAGAGGTAAATAAAGTTTACATTACCGGAAAAGAGATAAAATCCGTTTCAACAAGCGAGATTAAAATTCAGTGTGATTTAGAGGTATGGTATGGGATGTTATATTTTATATTTGGAATTAAAATTTATAATCAATCGCCTTATCGCGACACCGTTGATTTTACTTTCAAACGCTTAAACACCGGGACATCTTCAACAAACCCATTATTTTATAATCAACCTGACGTATCGGGAAAATACTCTTATGGCTTAGTTATTAGTCCTACCCAAGTTAATTTACAAAATTATCATACGATATCAAATGGAAAATTCAATGGCTACACGAATCCGAATGCGGACAAAGCAGACTTTATCGAGGTGTTATATCTTTTAAACGAAGCGGATAGAATTACCACTACTTATGAAAAAAATTTATTTATCATTGAACGCCGAGAAAAAATACAAAAACATACCATTACGGAGGAAATAACGGATGACGATATAGATTTTGATGTCGATACCGGCAAAAAATATTATCACAATACCGCACTGGTCATTAGTGATGTTTATCAATACGAAATTCATAACAACAAACCGGCTCTTAAAATAAATCTACCGCCCGGTAATTTTGAAACCGTCGAATTATGGTATAAATCAAACGGTAGTTATAAACTGATGTTAGCGGTTAATATAACGGAAACGGATCGCAATAATGGGTTCATTCGTATTTATTTATCGCTTATATCGAACGCTGACAAGCGGGTTTATGATAGAAATAACAATCTTGTGGGTGAAATAAAAGAATTAAATGCTGATGAAATTAACAACAATTTACAAAAATATCGTATAATATAAGTAAGGGAGTAATTTATGGCAAAAATAGTATTAGATGTGGCGATTA
>MWDO01000102.1 GCA_002070605.1 Spirochaetes bacterium ADurb.Bin133
TGAGGCTGTATTTATAGACGATAGATTAAAATGTTAAAAAAAAACAAAGATTATCGTTGACTTTTACCATAGATGTGTCAATTTATCCCGCCCCAAAAAAACCGACGGGCGCTATTGAGTTTTAAACAGAGGTTGAAAAATATTATGAATTTTACGAATATTATCAGCTATAAAAAGAATTTGTGAGAGAAAATATGTTTAAATATTTTATATGCGATTATTATTACAAAATATATGTATAAAAATGACGATATATAGCGTAATAACTGTTCGAAAGAAATATTAATAAATATAACTCTTTTATCTATAATAAGATATATTATGACAATGTTTTGAAATTATGCAAAATCAAAGGAATTTGGCTTATAACTTCGTTTTTCTTAAAATATTGCTCCTCAAATTTGCAAATAGAGTTAAAATTACATTAAAAACGTCTAATAAAACAGCGAAATATGGGCTGTAAATTCCATTATAATACGTATATTAAGCTTTATGACTGATAAATGCGCAATATAGGATGAAAAAACCGGTAATAAATAGATACGGTTTATAATGCATAAAATAAAGTTTTTAAAAAATATTAAGAATATAAAAAAAATACAAATTTATGTTGCATTATTTTATAATTATTGTTATAATTATATACAATAGGGTAGCGGAGTTTACCCTAAAGGAGAGGAGGTTATATGCTTAGAAGATTTGTTTTTTTTATGATCGCTATTATATCAGGGTTAATGCTATTGATTTCCTGTTCTAATAGCAACATTATTTCGGGTTATTCGGACGATGCAAGCGTAGCTATTGGAGAGGATAGCGTAGATATTGAAGAGGATAACGTCGAGGTTGCCGAAATCGGTACCGATAGAGCGATTGGCGAAAAATATCCTTCAAAATCGACCAGTAATTGCTATCCTTATTCGAAATCTACATGGGGAACCGCTACCTGGCCAAAAGGGGTTAGGAGGGTTTCGATCGCTAGCGGGAGTACGACTAACTATTACTTTGAATTCGGAGTTTACGCTCCAAACGCTACCAAAGTTTTGTTAGAATACTACGGGACTTC
>MWDO01000103.1 GCA_002070605.1 Spirochaetes bacterium ADurb.Bin133
TACCATATTCTCAGACTTGGCTCGAAATATATCAAGATTACCAAATGTCCGATAAATTGTCTGCCCTCCAAATGAGATATTTTCTTTATAAAGTTTATCATTAATATAAATATCGCAAGTTCCCGACGTTGATACATCGTAAGAGTGAATAATCAAAGTATATATTTTATCTTTTCCAAGTAAAACAGATTCAATTTTTGATGATAAATTAACTTTAATAAATACGGCATCCCGGCGCCTGTAAAACAACTTATCGATTAATATCACAACGGTCTTAACTTCAACAACTGCATTTTATCATCTTTTTCAGCTATTATCCGGAGATATTCGCCGCCGTCAAACAAAATCGATTCCGGAACTTGCGTACCGAGATAATCTGCATTAATTTTTGTTATTATTGTAATCCGTCAGTTTTTTGGGGTAAGGAGATGGATAACGCAAGTCTGCTCCAAAAAAATTGACACATATGTAACAAATATTTTTTATTTCCCAAAAAACCGGCGGGATACCTGAAAATAATTTAAATTTCTTCATATAAACTCCATAATTATCCCGATAATATTACAATTATACGACTAATAACTACATTGTCAATTATATTTCTTATTTTTAACGCGCCGCGCTTTGTTTTTTGGGAAAAATGACACATATGATACCAAAAATAAAACGACGCATATGGCGTCCAATTTCCATCGAGGAACGTTTGCGTCGCATATGGCGTCGATTTTTTATGCGACAATTGTCGCGCGCCTACCCGTCGCATATGTGTCAAATTTTACATTAGCATCATCTATGGTAAAAGTCAACGATAATCTTTGTTTTTTGAGTAAACTAAACTCTTTAAAAATAAAATTAACCTGCTTTATTTTACATACTATAGTAAAACAGCTAAAGGTCAATTTATACTTACTTAATAATTGTCATCGCGCCTCCTTATAAAATGTTTGATTAAGATCTGCTATTGCGACTAAACATCATCCATCTATACAGGCTCGAAGCCTATGATGTCGCTTTCGATGTAAGACTGACCGTTGATTAAATATAT